>CALUQH010000040.1 GCA_944322885.1 Candidatus Gastranaerophilales bacterium | reverse complement strand
TTAGAGATGGTGCTTGCGGATCGGGTTATATTGACAGCAGTACTCCATACTGTTCAGGCGTAGCGAAACTCGGCGAATGTTCGGGCGGTGCCGGCAGTAAGTGCACTCTCAAAACGGTAAGACCTATTAAATTCTTCTAATAAAGTAAAAAATGATAAGTGATAATATAGAAAATATAACTAAATATTTGGAAATATCAGAAAAGGTGTCAGACTTTTTAAAAAGTCTGACACCTGATTCTGTTTGCGGTCGTTATGAAATTGATGAAAATGCGTACGCAAATATAGATGTTTACGAGACAAAAGATATATGTTTATGTAAATTTGAAGCACACAAAAAATATATTGATATTCAAATGCTTCTTGCAGGGCAGGAAAGACTTGATTACACTTTTGTTAATAATCTTTCCGTCAATGAGGAATATGATGAGGAAAGAGATATAATGTTTTTCTCATCTCCGTCAGGAGCGTTTGATACTCTTTCTCTGACTCCTTTTAAATTCGCTCTTTTATATCCTTATGAAGCTCACAGACCACAGATGAATATTAAGAATGTATCTTTAAAAGTTAAAAAAGTTGTTGTTAAAATTAAGGCATATTAACTTTTTATAATTCTTGCAGAAACAAATTAAGTTAATACCGGAGTTTTAAAATGAACTTCTGCTACAAGCTGCAATATTTTATTTATAAACCTTCTGTATGAAGCTCTGTCCGCTTCGCCTGAAAGTATTATATCTGCTTTGGCTGCCGTAGGGTGAATATGAGTTTTAGCCTTATTTGACGCATTTTCATATACTTCATCAGCGGAATCCCCAAGATCCCTTTCCTGAACTCGTTTGTAAAATCTTTCTTTCTGAGCCTGTACTGACACATCAACGTAAATCTTAAAATCAAACGCGTCAACAACCTTGTCTGTCAGGGTAAATAGCCCTTCAGAAATAATAATTTTTGAGGGTACCGCAAGTTTTACGTCATCATGTCTGATTGCCGTACCTGACATATCATATTCCGGTAAATAAACAGTGTTGCCAAACAAAAGTGATTTGATATGTTTTTTCATTAATTCAAGTTCTAGTGCCTCGGGGACATCCAAATCATAATGTTTCGCAAATTCCGCAAAACTTCCGGCTTTTTTTACCATATCTGAGCGGTCATAATAATAATCATCCGTATTAATACGTGTTATTGCATTGTTTATACTGTATTCTTTTGCAAATGCCTGAATCGTATTTATTATATCAAGCGCAATTGTTGATTTTCCGCTGGCTGTTTCCCCTGCGATGCCGACAGCACAGGATCGTGTAATGTTATTTGATATAAACAGAGCAATTTTGTGAATTACACTGTGTTTAACTTTTACAAATATTGAATCCGGAGAGTTTATCTCATCAGAAAATATTTTATTAAGTTTGAATTCTATATTATCTAAAAGAGCCGTGTCATCGGGATATGTAAAATTTTTTAGTTTAATTCCGTTATATGTCTTTGTAATAGTATTTTGCAATTTATAAATCCTTATTTAGTAATCATAAAAAAATGAACATAAAAATTTTTGCTAACTATTTCATTATATGTTAGCAGAAATAAAATAAAAAATTATCAAGTATGTATAAATGTTAAAAAAAGTTTTTTGCAATATAAAAATAATAATGTATAATATGTTTATAAATATGGAGTGAGCTATGAAAAAATATTGGAAATCAATCTGTATATCGTTATTGGTGCTGATTCTTGCCGGAGTTTTATGGGGCGGCTATATTTATAAAGTCAGTCAGGATAATATTGAAAAAAAGAATATATGTCAGGATGATGAACTGATTGCTCAATTAATAGAGCAAAATATTAATCCTTTTAGCAAATTTAAATTTATAAAAAAAAGAAATTCCGATTGTAATTTTCTGTTAGCAACAAATAAAGAGAATGCTATTAAATCTAAAAATGAGCAGTATTGTTCTCTTTTAGATTCATCTACAACATCTATAATATTGCTGGTTAATACTTATGTCAATGAGATGTATGATAGAGAAAATGCTTCTAAAGAATTAAGGATTACAACACCTTTGATGACACCTTATAATTACTGCCCGCAGTATTTTGACAATATGGTGGATTTAGTACGATTGAAAAAACGCCTTGGCTTATGATTTTATTAAGCCGAAACGTACTTTCATGTTGTAATTCTTTTTATCATTTAAAAGCTTACTTTTAATATTTTCCCACTCTTTATCTTCTTCTTCCGTCGTATTATATCTTACCCAATTGGGATCGATATTTAATATATCGCCGTTAAAGTCTTGTTCATCTAAAAATTTGAATGTAGTATTATCATCATATATATATGTATAATAAGCGTTGTCAAGTCCTATTTTAGCAAATTCCGATAATTTGATATTTTTGGAATTTTCATCTTTTATTACGTATACTACTTTTGGATTGTTAATATCAGGGTATAGTTTAATGATACGAATTCCTGCTTTGCGCAGTAAATTGGCAAGATATTTATTACAATCTATAAAATATTCTTTATTTTTAATGTGGGCAGACATCAATTTGTCAAGATAAATCTCCTGTTTGTCTGAATTCGTCTTTGTGAATTCAATTAGTTTTTCCCTGTTATTTTTGAGTTCATTTAATGACTGTTGATATTTAATTACAGGTTTCAACTCCTCAGCAGTTATACTTTTGTCATCTTCCAATTCTTTCAACATTGAATTAGTCTGGTTAAGCAGAACTTCAAATTTTCCGTTCTTAATTAATCTGTCACTTAGTTTTTTTGATGCCAGTATATCTGAAATTGCACAGCAAGCTACGTAATAATCATTTATCAGAGCAACAGTGCTGTCAGAAAGGACTTCATATATGTGTGTGTGAATTTCGTTAAGTTTATCTTCAGGAATTATTGGAGCCAATATATCCGTACATTGTGATATGCGTTTTATAACTTTTAGCGGGCTGACTTCTCCAATACCGTTAATAAAATTTATGTCTTTGTAATGTCTTAAATAGTCTCCTAAGCGCATGCTTAAATATTTTTCGTCATCTTCGGGAACAATGTTTTTTACAAATTCCCATGAGGAAATATCAGTAAATACATGCGGAACAAATTGTCTGAATGTTGTTTGGAAGCGTCTTCCGTTAAATGTTTCTTCAATTATTTCTACATGTCTTGTCACTCCGGTTTTTTCATCCGTAATGTCTGCATAATAAGCAGTGCTTACCGTTAATTCCCTAAGCATTTTTCTGTAATTTGCAGAATATGATATTTCATCTGTATAAAGTTTTATATAGTTGTAATCACTTAACAGTATCTCAGTTGGCGGAATTTCAAATATTTTATTTTCAACATTGACATTATAAGTTTTTCCTGCAGCGCTATTCTCAACTCCTTTTGCCAGAATATCGGTTATCTCTTTGTTATCTTTTTTGAAACCGAGGATAGTGTATTCTTTTGTCTTTTTGTAGAATTTGTCAGATTCATCTACTTCTTCCAAAAGATTAAAATGATAATTATGTATAGTCCTCAAAATTGTATTTGCGATTTGTTTAGAGTTTTTACCATTATATTTAAACTCTCCAATGTATATTCCTGCTCCGTAATCCATGTCGCTTGAGGTTTTATTATTTTTTAGAACTCCTGAACCGTATACATCAGTATAAATTACTTTTGTCTTAATTCCGAGAATATTGTCATTTGTTAGTTCGGAGGCTTTAAACAAAATATTGTTTATATCTTTAGATACTTTTGCAATGTATGGATAAGTTGAATTATCATTATTTGGGTCAATGTATAGCATAACATAGTGATTATTTTTGATATATACTGCTGCTGCCGTTATGATAATAAAAGAAACCAGTAAAATTAGTATAATTTTAATTTTATTCATTTTATACCCCTTAAATCTCTAAATTAAATAAAAATATTTTAATGTACGTTCTCAGAAGATTTTTTATTAATTTGTCAATAAAAAATGCCGAAGGCCGGACTCGAACCGGCACGTGGTTGCCCACACAAGATTTTGAGTCTAGCACGTCTACCAATTTCATCACTTCGGCATAAATTAAATTGTACTATTTTATAATATCAGAAACATTTCAAATTTCAAATAAAATTTAAAAAATTTTTTTAATAGGTACTTTAAGTTCTGTCCGGTCAATTAATAAAGAGTCAAATATTTTCTAAAATACTTATTAAATCAGGGAAATGAGGAGTTTTATGAAGCGCTTTTTTATTAGTATATTTCTAATTTTGTTAAATATAAACATTGTTTACTCAGCTGTAATGGAAGGCGGTGTTTCAAAAACCGGCATGGGAGATAGAAGTCGTATTGTTGACAGTGACACAAATCTGCCTGTTGCCGGCGCCCGTGTTAGTCTGCCAAAACAGAACTACAGCACTTTAACTGATGACAGCGGAGCTTTTAATTTAAATGCAAAGATAAATGATACAACTATTTTGTCAGTTGAAAAAGAGGGTTACAGACCTTTTTCTTTAACAATAGATGAAAAAATTGCATCTAAACCAATTGTTGTCGGTATTGAAAAAAGTAATGTTCAGGATGTTATAATTTCTTCGGAGATGTTTCATTTGGGAGATGATAATTTTTCTGCTAACTCGGCTAATTCTTCTGAATTTAAGGGAAAATCAATCGGACCTTTTTATTCTAAAACTTTTATGATTGCGGCAAATGCTCTTACTAAAAAAAACTATTTGGTTATTGGTTCAATAATAGGTATAGATACATTGTTAGCACGTTCGTTAAGGCAAAATGCGGTAGTAAACTCTTTTTCCAGCCCTCCCGAAGTGTTTTTCAACGGTTCTAAAATCGCTGAGATACAGCTAAATGGTGATGGACAGAAAATATTTATTCCTCAAAGACTGTTAAAACCCGGGATGATGAATGAGGTTACAATTACAACGGGACGAAATATGAAACAAACAGCATACATTGACTATGATGATATTGAATTCATGAATCTGTCGATCCAATCCGAGTAATAAAAAAGACCACTCTTGTGGTCATCAATATAAAAAAGGAAACAAAATTATAAAATTAGATATAAAAATTTTTCTTAATGCGCGGCAGGCTCTTCTTAAGTAAAGACTTTGTGAGTTTTGTCCGCGCCTTGTTTGTGGGATGTAGCGGTAACGTTCCTTATCCGAAAGTTTTGAAAGTAGATTCTG
>CALUQH010000039.1 GCA_944322885.1 Candidatus Gastranaerophilales bacterium | reverse complement strand
AGTCGTTCTTTGTTGGTTAATCTGCTGACCTTCATATTCGGTATTTGTCTTTCTAGCAGTCAGACCTAAGAATCTGGCCTGCGAAGCTGCCATACCCATGACATGTTCCCTTTCGTTTTGTTTCCTTTCTATAGATAACGGCAGAACTAACGAAATTCTTTAATTATTATAACAAAAAATGTTACATTTCGTTACATAAATCGAACATGCGTATGATATAAAAAGCAAAAAATCATTATTTTAAATGACTAAATAACATCTTTTAATTTATTGATTACAAATTCTAATGCCCCCTGTTGTGATTCAAAAATATTTTTGCAATCATTACAACTCTGGGTGTAAAAATCTTTGTCGGAAAGAAATTTTTGCATTTGCAAATATAATTCCTGTTGATTTTTTACTACTTTTCCGGCTTTGGAGCGGGATAAAATCCAGTAGATATCTCTAAAGTTATGAATTGAAGGGCCTGAAATAACCGGTTTATTATATACAACTGCTTCAAGCGGATTATGTCCTCCGGTTTTATTAAAACTTCCTCCTATAAATGCAAATTCACAGATTTGATAAATTCTGCTCAATTCTCCTAAAGTATCAAGAATTATTATGTCATTCAAATCAAACTTGTCATCTCTAGAACGAAATCCGTATGTTAATCCTGTTTTTTCAACCAGTTCCTTAACGTTGTTTACTCTTGTCAAATGCCTTGGAGCAAGGAGAAGCTTAATGTCATGAAATTCTTTTTTCAGTTTTTTAAATGTATCAAGAATGATTTCATCTTCCCCTTTATGTGTACTTCCGGCAATTATAACTCTAAAATTTTTCTGTTTTAAATCAAAATCAGCGTCAACTTTTTTTACATCAAATTTCAGATTTTTCATGACTTCTGTTTTGTCTTCAGGGGCACCTATTTTTATAAATTTTTCTCTGTCAAGTTCGCTCTGCGTAAAAATTCCTGTATAGTTTTTAAAGAGTTCTTTAAAAAATGGGGCCATTACTCTGTATAATTTAAATGTTGAATCCGATATTCGTCCGTTAATTACAAAAAGCGGAATTTTTCGTTTTTTACAGTAATCTGCAAAAGTAGGCCATAATTCTGTTTCTGCAATCAGAACTATATTCGGGTTGATTTTATCCAAAAATGTTTTTACGCATATTGTAATATCAAACGGAAAATATGTTACAAAATCTGCAATTTTATCAAATTTCTTTTTCGCAATTTCCTGCCCAGTTTTTGTACCTGTTGTTACAACAATTTTGTAATCAGGGAATGTTTCTTTTGTCTTTTTTATAAGGTTTTCAAGTGCAATTACTTCTCCTACTGATACCCCGTGATACATTATGATTTTTTCACCGAGTGCAGGAGCGTTAAAATTACCGAGTTTTTCCCTCCAGCCTGAAAGTTCTTTCCCATGACAAATTCTTACTGCCGCATATAAGGGCAGTGAAATTAAAAATAAAACTGTAGATAAAATTTTGTATATAAAAAACATAACTATCGTTTAAATTATATCCTAAAAAGACTAAGTATTCAAATTTATATATTAATATTGACATAGTATAGTAAAAACCATAAAATATTATTGTTATGGCAATCGTTTATTTAAGTTTAGGATCAAACAGCGGCGACCGTATCGGGTATGTGCAGCAGGCTACAAGTTTGCTTGGTGCATCTGATGGTATCAGCATAATAAGGACTTCTGCTTTTTATGAAACAGAACCATGGAATATGAATTCCGATACTTGGTTTGTGAATGCTGTTGTGGAGGCAAAAACAACACTTTCCCCGCAGGAACTTTTAAAAGAGTGCCAGAGAATTGAAACACAGCTGGGGCGGAAACGTCAGCAGAATTCTTCTGAATATTCAGACAGAACTATTGATATTGATATTCTTTTTTATAATAAAGATATTATAAATGATGAAAATTTGACTATTCCTCATAAGTATCTTCATTTGCGTGCATTTACTCTTGTTCCGCTTCTGGAGTTAATTCCAAATTTTGAACATCCTGTTTTGCACAAATCAATTAGTGAACTTCATAATGATTTAGAAAATCCGGAGATGGTATTTTTATATGGCACAAGAGTCGAAATCTAGTGTTGCGGTTATCGGCGGAGGGCCTGCAGGATGTATGTGCGCGTATTTTTTACGTGACAACTTTGATGTAACTGTTTTTGATAAAAATTCTCCTTTGAAAACTATTTTGCCGACCGGAGGTGGTCGCTGCAATATTGCTCATGCCGAATATGATTTTAAAGAATTAGCCAAAAACTATCCGCGCGGAGAAAAATTTTTGTATTCTGTATTTTCAAGATTTTCGACGGCTGACACGCTGGATTTTTTCGAAAAACTGGGTATAAATACTTATACTCAAGATGATATGAGAATTTTCCCTGTATCTAACAGTGCAAAAGATGTAAGAGAGAAATTCTTGAACAGTCTTAAAAAAGTTAAATTTATAAAAGAAGAAGTTTTAAGTATTGATGACGGCTTTTCAGTGATTACCGGTAATGGGATGTATAAAGTGGATTATGTAATAATTTCAACGGGCGGACATTCTTCTTACAATCTGATTAAAGACCTCGGACATAATATTATAGAGCCGCGTCCTTCCTTGACAGGATTAAGAACTAAAGAAGATTTTTCATCCATTGCAGGAGTTTCTTTGAATGGTATTTTGTTTACACACAACGGTATTTCCGGCCCTGAAATTTATAAAATTTCATCACTTAAAGCAAGAGATATATTTCCGTACAAATTAGAATTTGATCTGACAGGAGAAATTGATTTACAGAATGCTTTGAATAAAAATCCGCATAAAAGTATTAAAAATCTTCTTGCTGATTTTATTCCGAAGTCTTTGGGAGAACTTATTATTAATGAGTTAAATATTAATCCGGATAAAAAGTGCCACTTGATAAACGGAAATATGCGCGACAAAATTTATGACAAACTTCGAAATTTTAGTGTTACCGTGACAGGCACAGTGCCAGATGGTGAAGTTGTAACATCCGGCGGTGTTAATTTAAATGAAATTAACCCTAAAACAATGGAATCAAAAATTATTCCGAATATTTATTTTTGCGGAGAAGTCATGGATATTGACGGTTTTTGCGGCGGATTTAATCTCCAAAGCTGTTGGTCTACCGCTTATGTTGCAAGTCAGGCTGTTTTGGATAAAGAATTTTGTTTTTGAGTTTCATTTTTAGCCATTTCCATTACTTTATATTCTCTGTTGTTTGGTAAAATATATCTCATTGCAATCATGACTGCCGGCACTGCTACTCCTAATGCCCCGATGCAAATTCCTATATTTTTTAACACTGCGCATCTTTTTGCTTTCACAACTTTTTTTAAGTAATTTTCAATATTGTTTTTAGGAGCTTTGTTGTATAATTCTTCAATTTCGGATTTCAATGTTTTAAAATCGTTAATATCAATATAAGCTCTTGTATCAATTTTATCTGAATTTTTCATTGTCTTGATAAGCTTTGATTTTTTCGCCATTTTTACAATAAAATTATCAGGGTTATCATGTATAAAATTATAAATATCTACATCTTTAGAAGAGGCCGTTATTGCTTTTGTGTAATTATCAAGTCCTTTCTTTATAGAATTATCCTTAAATGCATTCTGTAATTCTTTACTTTCAAGTATCATTGAATCAAGATTGATAGGAACTTGTGACTTGCTTTCAAGATGTTTTTTTATCATTGCTCCTGCAAAGTACATGAAAAACCAGGTACCGCCTTCTTTAATCGTGTAATTAATCAATTCCTGATTGCTTTGAGAACTTGCAAGTCTCTCTGCTGTAATTGAACCGTCTAAAATCATAAGGTTTTTTACGGGATTAAACATAAAATCTTCAAGAGCCCCGCTGAATGAAATATTTTTCCCTTTTTTCGAAGAGTGAACAGATGCAAATGCCTCAGGAACTTCTTGTGTCTGTAGTTTTGATATTTTTGATTCTGTCTGTTTATTCAGAGCTTTTTCTTTAAGTTTTTCTTTAGCTTCCTTTAGCCTGTAATTTTGTCTGAATTTAGTTAATCCTGCATAAGTTACAATTGCTGCGGCAGTCGAAAAGGCAAATTTTGCTATTGCAAGATTTTTTGTATATTTTGGGTTTTTGGAAGCTTTAAGAATACTTTGTTTAATTTCTTCCGTCGGGGCTTTTTCGATAGTTTTTGCTAAAATTTCTTTATTTTTAAGGTTTCTTACGTCAAATTTCGGGTCAATCCCGAGTAGTTTATAAAATGTTAAATCCGTAAATTTTTTGAAAAACGGAATTCCGCCGAGCCATATTGCCTGAGTTCCGAATTCGTCTATAAATCTGTCTTTGCCTTCTACTTCTTTCCCTGTAATATATGAACCTATTGTTAATCCCGTGCTGTTTGCTACGTCTTTTACGGCTAACGGCAATAATGAGGCATTACTTCCTAATTTTGAGAATAAATATTCACTTGCGGTAACTGCTGGTATCATTTTTCCCTTTCCGGGCACATTTTGTGCCGCTCAATATCTACAAACTACAGTCCCCAAATTAAGTTCATTAGTTTGACGATTGGGGTATTCGCCTTGATTATTGAGTTTCGTCGGATAAATTTTTTCATCTGGCTTCCTTTCACTTTTTTCATAAATACGCTGAATAATTTTTCTTGCTTAAAATATGCTAATTTTTAACGATTATTAACATAAAAAAAAGACCTTTCGGGGGGAAAGGTCAAGTAATAAAAACTTTTTTACGACAAAAGTAAGCTGTTTTTAAAACAAACCTTTCAAAAGTCTTACAATTCGTCGTGTTCTATTTTGCATACCAATATTATACACCCGTAAAAATTATTTGTAAAGAATAATTTTACTTTTTTATTTAAATTTTGTATAATTCTTTTATGAAAAAGATTATTTTCTTGTTTGTATTGTTATGTTTCTTTCACGGTCTGTTTTTTGCCGCACGAGCGGAGGATAAAAATTCATGGATTGCTGATGATGTGGATTTTACCTCTTATATGAAAAAATTACAAAAAGAAATATATTCAAATTGGCATCCATTTAAGTCAAATACCGGTAATAATGTTATATTATTTTTCAAAATAGGAAAAGACGGAAGATTACTTACACTTGCTATATTAAAATCATCAGGTTTGGAAGAAGCAGATGATGCAGCGCTGGCGGCTGTAAATAACGCTGCCCCGTTTAGGCCTCTGCCGAAAGAATTTAAAGGTGAAAGCATAGACATAGAATTTGATTTTGATTATAATGTGTTAGGGACTGCTAAGGTTAATAAAAACAAGAAAATTAATTCTCAATCGAATCTTTCTGTCGATAAACTTTATTATAAACAAAAACCGGTAAGATATGATTTTTAGACAAAAAAAATGACCTATATGGTCATTACTTTTCTAAATGGTACCCCAAGCGAATTCTCTTGCATCGTAGGCGAGTGTCACGAGCCATACGAGGCAGGATGCCCTGCGGGTAAAATCGCCGTATATTTCGTCCGTCGGACGAAATATACCCGATTCGAATTCAAGAAAGTAAAATAGATAAAAAAAATGACCTCTAATGGTCATTCCTTTTTAATATGGTACCCCCAAGCGAATTCGAATCGCTGTCTACACCGTGAAAGGGTGTTGTCCTAGGCCTCTAGACGATGGGGGCTTATTTCTTTCGACAAGTTCAATTCTACATGAAGCAAAATTAAATGTCAA
>CALUQH010000038.1 GCA_944322885.1 Candidatus Gastranaerophilales bacterium | reverse complement strand
CAGAATCTACTTTCAAAACTTTCGGATAAGGAACGTTACCGCTACATCCCACAAACAAGGCGCGGACAAAACTCACAAAGTCTTTACTTAAGAAGAGCCTGCCGCGCATTAAGAAAAATTTTTATATTTAATTTTTATATTTTTGTTTCCTTTCCCCTTTAATCTAACGACCAAATTGGTCGTTTTTTTTTTATTTATGGTAATATAAAAAAGACAGGAGGGTTTTATGGGGCAAACTTTAGCAGAAAAAATTATTTCGGAACACGCAGGGAAAAAAGTTAAAGCAGGGGAACTTGTTATTGCACAAGTCGATGTTTGTGCAGTGCAAGACGGCACGGGACCTTTAACGGTTCAGGAATTTAAAAAACTGGGGAAAGACAAACTAAACAATCCCAAAAGAACAATATTGTTTATAGACCATGCTTCCCCAAGCCCGAGAAAAGAACTCTCTAACACACACACCGTTTTACGCGATTTTTCTAAAGAATACGGCGCAGTTCTCTCTGATGTTGGAGCCGGAGTTTGCCACCAAAGGCTTATAGAAACATTTGTAAATCCTGGAGAAATTCTTGTGGGAGCCGACTCACATACTTGTACATCAGGTGCATTGGGAGCTTTTGCAACGGGAATGGGCTCCACAGATATTGCAGTTGCAATGGCACTGGGAAAAACGTGGTTAAAAGTTCCCGCAACTTACAAAATAGAAGTCACAGGAAAATTTAAAGAGGGTATCTGCTCAAAAGATTTGATGCTTCATCTTATCGGTATGATAGGCGCAGACGGAGCAACATATAAAGCTCTGGAATTTTGCGGGGATACAATTGAAAATATGAGTATGTCCGAACGGTTTACCCTTGCAAACATGGCCGTTGAAGCAGGGGCAAAAGCCGGACTTTTTGTTGCAGATGAAAAAACAAAAGAATTTTTAAAATCCCACGGACGTGAAGATAAATTTAAAAGTATTAAACCAGATGAAGATGCAATATATGAAAAAGTCATAAAAATCAATGCGGAAGATATAGTTCATACAGTATCCTGCCCGCATACAGTTGATAATACAAAACCGGCTTCAGAGCTTAAAGACATAAAAGTCGATCAGGTCTTTGTCGGCACATGCACTAACGGAAGGATTGAAGATTTAAGAATTGTTGCACAAATACTGAAAGATAAAAAAGTTAATCCGGATGTAAGAATGCTGATATGCCCTGCATCAAAAGATATATATCTTCAGGCGCTTGATGAAGGTTTGATATCAACATTTGTTGAAGCAAATGCCGCAATTTTACCACCCGGATGCGGGCCATGCGTAGGAGTTCATGCCGGAACACTTGCTGATGGTGAAGTTTGCCTTGCAACTCAAAACAGAAACTTTCAGGGAAGAATGGGCAATACAAAGGGCTTTATTTATCTGGCATCACCTTATGTTGCGGCTTATACTGCAATACGCGGATATATAAGTGCAGAATAATTATAATTATCATAAAAAAAATATAACCTGTCGGTTATATATTAATGAATGAGTATTTCCTGATAAAAATTTCTTACTATAGTTGTAAGGAGAAGTTTATGTCAGGCAATAAATTGCAATATAAGAAAATGCCTTTGGAAGAACTTGTTGTTTTGTCGCAGCAAAACGATTTTAAAGCTCTGGAAGAATTAATAAAACGCGAGCAAAAAAATGTCTTTGCAGCATTTTCATACCTTTGCAAAGGGCAGGAAAATGTAGCGGACCTGACTCAAGAAGCACTTTTACGCGTTGCCAAAAATATACAAAGTCTTAAAAATCCAAAACTGTTTAAAAGCTGGCTTAACCAAATAGTAACAAATCTTTTTTATGATGAACTGAGAAAAACTCAAAAAAAAGCAGACACAATATCACTTGATGAGGAAACAGAGGACACCCCGCCAATAAAACTCCAGCTTCTCGATAAAAAGTGTAAACCATCGGAAAAATGTATATCTTCTGAGCTTGAAAAAATTATAAAAAATGCAATACTTTCCCTCCCAGAACAATTTAGAGTTGCAATTATTTTAAGGGAATTTCAGGGTCTCAGCTATGAAGAAATTGCAGAGGCAACCCATTCTAGTATCGGAACGGTTAAATCCAGAATTGCAAGGGCCAGAAATAAATTACAGGAAGATTTAAAAGCCTACATATAAAGGAGAAAATAAAAATATGCAACATCAACTTACATGTGAACAGGTCAGTGCACTTTTAAGCTTTTATGTTGAAGATAAATTAAGCGAAAAGTTATCCGAATATATTAGATTACACCTTGAATCATGCCCGTCATGTCTTGAAAAGTACTTAAAAATGAAAAATATGATTAACAAATTTATGGATATACAAAATAAAGAAATTGAAAATCCTTATGCAAATAAGCAATACGAGGATTTCAGGAATAATCTTTCAGCATACATAGATAACGAACTCAACGATTTTGAGAATATAAAAATAAAAAAAATAGCAATATCTAATCCGCTTGCAAGACAAGATTTAGAAAATATTTATACATTTAAAAAACTTCTTCATTCATCTTTTGAAAAAACAAAAAATGATTTAAAAAATGATTATTCAAAAAGCATAATCTCACAGATTAAACATGAAGATATTCAAGAAAAAAAATTAGACCCGTTTTTCACTCTTGTAATAAGCTTTTTTGCAATGATAACCTGTATAGTGGCGGGAATAATAAGTATCTTATACTTTTAAACCGGAAGAAGGATATTTCATTGAAGCAATTCTTATATAATTATCCATAGAAAGTTTCGAAGGCTGTTTTAAACCTTTTACATCGTTATTTTCATTCTTCTGCCGTTTTCCATGCATTCTTAAAATAGCCTCTTTTTGTTTTTGAGCGGCATATTCATTCCTTAAAATCGGTGTAACAATGTTGCAGGAAATAATTGAACCTACAGTACTGGCAACCACATCAACACCATTTTTAAATGCTTTATAATCACCCTTGATTTCCGGAAAATCTTTTTCTATATTTGTGTTTAATTTTCCTATATATTCAGCAGGATTTACTTTTTTAGATTTTATATAATTTCTTATTTTTGATGTTGATAATTTTCCGGTGGAAACGAGCTTTGACGCAAGATTTTTAAATGAACTTGTTATTACATAGTAAGAAACAATATTTATAGCAGCATCTGCTATTTCCTGAGGAATTAAGAAAGATTTTTGTTCCTTTGAAATTTTATCATTAAAAACTACGGCGCTTACCTGTGCCATGGCAGATAAAATCCACCCTAAAACACCGGTATGAACAAGCATCTTACCGGGATTTTCCCCGTAATTTTTATACATAACAGATTTAAAGTTGGAGAATAAATTAGCCATTACTTTTTATCCTCCATTTTCTGATGTTTTACAAAGGTATTTGTCAGAAATTTGGTTAACGGTGCATCTATCAAAAAGTTTGTAAACACCATAATTCCCAGAGCTACAACAGTCCCCATCGCATTTCTATATTGGTCAAATGCGTCAGTTGTATTATCCTTAACTCCCTTAGGTGTAAAAATGGTTTTATATTTAGGAACCCCCTTTCCGGGTATTTGTGAAAATGCCTTAATAGATTTTATACAACCATACCTTATTAAAAATCCGGTCAGAGTACCTGCAATAATCTTTGCAACCGTACGAGCTACAGACACCTTCCGCGTTTCTTCATCAACTCTTTTGTTATGAGCATCAATAAACGGCTGGGTAGCAAGAGCAGTAACCCCCAGCGCCAGACGCTGCTTATCAGATGAAAAATTTTTACCTATGTCTTTTAAATGATATAAAAATTTTTCATTAGAAAATTGTGCATTCGGAATCATGTCCAATCCTTTTTGTTTGATTGAACGCATGGAAACCGCTGCACGCGCACACAACGGGGCATTTAAAATAGAAGATTTTATGCTGTATAATACCATATTACTACCCAAGTCTATAAAAATAGTAAAGGTTGAAAATTGCCAGAAAAATCCTATATATTAAAAAAGATTTACAATGGCTACAGTATAATAAATCAAATATATTAAAATTGCTACCCTATAATTTTGCGCCTTTCGGAACAACAGTTACACCGCCAGCAGAAACATGAAATCCGCGTCTTTCGTCATCTTCACGATTAAATCCGATTCGTGTATTAGGCGGAACTACAACATTTTTATCAATAATTGCACGCTTAATTTTTGAATAGCGGCCTATTTCAACATTTTCCATTAATATACTTTCCGAAATCTGCGAATAACTGTTCACTTTAACCTTAGGCGAAAGAACACACCTTGAAAGGCCGGCACCCGAAACAATACAACCTTCAGATACCATGGAATTTGTTGCCATGCCTACACGTTCACCTTCCGCCCAAATAAATTTTGCGGGAGGATAATTATAATTAAACGTTCTTAAAGGCCAGTCCTGTGAATATAAATTAAGTTCAGGGTCATAAGCCAGCAAATCCATATTTGCCTGCCAATAAGCATCGATACTTCCGACATCTCTCCAGTAACCGCGTTCAGTATCTGTCATTCCCGGAAATGAATTATCATTGAAATTATAAATATATATCTTTTTACCTTCTTTTAACAACATCGGAATAACATTCTTGCCAAAATCATGGCTTGAATCTTTAATTTGCTCATCACGATTTAAAGCATCAAGCAAAACATCCTTATTAAATATATAATTTCCCATAGAAGCAAGACACATGTCAGGATTTCCGGGAATTGACTTTGGCTTGTCCTTAGGTTTTTCAATAAAATTAATCAATTTCCAATCATCATCCACTTCTATAATCCCGAACTCATGTGCTTCCTGAATAGGAATCGGTATTGCTGAAATAGATAAATCAGCCCCCTTTGCTTTATGGTAATCAAGCATCTGAGATACATCCATTTTGTAAATATGATCTCCGCCAAAAATACATACATAGTCAGGATCTTCATCAGTTATATGAAAAACATTTTGGAAAATAGCATCAGCAGTCCCTAAATACCAGTCGGATCCTGTTCTCATCTGAGCCGGCGCAAGATCAACATATTGATTTAAAAAAGGCGAAAGCGCCCAGCCTCTTGTTATATGTTTATTTAAAGAGTCAGATTTGTATTGCGTTAAAACTTTTATCTTAAAGAACCCCGAATTAATAAAATTATTCAGTACGAAATCAATAATTCTGTACCTTCCCCCGAACGGAACAGCAGGCTTTGCCCTGTCTTTTGTCAAAGGATATAATCTCTTTCCTTCACCGCCTGCTAAAATCATAACTAACGCATCATCAATGGACATGACCTAACCCCCTTTTTTGACATGTAATATTATACATCAAGAGGAAATTTCAGTCTACAAATTTAAGGAAGATTTTTAAAATAATTCGGTTCAGTCAATGCTTTGAATGTACATCCTATACCATTTTCTGCATTTGATGAAGTACTTGAACAGTAAACATTTTCATTTGAAAAGTAAGTTCCATCAGCTCCCATCGGAATAAGTTTCCCGTTATCATCAATCTCAAAAGTAAACAAATCATGGCCCCAAGCATTCGGTCCCCTCTGAAACCCGTTGACATCAACCGATATATAAATTCTATAACGACCATCAAATATAAAATGATTATTTTCAATGATTATCATACTACCGTCCGTTAATATAAACTGGCCGTCGTCCAGAACCGTAGTATTAATATCACGGGATTTATTATAAGTTTTATAAGTTGCAGAGGCATCCTCAACCGACATCTGGTTTGGAACACATGAACCAAATTCGGTTCCCAATCCGCAATCTTTCAAAACATTCATATACTTCATTAATTTTGGTTTTAGTTCTCTATTTTCCTGGTTCAAAGGAGTAAGAAGCTCGCCTTCATCGATAGAAGCCCTAATCAGCGCCTGTTGAATAACCGATATATTTTTCTTTAAAGAATCTTCAAGTTCTTTAGCTCGCTTATCCGCAATAATAGCAGGCATGGTTATAGCCGCAACAACACCTATTATACCAAGAGTTATTAATACTTCTGCAAGCGTAAATGCGTTCTTTTTCATATTACACTCTCCTTTCAACAGAAAAAATTATACCATAATTTACGTATTATCAGTACGTATAATTAATAAATATTTACGTATAAACTGTACGTATGAATTCGGTGTTCTACAAAAAATTAGGACAAAATATTAAAAATAGGCGAAAAGAATTAAAGCTTACCCAGCAGCAATTAGCCGATAAAATGAATATCAGCCTAAATTTTATGGGGAAAATTGAAGTTGCTTTTTCCAAACCTTCGCTTGACACACTTATTGAAATTGCAGCAGCTTTAGACACAACAGTCTCAGAATTAACAAAGTTTTAATGACAACCCGAACATCCGCCGCAGCCGCCCGACCGAATCAAATCAGAAAAATCAAAAACCTGATTATTTAACAATTTATCAATTACTATCGGATATAATAAATCTTCAAGGGCATGTATTTCCCTTTCAAACTCGTCATAATGAGTTAAATTCTCGATTAAAACTGGGTATTGAGCTATTATTTTACCGTTATCAATATCTTCATTTATCAAATGCACAGTCACACCCGACACTTTAACACCTGAAAAGAAAGCCCTGTTAATTGCATCAGGCCCCTTAAAAGAAGGAAGAAGCGACGGATGTATACTTATAAATTTACCAAGTTCCAAAACATCACTTTTTAACTGCTTTCTGTAGTCAGATAAGGCGATTAAATCAAAATCATGTGATGAAAAATATTCAAAATTTTGCTCGAAGGGTAAAAATTTCCAATCAATTTTCATATTTTTTGCATCAGATATAAAATCGGAATTTTCAATATCGGAAACAGCTGTAATTAAAACATCTTTATTTTCAAAATATTTTACAATTGCTCTTAAATTTTGTCCCGAAGCAGAACCAAGAACCGCCAATTTTTTCATATACATATCTCCTGTTATCTTTATTATATTTCAGCATGCTTAAAATAGCAAAAAATTTTTTTCAGTACTTTTCTAGAAAATATGAAAATAGCAAAAATCGATAATACATCTTTTACGGCTCAGACCAAAACAAGCAAACTATTTGAATCCTTACTTTTAAAAAACTTTGAAAGTGTTGGGACAGAAGGCATGAAAAGGGTCACTAAAGACCTCTACCCTGAAGTTAAATTTGTGGGGCACAGAGGATACAGGTATTATGCACTTAAAGTAAGAGAAGCCGTAATGAAGAATTATCCTGAACTGGCAAAAGATATAGAAAATATTCAAGCACATATTAAACATAATCCTGATATTACAAAACCGGAACTTGCTGATTACGTAAAACCATTTCTTGAAAAATACGGGGAAAATATTGATATAATAGTTTAAATGAATATATCACCGGCAGACAAAATAATCCTACCATCTCTATTTTTTAAAATCAGTTCACCGGAATCAGTAAACCCGCAAGCCTTTCCCTTAATAAATCCGTCAGGCAATTTAACATTAATTTCTTTATTTAAAAATTTACACCTTTCGGTATATTCATTTTTAATAAAAAGAAACCCGCCCTCTAAAAATTTGTCATAATACTTGAAAAATTCAAATAAAAGCTTATTCAAGAAAAGCTCATTATCCTCATAATCTCGTTCAAGCTCAACATTTAATGCCGTCACTTTTTTATCTTTAACAAGTAAAAGTGAATCCTTATCAGCATTTATGTTAACACCGACACCAAGAATCAATCCTTTTAAGCTACTGCCATGAATTACCGACTCACAAAGAATTCCGGAAATTTTAGCACCCCGTATCAGCACATCATTGGGCCATTTTATCTCAGGATTAAGTCCGTATTCTTCGAAAATTCTGCACAGTATCACAGACATATACTGTGTAAGATTTGAATAAATAGGTCTTAACTCGGAGGAAGGCTTTAAAACAATTGAAATAAACAGATTTCCTTCTCCTAAGTCAATCCAATTTCTGTTAAAACGTCCGCGGCCAGAGTATTGTGATTTTGCAGAAATTACACTTTTATCGGAAATTTTATCAATATTTTCTTTTGCATATAAATTTGTTGAATTAATTTTATCTAAATAAATTATATTCATATATCCCCATAATAGCTACAATATACAATCATTTTAGAATAAACAAAAAAAAATTTGCGATTTTTTTTTTACGAGTTACAATAAATTACATAAGGGAGAGAAATTTATGGAACATTGGGTTTACACATTAAATATTGCAGGGCATGCTGTATCTTTAAATCTTGATACAATTTTTACTATGTGGTTTGCAATGGCCGTTGTTATAATACTTGCGATTATGGCAACAAGACATTTATCCCTTGTTCCGGGAAAACTTCAGGCAGTATCGGAAGGAATTATGAAATTTTTCTACGGTACTCTTGACACTATGGTAGAAAATGAAAACAGGCAGCATGTTCCGCTGGTTGCATCTTTGTTTCTGTTTATTGTAACAGCTAACCTTATGGGACAGCTTCCTTTAAGAATTATTCATTTAAAAAACGGCGGAGAACTTGCTTCCCCGACAAATGATATTAATTTGACCGCCGCCATGGCAATAATTGTCTTAGTTTACTATGTATTTATGGGAATTCGGGCAAAAGGTCATAAATTCTTTTTGCATGAACTAAGCTTTACAGGTATTGTTATGGCACTGGTTGAACTTTTGGAAATGTTTACAAGACCTCTAAGTCTTGCAATCCGACTTTTTGCAAATATATTTGCAGGAGAAATACTTGTTTCAATAGCTCTGGGCGGATTGGCATATTTCTTGCCGCTGCCGATTATGCTGTTTGAAATTCTGGTTGCATTTATTCAGGCAACCGTATTTATGATGCTGACAATCGCTTATATTGGTTCAGCTACAGGAGAACATTAGTTACTTTAGAAAAAGTATTTAAATAAAGGAGAAAAAAATGGTAGACACAGCTTCAATTTCACAAATGGCACATTTAGGTGCAGGTATTGCAATCGGTTTTGGCGCAGTAGGCGCAGGACTTGGTATCGGTTTTGCTACAAAAGGTTTGATGGATGCAGTTTCAAGACAGCCGGAAGTTGCAGGGAAAGCATTCGGGTTCTTCTTACTCGGTGCCGCTTTATCCGAAGCTTGTGCATTGTATGCATTCGTTATCGCATTCTTGCTGTTGGGTAAATAATCGGAGAATATGCAATGGAATTTAACGCAACATTTTTAGTATCAGCAATCAGCTTCATAATATTCACAATTATTATGAATATTATATTTTATAAACCGCTTGGAAGGGTAATTTGCGAAAGACAAAAATATTTGGATGAAACCAAAAACGACGCCTTAAATTCAAGCAATAAAGCTGATGCAATTTTAAAGGACAGAGATGATAGATTAAATAAATCTGTCGCAGATGCTAAAAAGCTTGTTGCCGATAAAGTTAATCAGGCTAACGAAAATTCCAGAGCTAAAACAGGAGAAGCAAAACAAAAATCAATGGAAGAAATAACTTCTGCCAAATCAAATCTTCAATCAGAAGCACAACAATATACAGAAGAACTTAAAACGAAAGTTAAAGATCTGGCAGAAGTAATCTCTTCAAAAGTACTCGGTATGGATGTCAAAATCGAAAATGCCGACAATGAACTTATTAACAGGATACTAAATTAATATGAATGAATTGCTGAATTTTTGGAATCTAATAGTAGAATCAAATACATTTAATTTTGTTGTTCTTTTACTTATTTTTGCAATATTGTTTAAGAAAATAAATCTTGCCGATACTATTGAAAAAATAAGACTGGATATTGTAAATACGATTGAAAATGCAAAAAAAGAACAGGAAAATGCAAAAAATAAACTGGCAGATGCCCAAAAAGCAATTGAACATATCGACGATGATATAAAAAGCAGATTAAAAGAGGCTTCACAAAGAGCAGATGGTATTTCAAAACAAATATCTGAAAATACTGAAGCACAGGTAAAATTAATTGAAAAAAATATCGAAAGAGTAGTTACAGCAGAAGAAAAAACACTTTCTGCAAAAATGTCGAAAAAAACATTAAAGTCATCAGTTGCGCTTGCTCAGGAGCATATAAAAAACATGCTTGAAAATAATCCTGAACTGCACAGCAAATATATTGACGAAAGCATTGAAAATTTAGATAAGGTATAGTTCCATGACAGACAACAGAGCACAAATATCCACATCAGAAAAAATTTATGCCGACTCACTCATACAAACGGGCAAAGACGGAGCAATGAATTTTGATGATATTCTAAAAGATTTAAATACAATAAAAGAGATTACCTCACAGTCTGAAGATCTTGTTCAGGTTATGGAAAATCCTGCAATTGCGGATAACACAAAATACGAAATTATTGACAGTGTTTTCTCAAATCAGGTAAACGACAAAATTATAAACTTTCTAAAAGTTTTAATTGATAAAAAAAGGTTTCAGGAATTAGATAATATTATTCAGGCTTATTCCGATGAACTGGATAAAATCAATAACATAAAAAGAGTTGAAGTTATATCTGCCGTTGAACTTTCGGAAGAACAGACAAAAAAATTGACTGAAAAACTTCAAAATAAATTACAGAAAAATGTAATTATCAGCCGTACGCTTAATAAAGATATAATCGGCGGACTTGTTATAAAAATTGATGATGATGTTATTGATAACAGTCTGAAAAATAAATTAGAGAATTTAAGTAAAAATATAATATAAAGGGGAAATTATGGCACTTATTAAACCTGACGAAATCAGTTCTATAATTAAAAGTAAAATAGAGAACTATGATATTCAAACAGAAGTATCAAATACCGGAACGGTAATAGAGGTCGGCGACGGTATTGCAAGGATTTACGGACTCAGAAATGTTATGTCAAATGAGCTTGTAACATTTGAAGACGGAAAAGATACTCTGGGGATTACAATGAACCTCGACGAAGATAACGTTGGTGTTGTTATTCTAGGAGAATACACACAAATTAAAGAAGGAATGACTGTTAAAACAACCGGACGAATTGCATCAGTACCTGTAGGCGATGCACTTATCGGAAGAATTATTGACCCGACAGGTAAACCTATTGACGGAAAGGGTGAAATTGAATCATCTAAAACCAGACCTATAGAAAGAGTTGCTCCCGGTATTGTTGCAAGAAAATCAGTTCATCAGCCGCTTCAAACAGGTTTAACTGCCATTGATGCTTTAACACCTATCGGCAGAGGCCAGCGTGAATTAATCATCGGTGACAGACAAACAGGTAAAACAGCAATTGCAATAGATACAATTATTAACCAGAAAGGACAAAATGTTATTTGTATCTATGTTGCAATCGGACAAAAAACTTCAACTGTTGCCCAAATTGCAAAAACATTGGAAGAACATGGTGCTATGGAGTATTCAATTATTGTTTCGGCCACAGCAGATGAACCTGCACCGCTTCAATATATTGCACCGTTTGCCGGTGTAGCAATAGGCGAAGAGTTTATGGAACAAGGTAAAGATGTTTTGATTATTTATGATGACTTATCAAAACATGCTCAGGCATACCGTGCAATGAGTTTGCTTCTTAAAAGACCGCCGGGACGTGAAGCTTATCCGGGCGATGTATTCTATCTGCACTCAAGACTTCTTGAACGTGCCGTAAAATTGAATGATGAGCTGGGAGGCGGAAGTATTACCGCATTGCCTATTATTGAAACTCAGGCAGGAGATGTTTCGGCATATATTCCGACAAACGTAATTTCAATTACAGATGGTCAGATATTCCTTGAGTCAAACTTGTTTAACTCCGGTGTAAGACCGGCTATTAACGCAGGTATTTCAGTATCACGTGTAGGCGGTGCTGCTCAAACAAAAGCTATTAAGCAAGTTGCAGGGAAACTAAGACTTGATTTGGCTCAATTCAGAGAATTGGAGGCTTTTGCACAGTTCGCATCTGATTTGGATCAAGCTACAAAGAATCAGCTGTTAAGAGGCGAAAAACTTACAGAAGTATTAAAACAGCCTCAATATAATCCTTTAAGCGTTGCTGAACAGGTTACAATTCTTTTTGCAGCTAACGAAGGTATACTGGATGATGTTCCAAATACTGATATCAACAAGTTCAAAAAAGAATGGTTTGCTTATCTGAATACAAATCTTTCTGATTTGGCAACAAGACTTAATGATGGTTCTAAACTTGAAGATACAGACAGAGAACAGCTTAAAGAAGCCTTAAAAAACTTTAAGAAAACATTCTAAGCTAAGAAAGGAACAGTTTATAAAGCGAAACAGGTGCAAGAATAAAAGTTGTAATACAAACACCTCGAAAGCATTTGTAAGCTACGGTACAAACAATGGCTAACTTGAAAGATATAAAAAACAGAATACAGAGTGTCCAGAGCACACAAAAAATTACAAGGGCAATGAAAATGGTTGCGGCTGCAAAGGTAAAAAGGGCGGAAAATACTGTTAAATTGTCACGTCCTTTTACAGCGGAACTTGTTTCCATGTTCAAAAAACTGCTTGATTCTGTAGGGAATTACAGTGCTCAGGGGCTGAAAATTAAATCAGCTATCGATAATTATCCTGAACTTTTACAGGTCAGAGAAATTAAAACGGTAGGACTTCTGGTAATCACCTCAAATAAGGGACTTGCAGGAGCTTATAATGCAAATATTATCAGAAGAACAATTCAAACAATAACTGATTATAAAAATCATGGTATAAATACTGTTTTATTCGTAGTTGGTCAAAAGGGTGTTTCCTCTCTTAAAAGAAAATGCAGGGAACTAAATTGTGAAATTGCCAAAAGTTACTTTGAAGCTGCAAATTCACCGACTCCGGAGGGAGCTAGTCTGATTATTGAAGATATAGCAGAGTATTTTGTTTCCCGTCAAATAGACAAAATTGAAGTCATTACAACACGTTTTAAAAATATGATGAGCTATTTTGTTGAAAATTGGGATATTTTACCGTTAAAGGGATTAAATGATGATAGAGAAAAATTACATGATAATGTATTGGATCCTTTAATGGAATTTGTTCCCAATATGCATAGTATTTTACAAAAAGTTGTACCAATGTATATGACAAATATCCTTTATCAGTCATTGCTTGAGGCACAGGCAAGCGAACTGGCAAGCAGAATGACCGCGATGTCCGCAGCTACAAATAATGCGGAAAAGATGATTAATGAATTATCTGTTGTATACAATAAGACAAGACAATTTGCTATTACTCAGGAAATCATTGAGGTTGTTTCCGGAGCAAATGCTCAATTAGGATGATAAATTTTAGGAGGTAATAATATATGTATAATAGAAAGCTTAGAATTGCCCCCCCCCCGAAAAGTCAAATATAGCAGGGGATTTGAATAAGTCTATTTACTTAAGAAGTAATAGTGATATAACACATCATTTGGATAAATTTGGCTTTACACTTGCTGAAGTACTGATTACGCTCGGGATAATAGGTATTGTTGCAGCACTTACAATACCTGCGGTTATACAAAATACTAAAAAACAAGAAGCAAGCTCCAGATTAAAAAAATTTATATCTGCTATAAATCAGACTCTTATTTATGCAGAAGCTGATTACGGTCCCAGAGAAGGCTGGAGTATAGGTGAGATGGAGAGTTCTGATTCTGCGTTTGATTTTTTAAATACTTATATTAAACCTTACGTAAAAAGTTTTGAAATAGAAAAAAGACAGCTGCTTAATAAAAATATGGCAACTTTACGCTTTGTCGACGGTTCACAGATGAGTGTAAAAATAGGATTTTGCTATGACATCTATTACGATATAAACGGAGAAAAAAATCCGAATGAACTCGGACGTGACATATATGCTTTTATTCTCTGTAAAAATGGAGGCTGTAACAACAAAAGCAAACAGGTCAGAGCATATTACTGTATGCCGGATGGAACAGAATATCAGACAAGAGAGGATTTTCTTAAACAATGCTCAAAAGGCGGTGATAACGCACACAGTTGCACAATGCTACTTGAAGAAAATCAGTATGAATTTCCAAAAGATTATCCTAAACGTCTATAAAAAAGCTTACATTTGACTGCTCAAAAAAGCTAAATTTTCAGGCTTCATCATAGATTGATACTGATCAGCCGTTCCTGCCTGCTGATTATTTTGAGAAGTAGAATTCTTTTGAGCCTCCAATTTTGCCTTACGTTTTGCTTCCGATTTATTAGTCATATATATATTGAGTTTTGGGATACCAACACCAAGCACCAGACCTGAGTACAAGTAGCCTGCAACTTGTGCAATACTCAATACTCTCAATTTACCTTTAGTTTCTTTGCGTACAGCCTCCGATACCTGAGAAGAAGAAAGTTTTTTAAGCATCTGTTTAAATGTTAAAGCTTTACCGTTTTCAACAGCGTCAATACCGGCAGCTTTTAATCCGCTGTGTAAAACTTCATCACGCGTTTTCATCGGGGCATTCAATATCTTTTTAACAACCCCTTTACCATGTTCTTTTTCGCTGTAATTTAAAAGTGACTTATCCATAGAATTTGCCGTAATTTTTGCGACGAAATTACCTAAAATAAGCCAGTTAAAGAATCCAAGCACATCTTTTACGGCAGATTCTCTAAGTTCATCTTTATCACGTGCTGCCATAAATCTTGACATAATAGTTACACCGTAAATAAATTTGAACTGATCCAGTGTCGGAACAAGGCCCTTAAACTGAATTTTTTTCATCATGCCTTTAAGACCGTCTTTCATACCGATTGAAGCAAGAATTCCACCTCCAAATATAGCAGAAGTTACGGCCTTCATTCCCCAAAAACCTGCCGAGTTGTCTTTTTGTCTGCCTTCCACACCGACAAAGCCGTCACTGCCAGTTTTCTTTTTTGTTAAATATATATTTAACGGCTGAATAGACATTCCGATAGCAGCCGCAATTCCCAAACCTAACATAGAACGGTGCAAGTTCATTTTCTTTAAAGCACCAATAAATTTATTTGTATTTATATCCTTGCTTAATTTGAACTCATTTCCGACTTTATCAGTAACGAAAGTTCTTGAAACATTATACACACTGTCTAACATATTTGATAAAGTTACCGTATGATGTTTATCTGCTAGTCTAAAATTAGTTTCAGAACCTGTAGCATGTGTAATAACTGATTGGGCATAAGCCTTCAAATCCTTTGAAATCGTAACAGGAGCATTTTTATCAGACAACTCTTTAGAGAACTTTTGAACTATATTATCAATTTTATCCTTTGGAATACTTATCCAGTCATCTCCAATACGGGTTTTTGCAGCGCTGAATACATCCGTTAAGTAAGCATTCAGCGGAGAAGCATTGTTTGCTTTAACCTGTTTATCCCAAGCTTTACCGAGTATATCAAGCGTTTCGTCATCGACAAAAATCTTATGAGCCTTAATACCGTATTTATTATTCAATGCTGCAGCAAGAGCAAGACCTGCAACAGTACCGTAAATACCTACCAAGGAATGGTTGATTGTTCCGGAAGCTTCTCTTCTTCCCGTTTCCATACCGGCAGCAGGGCCTCTGTTTACAAAATCAATTGTTGTTCTTGGTATAACCATTGAGCCCAAGTCAACAGCATTAGCACCCCACGCCTGATTTGTTTCCAAAAAACGCAAGCCAAGAGTGAAGGCATCAAAAGCACCTGTAAATTTTATATTACTTGTATTGGTATTATTATGTTCTTTATTTTCTTTTATTTGGGGTATTATCGGCTGTATTTTCATTTTATGTTACTCCTGATGTAAATATCTTTTAAAGACTGCTTACTTTTAAAGGCTGATTTTGAAAATTCATCAAACGATGTTCGAACTGAAGTCTGTGAATTCCCTGTATAAGAGAGAGAACCGGTTGTTGACGCTGAATTTACGGATTCCAAAGTATCAGAGGAGTCAGAATTTTTATTTTTTTCAGCATTCATTCTTGCAAGTTCTTCCGCATGTTTTTTATTTGTCTTTGACCTTGTATATAGCGGAATAAATACGCCTAAAGCAAGCAATGAGAAGGCAATATTTCCAATCTGGCATATTGTTCGTAAACGTTTATCTTTAACCGTAACTAATTCATCCGATGATTTTAAAGATGTATGTTTAGCCCAATGCCACAACTTTTTAAATACATTAGCATTATTATCTAAAGCTTTTCCTGTATGATTTATAAGATGAACTCCCTTGTTGTTTGGCATTCTTTCCAAGAACGAAGCTATGCCTTTTGCAACGTAATCTCCTAAGAAATACAAACTTGCAAAAGTTGCAATGTCACGCACAGTTGCTTCTCTTAATTCATTTACATCCTCTGCAGAAGCCATACGGCTTGCAAAAGTTGCAGTTGAAATAATTCTTGCCTGATCCATTGTCGGAAATAATCCTTTAAATTGGAACATTTTTAATGACGGTTTATCCATTACCATAGAAAGAGCGCACACACCTATCATTGAAGCTACCGAAACAAATTTTTGAGACAAAAGCGCAGCTTTTTCTTTAGGAGTAAGTTCTCTGTGTTCTTTCTGCTTTCCAAAATCTTTATAAATAGGAGCACCTTTTTGACCTGATGTCTTATGAGTAATCCATCTGTTTATAGGCTGCATGGATATTGCCAGAGGAATAATTAAAGCAAGACCACCCGCACTCTTATAATTTACAAGCTTCTTAGCACGTTTGAAATACTCTGAAAGTTTTTCCGGACTTGTGATATTTTCTTTAACAACGCCTCTTAACATTTTTACAGTATCATCGCAAACAGATTCCAAATCATTTGCGAAGTAGCCCTTATCGCCCTTAAATTTAATATTTTCAGCGATATGTGTTTCTTCAATTATTGAATTGTATGCTTTTTTAACAAGTTTCTTATCAAACTTTTCAGACATAACAGCATCAGTCAGGTTGTCTAAAGCCGTTCTTATCTTTTCATTGCCTACAACTGTTTTTCCGCGACTATCAGTTGTCAAATTAAATATATCAGCAAATTTTCTTTCCTTATAACCGTCAATACCGGAAATACTAGATAGTTGGTTTCTGAATGTATTATAAACTCTTTCACGTTGGGATGCACCTTGAGCATCACTATAAAATTTATGAATTTTATCTATTGCATCACTATTTGCCCAGGTATTAATAAGATTAGACTTTTTAAAACTACCCATAATAGGACGCTTAATCAGCTGAGCAACTCCCATTACTATAAAACTTGGAATTAAACAGTTTACAATCAAACCGGATGATTCGCGTCTAAATGCCTCAAATCCTGCATGTCCGTTTGATTCTTTTGTTTCAATAACAGTTCTTGGAATAATTGCAGTTGACAAATCAAGCGCCGAAACATTCACCATAGGGTATTTTTCACACAATTGAACAGCATTAATTAAACCGTCGCCTAATCCGCCAAATGACGGTGTTTGCCGGTGGTTTTCATGACCTTTCCCTTTTTGTTCACGGGGGGTATATCTGTTATCTTCTAAATTACCTAATCTTAATTTATCAATCATAATAATGTCTGGTCTTAAAACTACACACCTATTATATCAATGACACAATAATATTAAAAGCAGGGCAAAAAAAAAATTGCGCTTGTTATGTCAATTGTAAAGGAGATATTAAGATTGAATTTTGGATTTTTATTTAAAAATTAAATATTTTAAATAAAAAAATTTAAACAACATGTAAGATTTCTAAAAAAAATATGTAAAAAGTAAAAAATTTAAGAAAAATTTTTATAAAAATTTTGTAAATAATTGTAACAATTACGCTTATTTTTTATAAAAATATATCATTTTTATATACTATACAAGCTTTTTACAAAATCTACAGCATGCTCGCGTGTAAGAACATCTCCAGAGATTTGAGCTTCATGCAATGCGTTCATAATTTCGCCAAGCCTTGGGGATGGCTTAATGTTAAGTATCTCCATAACCTCATCTCCGCTCAAAAGCTTTGGTAAAGGTTTCAAATTTTCTCTTGCTTCCAAATAAAATTTCAAAAGCATATTTAAAGAACTTATATTACGTTCTACAATTTCATCAGTAATTTCCGGCCCTCTAGCAGAAAGTCTGTCTGCCTGAGCGAGAATTATTGCATCTATAGAATTTATATCCATTTTACGGACATAACGCATCATAATTTTTTCGGTAATCTGAGGAGAAGTCATAACATGCGAAGGATAAATATGATATTTAATCATCGAAGAAATATAGTCAATCTGTCTGTTCGAAAAATGTAAATCCTTTAAATATTTAACGGACAGTTTTGCGCCGACATCATCGTGTTTTATGAATCGATGTTTTCCTTCTTCAATCGTCCAGGTAGAAAATTTACCAATATCGTGCATAAAACCTGCCAGTTTTAGATGAGCGAGTCTTGTAAACCCGCCAAAATCAACTTTTTCAAGATGATTTTTAACTTCATCATCCGAATTTTCATACAAATTTTGAATTTGCCTGACTGTCTCAATCGAATGATGAAATAAATCAAGATGATGATGAGAATTAGGCGGAACCTGTTTTAATTCCTTAACAAACGGGAATATTTCTTCCAAAATCCAGGTTTTATTCATATTTTCAAGAGCGGTTGAAGCATATTTTCCGCTGAATAATTTCAAAATTTCATAATTTATTCTTTCAACCGCAGGTTTATGAATAAGAATAGCATATTTACAGATTGCATGTATAGTTTCAGGAGCCAGCTCAAATCCCAGAGCAGCTTGAAATCTATACACCCTTAGAAGTCTTAACGGATCATCTTCAAAATTATGTTCATTTACATAATTCAAACATTTATTGTAAATATCCGTTATACCGCCGGAAATATCAACAACCTCACAGGTTCTGATATCAACAGCTATCGCATTTATTGTTAAATCCCTTCTCATTAAATCTTTTTCAATTGTTCCGCCGACAGGATTTGTCACATCTATATAATTGACTTTGTCAGGAAAAACAAGTCTGTAAATTTTATTTTCTTCATCTAACGGAACAAAAGTCGCATCAAAAATATCTGCAAGTTTTAAGGCAAATTTTCCGGCATCCTCATCCATTACAATAATATCTCTGTCCGTAGTTTCTTTATCAGTCAAAAAATCACGTACAGCACCGCCTACAAGATAAATTTTATTGTCAAATTCAGTAATTATCTTAGATAAAATAGTATCAGATTTAATTTTTTCCGTAATTTTCGAATTCATAAATTAAATTTCCTAAAGCGACAATAACAGCGGTTTCAGCCTTTAATATCAAATTCCCGAGCGTTAACATAGGAATATTATTATCTTTGAACATCTCAAATTCTCTGTCGGAAAAACCGCCTTCCGGACCTATAATAACAAGAATTTTATCATTTTTTTGTATAGGGTTTTCCATACAATATTCGTGCAAAGTTTTAGATGAAAGCCTCTCACAAAAAGCTATAACTTTAACTCCCGAACATTTTAGCTTAATTATATCTTCAAGAGATGACGGTTGAAAACATTGCGGGATACAGGCCCTTTCACATTGCTTAGAAGCCTCATACATAATTCTTTGCCATTTATCAATTTTCTTTTCGATAACTGACTTATTAAGAGCACAATTATCAGTAAAAAGAGGATACACACCATCTGCACCGAGCTCTGTTGCTTTTTCGATAATAATTGATTGAGCATTGCTTCTAAGCGGGCTCTGTCCAAGATATAATCTAAAATCAAGGCTGCGAGAAGATTTATAACTATTTTCGACATAAACCGTTATCTCCTTGTTTGTAACACATTCAACAACAGTTTCGTATTGAATTTGTTTTTCGTCAATCAACAACAATTTTTCGCCTTTTTTTATTCTTAAAGATTTTGCAAGATGGTTGTAATTTTCTTTATCAGAAATAACTATTTTATTATTACTAACCTCTTTTGAATTTATAAAAAAATGTGGCATTAAGTTATTAAACTCCTCTCTATAGATTTTATCATAAACATATTATCTATTATGTAACATTTTAAATAAAAAAATAGCAAAAAATTTAATTTTGAAGTATTATAAAAGTAGCAAAGGGGATTTATAATCGTGGAAAATAATAAAAATAATGAAATGACAATAGGTATCCCGAGAGGAATGTCTTTTTATCATAACTATCCGTTTTATTACGGTTTTTTTACTGATCTCGGAATTAAAATAGTTTTATCAGATGTTACTACAAAAGAGACAATGACACGCGGCTCAGCTCTTGTTGTAACTGAAACTTGCCTTCCGATAAAAGTTTATATCGGGCATGTTCTTAATTTAATTGACAAAGGTGTTGATAAAATTCTTGTTCCGTCAATTCAGTCAATTGCTCCAAAAATTTATAACTGCTCTAAAATCAGAGGTCTGCCCGATTTAGTCAGAAATGTCGTAAAAAAAGATTTCACTATGATTGAAGCAACTCTTGATAAATCTGAAAAAAATCACGGGCTTTATGACTTTCTAAGAGAAATGGCTGAACCATTCGGTATAACTGATATGGAAAGAATAAAAAAAGCTTCAAAAGCCGGATGGAGGACATACAATAACTTCCATATTATGTCTAAATCTGGAATGAGCTATAAAAAAGCCATGAATTATGCTCTTCAGGGAAAAGTATTTATAGAAAATCAGACAAAAGAATTTCCGATTTCAATTGCTTTGATATCGCATGGATACAATATTTTTGATGAAAGAACTTCCATGAAGATATTTGATAAACTTGAAAAAATGGATGTAAGAGTTTATTCTGCACTCCAGTTATCTAACGAACAAATGGATGACGGCATTAAAGCTCTCCGTGAGGATATGTACTGGGCAAACGAACGAGAAATGACCGGTGCAGCAGGCCATTACCTTAAAGATATGAAAATTGACGGTCTCATAACACTGACAGCTTTTGGATGCGGACCGGACTCGTTAATGGTAGAAAGAATTACAAGACGTGCAAAACGTTTTAATAAACCGCTTCTTAATTTAACTATAGATGAGCAGACGGGTGAGGCCGGGTTTATTACTCGTTTGGAAGCATTTGTAGATATGCTTTTCCGTAAAAAACGTGCAAAAATTCTTGACAAAATTGAAATTAACGGGGAAAATTCATACATCCCGAATACTAATTATATTGAAACAAAGAAATAAATTTACGCTTTTTAAATACAAATGAAGGCTCTTAATTTGAGACTTCATTTGTTTCTACAGTTTCTTGATTATTATTATTTTTAAACAAATTTTTAAGCCCTTGAACAGCGTCTTTCATTTGCTGATTTGCTTCCTGCGCAGACTGTTTCTGAGCTTCTCTTTTAGCGTTTATATCATCAATTTTCTGCTGCACTGCATCCTGTACAGCCTGTTTTGTCTGCTGAACCTGTTCCTTCACGGTTGGTTGTTCAAGTGCTGAAGTATCACATTTAGACAGCCATTTAAATGATTTTACAGAACTATTAGTTTCAACACCGCCATTAAATACGACCTTAAAATCTTTATAATTAGTATTACCCGATGACAACTGAGGGATAGCTGCAATATTTTCATTTTTCGGATCAGAGGTCACTGCGTTAATAATGTTTCCGGTTAACGTCCCGAATTTTGGGATATAAGAAGTAAGTTTTGACACCGATAAGTCCCCTAAAGGTCCCAGCAGGCTTACAACCTCCGCGGAAATTCGACCGAGAATAATCACATTAGCCGTTGCATTTAAAAGGTTATATTGGCCCGTTATATAATAAGCCATTGAAGGACCTGATGTTTTAATCGGATTAAGTTTAGCCCACCCATTATTAAATGTCAGATTTCCCGAAATTGTTTTAAACTCTGCAGTATTCTTAACCGTCGGCAAAGCCGAAACTGAATTTACAGCAGCTTTGATTATGCTATTCGACTGAAGATTATCAGCCAAAAGAAAGTTTTCAAAACGTCCTATATTTCCGAGACTGCCATCTTTTACATTGAAAGCAACTTTACCTTTCAGGTTTTTCATCATTTCTGCTTCAGTCGTTCCATGTAAAGTAACATCAGCATTGAAGTCTAATTTTCCGGACAGAGCATTTTTTAATCCTGCAGCACCGGCAATTGCTTTTTCCGCATTTAGTTCCGTGCCTGAAAAATTAACTCCAATCTTCCCGTTTGCAATATTGTATGAAACATCACCCTTAATTTTCCCTTCAAAAGCATCGCCTGATATATTTTTTAAATAAAATACGTTATTTAACAGACTGAAATCAGCGGCCAGATTTTCAGCAACAATTCCGCCTGAGACAAATTTCATTAAAGTTCCCTTCCCTTTTAAAATAGGGCCGTTTAGCGATACTGACATATCATTTAAACTTATAAGCATATCAGGAATATTTATTACTGGAATTTGAATATTGCCCGACAAATGGGGATTCATAAGCATACCGGAAACATTAACATCACCGAAAGCATCAAGTTTAGATTTTTTGAATCCCGGAATTTCCATTGATATTTTTGAAGGCAAAGAAATTTTTAAGCCTAATTTTTGAGAATTATACAAATCACTTACGTTACCCTTTAAATATACAATTCCCTCATTGTTTGCAAAAATACCTGTATCGGAGAACTTTAGTGCATCCCCCGCAAGTTTTACATTACCCTTGATAGAAACAGATTTTCCGCTTAGCTGGCTGACATTGAGAACAGAAACATAATTTGATGAATTCGCGTCAAGAGAAAATTTTATATCCTGAGAATTTGTATCCCCAGATATAGATATTGCAAGAGGCAAAGAACCTTTTGCGGCAATATCTTTTCTTAAATCAGCGGGTATCATTGACTTGATATCTGATGAGATAATATTACCATTCGCATTTATAGTAAATTTCAACTTATCAGACATATAATCCGAAACTTTACCTGTAACAGCTATTTTTGAATTGTTAAGGTAAACATCCGAATTGTCAATAATTATATCTTTATTGCCGAATGTAATTTGTGCCTCGGGCATAGAAGCAGTTGCCACAGGATTAATAACACTTGCATTCGAAGCCTTAACGGAACCGCTCATTTTTTTGCCGTCAGTTGTTAAATCAACGTTTGCAGAAGCTAACTTAACTGATGTATTAGCAGGACTGTTTTTTATATTAATATTATCAATAGATAGTTTTACTGTCGGAACAATTCTGTCTAAACGGCCTTTTAACAATGCGTTAAGCGTAAGTGTTCCTGATTTGATATCGTTATCTTTTAATAATTGGACCTGCCCGAGAGCAAGCAGTAAACCTTTTATTTGTAACCTATCAGCAATAATATTTATATCTGCAACAGCTTCAGGGGTTAAAGTCCCGGAAATCTTCAGAGGATGTCCCAATATTGACAGTCCGGCATCTTTTATATTAACCATATTGTTAGAAAAATCAATATCAGCAATAACATCATTGACAAAAATATTGTAAAGTTTATATGAAAATGATGAAGGATTAATTCTTAAATATCCCGAGGATTCAATCTTTTTAAGGTCTGATTTCAGAGTAAAATCAGCATCAATTGAACCGGTTGCAGTTAATGTGTTTAAATCCTTATACCCAAATGATTCCGCAATACTGTCAAGTATACGCAATATACTGTTAAAACGGGCATTTGATTTACAATTCAAATCAATTTTTGGAGATTTACCGGTCTTAAAATCACCTGTTAATTCAGTAATTTCATTATCCGCAGAATACAATTTAGAATACATATATATTTTATTACCGCTGAATTTCATATCGATATTACTAGCAGGAAGTTTTTTCTGTTTTACAGCCAGCCCCATCTCAGAGACAGCAGCAGAACCGTTTATCTTAATATCATCAAATGTACCTGAAGTTTTTAAATCAGCTGTAATATTTGCACTAAATTGATTATAATATATATTTTTTAAGACACTAATTATATTAATACTAACAGGCTGAGTTTTTGCAGTTTCTTCCTTTGATGCAGAAAAAATCAAATCATTTAAATCCAAATCAGGCATAACTTTGTTATACAAATTCAAATCATAATTGAATTGTACTCTGTCATCAAGCATAACCTGCCCTATTGCGTAAACTTTTATTTTTTTATTGAGAATAAAATCTTTTATAGAGAATTTTTCACCGCTTATTGAATAAGATTTATCAGTTACAGCATCAATAAACGAGATATTATAATTATTTACTCTGATATCCGGCAAATGATTTGACAGCTTCAGCCCGAAAGGCAAAGAAACTATCTCCGGCTGTTCAGGAGTTTTATCTTCATTTGCCTTAGGGATGAAATCTTCAAGCAAAAATTTTCCGTCTTTTTTTACTTTCAAATTCAAATTAATATTATCTGCGCCAATCATATCAATTTCAATCTTACGAATAATTAACGGCAATAAAGAAATTTTTCCCTGAACATTATCAACCATCAAAAATTGTTGGCCGTCAGGCATAGCCGCTTCAATATGTCCGGCATAAACGCCAGCTGTTAACTTCGGAGTTGTAAGAATTTTAATATCATCTATTTTCAGCTTAAAACCGCATGAGTCCTCAATTATTTTTGATATTTGAGTACTGTATGAATTTGCAATCCCCGATAAGATTAAAGGCGCAGCTAAAAATAAAATATAAAGCAGCAAAATTAATGATAAAACTGTTATCCCTAAATATTTAAAAAAATTTCTCATCACATAACCCTCTTTTGAGAGAATTGTAACATAATAAAGAAAATTTTTCATCTTTAAAAAGAATTATTTTAATCTGCGTTCCGGATAACAATTCCATTTTATTTCAGGATTTTTTCTGAACCATGTCAACTGCCGTTTCGCATAATTCCTTGTATTTTGTTTCAATTTATCTATGGCTTCTTCTAAAGTCATGGCATTATCGAGATAAGCAATAATTTCCCTGTATCCTATAGTATCCGTTACATTAGAAATCCGTCCATGCTTTTCAAGCAGATTTTTTGTTTCCTCAACGAGCCCCTGCTCAATCATTAAGTCAACACGTGTATTAATTCTTTTATACAATTCTTCTCTCGGAAAATTTAGGCCTATCCATTCAACGTCATACTCAGGCTCTTTAAAACCACGAGCCTTTGACAGCGGAACTTGCGTTTGTTTAATTACCTCTATGAATCTTATTGCACGACGCTTATCGTTTTCATTTATTATGTTAGCAGCTTCAGCATCAAGTTCTTTCAAAATATTATATAAATCTTTAAAATCCAATTTAGAGAGTTCTTTTCTCAGCTCATAATCAGGCTTTGTATCAGGCAGGTCATAATTTTCCAACAACAATCTAAAATAAAGACCGGTTCCACCTGCAATAATTGGGACTTTCCCGCGGGATAAAATATCATCTATACATTTTTTAGCATCTTTTACAAACAATCCCGCCGAGTAATCTACTTCCGGCTCTACAATATCAATCATATAATGCGGAATTAAGCATTGTTCTTCAGCAGAAGGTTTTGCAGTCCCGATATTTAAGCCTTTATAAACAAGTCTTGAGTCAGCAGATATTATTTCTCCGCCAAGTTTTTGTGCAAGTTCCAGGGCATATAAAGTTTTTCCGCTGGCAGTTGGACCGACAACGGCTATTACCTTATTCTTTAACATCGTCTGCCCTTACCATAAAGGTTCTGTCGTAATATAAGAAAATAAGGACAACAAAATAAACAGAAAAATAAAAAAGAGCAATACTCATAATTATATATGCAACAGGATTTATGACTGCAAACGTATTTATAAACAATAATGCAAACCCCATAAGCCACAAAGAAATATATAATCTGAACGATGTAAAGAAGTCTTTGAATAGTTTTACAACAGAACGCCACAATGCAACTAACGGATTATTCGTGTTATAAATAATTTCAGGAATCCATAACATCAATAAATACATAATTATCGAAGTTACAACCATAAACAAAAGACTCCACTTACCGAAAAATACAATTTGCTCAGGAGTTAATTTATCGATAAAAGATGCCATACCCTGATTTGATGCAACTGCCGGATCCATTACAGTTTGCTGCAGACTCTGCATTGAAGCATCATCCAGAGAACCGATAATGTTTGCCCCTAAAAAATACACCAGCGGAGTTGCTATAACCTGAATGAAAAAGAAAATTACATATACACCGACAAAAGATAAGAAAAATTTGCCGACTCCGTCAGGTATTGTCTTAAATAAATTTAAAGTAGCTTTTGCTCTGTCCTCATCCAAAACAAAAACTTTTTTGGATAGATTAATTGCACCTTCAACCATATAAAACCAGCCTGCACAAAAGACCCCGAACATGAAAAGAACCGTAATGGAAGCAAGTACAAATTTCAGGACAGAATCTACAGTATATTTTGAATACAAAGAATATAAATCCAATATTTTTATAAATATAATTAACGGAATAGTTAAAATTAAATTATAATTTGTGATTTTAGCGGCATCTTTAAACAATTTTCTCATACTAAATTAAAACCTCAATTAATGAACAATGTAAATATCATTCTTACTTAATAAGTTCTTCCAATTTTTCTTCTACAGAGGCATTTGCCGAAAGCTTTCTTTTTCTTCGTTTCATTAAATCTACAAAAGCTTCCAGTCTAGTAAGATATCCGGCTTTTCCAGTCTGTTCGTCCATAATTAAGGGCAAAATAGGAATATCACAGTTTTCTCTCATTGCAGGGAAAATATTCTGTGACATAATTTCAGGCATACAGGTAAACGGACTTATATGTATAATACCGTCAATTCCTCTTTCATCTGCATATGCAACATCTGAAACACATTCAAGCGAATCACCGCCGATATCTCTCATAAGATAAGGTTTAGCCATTCTAAAAGCTCTTTGAAGATGTGTTTCTCCTTTTCTGAAAACTTTTGGAATAATAGCATCTTTTAAGAAACTGCTTATTGTAAGACTTCTGCGAGTCTGTACACCCATTTTACCCAGTTCCCTTGTTATATTTTGATTTGAAAATTCATCGCAAACAAGATAAATTTCACCTGTCAAATCAACATGCAAAACCTCTTTTTTAGGGGCAATCTGAGTTTTTTTCATCTCTTCAAAAGCCAGTTTTTTTGCTTTTTTTAACTTTCTGGTATTATCAGCATCCTTAATCATCTGCAGAGCCTTATTATAATGTTTTTCAGCGTCGCCAAAATTTATTTCTCTTGCTCTGTAGTAAGATAAAAGATTTTCCAGATCATCAAGGACAAAAACTTTTCTGATTGCAATATTGATAGCTCTGGCAAACAATATAGGATCATTCTTTCCGCTTATAGCTTTCAGAAAATCATACATCCCTTTTAACCCGTCATAAAGAGTCAATTCAATATATTTTGTGTGATAACCCAAATCCGTAAGAGCATTTTTTATACAGTTTCCGTATTCCCCCAAACGGCAGCAGCCAGGAGAAGATATCATTGCGACATAATCAGTACCGCCCTCTATCGCCTCAATAAAGTTACCCAAAATTAATTTATATGGCAGACAAATTGCTTCCGGCGAATGTTTTGTTCCGAGTGACAAAGTTTTCTTACTTGTATATGGCGGGACAAAAGGTTCAACACCTATTTTTTTTAATGCTGCCGACCAGGCAATATATACTGTTCCCATATGGGGAAATGCGACTTTTAATTTTTTATTTTCTTTATTCATGGCTTAATTCTCTTTTTATTCTTGTACAAATTTTAAGTTAGGATGACGAGCAGCCAATGTTTCATCAATCCTTTTTACGGGAGTAGTATGCGGAGCCGACTTAACCTTTTCCGGATTTGTTTCAGCTTCATCCGCAATTTTTAACATAACTCTGACAAAATCATCCAGCACATCCTTAGTTTCTGACTCTGTAGGCTCAACCATGATAGCTTCATGCACAATCAGCGGGAAATACACAGTCGGCGGATGGGTATTTTCATCCATTAGTGCTTTTGCAATATGAAGTGTAGAAACCCCGTTTTGTTTCTGTTTATCACCTGACAATACAAATTCATGCATGCAAGGTTCGTCATAAGGCAGCAAATAAGCACCTTTAAGCTTTTCCTTCAAATAATTAGCATTCAAGACAGCATTTTCGCTTGCTTCTTTTAAATTCTGCCCCATCATAAGAATATACGCATAAGCTTTAACAAGAACAGAAAAATTACCGTAAAAAGCTTTTACACTGCCAATAGAATGTTTTATATTATAATTTTTAAAATACTTTTTACCGTCAAAATCAACAACAGGTGAGGGCAAAAAATCTTTTAAGCTATCAACAACACCTACAGGACCTGCTCCCGGCCCGCCGCCGCCATGGGGAGTCGAAAATGTTTTGTGTAAATTTAAATGAACAACGTCAAACCCCATTAACTTAGGATTTGTATAACCCATTATTGCGTTAAAATTAGCACCGTCATAATAGAGTAAAGAGCCGTTTTCATGCATAATTTTTGAAATTTCAAGTACATCTGCTTCAAAAATTCCAAGAGTATTTGGATTAGTCATCATTATTGCAGCTACATCACTGTCAACAAGTTCTTTTAGTGCTTCAATATCGACCTGCCCTTTATCATTCGACCTTACCGGAACAATATCAAATCCGCAAAGATGAGCGCTTGCAGGGTTTGTTCCGTGTGCAGAATCAGGAATTATAACTTTTGTCCTGTTTTCACCTTTTACTTCAAAATATTTTTTTATAATCATCATGCCGGTAAGTTCACCTTGTGCCCCTGCCGCAGGCTGTAATGTAATTGCATCCATACCTGTAACTTCTTTTAAAGCTTCTTGAAGGTTATACATAAGCTCTAAAGCGCCCTGACAATCTGCATCATCATTCAGCGGGTGCAGATTTGCAAAACCTTCCAACGATGCAAGAAGTTCATTAACCTTGGGATTATATTTCATTGTACAGGAGCCCAAAGGATAAAAACCCTTTTCTATACAGAAATTTCTATCCGAAAGTTCTTTATAGTGTCTTAGTGCCTCCAATTCACTTACATTTGGCAAGTCTAAAGGCAATTTTCGTTTAAAACTGTCCGAAATAAAATCTAAATTTTCTTGTTCATCACAAAGGCATATACCTGATACGCCTTTATCCTTTTCAAAAATAGTTTTCACTAAATAATCCCCTGCCTTTTCAAGTCCCTTTTAATTTTATCTAACCCCGACTGAATAATACGAGAAATACGCGACTGAGAAATGTTAAACTCCTCCGCAATTTCCCGCAGTTTCATATCTTTAAAAAATTTGTATTCAATAAGTTCTCTTTCTCTCTGGGGAAGTTTTTTCATAGATTCAATAATCTCAGCTTTCAATTCTGTAAGTTCAATGCACTCCTCAGGGGTTTTATCCTCAGCTTTAATCTGCGTTGGAACCTCTGCATCCTGCATCTCGTCAATTGAAAGAATAGTTTTATAAACTTCTTCTCTTATATTACCGTCTTCTTCATCAAGATTTTGCTGCTTTTTATTTTTTAAAGAATACCATTTATACCTTCGTCTGACTTCGTTTCTTATAGCCCACTTAATTGCAGTGGAAAGGTATGTACTGTTAAAGCTGTCTGGAGAATTGTTTTTAAATAAAATATATAAAGTATGATTACCAATATTAATAAGTTCCGGTAAATCAATAAGATGCGAAGTCGAAAATTTTTGATATTCTACCTTGGCTATTGTTTCAATTAAAACTTTGTAATCCCTTAGATTAATTTTTTGTTTAACATCTTGTTGTGATGACATAACTATAACATTATTCCTATAAAAACATTTCCCGTAAAAACATAATAACAGAAAAAAATATAGAATACCAGACAATGTAATTTTCCTTAACATAAATTATATATATAGAAAAACAAAAAATATAAGGAGAAATTATGAGAATATTATTTTGTACAGACGGTTCTAAAATAAGTTTTAATGCTCTGCATAATATATCAGCCTGGATAAAAAATGCGATTATTGATACAATATGCGTCATTGACTGGAGCTTTCTGCCGGAAGAAATAACCATTGAAGAGGAAAATTTTACATACTCCTGTGCTAATGTCGCCGATACAATACTTGATTACGCTGAAGAAGAAATAAAAAAACTAGGGCTTGAAACAGGCAAACGCATAAAAAGCTGCGGTTCTGCAATTGATAGCATTATTGAGCAATCAGAATTAGAAAATTATGATTTAATTTTGATGGGTTCGCACGGCAAAAAAGGAATTCAAAAATGGCTGGGTTCTGTGTCGCAGGAAATTATCAACAACAGCAAAATATCAGATTATATCGCAAAAGAAGAAAATAAAAAGAAAAAACTTCTTTTAACAACAGACGGAACCAAATGCTCACTTGAAATAATCAGTGAAATACTTCCGGAAATGAAACTTGAAGATAAAGAAATTTATATTTGTATGGTAAATGAAGATCCTAATCTGTTATTTTTAGACGGTACACTTGATACAAACTGGCTTTTGGAAATTCAGAAGCAGCAGCAGATTTATGCGGCAAGTGCAATCAAAGATATACAGACGCTACTTGATCAACACAGAATCAATGTAAAAGAAACAACAATACTTACGGGCATTCCAGCACAAAAAATAATAGACTACGCACGGATAAACGAAATAGATTTAATTGTACTCGGTTCAAAAAACAAATCAAAATTAGACAGATTTTTAACAGGCTCTGTAAGCAAACGTGTTCTTGAAAATGTAGTGAGCGACATATGGCTTGTAAGATGTAAAAATTAAAATCTTGACCGGATATTGAAATAGTGTAATAATTAATCTATGTTTAAATATTACGGGAAATTAGCTCCTTATTTATTTCTGTTACCTGCTGCAATTGTGCTTGTAATATTCTTTTTTATTCCGTTTTTCCAGACATTTGCTTTAAGTTTTCTGGATTATTCAAAAGATATATATAATCCAGTGTTTATAGGCATAGATAACTACATTAAACTTTTTAACAATCCGGTATTTTATAAAGTTATGTGGAACACATTTATATATTTGTTTGTGGCGGTGCCTGTGCTTGCGATATTACCGCTGTTTCTTGCAATATTGATTAATCAAAAAATTAAAGGGGTAACTTTATATAAAATACTTATTTATCTTCCGGTAATTGTATCGATTGTTGTTGCGGCTATTGCTTTTAAATGGTTGTATGCTGATCAGGGAATATTAAATTATATTGTAACTTCACTCGGCTTTGAATCTATAGGCTGGCTCACAGATCCCAAATATGCCCTGTATTCGGTTATTATTGTAACAATATGGAAAGGGATAGGGTATTATATGATAATTTATCTGGCAGCTCTGATGAGTGTTCCCAAGGAATTATACGAAGCATGCGAAATTGATGGGGCAAATTTTTTGACAAAACATTTAACGGTCACAGTTCCACATATAATGCCTACAATTGCACTTGTAACTACAATAAGCGCGATATCGGCAATGAAAGTTTTTGCGGAAATTTATGTTATGACAAAGGGCGGCCCTTTAAATTCTAGCAAAACAATAGTTTATTATATTTATGAAAGAGCATTTGAAAACCTTGATTTAGGTTTTGCATCTGCGATGGCAGTTGTACTTCTTCTAATTGTAATGGTATTTTCTTTAATAAATATATTATGTTTTGAAAGAAATAAATATCAAATTTAATTGAAAGGTTTAAAATTTGAAAGGAATAAAATTTAAAAATCTATATGCACATATTATATTAATTTCTGTTTCGCTTTTATCAATTTTCCCATTTATATGGTTAATATCAACTTCATTAAAAGGGAACAGCGAAAATATTTTTGCTTACCCGCCGCAGATAATACCATCAGATTTTACATGGGCAAACTATTCGGGAGTCTGGGATAAAGTTGATTTTATCGGATATTTTATAAACAGTATGATTGTTGCGGGCGGAACTGTTATTTTAAATTTAATATTGTCGGCTATGGCTGGCTATCCTCTTGCAAGAATGGAGTTTAAGGGCAAAAAAATAACATTTTTTGCGGTACTTGCAACAATTATGATACCTTTTCAGGCAATTATGCTTCCGGTTTATCTTATTACAATAAAATTGCATCTTATTGATACTGTAAGCAATTTTGCGGGATTTATGGGATTAATTATGCCGTTTGCAGTAAACGCATTCGGAATATTTTTAATGCGTCAGGCATTCCTTGGGATTCCGAGAGAAATGGAAGAAGCTGCAATCGTTGACGGCTGTAATGTATGGCAGGTATTCTGGAAAGTTCTTATGCCAATGGTAAAACCGTCGCTCGCAGTTCTTGCAATATTTACCTTTATCGGTTCATGGGGCGAATTTTTGTGGCCGAGTATCGTGCTTACCAAAGAAGCTATGTATACACTGCCTGTCGGAGTTAATAACCTCCAGGGAATGTTCAGCTCAAACTGGCGATTTATTGCGGCAGGTTCAATTCTTTCTACTATTCCGATTTTAATATTTTTCCTCGCAATGCAAAGATATTTTATCTCAGGAGAAAACGAAGGGGCAGTAAAAGGTTAATTATTCAACCCCGGGAACATTTACATTGTATCTTACATTATCAAATTCGTTATAATCTCCATCAATATCTTCCTGAAAAATTTCTTTAGAACCGCAAACTTTAAAGTTTTTTATAATTGCATTATCAAGTTCATCCGTCAACACAATTTTTCCGTTAATATAGGTTACGGTCGGATGTTTTTCTTCTTTATCATCACTTATTTTATCTATCAAATCACTGTTAGAATTAGCAAGAATTGTTCTGGTAACGTCATTCATGACATCAAAAATGTATCTCTGTCTGTTTGTATTTCCGCCTGAATTTGTAATAAGTGTTGTTGCTTTTTCAAGTTCTTCAAAAGATTCTTTGTAATATTTTAAATGTCTTAAAAGTATAGCCAGATTATAATGTGCCTCATAATTCATAGGAGCAAGTTCAATTGCTTTGCAGTAGGCAAGCCCTGCTTCCTGATAATCACCGAGAAGATGATAAGTCAAAGCGAGATTGTATCTCGCATCATAATCTTTCTTCAAAATTTTACAGGCTTCTTTATAAGCGGTTAATGCCTTTAAAAGATATTGTCTGCGCATTTCATACTCATCATTAAGAAAAATTGACTTTTGTTTGTATGCAACACCTTTATTGTAATATGCAAGCCCCTTGTTAACTTTATAACTTTTTCTGTTGCTGTAAACAAACGGAATAGAAAGAAGATGTCTTTTAGTTTTTATAATTTCGTCATACTGGTTAATTGCACCGTCAAAATCCCCAAGTTTTTCCGCAGAAACAATTCCGAAATTCATTCTGGCAATAATCATTTTTGGATTATATTCAAAAGCTTTTTCATAAGCATCAACAGCAGAATAATAATCTTCATAAATTACATATAGATTACCTAGATTATACCAGGCACCGTAATGACCGGGGTATAACGCAACAGCTCTGTTATAATATTCGATGGCCTTTTGTAGTTTTTGCTTTTTTAAAGCCTTATCCCCCTTATGAACATAATACATGCCCTGAACTTTATCTATTTGCCTTTGGAAAAAGTGCGGATAAAAATATACTGCAGCACCTATAGCCGCAATTATCAATAAAGTAAATAATCCTGAAAAAAACTTTTTCAACCGCTATACCTCATTATATAAGCATATTACAGGTTTCTAAAGAAAAAAGCAATACACTATTGTTACGAAATTGTAACATTTATTTCATTAAAAAGGCAATTTCTTTAACTAAAAAGTTTTTATATAAGTAAGGTAGGTTAAAATTCAATTTGGAGGTTAGGTTATGTCAGGTTTCAATATGGCTGCTGCAGGATTATACGGATTATATCCGAACCTGTACAATAATCAAATAGCACTGAATGACTTGACAGGATTAGATGTCTATCCGCCGGCGATGATGGGGATGGATCCGATGCTTAGTATGAATGCAAGCATCTTCGGTGCATACCCGGGAGGAATGGGTGGAATGATGCCGTTTATGCCGACATTTAGCGGTGGCGGATACAATTATGAAGACTACTACAAAAACTACCAAAAATATCAGGACTTCATGATTGACAATCAGGTTAATTATCAGCAAAAAATGCGAAATGCAAACCTGAGACTCAACGCTCCTGAAGAAGGTATTGCTAAACAAGCAGGGTTATTACATGAAAAGATTATGCAAAATGAACAGGAACAAATTATACAGGCATATAAAGATTTTAAAGACAGTGTAAGAAACCTGTACGGAGCCAATGCTAATGAAAAAGACGTAGCTAATAGAGCTTCAAGCTTATATAAACAATGCACAGGTGTATCTATTCATGAAGACATCAGAAAATACGGCAGAGATTCATTTACTCAAGGTTTCTTGCAAACATTAACATTCGGATTTGCTGATGGCAAAACTGCAGAAGAAAATATTTCCGAACTAACAGGTCAGCCTGTAGGTAGAGCCGAAAATGCAAAAAAATTCGCAGGAAATATCGTAGGCGGAGCAGTAATTGGCGGAGGCGCACTCGCATCTGCAAGCTTAATCTGGAAAGGAATTAAAACCGGAGCAAAAAGCAAAACATTCTGGGGAATACTTGCAGGTGCTGCAGTAGGCACAATGGCTGCTCTCGGATTAACAAAAAATTTACCCAAAATATAATATAGTAGTGTGAAAGTGTAGTAGAGGCTGAGTAATATCAGCCTTTTTTTTAATAAAAAAAGAATACCCGCATCAAGGAGTCAAAAATGCGGGTATTAAATCAGTAAAAGAGACATCAATAACAATATGAATCATTTATAAAAAAAGTCAAATTATTCTGGATATTTTTTTCAATTTATTCTATAATCCTCTTATGAGAAGATTTTTCTATACAATACTCATAACAACTTTGAGCACAAATTTAGCATTTGCTGCAATGCCGTGGGAACAAAAAAAAGAAGTAAGTTCAATTATTCAATCCGAGCAATCTCAGAACATCACAAATCAGGCAAATGTTTTGTATGCAGAAAATGACATAAAAAGTGCTTTCAATTTATTTTTAAGCATTCCGGAAGAAGAAAGAACCGCGCAAAATTGGCTTCTCCTCGGAAATATCCTTCAGGATCAGGGAAAAATTGATGAAGCCATTTTTATGTATAATAAAGCGATTCAGGTTGATGAAACATTTTATAAAGCTTATTACAATTTAGGTAATATATACCTGCAGGATGGCCGTCCCAATATGGCAATAGAACAGTATAAAAAAGTAATAAAGCTTAAACCTGAATATGCCTACGCTCATTATAATCTCGGATGTGCATATATAAAATTAGGGAAATACGGAAAAGCTAAATATGAACTTTTGACAGCTATTGATTTAAAAAATACAGTTGCGGATTTTCATTACAATCTTGCTTATGTATACAAGCAGCAAAATAAACCAAAACAGGCACAAATTTATTTAGACTACTACAACAAATTAATTGAAAATCAGATATAGAGGCATAAATGTATAAAGGTATAATTTTTGATTTTAACGGAACATTGTTTTTTGATTCGGAAAAACATCTTGAAGCATGGCGGGAATTTTCAAAACGGCTACGTAAAGAACCTTTTACGGATAAAGAAATGCGCGATTATATGTTTGGAAGAACAAATGAAGATATTATTGCGTATTTAATCGGTAGACGCCCGTCGCCCGAAATGGTCGAAGAATTGGCAAAAGAAAAAGAAGCCGTTTACCGTGAAATGTGCAGGCAAGATTACAAAAACACTGTGCTTGCACCTGGTGCCGTTGATTTTCTTAATCTTTTGAAAGAAGAAAATATTCCGCGTACAATTGCAACAATGTCCGAAAAAGATAATGTTGATTTTTATATTGAAGAATTTCAGCTTGAGAAATGGTTTGACATAGACAAAATTGTCTACGCAGACGGCACAATCCCCGGCAAACCAGCTCCGGACATTTATATCAAAGCAGCACAAAAACTTGAATTAACTCCGCAAGATTGTATAGTTGTCGAAGATGCCGTATCAGGGATAGAATCCGCAAGAGCTGCTCACATAGGTAAAATTATTGCAATGGCATCTATGGAGAGTGCAGAACTTTATAAAAATATTCCTGCCGTTTCTCAAATTATCAAAAATTTTAACGAAATAGACAGAAATATTTTACAAAGCACATGTTTAAAATATAATTAAAATTATCTCTCATTTATAAAATCTTTCCAATAAGTTTTTCCTGTATTTTGCGGGTGAATATCGGCTAAGGCATAATATGCACAGGCATATTGATTAGAAGAACTATTTGTATTTTTACAAAAATCGGAGCCTGTAACCGAAAAATTTCCCCCATAATTTGAACTCGTAATATTATTCTTATGAGAAGCACCCATTGGGATTAGAGAACCATCTGTTGTAAATAAAAATAAGAAAAAATCCTTACCATATCTATTCGGCAATTTTTCACCATTTATATCAATACACAAAATTGGACCATTTTCATTGGCATTATGTGGAGGATCATTTAACAAAAACATCCTTCCTCCCGCATCAGCCCTATAACCACTTACATCACAAACCGGTTTTACACTTGAATTTCCAGATAGGGGATACAACTTATAAGGAGTTTTATATAGTCCGGTTTCTTCATCATAATCATTATAAGTAAAATCAGAGACCTTTGTAAAACCTTTATAGTAACTCAAAAATTTTTCCATTGTGGCTTTCACCCCTGCTGAACGAGAATACTCCGAAATAGATATTCCCTCTTCAGCATAAAACCGTTGCGCCACCTGTGCCGCTTCAGAGTATGCCTTTTTAAATTGAACCTGTAATTCTTTATTTCCCTTATTATTTATCAGGGCTGGCAAAGTCATAGCAGCAACAACACCTATAATACCAAGCGTAATTAAAACTTCTGCAAGGGTAAAGGCAGATTTAGAGCTTAGAGTGCCCCCCCCCCGACGTTTTTAAAATCTTTTTTCATCCGACCTCTCCTTTCAATATTAATATTTTTATTATAACAGATGTAAATAATATTATCAACATAATACTCAAAAGCAATATTTTTGATAAAATTATAATAAGTAAAGAGAGAGGAATTATGGAAATTATAAATTCAATTTTGGGATATTTAATAAGCTTTATAGAGCATATAATAACAGTTATGGGGCCTTGGGGAATCAGTCTTTTAATGGCAATAGAATCCTGCAATATTCCGCTGCCAAGCGAAGCTATTTTACCTTTTGCGGGCTATATTGTAAGTAAAGGAGAAATGAATTTTCATGTTGCGGCTCTTGCAGGTGCATTCGGATGTGTTCTTGGCTCAATCCCTTCATATTATTTAGGGTACTTCGGCGGAAGAAAATTTGTTGAAAAATACGGAAAATATTTTCTTATTTCACACAAAGATCTTGAAGAAGCCGACAAATGGGTTGAAAAATACGGTGACTGGGCATTTTTCTTATGCAGAATGCTCCCTGTTGTAAGAACATTTATTTCACTCCCAGCAGGAATTTTAAAAGCTAAAAAGCGAATATTCTTTACTCTGACATTTTTAGGTTCGCTTGTATGGAGTTATGTTCTAATATATGTCGGGGTAAAGATGGGACAGAATATGGAAGCATTTAAACACATATGGCACAAATTTGATATTGCAATTGTCCTTATTTTTGTCATTTTAGGGTCTTTATACGTTTATAAACACATAAAGCATTTGAAGGAATCATAATGCATCAATATTCTTATCAAACAGATATCGGAAAAATATTTATTGCCGAAGAAAACGAACAAATTACAAATATTTCATTCAAAGAACTCAACTGCGATATAAAAGAAACTTCACTGATTAAACAAACATACAAAGAGCTTAAAGAATACATTAACAGGAAACGTAAAACATTTGATATACCACTTTTCCCTGCGGGAACTCCATTTCAAATGAAGGTATGGCAGGAACTTCAAAAAATTCCGTATGGAGAAACCCGTACTTATAAAGATATTGCAAAAGCAATAGGGAATGAAAAGGCATGCAGGGCTGTCGGTATGGCAAATAACAAAAATCCGATAGCAATAATCATTCCCTGTCACAGAGTAATCGGTACAAACGGCGATTTAACCGGCTATGCCGGCGGGTTAGGGATAAAAAAGAAGTTATTAAACATCGAAAAATATTATAAAAAATAACAAAGTAGCAAATTTTTTTTTTATAGATTTTATAATACAATGTGTAAAGAATAAGGGAAAAATTATGAATAGAGTATTAAAAGTAATTGGTGGCTCGCTTATTGCAGCTTCTGTAGTTGTAGGCAGTGCCAAATTGGTAGGTTCTAATAGAAAGTTGAATAAAGTGGAACAAGAAAACACACAACTTAAGGCAAAAATTGATAGTTTAAACCACGATATTTTTCAATTGAAACTTGAAAAAGAGTATGCATCTCAAATCGATTCTATTAAGCACGTACCGTCGTCAGAATGGACTGAAGGGTTTGCTGCTAGATTAGTTGAAAATGCGAAAAAATTAGGTAAATTTCGCGGCAGATTAGTTATTGAAAAACTTCGTTAATTGTATAATTATAAAAAAATCTTTTTATTAATTGTAATAAATTTATATATATTATACATTTATTTATTCATGAACATTTGCTGTAGTTGTTGAATTTTCCAATATTTCAACAATTATTAAAGGCCAGCCTTAATGGATTCTCCCCCTCAACATGCGCATAAAAAAGCTCTCCATTAGGAGAGTTTTCAAAAATGGGGCGTCTGATGGGATTCGAACCCATGCATATCGGAACCACAATCCGAGGTCTTAACCACTTGACGACAGACGCCACTTGCTACTTTTCTATAATAGCATAAACATTATCTAAATCAAGACTAAATATAAAAAATTCCGCCCTCTAAGACGGAATTTTTTATATTAATTTTATTTAGCTTATGCGCTGAAACATATATCCGATTCCGCGAGCCGTAAGAATTAATTCCGGATTGGCAGGATCTGTTTCAAGCTTAGAACGAAGTCTTGATATATGAACGTCCACAACTCTTGTATCAATTCTGTGATCAGGCGGATATGCCCACACATGCTGTAAAATTTCATTTCTTGAAAAAGCTTGACCTGAATTATTAACAAGCAATTCCAACAAGCTGAATTCCATGCCCGTTAAACGAATTCTTTCGTTTTTTCTGAAAACTTGTCTGCGAGCCGTATCAATTTTGATATTGCCAGTAGTAATCACATTTTTAGTTACTTTACCAGCCGGGGTAACGGTTTCACGGTTATTTGTACGTCTTAAAACGGCTTTTACACGAGCTTCCAATTCCTTCGGGCTAAATGGTTTTATAACATAATCATCTGCACCTAATTCTAAACCTGTAATTCTTTCAGATACATCACCGAGCGCTGTAAGTATAATAATTGGTACATCAGAAGTTCTTCTTATTTCTCTTGTCACGCCATAACCATCCATTTTAGGCATCATAACGTCAAGAACAACCAAATCAGGATTATACTTATTAAAAGCATTAACAGCTTCTTCTCCATCTTGAGCCGTATATACATCATAACCGGTCATTTTCAATCTTGTTTCCAATATCCTGCGTATACTAGCTTCGTCATCAGCTAAAAGTATTCTCTGGCGATCTTCTGTTTCATTAGGCATTTCTGCATTTTCAGTCATAGTCTTTAATTTCCTTTGTTCAAATAATCTAACACCATTAACAAATAATATATCATAAACACAAAATATTACAAAATATTTATTTTTTTAAATTTATTTTAATATTTGTATCTATATATTAATTTAATTTTTAAAAAATTGCAAGTACTTTTTTTCAAAATTTTATTCAATTAACCTAATTGAAAAATTAGACAATAAAGTGATGTATTTCTTCATAGCTTTAATTCTAATATAAAGTTTTAATAATAATATGGATAATAAAGAGAAAAAATACTACGAGATTATTTCACACAATATTAAAAAGCTAAGAACATCTGCCAAACTCTCTCAAGAATCTATGGCTGAAAAATTAAGCTGTTCCAGAGAATTCATCAGCAGGGTTGAAAATCGAAAAGAAAAAGTCAGCTTGAATATGCTTTTAAAAATTGCAAACTTGTTCCACGTAAACCCTAGCAAATTATTTATACAGTCTTAGCTATAATATTTTTAAACTGCTCAAGATCTTCAATAGTATCAATTCCAACAGGTATAAAATCAACTTTTGAAGTTTTAATTTTCATACCATTTTGTAAAGCTCTAAGCTGTTCAAGACTTTCTGCCTGCTCGTAGGAAGATTGAGGAAGTTCTGTCATTTTTATTAAAGCTTCACGCTTGTAACCGTAAATCCCGAGGTGGCCATAGAATAGACTTTTTCCGATATTTCTTTCAAACGGGATTTTTGAACGGGAAAAATACATTGCAAAACCATAGTTATCAACAACACATTTTACCAAATTCGGATTTTCTGCCTCTTCAGCAGTAATTTCCCTTATCAATGTCGAAATATCCGCATTTAAATCCTCTTTTACATTTTTTATAACTTCATCAATACTTTCAGGTTTTATCAGAGGTTCATCCCCCTGAAGGTTTACAATATAAGAAATTTCAGGATGACGCATAACAACTTCTTTTATCCTGTCAGAGCCGCACTTATGTTCAACTGATGTCATTTCAACATTGCCACCAAAAGCCTTTACTGCATTAAAAATTCTCTCATCATCTGTTGCGACAATAATAATATCAGCAAGTTTTGACTGCTGAGCCTTTTCATAAACCCATTGAATAATAGGTTTTTCGGCAACTTTTAAAAGCGGTTTACCTTCAAGTCTTGATGAGCCATAGCGGGCCGGTATAATTATTGCAGTTTTAGACATTTTGATTACTCCTGATTATATTTTTAATTAATTCATTAAGTTCATCGGTTAAAATAATTTCTAACCCTATGGGAGAGCCGTTTTCGGGAAGCTCCCCTTCAAAATTTGATAAAGTTACATAAGGCTGTTCTACATACACTTTCTTTGTAAAATCCGGATCCTTTGTATTTATTACAAGTGCATAGTTTTGAGTGCTAAAAACAATTTTATCATCATAAATATCAACTTTCCCTGTGTCAGGTGCGTTAAGCTCAATGTAACGAACCCCAAAAAAGCAAATAAATTTAGGTAGTGGGACACGTTTAATCATTATATCAATTGATTTTAAGGGCAATCCAAATTTATTGTTTAACTTACCGTAATCTTCCGTCAAAATCAACCTGTAAGAATATTTAAGAAGCAACACTCCACCTGCAATTGTTGCAACGGCAATCAATAATGTTAAAATTCCCCAAAAATGCGGAGATGATAATAATGATCTCATCCTATCCCAACTTTCTTCTAACAATCAAAGCAGCCCATTGCTCCTGATGAGATTCTTCTATAAGTTCTAAATTAAACTTATTAATTGCGTCAATTACAATTGGCTTTTTCTCGTCTAAAATTCCCGACAGAACCATAATTGCTCCGTTATTCATAATATTTTTCAAATCTCCCATAATTTCTGCAAGAACATTATGTAAAATATTTGCAAGTACGAAATCAAATTTTTCAATAATTTTATCAGCCGTATTTAATTCAAAAGTACATTCAGTATTATTTTTTAAGGCATTTTCTCTTGCGACATCAATAACTGTTTCATCATTATCACAACCGTATACATAAGATGCACCGAATTTTTTAGCACAAATAGCAAGAATTCCGGAACCAGTTCCAATATCAGCAACTCTTGCACCTTTTTGCATATATTTTTCTATTGCTTTCATACATAGCTGTGTTGTCTGGTGAGTTCCAGTTCCAAAAGCGCAACCCGGCTCCAATCTTATTACAACCTCCTGAGGTTTAGGCGAATACTCAAGCCAGTCAGGGACAATAACTATCTTATCCGTAACACGTGTTATATCCCATTTTTCCTTCCATTTTCTTGACCAATCTTCATTTGGCTTGCATGATACGGCAAAATCCCAACTACCTAATTCTTCATCAGAAAGTCCGCGTGATTTTAAAAGTTCGCGCTCATTTTTTATAATTTGTTCAAGATTTTCAGGCACACTTGTGAGAAATACTTTCAAAGTACCTTCCGTTGAAGATATCATTTCCAAATCTTTATAAGCTTCTTCTGCAAGAACAACACCCTCACATGGCAAATTCTCGAAAAAAAACTCAGAAGCAACATCCTCAATTGCCGGATTTATTTTAATTTGTAACTCAGTATAAACAGCTTGTCTTTCTGACATCCTGCCCTCTAGCATTCCAAAAATGTACCCATTTTTCTAAACTTGTCATGTCTTTGTTTTTTCAAATCAGCAGGAGAAAGCTTTGAAAGTTCGTCAAGGCTGTCAAGGATAGTCTTTTTCATATTAGCCGAAATTTCATCATAATTAGTATGAGCACCGCCAACTGGTTCTTTTATCTCACCATCTATAATATCAAATTTCATCAAGTCCGGAGCAGTAATCTTCAAAGCGTCTGCAGCGTCTGAAGCTTTTGAAGCATCTCTCCACAATATAGAAGCACATCCTTCAGGCGAAATGACAGTATAATAAGCATGTTCAAGCAAGAATACTTTATTTGCAACTGCAAGACCTAAAGCCCCGCCAGAACACCCTTCACCTGTAATAATCGCTATAACAGGAACTTCCAATTTTGCCATATCTCGCAAATTAACTGCAATAGCTCCGCCCTGATTAGTTTCTTCGGCACTTATCCCAGGATATGCCCCCGGAGTATCAATTAAAGTTACTATAGGAATATTAAATTTATTTGCATGCTTAAATAGTCTTAATGCCTTTCTGTAACCTTGAGGCTGCGGCATTCCGAAGTTATATTCAAGGTTTTCCTTTGTTGATTTACCCTTCATTGTACCGATAATCATAACAGGCTTTCCTTCAATCTTTCCAAGACCGCCGATTATAGCTCTGTCATCCATACCTTCTCTGTCGCCGTGGAGTTCTACAAAATCTTCACAAATATGGTTTACATAATCAAGAAAATTAGGTCTTTCAGGGTGTCTTGCAATCTGCAATTTTTGTGACGGTTTAAGATTTGAGTAAAGTTCTCTTCTGTAATCTTCCGCCTGCTGCTCGAAAGTTTCAATTTCCTTATCTAGATCCATGCCTGACTCCAAACTTATTTTTTTTAATTCTTCAATCTTTTCCTGAATTTCCAAAATCGGTTTTTCAAAATCCAAAACTGCTGTCATATTTATAAAATCCTCTTATCGCTCAACTTTATGCATTTCTAAAATTTTAGCCAGAGTATCACGTAAATTTTTACGTGAAGAAACAACATCAACCTGACCGTATTTAAGCAAATACTCCGCTGTCTGGAAATCAGAAGGAAGTTTCTGCCTGATTGTTTGTTCAATAACGCGGCGACCTGCAAAACCTATTCTTGCGCCCTGTTCTGCAACAATAATATCGCCTAGCATCCCAAAACTTGCAGTAACACCGCCAAACGTAGGTTCTGTTAAAAGATTTATATACAAAAGACCTTCGTCATCAAGTCTTGATACTGCACAAGAAGTTTTAGCCATCTGCATCAAACTCAAAGCACTTTCCTGCATTCTGGCACCGCCCGAAGATGTAATTGCAAGAACAGGAAGACGCAGCTCAATTGCTTTCTCAATAATTCTCGTAACCTTTTCACCGACAACACTACCCATTGAACCGCCCATGAAATCAAAATCCATAACAGCAGCTGCGACTTTATTGCCTTTAATATCAGCAATACCGGTTATCACCGCATCATCAAGACCGGTTTTATCATGAGCCTTTTTTAATCTGTCTTTATAACTCTCAGTATCAACAAATTCAAGAGGATCAGTGGGTTTTATATCCGCAAAAAGTTCTTCAAATGAATTTTCATCAAATAACTGCTTGATACGGGTTCTTGCATTTATTCTAAAATGATAATCGCACAAAGGACAAACCATATCATTTTTTTCTAAATCTTCTTTTAACAACTGAGCATCACAGTGAACGCATTTTGTCCACAAATTAGGATCCATATCCAGTTCAACTCTACCCTCAAGTTCACGACGCTGAATTTGAGCCTGTTTACGTTTTTCAAACCAATCTTGTACTGTCATAATTTTATATATCCCTTGAAAAATCTTTTAAATTACAAACTTATTATACTCTAAAAAAATTTAATGGCAATTTTTTACAAAATCAGCGATTTTTCTTATTAAAAAAAAATTTTTTCATATCTTCTGAAATTTGCACATTTTGAAGAGCCATATGATATTTTCTCAGGTTTGCAATAGCCTCCTGTTCTTCCAGCAAGTCTCTTTTGGGAAGCTTTACAGAGGCTTTAACTTTTTCAAACTCCGTTGGGGATTTTTTATCAATAAACTTAGCAATAATTTCATCCAAATTGCTCCCGCCAATATTGTACTTTGAAGAAACTTCTGCAGTTGTAGCTCCCTGCGGAAGTGTATAAAGCCAGTTAACAGTTAATACATCACCCTTCGAAACAGAATTAATACCTTTCTGGTGAGGTGTATACATAATATCAGCAGGATTATGACTATGACCTAAACCTATTGCATGGCCTATTTCATGCAGAATAGTATGATATACCTCGCCTTCATCCATATAATCGGCGTGAACGAGCCCTTCTGTTAATCCTATTGCGACCTCTGCACTGTATAATCTGTTTGAGCCATCATAATTAAAATAACAATGTCCGAGGGCCTTACGCTCAACTCTTTTCCATTCAACATTAACATTTGACTCCAGAAGATTATTGACAACTTTAAAAGCGACTCTGCCTTTTGTAGCTTTCTGCCATTCATCAAGAGCACGCAAAACCATCTGTCTGTACTTATATTCCTGTCCTTGTTTCGAATAAAACTTCATAGGCGCAATAAAAACTTTTAACGGCATAAAAGTCCAGCGCATAATTTTTCCGTTTTTTAAAGATTCAGCAACATAAGTGTACTTTTGCATATTTTTATTATATAATAAATGTTATAGAAAAGCTATATTTTAAGACTTAGGAGAGAAATTTATGAACATTATGCAAATGATGAAGCAGGCTCAAAGCTTGCAGCAAAAGCTGAAAGATACGCAGGCAGAGCTTGCAAAAACAGAAATTACCGGAGAAGCAGCCGGCGGTGCAGTAAAAGTTGTATGCGACGGACAGGGAAAATTTAAATCTATTTCGCTTTCTGCGGAAGCAATTAATCCTGATGCACCGGATTCCGTGGATCCTGAAATGATTGAAATGTTGGAAGACGTAATTTCTACGGCAATTTTTGATGCAAGCGATAAAGCTTCAAAAGAAATGGAAACCAAAATGAAAGCCGTAACAGGCGGAATTAATATTCCGGGGTTAAACTTCTAATGATTTACCCCAAATCAATAGCTGCTCTTATCGAACACTTCCAAAAGTTTCCTTCGGTAGGACCAAAATCAGCTCAAAGAATGGCATTCTATTTACTTAGAATGCCATTAACAGAGGTGGAAAAATTTGCACAAAGCATGATTGATGCAAAACAGAATACAAAAACATGCGAAATTTGTTTTAATATGTCATCAAGCAGTCCGTGCGAAATATGCAGTTCACCCCAGAGAGATAAATCTACAATTTGTGTTGTAGCAGAAACAAAAGACTTAATTGCAATTGAAAAAACAAACGAATACAAAGGGCTGTATCATGTTTTACAAGGTTTAATCTCACCTATGGACGGTATAGGAGCCGATGATATCAGAATAAAAGAATTATTAAACAGGCTTACTGACGAAAATGTAAAAGAAATTATTCTTGCCTTGAGTCCATCAGTTGAGGGGGAAGCTACAAGCCTGTACCTTAGCAAATTGATAAAGCCTTTCGGGATTAAAATTTCGCGTATTGCATTTGGGCTACCTGTCGGGGCTGATTTGGAATACGCAGATGAAATAACAATTGCAAAAGCGATTGAGGGCAGGCGTGAACTTTAAATGTTTATCACTGCAAAATAGCAATCCTTATTTAAGGATTGCTATTTGCCTTCAAGACCCTAATTTTATAGTTGTGATACTAAGAGCAATTAGAGATTAGAAGAATTTTATAGGTCTTACCGTTTTGAGAGTGCACTTACTGCCGGCACCGCCCGAACA
>CALUQH010000037.1 GCA_944322885.1 Candidatus Gastranaerophilales bacterium | reverse complement strand
TCGGAACTTTGCCCTCTGAGACTATGCGTAATGCATTTGTAAACGGTTTAGCAGCTCAGGGCTTAATAACAGACAGAACCGCAAGTACAATTCTCGGTCTGCCGTACAATCAGGGTGCAGGTTTTGGAGGCGATACAACAGTTGCACTTATTACCGAGAGCGGGAATATTGATGATTTATGCGAATATTTAAATGAAATAGGTGCTGTCATTGATATTACAATTGATGGAGACATGGTTAACGGTAATAGAGCTAATATGAAACTTATTAGTAGTGATGAAAGTAAAGAAATATCGGCAAACAGCAAATCTGATAGTAAGACATCCGAATTTAATCTCGGGGATTTACTGCAAGGGGATATTACTGCCGAGCTTTATATGTATAACAGAAAAGGAAAAAACCCTAATAAAGAGATGGCAACAGCTGCCCAAACATTAATAGAAAATATATTAGACCAAACCGGAGAATACTTATCTCAAGTTTTAGGCCTCGGAGATGGTTATACAGAGGCAGCTTTAGAGTATGCAAAGAACCAAATAAAAGAATTATATGTACCTAAAAATGACGATGGAAGTTATGATGTGGAGTTTCATAATAATAAAGATGGAAAATTTAACCAAACTGACCAGGCAAACGCATCAAAATATATCGGATGGATAAATAATGATTATAAAAGAACTTCGACTGGACATAACCATAACAAAAACAGGGTTAGCATAGGTAATATGCTGCAAGCGTATTTAACATTCTTTGCTGATTATATGAATGGTGTTGATGCTGTTGACAGTAACGGTGAAGACAAATATAAAGTACAGACCGGTAAACTTACAGCTAACAAACTTGTCACAGATGATCTTCTTTACACTTTTACCTGGGCAACAGGTTCTGAGGTATCCAGTGATGATTTGGGACAGGCGGTTTTTTATGACACATTATTCAACCAGATTTGTGCCAACGGCTGGACTGAAAATAACAATATTGAAGATAAAGACTATCTTCAACAAATGCTTCAAAACGGCATGCTGTATCTGTCAAGGATAAAAGATGACGGCTATTACTATCAGGTAAACTATGGCACAGATTCTTATATAAAAGAAGTTGCCGATGAAACCTATATCGCACAGGCAGAAGCTAAATATAATACCGAAAAAGAAAAACTGAACTCAAAAGAAGAAACATTAGATTTGAAGATGAAAAATCTTGATACGGAAATTTCTTCATTAACCACAGAATACGATACAGTAAAAAATACTATCTCCAAAAATATTGAAAAATCTTTCAAAAGATATAACGCTTAAAAATAAAACTGAATACCCCTTTTAAATTGCGTTGTTCTATACCATATAATGTTTTTCCTGATCATTAAAATAATGAATTATAAAATATTGTAAATTTTGTATATACTCCCACTTGTCAAAAATTTCTTTTCAGTTAAAAATACATGACGGGAAGGAAAAAGAAATGCTTGTAGGAAAATTAACTTACGATACAGTTAAGCAGCGACAGAAACCGAAAGGAGAACTATCTGTCAAACATGTTCCTCTTTCTTCCGAGTTCATGTCTTTAAAAAATAATTTAAACGAGAGACCTTTAAAAAATAAACACCAGGATTTATCTTTTAAAGGTCTTTCTTTTAGCGGAAATAACGGAGAAAAGAAGAAAAAGCCATCAGCTCTTGCTCCAACACTTGCAATGCTCGGAACAATCGCAGGTATCGGCCTTGCCCTGAGATTTGCTCCTTCATATAAAAATGCAGGCAATTACAGCATCTCTGAATTCAAAGCTTTTGCAAAAAAATATATGGGAGTAACTAAAAAGGTTGACGGTAAAGAAGTTACAACATCTATCGGAGAAGAACTTTTAGACCACCTTAAAAAATCAGAATTAGCAAAAAAAATGATTAAGGTTGAAGGTGATAAAATCTTCTTTAAGAAAAAAACTATTCCTCAGCATGTTTGGGACGGTCTTATGTATCCGTTCAAAATACTCCCCGGTGATATTTTAAACGGTACCGTTCAAGCACTCGGGAAAATTAAACCGTTAAAACAATGGTCTCTGACCACTCTAAATAAACCACTATTCAAAAAGATAAGACAACGCTCAAAAATTGACGCTCAGATAAATTCACTGCGCGGTCTTTTTGAAACCGCAAACAATTTAAAGGGAAAATCACAGGACGAAATTACCTCTGCAATTTTCCAGCGTTCAGTAAAAATGTTTGACCCGAAAACCGGAAATTACGATACAAAACATGAAAGATCTCTAAACAGAATTGTATCGGGATTGCCTCCTGCAATATTCCTTGCAAATGATGCGTATAACCTGTCAAGAATGATGGATGATGACAAAAAAGCAGCAAAACATGAACAAAAAGTAAGATTTAATCAGGAAGTTGCAAGAATAGGTTTTAATGCGTATATTACACTGGTAACATTAGGAGCTTTAAACAAATATATTAACAATTCCAAAATGGGAATTATGTTAATGACAGCCATTACAACGCTTACAACAGAAGCATTTTCACGTATAATTAACGGAAAACATATTACAAGGTTAACACCTGAAGAAGCACGCGCTGAAAATAAACGTAATAACGCGCCGGAAGCAGAAATTAAACCTGATGTAACCTTCAAAGCTTCCAATCAATCCAAAGATAATGAAAAAACTCAAAAACCTCTACTTTCTTTCAATACCTTAATGAAAGCACTTGGAGTAATCATCGGAGGAGGATTTGCAATAAAGGGGCTAAGAAAAATCAATACAGTCGATAAAGCCTGGCTTGATTTTTCAGGGTTCTTTAAAAGAATTTATACCGATGCTACACAGGTTAAAAATTTTAAAATATCAAAAGAAAAATTCAATAATATAACAAAAGTTTTGGAAGAAAACGGATTTACGGAACTTGCACAGCAATACAGACAAATTGCTTCCAAATCCGTAAATGCTGACGGAACTATCAGCCTCGGAGCTAAAGAAAAGAAAATTAAACCGGCCGTTGATTTCTTCCTTGCACCGTTCAAATTTATCTGGAAATACGGCTCAATGCCTTATAAAGCTGCAAATGATATAGTTAATGCTGTAATGAAAAAAGCTCCTAAAGCCAAATCTTCAAAAAAAGTAGATGATATATCTGCTTTAGCAAGAAGTGTGGAAAACATCGGACGTGAAGCCGAAAAATATTCCAAAGGGAAAATCTCGAAAAAAGACTTTAAAGATTACGTAAGCGACAATATTTTAAAAGCTTTCAACGTTGATACAATGTCAAATGTATCAAACAGCGACCTTTCAAATCTGGCAAAAACAGCAGCAACCGCAGCTACATTATGGTTCTTGATGACAGATAATTACAATATGGTTATGTTGAAATCAAACGGAAACGATGTAGAAGGTGCTAAAACCAAGTTTAATGAAAGATTTGTTCAGGAAATGTCCAGACTGTTCTATCAAACGCTTTTAATCGACTTATTTAACAACACATTCAGCAGACAATATAACGGTTCACTACTTGGAATGAGCTGGATTACCGTAACAAATACAACTCTCGGAGAATGGCTGACAAGAGCATCTGTAGGAGTTCCTGTAGGAACGCACACAAGAGATGAACTGATTGAACTAGAAAATAAACAAAACAGTGCAACAGGATTGAAAAAAGCGTACTTCGACTTTATGAAACGCTTAACAGGCAAACGTCCTATAAAAACTTACGAAGTAGATCAAAAAGAACAGCCCAAAACAGCTATTCAACAAACAAAAGAAGATAAATCCGCTCAGGATATAAACTTTACAAACAGCAGCGTGCTAAGAAAAATGGTAAAAGGCTAATCGCCGCCGGAAACTACAAGCACATAATATATGAATAAACCGCCCCTGTTTTGTCCGGATTAGTTTCTTTATTCTGCCAGATGAAAAATCCCACAGCAAGAGCCGCTACAATCAAAATTACTACTAAAATCTTTGTAAGTATTGCAAAAATCTTTCCGATTATAAATAGTGCAACAACTATGCCTAATCCGATTAAAAGTATTGTAAAATCCATTTTATCTCACCTTATTTTCTTCGCCTTTAATAAGTCTTTGAATATTTGAGCGGTGCAAATAAATTATATACAAAGCCCCGAGCGCACAATAACAAATATATGCAACAGGAACCTTAAATGCCCACATTATAAAAGGAGAAAGCGCAAGGGCAATAATTGAGCCGACAGAAACATATCTTGTAAAAAACGTAATTACAGCCCAAACAGCAGCAATAATTAAACCGACCTGCCAGTTTAGGGCAAGAATTGTACCTACACCTGATGCTACGGACTTTCCACCCGTAAACTTAAGAAATATCGACTTGCTGTGCCCCAAAATAACCGCAACTGCAGCTAGCACAGGCAAAAGCCCGATATTAGTAAAAGTTTTTGCAAATAATGCAGCCAGTACAACAGGCAATGCACCTTTAAATGCGTCAAGAAGCAATGTTATAAAAAACCACTTTTTACCCATTACACGCTTCACATTTGTAGCACCGGTCGATCCAGAACCGATAGTTCTTATATCTTCTCCCGTAAAAAGCTTAACAATTATATACCCTGTCGGAATTGAGCCGATAATATAGGCACTTACAACTACTGCCAGTATTTCCAATATTTTTTCCATAACCTCTCCTTGTTCAAAAATTATAACAGGGATATTGTAATAATTCAAGAATATATTATAATATTAAAGTGATGAAAAAGATTTTGGCTCTCTTATTATGTTTTCAAATACTGTCACTGCCGGTTATGGCAGAATATGACTTCAGCGATGAGGCGCAGGCTGAATTTGACAGGAAGAAGTTCCAGCCTGTTCAATCAGCGCCCCTTGAAAACGATTTTTATAAAAAAAGAGAGCACCGCAACAGAACAAATTATACACCGCCGGTAATTCAGGAAGAAGTATTGAATAATACATATACACCGCAGCCTCAGCCGCTTCTGGGAAATGTAGTATATGTTCCTGCCGGAACCACATTCAAAATAACTTTTGATTCGGGTATAAATTCAGGCAGTTTAGAAAAAAATGACAGACTCACTGCAACTCTTTCCGAAAATTTGACTTATAACGGTGTTTTAATCGCTCCAGCAGGCAGTCTTGTCTACGGTTCTGCAACAGATGCGCAAAATGCCGGTTATGCCTATGGAAGCGGAGCCTTAGAATTTAGTTTTAATGAAATCTTAACGCCTGACGGCAATCTTATAAAAATATCAACAGAAAAAATTTATATTGAAGAAGAGAGCGAACGTGCTAAAAAAATGACAAGGGATATTGTCATAGGAGCCCTCGGGACAATGTTAATCGGGGCGGCATTTACTGCACTTGGCGGCAGTGACGAATGGGGAAGAAATATGGCAATCTATGGAGGAATAGGAGCTTTAGGAGGAGGGCTCAGAGGAGCTATGCAAAGGGGAAAAGATGTAAATATTCCAGATGGCACAAGCTTTGAACTAAAATTGACAGAACCATTGAATGCCGTACCGTATAAAATTACTCCTTCAACAGGCTCTGAATCACATTATATACGATAACAAGCTTTTTACTGTCATTATTTAATGAATTTAATTTTTCATCAATTTCCTGACGCAAATCTTCTTCTACTTTCAAATGATTTGTTGCAAACAGTTCTTCAAGTGTCGTATCCAAAGCAGACACTAATTTGTCTATTGTTTCAGCCGAAGCAAAATTTTCACCCGTTTCAATGCCGCTCATAGCACGCTGTGATAAATCAACGGCTTCTGCAAGTTCTTCCTGTGTCAAACCACGGTTTAAACGCATTCTTTTAATTTTTTTACCGAATTCCTGTTTTACACCCATTACAAATATTACTTCTTAAACTTAACTTTTTAGTATTTAAAAGTATTTTACATTAAGTTTTGTAAATCTGGAATGCATTGTAAATTCTATATTTGGCTAATTTATACTTTTAACTTCATAAATTTCAGCAATTTTGGATTTTCGCATGTTTTTATAAAAGAGTAAGGGGAAATCGATTTTCAAAACAAAAGAGGAATCATTAAAAGAATTAATAAAAATTTTAAAAAAGTAAAGAAAAATGAAAGGGGAAAATTAAATTATGTCAATCGGAAAAATTATGAGTAAAATTATTAAAGTACTCCCGAAAACAGAAGGCACGGCAGGCCGCATTACTTTGGGGCGTACACAGTTAGAAGCTCTCGGTAAACAAGACAAAAAGGCAGGTGAACTTATACAAAAAACCCTAAACGGTCTAAAAGATCCCAAACTTGATGTAGCTTATAAAGCAGAATCAAGTTATGCAATCGCGGGTATGAGATTAAGAGACGGTAAAAAAGTAATCGGTCAGGGAGCAGTATCAATCACAAATCCGGGTTCATCCCAGGCAGTCGTAAAATATCGTGCTTCTGCTGATGGCGGTAAAACCTTGCAGGCCAACGGATTTATAGACGGGGGCAAAGTCGCAGACGGAAAAGATATTGCAGCAGGTATGTCACGCAAAGGTGGGAAAGTTACAACTGATCTATCAGTAGGACAGGCAACAAGACATCATATAGAATTTGACGAACAAAAAGGAGTAGAATTAGCAAGAGAATTTGATGCTAAATACCTATTAGAAAAATACAGACAAACAACAAATAAACTTCAACAACTATTGGATGGAATGATGGTCGATACAAGAAAAGTCCTCAGGGGCGAAGTTGAAACAGTAAAGCCGCTTGATAAAGCAATTAAACAAGTAGATATACAGCGCTTTAACAATAAAAATGCTGTTGTAGATAAGGCTGTCGCTGAAAAATTTGCAACTTCTCCTAAAGAGTTTTCAACAGCTAAGACCAAAGTTCTAAAAGAATCAAAAATAGAAATGGATAAATTTAATAAAACAAAAACAAATTTTGATTAAAACATTTAAACTCCTCAGAAAATTCTGAGGAGTTTATTTTTATAGCATATATTTGCAGAATGAATAAATATATGCTATATTTTATTTATGAAGTTAAATAAAAGATTAGTCACATTAGGTTTAATAATTCTTGTACTTTCGGTTGCATTAAAATTTATCTGGGCGGGGTTAAAGCAAATTAAAGTAGACGATTTTCATCCCGCTGCGGTAATTTTTGTAATAGATTCATCTGCCTCTAATCAGGAACGTTTGCCTGAACAGAAAAAGACTTTAAGACAAATTTGCAACCTTCTTGACCCGGAAGATCAGATAAAAATTCTAAGGGTATCAGAGGATGCTTATTTGATATATGAAGGTTCTCCTATGAACGGAAGCACCATCACAAAATCAATGGATGCCTTCACTCAGTATGACGCACAAGATTATGGTACAGCTTACGGTGTAGGGCTGAAAAAAGCTTTCTCACACGCCATGACAATGAAAAAGAACGGATATGTTCCGGCTGTTGTCGTTATAGGCGATCTCGAAAATGAAGGCGCAATAGACAAACAAATCAACTGGGATATTCTGCCCAAAAATGTTCAGAATATAAAAAAATATGCACCTGACATTTCTATGATGTTTTTGGATGCACATCCTGCAAAACTTGATCTTGTAAAAGAAAAATTAACACCCGTTTTAGGAGAAAATCATTTGATAGTTTCTCCGGAGCAGAATATTGATAAATCTATAAGAAGATTTCTTCACGCAATAGGCAGATAAAAATTAATATAAAGGCAATAAAGAGGATAAAAAAGAATAATGGCAGTAATAATTTCAACTTCATCAGGCGAAAAAGTATTTAATAAAGATGTAATAAATATCGGTACAAACCCGGGATGTGACGTAGTAATTAATCCGGGATATGATATTTTGCTGACACTTCAATACAATGCCGGCGAAAACAAATGTATAATTATGAATACTTTTCAAAGCGACAAAGTTCTTTTCAAGGGTCAGCCGATAAAAAAAGTTGAGGTTAAAAATGTTTGTAAACTTATGTTTGCAGGGACAGAGGAATTTGTAAGCGTAAAATTGCTTGAAGAAGCTCAAACAGTACATACAAAAACCGTAACTTCAATAGGAAAAGAAGATTTAACCGAAGAAGATATTAAAGGACTTTACGGAAAAGATGTGAACGCGGTTACAAAAGTTAAACTTGAAAAACAGAAAGAAGATCTTGAAAATGCACGTGTCGCAATAATTAAACAGGTTGCATTTCATATAAATGATTTGAAACAAAAACTTTCGACAAACTCAAAAACAAGCATTTTTCTTCATATTGCAATGTTTTTAAGTGCAATGGTCTGCGCATTCGGAGTTTCAAATTATCTTATGGGACTTGAAATTAAAGAATCCGCAAACTTCCTCCACCTGCCGACAAACATAAAAGTATGGGGGATTTATACAATATTAATCTATGGTATTTGCCTGCTTTTAAAACAGGGGATTTATCTATATCTGCAAAGCAACGTACAAAAAGAAATGTCCAAATCAGCCAAACTCGGACAGAGCTTTATGCTGATTTTTTCATTGATATTTGTGCTCGGAATTTATGTTGTAAACCTTGTTTATTATATGAATTTAAATGATTTTATGACATTTGCAATATTTATTTCGTTCTTTTTCGCAGGCATAATGGCAGTGCTTGCAATAAGCTGCGGATACTTTAAATGCAACGGAACAGAGTGGACAATGACACTCGACAAGTACGAATACAGAGAAGATTTTGAAAGTGTTATAAAATCTTACAGACAGTGGATTGAACGATATATAAACAGTTTAAGCAACTCAAAACTTCAATACATAAGAGATAAAATGTTTAATCTCCAATTGAAATCTGCAGGAGAAACCGTTGTCGGAATTTTAACTGCGCCGTTTCTTGCTTATGGTGTTTCTAATACCCTTGCAATGTGCTTCCCAGAAGCAGCAGGGTGGGTCAGGATTTCAGGGTTAAGGATAAGTCCTGTATTTCTGGTACTGGCAACCTTTTTAATTATCTTTGCATTTTTCTCTTTTGTAAACGCCTTTTTCTGTACTAAGAAAATTCAGGGCTCGCAGGTAATTAAACAGGACGGTTTTTCAGATTATCAACACCACGGTGTTACAATTTATGGACTCGAAGGGGTAAGAAGACTGAATTCCGAAAAAACACGTTCGCTCTCTATTGCCTGCGCAATCATATTTATTGAGTTTGCGATGAACGTTTCTTATTTTATGACAGAAATTGGCGGAGATATGCAGGGCATATTTTTAAGTTTGGTAGCAGCTCTTGTTCCGACAGCACTTTTGATAGCGGAAACAATGATGCTGAGCCAGACAAAATTTGATATCTATGCCTGTGATGAGTTACTTGCAAAAGTAGATAAAGATTAGTTATGGATTTTTTAAAAGTTATAACAATTATCTTATTTATAATACTCACCATCTTCACAATAAAAATTCATCCTGATATGCATCAGCCTATGATTATTGAAGATGAGCACTTTAAGCTGACACGAATCAGCGATACGATTGACACAAAAAATCTTCCTGTAACACAGGCTAATCGTAAACAAGCAGCAGCTAATACAACTCAAAATAAAACAGTCGAAGTTAAAGAACAAAGCATTAAAGATACAACAAAATATGTTCAGCCGGAACCTCAAAAAATTCAAAACACAGAAAAAAGAATAACCCGAAACAATACACCTGATAACACGTCCCAACTTGAGCTTTTACAAAGAATTATAAAAGAAACCGAACAGGAAGAACCTGTTGAACTGCAAAAAAACGTTGAATTACAAAAACCCGTAAAACATGAAGTTCAAAAAAGTAAACCGTCAAACACAAGATATTCAAATCCTTATATGACGGAACAGGAAGAAATTATAGCCTGGAACAGATGGCGAAGCAATTTACAAAACCAGATTATGAGAGATTCCAGAATCGATTATGCACCTTTAGGAACATTATTTATGTTCACATTTGTTGTCGATAAATTCGGCAATGTTTCTAACATCAAAGTCGAATGTTCCAACCCGAATTATATGGATACGGCGCGAAACAGAGTAAAGCCGGCAATTGCAAATCTACAGCGCAAACCTATATTAAACTTTCCTCGCGGATCACAGAGGGCATCAACTGTTGTTATAGGCGGGTTTATAATAGGAACGGAAGAAGTATTTTCAACTCCGGAACAGTTTTCGGATTATGAAAGGATAACTTACTGATGAGTATAACAAAAATTACAATTATTTCTATTGTTACAATATTGATAATCTGTCTGGCTACAGCAGTGATTATCAATGTTAAACCGCAGATGCACAAAACCATTAGGCTTGAAAATATAATATTTATAAGGAGTAAATAATTGTTTAAAATTGTATGTATAGTACTTTTTATAATACTGGAATTCCCGTTTGCAATAAAATTTATACAAGCAAAAAAGAATTTTGATATAATAAGACAGACAGCAATTATAATTATAATGCTTATAAATTTGCTAATTGTATTTGCTGTATATAAAATCGGTTTATTTATGTTAGGATAAAATTATGTACAGATGCACAGAATGTAAAGCTGAATATAAAACTAAAGTAGAATACTGCGACTGTGGCAATAATACCTTCGACTATATAGAAGATAAAGTGCCGCAGAAAAAACAACAGCAGCAAAGAAAAACCATTACGTTAGAAGAAAAATCCGAACTTGTATCAAAATTATTTTTTATAATATGTTTGCTGATTTCAGTTTTAGTATGGCTGATTCCGATAAAACCTGATGTACAAACTGAAACGAAACCAAAGCAAAAACCTGCGGTTACAAAACAGCAAATCCCCAATATAGACAAAATATGGGATGATACTCCGATTTATCAGGAGTCCCAAATTCCCGAACAACAGACAACATACATACCTGAAGCTGCTTCAACATCATCTGCACCGACAATTATAGACAAAGTTGTTCAAAACAACAACAATACCGTAAAAAAAAACTCCCAAAATACTTCTGTTTCAAAGCCTGCTGAGTATGAAATAGTTTATAATCCGCCGCCTGTTTCTAAAAAAAAAGAGGTTACACAACAGACTAAACGTGTAGAGCCTGCGAAACCTTCTTATAATCCAAACAGCCCAGCAATGCTTAAATATAAAGGAGAGCTTAGAGCAGCATTGTTTTCAAAATTCGCGGCAGGAAGTATTCCGGACTCAGGTTCCTGTGAAATTTCTTTTTCCGTAGATAAAACAGGCAAACTTATAAACAGAAAATTTACCCGCGAATCAGATAACAAAACTTTGAATGACGTTGTTTATTATATGCTGATGAGCGTTCCGAAATATTTGCCGCCGCCTTCCGAATACAACGGAGAAACAATCCGTATGAAATTTGTTATAGAACACGGAAGTTATGAAATTTCTATAAACTAAAATTAAAATTAAGTATAATAACAATTTCTTCGTTGAAATAATTTGACGGGAACGGTTTAAACGGGGCAGCAGCTTTAATTGCAACTCCTGCATTGTCATCAAGTTCTTTTATTTTGGAAGATTTTAAAATTCTGCATTTTTTTACATGTCCATCCTTGCCGACCGTTACAGCCATCTGAACAAGCAAATCTTTTTGTCCCTTGGCAAGAACATCTATTTTCTTTCTGGGCGGAACTTTCCAGCTTTTTATAACCTTTTCCTTAACCTCTTTCACATAAGGGGTATAATCAACATATTTTCCGTCAGCACCGAATGCATAAGATTCATTTTCAGAAATAAAGACCTGAACAGCATGAAGCTTTCCTGACGGATAATCATAGAGTATTCTGCATTTTTGAAGTTCAGGACGTCTGAATGAAATATATTTTAATTCATTTGAATCAGTTGTATAAATCAACTCGGCACCGCCGTTTTTAACATAACGATATGCCTTATTTTGAGTTCCGTCATCTTTTACAAGAGTAAAATCATGATAATATTTCGGGTATTTATCAGTTTTTACAACAGGTTTTATTTTGCTGAAAATTACAGCTATTGTTTCATTAACCTTCTCATAATTCTTGCTCTGCGCCGCAGTCAAAAATTCAGGTTCAATTTTAACATACTTGGCCGCAAAACACGGAGATACCATAAAACATAATATAGAAACCAGTAAAAAAATCTTTCTCATAATATAAATCCTCACCTAATTTTATCATAAACATACGATTATGAATAATTTTGACCATTTTTAGAGCAATTTAATTTAAGAAATGTAAAAATATAACTTTAAATACTAAAGTTTTTTTTAGCAAATTCCGAAATAAAAAAGTATGAAAAAATTGGTTGACTTTTTATGAAAAATCGTTAAAGAAAAGTAAACAACAGAAAGGATGTGGGTATGTCGTCAATCAGTTCTATAAGCAGCACACAATCAATAGCAGTGTCTGCATACAAAAGTGAGGAGTTAAGTTCTTCCACAAAAATGAAACTGGAAGCCCTCGGGATAGACCCCTCATCAGTAACTTCCGAAGCGCAGGCACAACAGCTTATTGCGCAGGCAGAAGCAACAAAACATCAACAGAATTCACAACAACAGCAACAAGGAGGTAATTCGTCAGAACAACAGCTGATATCTGAAGCTAAAGAACTTGCCGCAAAAGTTGGCGTAACAGTATCGTCAGATGATACACTGGATGATATTACGGGCAATATCGCCGATCAAATTCAGGCAATGATGGATACAGGTGATCCATCCAAAATTAAAGCGGCTCAGCAATATCAATCACAACTTGCAAGTATTTCAGATGAGGCAGACTCTATTACAAACACACAACAGAATATTTTTAATGCAATGAATATGATCTCTGTAAGCAACAAATATGCTTTGGGCTTATAGCAGAGAAATTCAGCTTACTGAAGAAGAAAAACATAAAAAATTGAAAAGGCTTTCAGTTTATGAAAGCCTTTTTTGTATTTAATTAATACAAAAAATACCCTGACGAGTAATGAACTTTAACATTAAATTTTCAAAAATATAAATATATTTGAAAAATAAACCAATCAGGTAAGAGGATGATAAAACAATATAAAATTATAGTAATTTTACTGTGCATTATTTTAAGTACAGATTTCAGTAATGCAGAAGAACCAGTCAGGCAGCAAAGCAAATATCCGGATTATGCCTACGAATATTTGGGCCCCGACAAATTTGAGAAAATGAACAGAAAAATATTTGCATTTAACCTCGGATTAAACAAATATGCAATAAGACCTGTTCATATTCTATGGTCATCAATTATGCCGGAATATGGGATTGAACGCATTCAATACGCATACCGCAATATTGAATATCCCAAAAGACTTGTAAGCAATCTTATTCAGGGCGATTTTAAAAGCTGCGGAACCGAAACCGCAAGATTTTTGACAAATACAACCATTGGAGTCGGCGGAATGTTTGACCCTGCAAAAAGATATTTCAAAATAGAACCGTCAACGGAAGATATGGAGCAGGCACTCACTAAGTGCAAATGTAATTCAGGTTCCTACATTGTACTTCCCGTTATATCAGGAACAACACCCAGAGGTGCGGCAGGGAAACTGTTTGATATCTCACTTAACCCCACAACTTATGTTGCAACACCTGTTCTTGCAATGGTAAAAGCAGGTTTGACCGTAAACAGAACTTCTTATATTCAGCCTTTTATCAAAATGATAGAATCGACTTATGCAGACCCTTACGATATAGCTAAAAAGGCCTACGGGATAGACAATTATATAAAATGTCAAAATTACGACAGAAAAGAAATCCTTGAAAAAGCGTTTAAAGAAATAAAAGAGCCACAGGAAAATAATTATGAAGCTCCCGAATTTGTGGAACATAAACAAGATTTAATAGAAGCGCAAAATGAACCGGAGAAAAAAGAGCACGATGGCAAACTGACAGTAACAGATATTGTTCAATGCGGCTCAAATATAGATAACGTTGTGTTAAACAGCTACAATGCAAACAACTCAAAGCTGATGGCAGATATGATTTTATTTGACTATAATCCGCAGAACCCTGTTGTTGATTCAATGAGAACGGCTTTATTCTCGTTACCTGAAATCCACAGGTCAATGTGGAATGAACTTTCAATATGGAACAGAAGTTTTGCAGAAAAAATAAAAACTTCATCGGTGAATATTACACCGGATAAAGAAAACTACAAGTTCAGATATATTATGCAAAAAGACAAAAACTCGCCTGTTGCAATAATTTACCCATCAATCGGCGAGGGTATAATGTCGGAACATTCTGTTATTTTCGCAAAAATTTTCTATGATGCGGGATATTCGGTCATAATTCAGGGAAGCCACTTTCAATGGGAATTTGTAAAAAGCATGCCTGACACATACAAACCCGGAATACCTCCTCAGGATGCGGAATATTTGAAACTTACAACAGCAAAAATCATTGACAAGCTTGAAAAGAAATATAACTGCACTTTTAAGGAGAAAATGCTTTTCGGAACCTCTTTCGGAGCCTTAACAACACTTTTTCTCGCAGACAAAGAATATAAAGAAAACACGCTCGGCATAACAAAATATATTTCGGTCTGCCCTCCTGTTGAACTTTTATATGCCATGGATCAGGTAGATAAAAACAGCGAAGAATGGAGCAAAAATCCAAATGACCTTAAGAACAGAGTTGCAATTACTGCTGCCAAAATTATTCAATTACTTGATATGAAAGAAAATAATCAGGATATAAACCTTGAAATACTTCCGTTTTCAGAAGAAGAAGGAAAGATTATTACCGGCTTTATAATGCATCAAAAATTGTCTGACCTGATTTTCACACTTGAAAAAACTCCGACAAACAAAAAAACCGATATTTATCAAACAATTAACAATATGAATTACAGGGATTACGCGCAAAAATATCTTCTTAATGCGAATTACAAAACATTTAACGATTTAGGCAATGACACAAGTCTGCTTTCTTTGACAGATTTTTTACAAAACAGCAATAACTACAAAATATATCATTCACTTGACGATTATCTTGTAAATCAATCACAGTTAAAAAAATTAAAAATTTACTCCGGCAAAAAAACTTTGCTTTTCAGTAACGGCGCACATCTGGGGTTCATGTACAAGCCCGAATTCATCGACGATTTGAAAAGAGAAATTGCTCTGAATCAAACAGCTATTCAAAATTCAAATCCATAAAATTTTATATCTTCTAAGCTACCACCTTTATTTTGATACACACAGGTTAGAGCCTCCACCCCAAAGCATTTATTTATTTGTTGTGGTAGAAACCCCCAACCTACAGACTCATACTTTACTCCTTTATTTTTTCATTTATCTTAAATACTTCAATCCAACTTTTATCTTTAGAACCAGACTGAATATCACTTATTCTCTTATATGTATCATAACCACCAATAAGTATAATTTCATTATTATTTAACTTAATCATATTATGTCTATTATGTGTATAATTAGATTTTCCAATCGGTATAAATTCATTTTTATCCAAGTCATATATTTCTGCTTCATCTACTCTAATTCCTACATGCGTATACCACCATTTAGGTCTTCTGTTACCTCCTGTTATTAAAACTCGTGTTGAATCAATAGGTAATAAATTATAGGGAAGTTTTACATTAAAATTAGCTTCACCATACATGCGCTCATAATTCATTTGACCAATTCTAGTAATTTTATCCTTTGAAAAATCATAGAGATAATTTTCATTTTTGGAAGCTCCTGTTGGCTCTTTTGTACCACAAATAAGGATATAATTTTTACCGATTTTTGTATACATTGAATTATTTACAGGATTTTTGCTTTTCATTTTTATTAATTCATTATTTTGAATATTGTATTTCATAATTGGTCCGTTATTTTGCAGTATTAAAATTTCATTTTTATTTATCTGAATTCCTTTGGGAATATCAAGTTCTGGAATTTCTTTTGAAAAAATCATTTTATTTGTCTTAAAATTGTATATCACAAAGTAAGTTTTAGATTTCTGCTTTATAGGTAAATAAGATATGATAAAAAATACTCGACCATCGTTTAAACAGAAAAAATCATATACAATTTGTGATTGATATGAAAGTTTTAAAGAGTTCGAACTTACGATCTTCTTCAAATTAGTGTCATAAACTGTAATATTGCCCATATAATCCTTAACAAAATCCCTGCAGGCTGATTTATTAAAATCACAAGTATCTAACAGTAAAATTTTATTATTTCCTAACGATATCCCTCTCTTATTAACTTTCAAATTATTAGGGAAAATATAAAAATTAACACTATTATCCTTTCGATTGTATATCTCTGATGGAATACCAGATAAATCGTTTCCGACAACTAATATTTGTTCATTGTTTAATTTTATAGCATCTGCTGCATAATGAGTTCTGTTCAAATAATTAACAGGAACAAAATATCCATAATCTGGTGAACTCTTATTATTTCTAGATATTATAGAAATTATTATTCCAAACACGATAATTGATATAATAATAAAAATCAATATTCTTAAAACATTTTTCATCACTTATTCATTAACTCCAGATTTGAATAGAATACTACATTTCAATATTTGTACTTGCCCAGTTTATAATTTTCTCAAAATAAAAATCAGAGTTGGCAGACACATTTAAAGATTCCCAGTTCATATTAACGAGCAAAACCTCCTTATCCTCTCCTTCAAGAAGATTTACAAGCTCATTTTTTGAACCTATATATTCAGTGTTTCTTGAATAATACAAAGCCTGAAGAATAAAAAATGCACTTTTATAACCCTGATATAAAACTTTCGTATTCTTATTTTCAAACAAATAAGCATGGCACATTTGATGATAGAGATTTGCGGTATTAATTTTTATTGAATCCAAAATATCATTACGTTTGATAATAGGTATAAAATCCTGTAAATTTCCATGCAGAGAAACCGTATCATTCAAAAGCTGAAATAAATCAAATTTAGGCCAGTTATATATTTCTTTTTCTCCCGAAATAAATCCGCAGACTTTTTCGGAATACGGCATTGAAGCAACTATCTTTTTGTAAGACGTTAAATCTTCAAAGGACAGCTTATCAATAATTATAACAATATCAATATCACTTTCAGGCGTTGCTTCCCTGCGTTTGTAACTTCCCTGAAGACCAATAAACTTTATACGCGAACTGAACTCATCAAACAGCTTTTTTGTAAAATCCTGAAGCCAAGTTTCAATTTCAAAAACCATAATATAATTATAAGTATTAAATCAGGAAATATCAATATTGTTAACTAAAAAGGTTGAAAAATTCAGCCCTTTTTAATATTACTTGTATTCTTTATCAGTCACCGGCTCCAGCCAAGTTGTTTCATTATTCGGAATATTCGGCTCTATGGAAATATGAGCAAACTCGCTGTTTGGAGCTGCACCATGCCAGTGTTCAGCATTTGGCGGAATTTTAACCACATCACCTTTTTTAAGGATTTGAATTTCTTTTCCTTTTTCCTGATAACGTCCTTCACCTGCAGTTACGAGAAGAATCTGGCCTCCGGAGTGTTTATGCCAATTTGTTCTTGCACCCGCATCAAATGTTACATTGCCGATAGATGAATTAAAAACATCATCACGTGTAACTAGCATATTAAGATGAGTAGTACCTGTAAAAAATTTGCCGTAAGGATTTATTTCACCTTTGGCAAACGGCTGATTTAATTCTGCTGCCATAACTGAACCTCCTAACAATACCAAAGACATAACTAAAGCAAAAAATTGTTTTTTCATATCTTTCTCCTATATATAATTACAAATATAGCATAGCATTTGAGAGTTGCTCTCAGTCAAGAGAAAATTTTATAATAAAAAAGACCCAAATGGGTCTTTTTAAATCTGGGGCGGAAGGATTCGAACCTCCGAATGCCTGGACCAAAACCAGGTGCCTTACCACTTGGCGACGCCCCAATGAGCTACGTTTTTTATTCTATTTGCTGAAACTTTATTGTCAAGATTTTATTTGTCTGAAAGGACTAAATTCTAAAGCTTTAACTACTTCGATATCCCGCGGTATAAGAGATTTAAATACATCCAAAACATGTATTTCACTCTCGAAGTGTCCAACATCAAAAAGGACGATAGGACTTTCAAGTGCAGTATGAAATTTTAAATCCCCCGTAACCAGAGCATCACATCCATGTTCATACGCTTCTTCTATAAATTCGGCTCCGCTGCCGCCGCAAAAAGCAATTTTATGTATTTCAGTTATATTATTGTTATTTACAAAACGCAGGTTCGGTGAAATTTGAAAAAGTTTATGCGCGAATTCTTCAACCGTTGTTTTATATTCAACTATTCTTAAAAATTCTCCGCAGGCGCAGCCCTCAGGCAATCCAAGAACTTCAATCAGTTTATCCGTTGTTCCGCCTTGTGCTTTATCCATATTGGTATGGGCGCAGTATATATCTATCCCCTTGTAATGAAGCGGAACAAAAAATAACGGATGGTGGGAAATTATCATGTCACAATTTTGCTCTATTGCCTGCTTTACAACATCATCAGTAACAGTCAATGCGAGCATAATTTTTTTTACATCTTTTGATAAAGTTTCACATATCCAGCCGGAACAATCCCAATCTTCGGCAATTTCAAGCGGAGCGAAATTTTCGATATATTTTACAATCTGATATTTATCCATAAATCTCCTCGAAAATTTTACGCGCAACTGTTTTTTTATCAGCACGCTCAAGTTTTTTCATTCCGCCGTTTTTATCAAAAATTGTAACCTCATTATAATCGCTTCCAAATCCTATATCTTTTCGGGATATATCATTTGCAATTAAGTAATCACAACCCTTTTTAGATATTTTTTCTTTTGCATTTTCTATTAAATTTTCGCTCTCCGCACAAAAGCCAATAATCAGAGGCTTAGCATTCTTTTTTCTGCCGCACAAATCTTTTAAAATATCAGGATTTTTAACCAGAGTCAGAGTAATTTCGTCATCAGATGTCTTTTTCATCTTTTGTGAAGCAATCTCTTTTACTCTGTAATCTGCAACAGCCGCGGCCATTATAATACAATCAGCGTTATCAAATTCTTTTTCAACTGCGAATTTCATATCCAGAGCTGATTTAACTTTTACAACATTATATGTCCGAGAAACATCTTTTGTCGTAATCAGCGTTACATCTGCTCCGAAATTTTTTGCGGTATCAGCAAGAGCAAGTCCCATCTTGCCTGATGAATAATTTGAAATATACCTTACAGGGTCAATATCTTCAATAGTTCCGCCCGATGTAATGACTATTTTTTTACCGTTCAAAGGTTTATATTTTAAAAGTTCTACGGTTGTATCAAAAATTTTATTCAGACTGCATAACCTTCCTTTACCTTCATATCCGCAGGCAAGATAACCGCTTTCGGGCTCAAGAATTTCGCAGTGGAGCTTATTTAAGTTTTCCTGAATAACCGAATTTTCCCACATATTACAATTCATTGCCGGTGCAATAATAATCGGTTTTGTAAAAGCACAGGCAATTGATGTAAGAAGGTTATCACACACACCTGACGCAATTTTTGATATCGTATTTGCCGTTGCAGGAGCAATAACCATAATATCAGCCCTGTCAGCGTAAGATATATGTTCCGGATTAAAGTCTTTCACCTCAAATTCTTCAACGGCAACAGGATTTTTACTGAGATTTTGAAGAGTAAGTTTGGTTACAAAATTCAAAGCGTTAGGGGTACATACAACAAGCACTTGTGCATTCGCACGTTTGTACATTCTTATAAGTTCACAAATCTTGTAAGCTGCAATTCCGCCTGTAATACCGACAAGAACGGTTTTTCCGCTAAGCATTTCTCTGTTCTCCCAATATTACATTTTCAAGTTCTGATACAGCATTATCAAGATTGTCATTTACAATTTTATAGTCAAAATTTTGAGCGCGTACCAACTCTTCCTTAACAACATTAAGCCTTTTTTGGATAGTTTCCTCATCTTCTGTATGACGTCCTCTAAGGCGGTTTTCAAGAGCCTCCAGAGAAGGCGGGCAAATAAATATCAAAACAGCTTCAGGCATTTGTTTTTTTACTTTTAATGCTCCCTGTGTGTCAATCTCAAGAATTATATTTTTACCTTCTTCCAGACACTGATTTATAAATTTCTTTTTAGTCCCGTAAAAATTCCCGGCAAATTCTGCCCACTCAAGAAATTTATCATTTTCAATACAATTTTTAAATTCATCTTTGGAAATAAAAAAGTAATTAACTCCGTCAACTTCACCATCGCGCGGAGTACGGGTTGTACAGGAAATTGACAGCATAAAATCAGGATTTCGTTTAAGAAATTCCTTTAAAACAGTGCCTTTACCGACACCGGATGAACCCGATACTACAAATAATTTTTTGTTCATATTATAATTATACAATGAACAAAGAAGCAATTTATAATTTTATCAAAAAAATTAATACCGCAGAAAATGAAAAACAAATAGCGGATTTTACGAATCAGGGATTAATAGAAGTTACGAATGCTATAGCTTGCTGGATAGGGCTTGCCAATTTAGAAACAAATAAAATAGAAATTAACAGGCTGAAAGGTACAGAAGCTTATAAGAAAAACAAGATTTTGACAGAAGAAGTAAAAAAAATACGGCAGACAATGTCTGATTTTTATAACAATGTTGAAATAAACGAACTGTATGATTATATGACTTTTCTTTCAAAGGACTGCAGAATATTAAAACCTGTAATTTACAGAAACAACACTCTCGGCTACATCGGCCTTGTAAGTGATGATAATGAATTTTATAAAAATAACATTGATACTGTAAACATATTAATTGAATATATAAATTCAAGATTGGAAATTATATCTTTAGAAATTGAAAAAGAAAAAAATAACAGAACCAGAATGGAATTTCTGGCCAGTGTTTCTCATGAATTTAAAACCCCGCTGAATTCTATCATAGGTTTTGCAGACCTTCTTACGGAAAATCTTAAAGGGACAAAAGAGGAAAAATATATTAATAACATATACCAAAGCTCATTGTTTTTAATGGGTTTGATACAAAATGTTCTTGATTTTTCTCGGAGCGAATACAAGCCGCTCGAACTCCGTCTTGAAAAATGTAAACCAAAAAAAATTATTAACGACATAATCTGGAGTTTTGACGAGATGAGAAAAGAAAAGAATCTCACTTTTAACTATACTCTTTCAGATGTCACAATCACTGCAGATCCTTTAAGGTTTAAACAGCTTGTTTACAACTTGATTTCAAATGCCATAAAATTCAGTAAAGAAAACGGCGTAATATCTATTGTTTCTTACATAAATACTAACAATGAATTTATATTTGAAATAAAAGACAGCGGGGACGGCATAAGCAAAAAAGATTTATGCAAAATCTTCACGTTTTTCACACAGGTTAACAGAAGCCAACTTAAACGCCAGCAAGGCTCGGGCGTAGGGCTTGCCGTATGTAAAACAATTGCCAAAGCTCACGGCGGAGATATTTATGTAAAATCAAGCCTTCATTACGGAAGCACTTTCTGGTTTTGCATACCTCAGTAAATTATCCGTTTTTTCTCTTTTTTTCATCTAACATAAGAACAGTGCATATTGCAATACAAATCAGTGCTGAAAATACCCAGAATGCTATTGCCCCGTTCCAGCCAAATTTATCAACCATAAATCCGGTTCCTGTTGCGGATAATACAGCTCCGATGTAACCGAAAGTTCCTGTAAAACCTGTTGCGGCAGAGGCAACTTTTTTGGAGCTTGACTCAACTGCACAAAGACCGCCTATCATCATCTGAGGGCCGTATGTAAATGCACCGAGCAGACCGATTAAAACAAAATCAACCGCGCTTATTGTATTGAATTTTAGAAGTACAAGACAGATTACAACCCCTGTAAGGTAAATTAAGTTAACAATTGCTCTCTGCCCCTTGAAAATTTTATCAGAAATTAGGCCTGCACAAATTGTACCGGCAATTCCGACAAGCGGAAGCGAGCTTAATTTCATTGCCGCTATTTCAAGTGAATTATGCTTTGCCTCGCTCAAATATTTTATCATCCAGTCTTCGGCCCCAAATCTTATAATATAAACAAATATATAAGCAATTGCCAGAAGCCAGATTGTTTTGTTATATAAAATATTCTGTTTAAATATTTCAACATAAGACCTGTTATCTTCTTCACAGTCTTCAAGCTTTTTAGCCACAGGTTCATTATTATATGTTTCAATATCAGGAAGTCCTAAAGACTGCGGTCTGTCGCGCAATCTGTCATAAAGCCAGACGGCAGTAATTATTGCAAGAGTGCCCGGGACAAAAAATGCCATTTTCCAGCCCCAGTGCGCAACTAAAAATCCTGAAATTATAACACTTAAAAAAGTACCGGTCTGATGAGAACATGACCATAATGACCATTTTGTCCCTCTTTCGGAATTTGAATACCAGTATGTCAAACTCTTTGCAACAGCGGGAAAACCGGCAGACTGAAACCAGCCCGATGCACCCCAGAAAAATACAAACAGCCAGAGCAAAATAGTGTTTGTCGGCAGCCCGAAAAATGATACGTGCCCCGGAGTTATAAATACGGCAGAAAGAGCAAAGCAGATATTCGCAATTGCTGTCATAATCAATGCAGTAGGCAGAAATTTACGAACATCAGAACCGTCTGCAAGAACACCGTTTACAAATTTACCTATACCATAAGTCAAATAAAGTGAACTTCCGAGCAATCCGAGTTCTGTATTTGAATAGCCGTATTCAGCACTTAATCCAGGTAATGCTACTGCTATATTTTTCTTACATAGATAAAATACCGTATATCCTATAAAACATGCATAAAAAATTCTTAATCTCCAGTGAGCATACATGCTTTTAACTTTATCGCCGTCCTGTATTGCCTCTTTTACCGGCGGTTCTTTAAAAAATTGTGCCAATTGAGCTAACATATTCTATTTTCCTGCCTTTATAATTTGTATATTTCTGGTTTCCGTTATTTCGTGACGGGCGTCTTTGATTAATTCACGTTTTTCTTCATCCAATCTGCAGCCGCAGACGAGTCTGTCTATAAATCCTGTATTAAGTTTAACAGCCTTATCAAACGCGCCGACTTCCTCAAGAACATCTTTTATCTGATGAAGGTCGTAGCCGAAAGACTGCTTTGAATTGTAGACAAGTGTTTCTCCTGATTGAGATACAATAGGTTTTCCGCCCTGTTCAAAGTATAATTTAAATACTGATTTCAAATCCTGTAATTCTGATTGCAAAGTCGTAACAGTCTGCTGAATTCTCAAAAATCTTTCAAATAAATATTCAACATTATCAAGCTGTTTTACTTCCCAGTCATATTTTTGAAGATAGAGTTTTTTAAGCTTAGGGTAAGCAAGAGCCAGTCCCATTGTATCAGCCATTGCTCTGTGATGATTTTTCAAATCCACTTTAAATTTATCAGTTAAAGCTTCTAACCCGTGTGAAGGCAAATCAGGATAAATTTCTTTAAACATTTGCTGTGAATCTATACGAGGATTGTTTAATTCCTTACCTGTTGTTCTCAGGCTTGCTTCATTTAAAAATGTATAATCAAAAATACAGTTATGAGCGACAATCGGATAATCTCCGATAAATTCAAGAATTTTTGGCATGGCCTCTGCTTCTGTCGGCGCATCAGCCACCATATCCTGTGTAATTCCATGAATTGCAATACTTGATTTTCTGATATGCTGCTCGGGGTTAATAAGAGTTTGAAATTCATCTTTTATCTTTCCGTTTTCAAGCCTCACAGCCGCGAATTCAACCATCCGCTCCTTTGTATAATCCAAGCCTGTTGTTTCCGTGTCGAGAACAATTTCTATTACTTTTTTCCTAGCCATTTTCTTATCCTATAGAATTCTATTAAGATAATAGCACAAAAAAATTTTCTGTGTTAGAATAAATCCGTTAAGTACCGAAAAGAAGGAGATATGTGATGTCAAACGCAATTGATATTAATGATACAAATTTTGAACAGGAAGTTTTAAATTGCGAACAGCCTGTTGTAGTTGATTTCTGGGCTCCATGGTGCGGCCCGTGCAGAAAATTAAGTCCAATATTGGATGAAGTTGCAACAGAATTTTCAGGCAAAGTAAAATTCGTAAAAGTTAATACCGACGAAAATTTAAAAACAGCCCAGGATTATTCAATAAGCGGGCTGCCAAGTCTTTTGGTTTTCAAAAACGGAAAAGCTCTGGAAAGACTTGTCGGTTTAATGCCAAAATCAACAATTATTTCAAATATTGAAAAACACTTATAAGTAACCGATTCAGGGAAATATTAACTATTGTAAAGCGTGTAAAGTTCTTACTTTATGCGCTTTTTGGTTATATAAGAATTTACATATCCCTGATTTATTAAAGATTTATCCCCTTTATTCCGATAAATTCATTAAGGAAAAGGATAAATTATGCGCGTTACAGGTATACCAAATAAATACGAAATATTACAGCAATATTATCTTGAAGAAAACGGCGAGCAGATAACATATACTGAGGCCATGACGCGTTATTATGAGTTGAGCGGGGAAGAAAAAGAAGATTTCGTCAAATACTATAATGACTTTTTTAAGGAATACTACGGTAATGACGACGTTGAGTATGAACCGCTGGATGAAAACGGATACAACTGGAGAAATGCCCCATCCGGAGAATATTCAACCCTTAGAAAAAATGATTTAAGGATTAAATATTCCATTGAAGGTTATGCAAAAGAAAAAGGTATAACTCTTGACCCGCAATGGGCAGGCTACTCAGCCGAAGAAATTATTCAAATGGAAAATAACGGTGTAAATATTCCGCAAGATGTTCTTGATATTGCGCATTCAATCTATGAGTCAACAGGTACAAACTATACCGGAGACGAAACTGATTCTGGAAATGACGAAATCGCTGAAAAAGAACCTTTTCTTGAACTTGTACCCAAAGCAGCTAAAAAAATCGAAAAATGTGAAGAAACCAATGAAAAAATCAGCGATGCAATAGATGAACTTCTTCCTGAAAAAAATAGAAGAGAACGTACATTTAAAGATAAAATGGAAGAACAAAAAAAGTCTCTTCAGGAATATGAAGACTTTATTAAAGAATGGAATAAAATTCAGACAAAAATCAATAACGGTGAAGCATTATCAGATAAAGAAGCTCAAAGATATGCCGAACTTACAGGTATGTTTGAAGAAAAAAAATCTTCAGATGATGATACATTCAGTATTGATAAACAAGAAATTGCAAAATCTTTAAACGAAATTAACATATATGTTACTCTTGGAGAAGAACTTGCCGATGAAACTCTTGAAATCGGTGACACTCTTGCTGATTATACATCTAAAACAAATTATAAAACGACAGCACAATCCGTATCAAAAGAAATAGGATTTATAAGAACCATAGTTACCATGGCCAAAGGTAAAAACCTTGCGGAAGAAGCCGATAAAATAGGTAATGAAACCAAAGAATATACATCAGAAACCAAAAGTTCCGTTAACGATATAGCAACAGTTCTTGACATTAAAGATCAGCTTGTTACACCGGAAGAACTGAACCTGCCTGAAAACGAAAACGGTAAAGGTGCCGTTCAGGAAACCAACCCCGAGAGTATCACGGCAAAAAATGAAACAAAAACTCAGGGCGTAACGGAACAAGAAGATTTTGAGATAACCGATGACAGTGTAAAAGGACTTATAAAAGACGCCGCTGATATTAACGGAGATCTTCTTTCTCAGTCTGTTTATGCTGTTAAATCTATTAAAGTTGCAAAAAATGACAAGAAATTTGCATATTTAGCAAATATTAAAGTTACAAGACTTGTAAAAGCTTTCAAAGAAGAAGAAGCAAAACGCCAGCAGGAAATAGAAAAATACGAAGAAGAAAATAAACAACTTAAAAAAGAAATAAGTTCTATCACAGGAGAATCAGAAGATCAGATAGACGAAAATATAAATAGCGGGAAAGATGATCCGCAAAAATACAACGGGATGGAAGAATCGGATAAAAATACCGTTGAAGCAAATAAACAAAAAATTGCATCAAACAATCAAGCAATCGCAAACACTCAGCAAGAAGGAGAAACCTCAAAACAGGAATTTACCACCAACACAGCTAAAGAAAAAAATAAACTTGATAAAGCAATTCCTGACGAAGAAGAAAAAATCGCTGACAATACAGAACAAAAAGAAGAAATAATCCCTCAAGCTAAAGAAGATTTAGATTTCACCAAAAACAGCGGTATTACACTTACTAAAATAGGTACATATCGGGTCAAAGTCGGTTTATCACAAATCGCATCATTCCAGTTTTCTAAAGGGATGCTTAATATTGCCAAAGGCACAATAAGTATAGGAATAGGGTTTGCTGCAAGAATTATTGCAAATACACCTCTTGCAAAACTTGCCGAAAAAACAACTAATTCCGCTGTTGGTGACGGCAACGATGCTTTAAAATCTCTAAATACAGTAAATAATCAAATTGTAGAAATTACCGGAGAAGATACTCCGCAAGGTGTTTCACAGGGTGATGAAGAAAAAAAACAGGAAGAAGAAAACAATAAAAAGTCAGATAATAAACCAGTAACAAATGAAACAAATTCATCAGAAAGCCCTGAAGAAACTACTGCCAAAACCGGTGCTCAGGCAGATACTACAGTTAAAGAAACAACTGCAGCTATTTCAATGCAAGAGCCATCAAACTCAACTCCTATTCCGACATCACCTGTAAAAAATGCCGGGAATGCTTCTGATATGGCTGCTTTAACCAAAGAAAAAAACATAACAAGAAATTCCGCACCGGCCGTTACTGTTAACAACAATTCTTCAAATTCAAACAAAGGCGATGAAGTTCCCGAAGTCAATAAAAATAACGCGAAAAGCCAAGCTGCCGATGCCAACAAAAATCTCAGCAGTATCAAATCTCAAACAGCAAAAGATCAAAAAGAAACTGAAGAAATTACAAAAGATGAAGAAAAATCTGAAAAACAACTTGAAAAAGAAGCTAAAAACCTTCAGAAGAAAATAACAAAAGAATCTAAGGAAATGGAAAAGCTTCAAAAAGAAACAGAACAAATTCAAAAACAACAGCTTCAAATTTTGCAAGAATTTGAAGAGTTAACAGTACAAAATGAACAATTAACGGCAGAAGCCCAAACAGCTGCTGCTAATCAGCCTACCCAACCTGCTGATAACCAAAATCAAGCAGGAGGACTTTTAGTATCCACCGGTTTTAATGCCGGACAGGCTCAAAATGCTACAGTTAACGAAAAAATATCATCAATAGAAACTAATAACCAGAGAATAAATCAATTAGGCATACAATTTACAGCTAATGATAAAATTGTGCAGCGAAATCAGAGCAAAATTACAGCTTCACAAAAATTTATCAAAACATCAAATAAAAAATTCCAAAAAGTCACAAAAACCAAAGAGAAAAAGGCCAATGAAAGATTAAAAGCTGAAGAAGCAAAACAAAAAGCATTACAGAAAAAAATTGGTCTTGTCGGGATTTTCGAAAAAGTATTCCAGGTTGTAACATCTATCGGTGCACTTTTATCAGTAATCCCGTTTACCGCAGCGTTAGGCGCTCTTTTAACTAAAATAGGTCTTGCTGGTACATTATTCTGTGCAACCGTAAAGACCGGTATATTAGCCGCAAACGGCATGATAGATCAGGCGTTTATAACATTGGGGATGTCAATCGCAACAGCCGCATTAACTATGGTTGGGACAGGGGCTGCCGCAAGTTCCGGGTTGCAGATAGCTACAGCATCACTCAATGTCGTTAGTTCTGCAGCAAGCCTTGGGGCGTCTGTTCAACAATTCCAAGGTAAAGATGCCGGCATATTAGGTTCAATCGCTACTATTGCCGGAGCAGCTTCTGCTGTCACAGGTGCAATCGGAGCATTCGGCTCGTTAGGCAAAACAGCCGAAGGTGTTGCAAAAAGTTCTCTTTCTAAATTTTCAACAATTGCAATGCAGTCAGGCAGCTTGATTTCAAATACAAGCCAGGTTATCAGCCAGGTCAGACAGTGGCAGGGTAAAGAAGGCGATACGGCATTAACAAACATTATGGGAATGGTCGGTATGGGCTTAACATTAGTCGGTACTGCAGGTAATATTGCTTCAAGCATTCAGGAAAGCAAAGCTGCAAAAAAAGTATCCGAAACAGAAAAAACAGAAAGCAAAGAACAAGGCGGCGATGATACAGATACCGATAAAAAAGAAGAAATAAAAAAAGGCGAACAGACAACAACCCAAAATACTGATACTTCAGAAGTAACAACTACAACAGATAATACAACTACAGACACAACAACAGAATCAACAGAAATACAAACAGAACAAACAGATGTTCAAAAACAACAGGCAGAAGAATTAAAACAGGCAGCTACACAGGATTCTTCAGAGTCAACAGATGAAGTTATTCAGGAAATTAACCAGACAACAGAAAATAACAAGACAGATAATGAAACGCTTCAGGATACTAAACCGGAATCAGAAGCGGAATTGAGATCTGAAGCAGAAGCTCAAGCAGAAGAAGAAATAAAAGCAGAAGCTCAAAATGAAACAGATACAGAAAATAATGACACAACTGAAGCCCAAAATGATAATAAGGATAATAAGACTGACGGAGATCGTAAAATAAGCAAATTTGAAAAATTCATGGAAAAAGCTGATCCTTATATGGAACTTATCGGAACAGCAGGACAGCTTGCATCAAGCATAATGACTTACAATGACGAAACTGATGACAATACAAAAAGAAAAGTTATTCCGGCCTGGGAATTTGACAGAAGGACTCAGGAAATAATGAAAAAACGCAGAAAACGTCAGGCAGCTTTAAAACGCTACTTTGCATAATTCATCAGAGATTATATTTATATTATTATAATTCCAAGTCATCTATAAGGAGCACCTGTGTTTCTCCCGGATTTAGCGTAACCTTAAAAGAACCTCGCTTTGCAATAGGGCTGTCTTCAATTTTTATAGGTATTACATTATTGTCAACACTGAAATGCGGGAGATAAACAGTTACATCTACATTATTACGAAAATTCAGGTTGCCGGTTACAACAATATTTTTCCCTTTATATGTAACTGCGTAAGAAAACACCGAAGGCTCCGTTGTTCTTAAAGGAACAAATTTTCCGTTATTAATTGTTGTAATAAATTGTTTTTTTAAATTGTTTGCAGCCACAAAAGTCCAGGGCAAACCTTTATCCTGCCCGCCAGGCTGTCTTGAGAAATTAAATAAATCTATTTTTCCGCGATGAGCAAAGTAATAATCATCATCGGTATAAGTTACAGGCGCTTTTTTATTTGCCCAGGGATAAATATAGTTATCACAAGTATCAAAACCATCCACAAAGTATGAGTTTACCGGCAACGTAGAATTAAGCCAGATAATCATTTCGGAATATCTTTTGCCGTTTATAAGTACAGGGCTTAACTCATCGTGAGTGGAAAAACTGCCGATAACCGCCTTGTGTTCCGTATAGCCAGACAAATTCGTATTTGTCTGTTCAATAAGATTAATAAGTTCTTTTCCTGTTTTAAAATTTTTCAGGTTAAAATAACTGCCGTAATATCCGTCAAATCCGGCCTCCAAAAGTTTGTTATACGGTGTAAACACAGCATAAGGAGATACAGCCTCCGTCCAGCTTTCGGAAGCTTCGGCCAGCCATAAAAACTGAGGATCTTTAGTTCTGGAATAAGCGATTAAATCTTTCCAGAATTTAGCAGGCTTATTTGTTGCGACATCGGCTCTTATTCCGTCCGCACCAAGATCAATTACCATATCAACAAAGCCCTTAAAAAGGTTGTAAACATCTTTATTGACGGCCGTTTCAGTACCTGCATTCAATAATCTTACATCAGTCCAATCAGCAGGGACAACAGGCTGACCCGATTTATCCTTAACAAATAATTCAGGTCGCTGCATATACAAATCATAAGAACCGCATGACGGCAAATCTATAATTACACGGATTTTACGTTTATGAGCTTCAGCTATAAATTTTCTTGCCTGATCTTCAACTGATAAAGCGCTTCGTTTACTTGCCAGCTGCGGATTTAGGCTGTCAAAGCTCAATGCTGAATATAATGAACCTGCAGTGCCGAGAGCTTTTATTTTACCTACAGGTGTTACAGGCATTACATGAATTGTATTTATTCCTCTACGCTTCAAATCATCCAGACGCGAAATCGCATTTAAAAAAGTTCCGCTTTCCTCAGCATCATCAAAATCAATTATACCATTTTTATTTGTATCCTGAGCATTGAAAGTTCTCAAATTTATTTCATAAATTATTGCGGAATTATTTAAGAATAAATTCCTTAAATCATTAACCCATACATCAGCACAAAAACCGCTCTGATATGTGAATAACATTAATATAAGAGCAATAAACAATCTTTTCATCAATCTCATAAACTCAATCCCCTTTATATTTTTATATAATATCAGACAATTAAACTTTTTGCAAATTTAAAGTTTTTTATATATAATTTAAAATATATGAAAAAATATTCAGTTGGAGTTGACTTAGGCGGAACAAAAATTCTTATCGGGCTTGTTGACAAACAATCCGGCAATGTTTTATGCCATGTAAAAAAGAAAACAAAAAAGCAAAAAGGTTCTGAAAATATTTTAAAAAAATTAACCGAAGGTATTGAAGAACTTTTTGAGGAGAGCAAAGTCAACTTTGACGAGATAAGTTCAATTGGTGTTGGAGCGGCAGGACAAATTGACAGAGAAAACGGAATTATAATCGGAGCACCTAATCTTGACTGTTTTGATTTAGATATAAAAAAATTTTTATCAGACCGTTTCAATCTTCCTGTTTTTGTAGGTAACGACGTTGAAATTGCGGCCATAGGCGAGATGAAATTCGGAGCGGGTAAAGGATGTGACGATTTCGTATGTGTTTTTGTCGGAACCGGTGTAGGCTCATCCATCGTAAAAGACGGAAAAATAATTTACGGTGCTACAGGAACGGCAGGCGAAATCGGACATATTATAGTTGATTTAAACGGAAGACAATGTGCCTGCGGAGCACACGGGTGTCTTGAAGCTTATGCTTCACGTTCAGCTATTGAAACAAGAATTGAAGGGGCTTTAAAAAAAGGTCGCCTGTCTTGTATTAAGGACTACCTTGAACCCGGAAAAGCAATTACATCAAGTATGATCCAAAAATCAATCGAAAGAGAAGACGAACTTGTTATACAATGTGTAACAGAGGCGTCCGAATATCTTTCAGGCGGCATTGCAAGTATAATCAACTTTATTAATCCGAAATTGATTATTCTGGGCGGCGGTTTGATAGAAGCGGTTGACTATTTCTATCAAAAAACAATCAAAAAAGCACGCGCAAAATCTTTACCAGTTCCCGCATCTAAAATAGAATTTAAAAAGGCGGCTTTAGGCGATTATTCTGGAGTAATAGGTGCCGCATTTTTAGAGGAAAGGATATTATGAAAAAACTTCTTTTGGTAAAACTTTCCTCTCTTGGGGATATAATTTTCAACATTCCGCTCGCAAATATTCTGCAAAAAAACGGATATGAAATAACCTGGCTAGTATCAGAAAAAGGATATGATGTAATAAAAGACAATCCTGCCGTAAAAAATGCCGTGCTTATACCTATCCAAAGATGGAAAAAACGGGGATTTTCTTTCAAAAGTATTTTTGAATTTATACAGATAGCGTTACAATTAAGAAAAGAAAAATTTGATATTGCCATAGATTCTCAGGGAATGTTCAAAAGTATGCAGTGGATGTTACTCGCCCGCGCTGATAGAAAACTTATTTTTGAACACAGCAGAGAGTTTTCAACCTATGCATGCAATGAGATTGTCAAACGTTCGCCAAATCCGCATGTAATTTATTCATATTTGCAATTTGCAAAGTATTTGAATCTTGAAGGAACAGATGAAATCAAATATACACTTCCTCCATCAAGCGATGAAACAAAAGCAAAAGTTGACAATCTTCTGCACGGTTTAGATAAATCCAAACCCATGGTTGTTATATGCCCTGCAACAACTTGGAAGATGAAACACTGGAAAAAGGATAACTGGAAAAGGGTTGTTGAAGCTATTAAAGATAAATGTTCACTTGTGTTTACGGGAACCGAACGCGATAATGATTTAATTAATTACATCAGCGGAGGGAATTTCATAAATCTTGCAGGAAAAACTCAGGTAAAAGAGTTAATAGAACTGTTTTCCCGTGCTGCACTTGTTATGTCACCGGATTCAGGGAGTGCACATCTCGCTCGTGCAACAGAAATTCCTGCGGTTATAACAATTTTCTGCTGTACACCGCCTACAATGTACGGCCCTTTGGGAGATCCCGAAAAATATTATTCAATCAGAGGCAAACTCAAATGCAACCCCTGCCATAAAAGGAATTGTCCATTAACAGGACCTGAAGCAGAGCTTTGCAGAACACAACCTCAACCGGAAGAAATTATAAATATTGTTAACAAGATATTACAAAATGTGAAACAATAGTGTATAATAAACCTATGAATTTTTTCGAAAATTTAAAAGACATCTATAAAAAGGTTTCAGAAGTAGAAAGCATTGTTTATCATAACAAACAGGACTATCTTGAAGTTTACGAGCGCAATATTCAACTTGAAAAAGAAATTGAAGAACGTACAAGAGAGCTCAATATTGCAAATAAACGAATGCTTACCTTACAGCATATTTGGGATATGATGAATGCATCGCGTCCTTTACAAAGTGTTCTGGAAACAATAGTCAATAATATACAGGGAGAACTAGGCTACCTTCACTGCAATATAATAAAAAAATGCGAAGATGAAAAGGGGACTTATCTTGCAGTGCTTGCACAGTCGGATGACCCGTCAATTAAAAGGGTTAATAAACTTATTAAAACTCCTATTCAGACAAGAAGACTTATTTATAATGAAGACAGTGTTTACGCCCGTGCTGCGGAAGCGAAAAAGATTATGCAGACAACAGATATCGGCGGGACATTAAAATCAGTTATTCCTGAAACTTCCGATGATATTATAGATGAAATTGAACAGGGAAGTCCTAGCAGATCAATAATAACAGTTCCGCTATACAACAGAAACTCGCTTTTTGGCTGGTTTGATGTTTTTTCTTCAAGAAAAGATTTAACTGAAGGCGAAACAGATTTCTTAACAATTTTTGCACAGCAAATAGAAATGGCAATAACTATTGCCGGTCTATTTGAAGAAGTTAAGGCACAGGCGGTTACAGATTCACTCACAGGCCTGTATAACAGAAGATATTTTGAAGAATATCTAAAAAAAGAAGTAAGACGCGCACTTCGTCAAAAACAACCTTTCAGTATAATAGGTCTCGACCTTGACCATCTGAAAGAGATTAATGACAAATACGGACACGCATACGGCGATCTGGCGATAAAAACAGTTGCCTCCGTATTGAAAAATAATGCGCGTGCAATTGATACCGCTGCACGTATGGGCGGAGAAGAATTTAACGTAATTCTCCCTGGCGTTGAATCAGAAGGCGCCATGGTCGCGGCGGAAAGAATCCGTAAAGCTTTGGAAGATGAAGAACTTGATACAATAGGCCATATAACGGCAAGTATCGGTGTTGCAACTTTTCTGGAGCATTCTGATAATATCGAAGATATTCTGGAATTAACCGATCAGGCGATGTACAGCTCTAAAAGAAACGGCAGAAACCGCGTTACTCTAGCAAAACCGATATCGGAAACAAGCTGGCAGGAAATCGCGGTTAACACATTCACTGATATTTTATCCAGACATAATATTCCGATAAATCCTGACTTAACAGAAGAATTAAAAAATAAACTTAAAAATAATGAAAATGAAATTCCAAAAGAAGTTTTGTATTCCGTCGCCGATATGCTCACCCAATCTTACAATCCGCTTCATCATAAAGGAACGGTTAAATCTAAAGTATTGCTTGCAGTTAGTCTTGCAAAACGTTTTGACCTCCCCAAAGACGATATAGACAAACTCAAAATTGCAATGCTTTTATACGACATAGGAAACCTTATGCTTCCTCAGGAACTCTTGCAAAAAACGGCGCCGCTGACGGAAGAAGAAAGAAATCACATAAAAGAACATCCTATAATTGCGGCAAGAGAAATTCTTCAGCCGATAAGCTATGTTCAGGATATTATCCCGATAATAGAACACCATCACGAAAACTGGGACGGCACAGGGTATCCTTCAAAAATTGCACGGGAAGAAATTCCGATGACTTCTCAAATAATCCTTATAGTAGATGCTTATTTTGCACTAATCGAACCGAGAACTTACAGAGCAGAACTTACTCCAAAACAGGCTCTTGAAGTTATCAGGCAGGACGCCGGCAAAAAATGGAATACGGCTTTAGTTCAGGAATTTATTTCACTTATTGATCATGACATCTGATGAAAGAACAGGAATTTATAAAAATAATTAAATCAACACTTAATTCTCCTTACATAGGGGATGATTGCGCTTATTTAGAAGATTTAGGCATAGTAATAAGTCAGGACAGCCTTGTTGAAGATGTTCATTTCAAAAAAGAATTTATAACACCATATCAGCTGGGTTACAAAACCGTTATGGTAAATATAAGCGATATCTGTGCAAGCGGCGCAGATCCAAAATATATTACCATATCATTATCTTTACCCAAAGATACGGATAACGAATTTATTGAACAGTTTTACAAAGGGGCAAAATACGCTTCAAAAAATGTTGAAATTGTCGGAGGAGATATAACAGGCAGCGACAAAATCTATATTTCAGCAGCTGCAATCGGCTCAACGAAAAACCGAAAAATATCTTCAAGAAAAAATGCAAAAGCCGGATATAAAGTAATAGTTTCCGGAGAACACGGGAACAGCGCAAAGGGGCTGAATCTTTTACTGGGAAATAATTCTCTTTTTACAAAAGGGGAAATAAACAATAAGTTTATAAAGGCACATCTCATGCCGGAAGCTCAACAAGAATTTTCACGCAGGATAGCCGAAAATATCAAAGAAGATTACGCAATGATGGACACATCTGACGGGCTTGCGGATGCATTATTTCAAATTGCAAACGCAAGTAATGTAATAATTAATGTTGATACTGCAAAAATTCCGCACTCCGCGGGAGTTGATATGCATACCGTACTATATGGCGGGGAAGATTATCAGCTTGTTGCAGCAGTGCCGGAAAACTTATTGCAAAAGATTTCGGGTTATACGATAATCGGAGATGTGGAACAAGGTTCGCCGTCTGTAAAACTTGACGGAAAAATATTAAAAGAACCGGAAAACAGTTTATTTAATCATTTTAAGGAGTAAACATGCACTTCAAAGTTAATGCAATAATACCGGCAGGGGGAACATCATCACGTTTCGGCAACAAAAATAAATTGCTTGAAAAAATTCAAGGGAAAGAGGTTATAAACGGAGGCGAAGCCTCTGACGCAGATATTGAAAATAGAGCAAATATCGGCAAAGAGGTTATAAAATATACGGTAGAAGCCTTTGAAGCATCTGATGTTGATGAAATTATAATCTGTGCAAACAAAACAATTATTGACGAATTAAATAAAATTTTTAAAGACAGCCCGAAAGTAAAAATAATAGAGGGCGGGCAAACCCGTCAGGCTTCCGTTTATAACGGATTACATGTCTGTGAATGTGATTATGTGTTAATCCATGACGGAGCAAGACCTATGATATCAACAGAACTTATAAACCGCGCAATTGAGATGGTTAAAGAGAAAAAAGCCCTGACTGTAGCGACAAAAACAATAGATACAATAAAAGAGGTTGTAGACGGAAAAATAATCCGCACAATTGACCGTTCAAAACTTTATAACACCCAAACTCCGCAGGCATTTGAATACAAGCTTATAAAAGAAGCGCATGAAAAATTATACGGACAAAATTTTACGGATGATGCAGGAATGCTTGAGGAGTTAGGAGAAACAGTCTATATTTTAGACGGCAGTTACAAAAACATAAAAATAACAACCCAGAATGATATAGATATTGCAGCAATATATCTTGAAAAAAAATAAAGTCCTTGAATAAAAACCAAGGACTTTTTCTTCACTTTCACCTAACCTACTTACTTTCTATAGGCTCTCCTTTTACCATTATGAGGAATCACTTTAACTTTCACTGTACAATTTTTTTACAAAATTATGCTCTTGTATTTAGTGGTTGTTTTGACAAATATTTTTCAGGATCATATCCTGCAGCATAAATTTGCTCGCGTAATTCGTTAAAATCTTTGCCGTAATAATCATTACCTTCAATTCTTATAACAAATTTCCCATCTTTATATTTCACCTTATCAGATATTTCAAGTTTATCATTATCCCAAATTTCACGCATATCAGTTAAGAATGTTGTTCTTGCTTCTGTTTCAACCTTTCTTTCTGCTTCTTCAGCTTTTGCTTTTTCGGTTGCTTCAGCATTTTTCTTATCAGCATCAACTTTTTTGGTATTCTCTTCAGCTTTTTTTGCATTTTCTGCGGCAATTACCTTTTGATTAATAGCCATTATATTATTTTCAACAACTGATTGGTCAATATTGAAATCATCAAGTTCATTATAAGCTGCTGTAAATAAGCCTACAACATTTTTATAGACACCCAATTCTTTTGCGCGTTCTTCTAGACATTTTAAGATGTTCCAAATAATATCAACATTATTTTTCGGATTTGCAATTTTTCCGTTGGCATCTCTTTTACTAAGACTAGGATTCCAAAACATCTCCTCATCAAATAATGTTTCAATTACGTTGTCATCGCCCGAACCGGATGCAAACTGTTCCTGCCATTTGTTTAATACTGCCGTAACATTATCTTTTGTGATGGCCTTTGTACCTTTCATACCATTATAACCATCTATAATATAATCGTATTCAGTACCGGTTACTCCTATAGCTCCCTGATAAATTGACTGGCATATTTCGAGAGCTTCATTTGCCTTATTATCATCAATATCCTGAGTAACAGGAGCATCTACATTTTCAGGATTTTCTGTTGTTGGAGCACCTGCAGTTTCCGTTTCGGGAGCAGAACCGGCATCTCCGCCACCATCTTCTGTCACAGAGTTCTGAATTTCTTCAGCTATTTCTTTTGCGACATTTGCAGCTTCTTCCTGTAATTGAGATATTTGATTTACTAAATCATTTTTTTCCTCTATAGATTTATTAGATGCTTTTGCAACTTCAGCTTTTAAAGCCTCTATTTTGTCTAAAAGCTCTTGTAATCTTTGTTTTTGTTCCTCATTAATTTGTTCGGATTCAGTGGATTTAACTAATTCTTCTTCAAGTGAAACCAAACCCTGAGCAGCGGATGTCAATGCAGCATTAGCGTTAAGATTTGCCATCCATTCCTGTCCCATTTTATAATAATCAGTTTGTGACTGACTTGGCATATAAGCCGATTGAAAATCGCTCATAAATACAGGCGGTGTAGGAAATGAGCCCAATGTATCCTGAGTCATTGAAAAAGGACTGTATGGTGTTAATGGCATTCTCAAGCTATCAAGTGAAATAAACTGTGACATTTCTTTATCCCCTTAATTTTAAATTCCCCGTACTTATATAAAGTAATTTTTGGGTTACAAATTGCTTAAAGGGAAAAAATATATTAATATTTCGTTACAAACAGCTCAATAATATCTGTTTTTGAAATTAACGGGCTTATCTCTTTTACACAGGTAACAGAAGAAGTATCAACCGATTCGTTAAATATTTTTTCAATAAGTTCTCTGTCATAGTCATATAGAATTGAACCATGCTGTAAAATATAACCCTCTTTTCTGCACTGAGCGGAACCTATTAGTTTTTTCCCGTTACAGCATAAATCCGCACCTGTTGAAACCAGCATACAGTAATCAAAATGTCCTCTTGCCGGTTTCCCTCCAAATTCAAGCTCAATACCTAATTGTTTAAACTTATCTATAAAAATTTGAGATATTTCTTTATAGGATTCAGTAACATTTTCACCATGATTCAGACCGGAAACCGGACAAACATAACTATAAGTTATCTCATTGTCGTGTAAAAGCGCACGGCCGCCGGTTAAACGTCTCACAACATCAATATTATTAAATTTCAAAAAACTCTCATCTAAAAAATCGCTTTTTTGATTTCGACCTAAAGAAACACAGGCAGGCGACCAGCCGTAAAGCCTGAAAATCGGCTCCGAAACTTTATTTTTAATTGCATTTTCAAGCAAATCAGCATCTTTTTGCATATTAACTGCGCCTGAATTGATTTCAAAAGGTAAAAAAATCATTTATCCTTTTCTTCCCGTTTTTTCAAATCCCGTTCAAACTGAGAGAATACATCATTTCCGACAAATTGCTCCAGAGCTGCCCGCTTTGCATAATAATCAGAACTTGCCTTCATCTGATTATCAAGAGCCGTTCTGTAATATGCATCAGTAATTAATACAACTTCACGCGGCATATCCTGAGAGAGTTCGTAATTCTTCTTTCTTTCTTCTGTAATCTTTTCAAGCATTTTAAGTTTTTTCCGCGCAGTCATATAGTTGTAATACAAATCAACAGTCTTTTGCTGTAAATCTTCAATCTTTCTGACAAGAATAATCATATCTGCATCTGTTACTTTTGTATATTTGTAGTTAAGCGCCTTTGTATCCTGTGACATAATACCCAGAACATTTCCGCCTATAATAGAACCCGTTGCAAGAAGCGGGTTGCCCATACTTGCACCGACCAGAGTCGACATGCTTGCAATAGTTGTAAGAACTTTTTTTACAGACTTTTCATCCGGCTTGTCCTCATCGGGATTTGCAAGTTTATACAGTGCAAAATTTATTGTATCACTCTGGCTTGCAGCCCCCTGCCATAATACGGATAAGTCACCGACCATATTTTCCTGATCAAGTTCCAAATCAGCAGCAACCTCTCTTGAAATCTGTTTAATACTCAAATCAGCATAAGTCAAATCAGACACATCAAACTGCTCAGCATCTTTTTTTACATATTCCTGATGAACCTTATCTGCTTTATCCTCAGCTTTTGCTTCCGTATACTCTTTTTCGGGATCTTCTGACAAGCCTGCACGATAAGCAGGAGATTTCGGCATATTTATATCTTCGTAACTTATTGAAAAAGACGGAAGTGCAAATACTATCAGCAAGGCAAAAACACAAAATTTCTTCATTGTTCCACCGCCTTTTCTCCAACCAGAGTTGAATTGTAATTAAACTGATATAAATTTAATTTATCGACAACTTTTTTACCAGCAAGACGCTGAAGCTCAAGATGGTATTTCTTTGCATTTTCCATATAATAAAATTCTTCAACGCGCATATTATCATATAAAGCCGATGATATACTTATTTCCATCAAATCCTCGTCATCAAGAGCCTTTGCGTAATTCTTGTTATATAAAATCAGTCTCTGACGTGTTTCTTTTAACTGTGAAAGCGAGCTTTTATAGTTATAGTACGCCGTAATAATTTTATCCTGCAAACTCTCTACAAGTCCCGCAAGTTCTATAAGTTCGGTATCCGTCAAAGGTATTTCGGTCGGCATATTCTTTCTGTTAATTAAGTTCTGCGCCAAACGCCCCGCAGCAAATGCCGAAGATTGAACCATATAATCGGCGCCCACTAAAGAAGGGGCAAGAGATGCACCCGCAACAACTGCAGAAAGAGTTTTTGCCATCAAAGATGAATGAATTCTTCTCTGACTCTCAGGCGTAGCAAGTTTTTTCAGAGCAAACCCTATAACCTGATTATTTTCAACAGTGCCTTTCCATAGATTTTCAATGTCTTCTATATCTTTATCTTTCTGCAATTTTATGAGCTCATCCAAAATTTGTTTATCATTCACAACAAGTGATTTTTTTGAATCAATATTTGTTTTCGGCAATTCAATTTTTTGAGTTTCAACATTGTCAAGACGAACTTCATCGGCTAATACCGGAAGCCCTAAAGAAAATATTAACAACCAGATTAAATACTTTTTCATAACAATTTTATATCACAACTCCAATAATAAATCCAATGATTGATAAAGTTATACATCAAACGGATGTTCTGTAAATTTCCATAAAAATTTATGATAATAACAGAGGAAGGATAAAAAGTGAGTTCCAATACAAAAAAACAGGATAACAAAGGTGCATACAGTTTTTGTGAAAAAGCACACGCTCTTTGTCTTGAAAATTCATACAAAGAGGCTGCCGCAAATTATCTCAATGCAATACTGATTGACAGAAATAATGCAGAAAGTTACTTTGGACTTGGAATTTGCTACAAGTACCTTAAACAATATTCTAAGGCCATAAAATATCTTGATATGGCTGTTGAATTAAAAGAAGATTATTTTGAAGCATTTTATGAACTCGGAATATGCCATCTTTTAGAAGGAATCCCGTGCGGAGCTATCAAAAATTTTGTCCGCGCTATTCAAATTAATCCTGACAATCCCGATGCGATTTTACAGCTTGGAGCCGCACATGAACTCTGTGAAGAATATGATCTCGCCCTTATGATTTATCAGAAACTTATAGAAAATTCTCCTGAATTCATAAAGGCTTATGAACATAAATCAACTCTTTTAATGAAACTGGACAAATACAAAGAAGCTTCAAATTTATTAAATCGGATATTGAAACTTAATCCCGATTATTACAAAGCTTACGCAGGAATCGGAGTATGTTTTGATAAATTAGGCAGACATACCGATGCAATCAGATATTACAGAAAATTTTTATCTCTTAAACCGTTCTCTGACCAAACCGATTTTATAAAAAACAGACTTGATAAAATCAAATATCCCAAATCCCAAAAAGAATATTTATCAGCTTGTAAATAAACTTTTATATTAAGCGATGTTACAAGATTGTTAAAATATTTGTCTTTTTTCCATATATAAAATACAATAATATTGGAGAAATTTTGAGGGATACAAGATGATATTAGAACAAGAGTTAAAGGGGAAAACTTTATCTCCGCAAGAAGTGAGAAGTATTTTGAAAACAGACAACAAAGAGATTGTTGAACTTTGTAAACGCGCGTCTATTTTACCCAGAAAAAACAGCAAAGGACAAACTTACTTTTCTTACGAAGAAGTAAAAAATTTGAGAAAAGTTCAAGCAATGAAAAATGCATCAATGCCTTCAGTAAAAGCACCGGCAAAACAACCTTCAGCAATTTTAAACATTCTCAACTCACTGAGAGAAATGGAAAATAAACTTAGCGACAGAATTTCCAAAGTTATTGATGAAAAACTTGAAGGCATGGATGAAGTTGTTGTTGAACTTATCAGATGCAAAACTGACAACGAAACTTTAAGACAAAAAATTATTGATCTTAACAAAGAAATTTATCAGCTTAAAAATGATTTGAATACATACAAACCTGTAGGCTTGGGATTTTATAAGAAAAAAGAAAAACATATCTGGGACTGATATCAATCTCATTTATAAAAAAATTTTTAAAGGATACGAAAAACAATGGCTGTAAAAGAAAAAGAAACAGAAATAACTTCAAATACAGATGAAAGAAGCAAAGCACTAAAGCTTGCAATTGAAAAAATCGAAAAAGATTTCGGAAAAGGCTCAATAATGAAACTCGGCGATAAACCGACAGTTAATGTTGATGCTATTCCGACCGGTGCATTATCTCTTGATGTTGCCCTCGGTATCGGCGGGATTCCCAGAGGCCGAATTATAGAAATTTACGGACCTGAAAGTTCAGGTAAAACAACCCTTGCACAGCACATTGTTGCAGAATGCCAAAAAAGAGGCGGAATTGCAGCTTTCGTTGATGCAGAGCATGCACTTGACCCTGAATATGCAAGAAATTTAGGAGTTCAAATTGACGATTTACTTATTTCTCAGCCGGATACCGGTGAACAGGCCCTCGATATCACTGAAGAACTCGTCCGTTCAGGAGCCGTTGATGTTGTTGTTGTTGACTCTGTTGCCGCACTTGTTCCCAAAGCCGAAATTGAAGGGTCTATGGAAGATCAACAAATGGGACTTCAGGCTCGCTTGATGAGTAAAGCTTTAAGAAAATTGACAGGTATTATCGGAAAAACTAATACTACCGTTATTTTTATTAACCAGCTGAGAATGAAAATAGGTGTTATGTACGGCAACCCTGAAACAACAACCGGCGGTAACGCTTTGAAATATTACGCATCAGTTCGTATGGAAATTAAACGTACCGAAGGCGTTAAAGGGGAAGACGGTGATGTCGGCAACCACGTAAGAGTAAGAGTTGTTAAAAATAAAGTTGCACCTCCTTTCAGAACAGCTGAATTTGATATTATGTTCGGAAAAGGTATTTGCAAAATCGGTAATATTTTAGATGTTGCTGTCAACCTTGATATAGTAAAAAAAGCAGGCTCCTGGTTCAGCTTTAATGAAGAAAAATTAGGCCAGGGAAGAGATAAAGCAAGAGATTTCTTAGCGGAAAATCCTGATATTTTAAATACTATTGAAACTCTTGTAAGAGAAAAATTGGCTGCTGCATAGTTTATTACGATTTGTAAAGAGGCCTAAACCCTGTTATAACAATAAATTTATTTAAAAACATGTTTTTGGTACAATTTTATTAGCAACTAAAAACATGTTTTTACTTTATATACATACAATCAGTGTGGAAATCGGAGGTTCAAACCATTATGGATGTAAAAGCAATAAATAGTCTTTCTTTTGTAAACTTTGAAGGCAAGACAAAGAAACAAGCAAAAAAACAACAAACTCACAATTACCCCCAGCAGACAGATCCTGCATCCAGAAAATCAGCACAAGCTTTAAGAAATATGATGTACGGTCTTATGTTATTGGGAGCAACGGTAGGAGGAGCCAGCTCACTAACAAGCTGTGAAAAGCAAGCATACGCAGAGGCTAATGCAGAAGCTTATGCATGGGTAATAGGCGGCGGCTGCGATAATAAGAATGATACAGTTGTTATACATGATACAATTATCAACACAATTATTAAACCTGTATATATAAAAGAATATCCTTTCCACCTTGCAGATTCATTAATAAAACAAGGTTTGAATATAGGAGTAGAATTGGACGGTCCTGTTCCTGAAGATGAAAATAACGATGTTGCATTTGTAGCTTCAAGAGCACATAACAGATATGATGACAAATATTATGAAACACAGGTTGACAGCATCGGAACAAATAAAAACAGACTGTCACTTGTAACAAAAGTTCTTGATTTCTATGAAGATCCTGAAAATCCAAAAATTTCTTGGATGAGAACAGAAGTTGCAGATGTACCAGGAAAAGGAATCAAATTAACAAGATATTCTTCAAATTCAACAACAAAACCGGAAGAATGGGATTGGCAGTATACGGGCTATGAAATCCGTACAAATAACAGAAACGGACAAACAAATACAAAATCCGTCTTTGATAAAAACAATGAACTAATTTGGGAAGGCGAATACAAAAGAGGTGAAAACCCTGGAACATTTATGTACGGCACATTTGTATATGATGAAGATGGCAATCCTTACCTTGATGAAGACGGCAATCCGCAAAAAGCATATTATGATTTTGATAAAGGAAAAATGTGGTCAGACAGAGTAATTCTTGAAAAAATCCCGGGCAACCAAAGCACAACATATTTTGATTATTAATAACAAACACCCTCTTGAACAAAGAGGGTGTTTAAGTTATATAATATAAATTATGAAAACATTGGCACAATTCATACAGCATAAACGAGATGATATAGGCTTATCTCCAAAAGGTCTTGCGAAAGAATGCAATCTTCCATTGAGTTTAATAGAAGATATTGAAGCCGGAAAAGAACTTTTTCTACCTGTAACAATCAGACAAAATCTGGCAAAAGTATTGAGATGTACACCTGAAGAAATAAAAGCCTTAGAAAAAGATTATACAAGCTACACAGTTTCTCAAGAAATAATCGACAGTCTGAAAGAACTTATTCTAAACGGAGCAGGCGGACTAAAATGCCCTAAATGCGGAGCGCCTTTAATTACAAGGATTGCAAAACTTTATGATTTAGAGGACAACTTAATGCTTCACCCTAAAGCACACTGCTCAAAATGTTCATTTCATATAACAGAATAACTTGAAATTTAAATAAAATAAGATTATAATAGGGAATAGCACATTTAAAATTAAATATGGGGACGTTTTGAAAAGCAGCAGCCGGGGTGAAATCCGAATTTGGCAGCGATGAGCCGGCAAACTGAGGATGAAACTTAACGACAGCGACGTAGTAACGCAGGTGTAAACCGAGTACCACAGGGGCAAACGTCCCAAACAACCATTATGGGGACGTTTTGGATTTGACAGAATGTTTGGTTGGAACAAACTGCGAGTCCGAGCGCTGTTCTCGGTTATCAACGAGCAAACTAAATTAAATGCTAACAATGTAATTAAAGCAGACTTCTCTAGAGCACAAGCTTTAGCAGCATAGTCAGCTCATAGCTACTCATATTTCCCAGCTTGCCGGAGATATGGGTCCATTATGCAAGCGGCAGTGCATTGATGACGGTAAATGCATCAAGATAACCGTTAAAGGTTAGTGTTTCCGTAAAAAAACACTTTGGATTATCCGTAAAGGTTTTGATATTCCCTGGATAATCCGAGAGAATTAATATCTACGCTCGTAGATGTTTGTTTAGATCCATTTTGGACAGGGGTTCGACTCCCCTCGTCTCCACCATTAAAATTCAGAGGCTTGTGATAGCCTCTTTTTTAATACCAAATTCACCGCACTGTGCAGGCCTTCGCCGATTTAAGAGAATTTACTCGGTTCGATTTTTAGCGAATTTT
>CALUQH010000036.1 GCA_944322885.1 Candidatus Gastranaerophilales bacterium | reverse complement strand
TCGGAACTTTGCCCTCTGAGACTATGCGTAATGCATTTGTAAACGGTTTAGCAGCTCAGGGCTTAATAACAGACAGAACCGCAAGTACAATTCTCGGTCTGCCGTACAATCAGGGTGCAGGTTTTGGCGGTGATACTACTGTGGCATTGATTACCGAGAGCGGGAATATTAATGACCTTATAGAATATTTTAACGAAAACAGTTCAAATACATTCCTTGTAAGCCCGAATACTGATTCAAGATTGTATAGAGAAGATATTACAAACTCCAAAGGTAACAAAAGTACTGCCAAAGTTTGTATAAATACAGGTGATGGCAAATCAACGGATGATGTAGAAATAAGTCTTGCTAATTTATTAAAAGGTGATACGCAATATGTACTTGATTATGAAGGTATAAAAGGTGAACAAACACCTGTTATTGGTTTGGGTTTGATGACAACATATTTAACAGGTACAGACGGATTTATTGACTGGTTATATGATGAATTTTCATCCGTTCTGGATTTAGGTGATGAGAATACAGGAGCAGCATTAGAGTATGCACTTACGGAAACTAAAGCTATTTTTGCTAAAACAGACGCAACGATAGGTGATACTTACTATGATGATTTAGCTGTGTACTGGGGACAGATATGTGAAGGCAGCGAAAAGAGCGGTATTAATGAACTGGATCATGCAACAAGCTGGGATGACGATAAATATAATCTTCAAAAGTATGTTAATGGTGTTTCTGCAAAAACAAAAGATAAGAAAGACCCGAGATATGATCCGAGTATGGCCAGAGATAGCTACAAATACTTAGGTTTTAATGTTGTAAGAAGTAATCAGGAAAATTTAGCGGATGATGGTAATGATCGAGGTACTGCGGCTATTAACTTAAATAATATTGCACGAGCATTTCTTACTTATTTTGCCGACTATATGTATGGTGTAGATAAAACAGATGCCAACGGAATTGACAAATACTATGTGAATAAAGGTTCAATAGAAGCAGAAAACAGACTTGTTACAGATGATCTTCTTTACACCTTTACCTGGGCAACAGGTACTGAAGTGTCCAGCGATGATTTGGGACAGGCGGTTTTTTATGACACATTATTCAACCAGATTTGCGCTAACGGTTGGACTGAAGATGGGCAAATTGGTGACAAAGATTATTTACAGCAAATGCTCCAGAGCGGTAAGTTGTATCTGTCAAGGGTAAAAGACGACGGCTATTACTATCAGGTAAACTATGGCACAGATTCTTATATAAAAGAAGTTGCCGATGAAACCTATATCGCGCAGGCAGAAGCTAAGTATAATACTGAAAAAGAAAAACTGAACTCAAAAGAAGAAACATTAGATTTGAAGATGAAAAATCTTGATACGGAAATTTCTTCGTTAACTACAGAATACGATACTGTAAAAAATACTATCTCCAAAAATATTGAAAAATCTTTCAAAAGATATAATGCTTAAAAAAGTAGTTTTATAATAAAAAAAGCCCCTGTAATAAGGAGCTTTTCTATTATTTAAGATTCGACATATTCTCTTAAGCGTTTGCTTCTGTTCGGGTGACGGAGTTTTCTGAGCGCTTTTGCTTCAATTTGTCTGATACGTTCACGGGTTACGCCGAAAAGCTGTCCGACTTCTTCTAAAGTCCTCTGGCGTCCGTCATCCATACCGAAACGCAGTCTTAAAACATCGCGTTCTCTCGGTGAAAGTGTGCATAAAACTTCTGCTAAATCTTCTCTCAAAAGTTCTGATGCAACGGTTTTAATAGGTGCATCAGCTTCTTTATCTTCAATAAAATCGCCGAGTCTTGAATCTTCTTCTTTACCTATAGGAGTTTCAAGAGATAAAGGTTCCTGAGCGATTTTAATTATTTCGCGAAGTTTCGGGATAGAAACATTCATTTCAATAGCAAGTTCATCTTCGGTCGGCTTTCTTGAGAGTTCCTGAGCAAGGCGTCTTGTAACTTTTTTCAATTTATTGATTGTTTCAACCATGTGAACAGGAATTCTTATAGTTCTTGCCTGATCTGCGATTGCTCTTGTAATAGCCTGTCTAATCCACCATGTTGCGTAAGTTGAGAATTTAAAACCTCTTTCATGGTCAAATTTTTCTGCCGCACGGATTAAACCTAAGTTTCCTTCCTGAATTAAGTCTAAGAAAAGCATTCCGCGTCCTACATATTTTTTAGCGATACTTACAACCAGACGTAAATTTGCCTGAACGAGTTTTCTTTTTGCGATAGCGCCCGGGGTTCCGCCTTCAAGAATTTTTCTTGCAAGCTCAATTTCTTCGTTGGCGGAAAGAAGTTTAATTCTTCCGATTTCTCTTAAATAAAGTCTTACGGGATCGTCAACAGCTATACCTTTTGGAACTTCCAAATCTGCTTCGTTTTCTTCTCCGTGGGGATTTGTCATATAGATATCTTCAAGATTAACTTTTTTCCCGATTTTTTCGGTGACAATGTCCTCGATGTTGTCGGTGCTGATATCCATATTCATATAATTTACGCTGTCTGTATCAGCTGAAAGTGCAGCATCATCCTCAATATCATTCAAATCAATGTTATCTTCGTCCATAATGCTTACGATAGAGGAGTTAGATTGTCTTTTTTTACTCATTCATTTTCTCCAATTTTAATCTGTTATTTATCTTATCTCTAAGCTGCATCTGAATTTTAAGGGCTTCTGTATCATTATCATTTGCGCTTTTATATAAATTTCTGATTTGTTCCTGTTCTTTTTGTTTTTGGCATTCATTGATTTTGTTTATGTTTTCTCTGATTGCCGTTGCAAAATCCTTATCATCTAGGTTTTGAAATGTTTCGGAAGTTGTTATCAAATCAGTGATAATCCTTTGTACTTCCTGATTTTCGGCGAATGCTGTATACAGCTGTTCCACCAATTCTTTCACATTATTTACGGTACAAGTTAATTTGTCAATTGTAGTTTTTACATTTATTAACGTTTCATCCGTAAACGCTGTGTCGCCTATCATTTTCTTGATTTCATCAAAAGAAAAATGATTGTCGGTTACAAGAAAAACGCTCAATAAATTTTTTTGCGCTTTTTCTGAAATCGGTATATTTTTCTTAACAATTTTTTCAATATTTGTATTTTTTTCAGCCTCAAAACTCTGCGCTTTTTTGACTTCGCGCATAAGAGCGTTTTCGTCAATGTTAAGCGTGTTAGCAATCATTCTTATGTATTCTGATTGTACGATTTCGTTTCTTATTTCTTTCAAAAGCGGGATAATTTCTTTAACCGTTTTTGTTTTTTCAATCGGAGTTTTTGGTTTTTCTTTCATTATGTTGTTAAGCTGAAAATCCAGTAATAAAGGTGCGTGAGCCATGTATTCTTTGTAACTTTCTGCGCCTACAGAACGTATAAATTCATCGGGGTCTTTCCCTTCCGGCGGAGCGATAACACGAATTTCACAGGCATATTTGTCATTTGTTGTTGAAATATAGCTTTCATCAAACTGTTTAATATTTCCGAGTCCTTCAAAAGCTTCTTTAATAAGTTCCGCGTTTCTGTTTGTTGCTTTTTGGCCGGCAGAATCTGTGTCAAATGAAAGATAAATTTTTCTTGACGGTGTGTATCTTGAAAGAAGTTTAATATGGTCGGCTGTCAGCGATGTTCCGCAGGACGCAACTGCGTTTTCCACCCCGTGTGCCTGAGCTGAGATTACATCAAAATAGCCTTCCATTAATATTACGCTGTCTTCGCGTTTTATAGCGTCTTTTGCCGTGTAAAGCCCGTACAGCAGCTTACTTTTATTATAAATAAGCGAATCGGAGGAGTTCAAATATTTTGGCTGCTGGTCTTTTTCAACAGCGCGGGCGCCGAATGCCACGTATTCTCCAAACTCATTTTGAATGGGTATAATAACGCGGTTTCTGAATCTGTCTATATAGTCGCCCTCGCGGGTTTTTATTATCAAGCCGGCTTTTTCCAGAACTTCATCGGAAAACTCGTCTTTGAATTTTCTGTAAAATGTTTCATAAGATTTTGGGGCAAGGCCGAGAGTGTATTTTTCTATTATGTCTTTTGTAATACCCCTGCCTGTCAGATAGTCCAAAACTTTTGAAGTGTCGGGTTCTTTATCTTTTAAAAGTCTTAAATTATAAAATTCGGCGGCCTTGGTACAGGCTTTAATCATTTCTTCTTTAAGACCTTTAGACTCTGACTTTGTAAAGTTTTTAGGCATTTCAAGCCCGAAGCGTTCTGCAAGCTCTCTTACGACTTCTATAAAGTCTTTATTCTGGGTTTTCATTATAAATGTAATTGCATCACCGCCTGCTCCGCAGCCGAAACATTTGAAAAATCCCAAGTTAGGGTTAACAGAAAATGAAGGAGTTTTTTCCTTATGAAAAGGACAGCACCCCCAGTAATGGCCTCCGCTTTTTTTCAGTATAACTTCCTGCGATACAACTTCTACAATATCAAGTCTGTCTTTAATCTGGGTAACAAGTTCTTCAATAGTATTTGCCATAACAAAATTTTATCATTAACATAATTTTTTATCAAAATTATACCTATAAGGGTAATTGATTATACTATTTTTATAAATATTATTCATGTGTAATGAAAAATCCGCTATCCGCGTATGCGAGTCAAGAAGTAGTTTATGTTAATGATGTAAGAGAGCTTAAGGGTGTAAAGGGTCTTTCAAACAAAAGACTCTGTATTATAAGAACCGATTTTAAAGATATAAATAAAATCAAAAAGATTCGTAAGTCCTATCCTGAGCTTGAAATTTGGCTCGCCTGCAAAGAAATTTCAAGAGATAATATTATAACCGCTAATATGTGCGGGATAAAAAATATTGTTGAATATCCTTTGAAACAAGATTTAATAGAAGAATTATTCGGGGAAGATTCCCCAAAAAATTTTGCCCGTACACGCTCGCGCCGGGATAAAAATAAATACAAAGCGGTAAAAGGCTTAAAGGTTATGATTGTTGATGATAATCCTTTAAATACCGAGCTTTTGGAAGAAACATTAAAAGATTTGGGCTTGAGACTCTTTGTATTTCAAAAACCTAAAGAAGCAGTAAAAATTGTTGATATTGAAAAAATAGACTTATTTTTACTAGATATTATGATGCCGGATATGTCAGGGTTTGAGCTTGCTGAAATTATACATAAAACCGCATTAAATGCAAATTCTCCCATAGTATTTATATCTGCATTGTCTGACAGAGAGCATAAGGTAAAAAGTTTTGATTTGGGGTCATGTGCATATATTGAAAAGCCTTTTGACGTTAAGGTTGTTAAATCGCAGGTTTACAGCCTTTTGAAATTGCATAACGAAATTGAAAAACAAAGCAAAACTCAGGATTCTTATCTGGCAATGGTTATTCATGATATGAAAGGTCCTGTTCAGGCCGAACTTTGTGCATTAAATCTTATGACGGGATTATACGGGGATAACCTTAATGATGATCAGAAAGAAATTCTCGGCGATGTTATAAATTCTACAAAATATCTTCAAAATCTGGTTGCAAATATACTGGAAAAATACAAAAGTGATAACGGCAGGGTTGTTATTACAAAATCATTGAATTCATTTAAAAAGTTAGTATCTGAATGCTGTGATGAAATTAAATATATTGCTCCGGAAAAAAATCTGCTTATAAATGTTTCTTATAAGTCCCCGATAGATAACATATATTTTGATTATGATGAAATTAAGCGTGTTGTGCATAATATTTTAACTAATGGTATAAAATACAGCTTTAAAAACAAAGAGCTTACGATAAATGTTACAAATGATGAGGAATATATGATTTTTTCTGTTACAAACAGAGGTTTGGGGCTTGATATGCAGAAAATAGGGAATGTCTTTGACAAATTTACTACATACTGCGAGGAGCAGAAAAGTGTTAATGCCGGTTTGGGGTTGTATATTTCAAAGAAGATAATTGATGCGCACGGGGGAACAATTCACTTTGAGAGTATACCTAACGAAACAACAACGGTTACGTTTACTCTGCCAATTAATACAACTGCTTGATGTTCAATGTTTTTCTCATATAATATAAATTATGAAGTACAGAGAAAATGTAAGAAACTTTTGTATCATTGCCCACATTGACCATGGAAAATCAACTCTTGCTGACCGTTTGCTTGAAAAAACGGGAACCGTTGCCCAGCGCGATATGCAAAATCAGATTATGGATTCCATGGACATTGAACGGGAGCGCGGAATTACAATTAAGCTTAATTCTGCCCGTATGAAATATAAAGCAAAAAACGGAAAAGAATACGAGCTTAACCTTATTGATACCCCCGGTCATGTTGATTTTTCTTATGAAGTTTCACGTTCTCTTGCGGCCTGCGAGGGTGCGCTTTTGATAGTTGACGCTACTCAGGGGGTTGAAGCTCAAACTCTTGCTAACGTTTATCTTGCGATTGAACAGAATTTGGAAATTATTCCGGTAATCAACAAAATAGACTTGCCTTCTGCGGATGTTGAGCGTGTTAAAGAAGAAATAGAAGAAGTTCTGGGAATTGATGCTTCTCTTGCAATTCCTGTGAGCGCAAAAGCAGGGATAGGAATTGATGAAGTGCTGGAAGCCGTTGTTGATTTAATTCCTCCGCCGGTTGACAATTCCGATAAACCTTTGAGAGCTCTTGTATTTGACAGTGCTTATGACCAGTATCTCGGAACCCTGTGTTTCTTTAAAATTATGGATGGCAAAATAAAACTCGGAGAAAGAGTAAAATTTATGGCGTCCGGAAAAGAATATGAAGTTGTTGAACTCGGGTATCAAACACCTTCAAGAGTACAGGTTGATGAACTTGTCTGCGGGGATGTAGGGTATTTTGCTGGTTCTATCAAAGAATTAACAAGATTTGTGGGTGATACTTTAACCTCTGTTGAAAAACCCGCAAAAGAACCTTTACCGGGATATAAAGAAGCTCTTCCTATGGTGTTTTCAGGCCTTTATCCCGTAGATAACGATGATTATGCAGATTTGAAAGAGGCTCTTGAAAAACTTAAACTTAACGACAGCAGTATAACTTTTGAACCGGAAACATCAAGTGCTCTGGGTTTTGGGTTTCGATGCGGATTTCTCGGAATGCTTCACATGGAAATTGCTCAGGAGCGTTTAGAGCGTGAATACGGGCTTTCGCTTGTTACAACAGCACCATCAGTTGTTTATAAGGTTCATAAAACTAACGGAGAGGTTGTCGAAATTGATAACCCCGCAAATCTTCCTCCCGCGCAGTACAGAGAGTATATTGAAGAACCTTATGTAAAAGTTCAAATTATTGCACCGAACGATTATGTAGGAACTTTAATGGATTTAGCCCAGACAAAACGCGGTATATTTATTAATATGTCTTATATTGACAAAGTACGTGCCTCGCTTGAATATGAAATTCCGCTGAGTGAAGTTATTACCGATTTTTATGACCAGTTGAAATCCAGAACAAAGGGTTATGCAAGTATGGATTACGAGTTTAAGGATTATAAACGCTCCAAGCTTGTTAAACTTGATATAATGCTGGCTGGTGAAGTTGTTGATGCGCTTTCGGTTATCTGCCATGAGGACAGTGCTTTTTATATCGGGCAAAAATTAACTGCAAAACTTAAAGATATAATTCCCCGCCAGTTGTTTGAAGTTCCTATTCAAGCAGCAATCGGCGGACGTGTTATTGCAAGAACAAATATAAAAGCAATGCGCAAAAACGTTCTGGATAAATGTTACGGCGGTGATATATCACGTAAGCGAAAACTTCTTGAAAAACAAAAGAAAGGTAAAAAACGAATGAAGTCTGTGGGCAGAGTAGAGGTTCCTCAGGAAGCGTTTATGGCTGTTCTGAGTCTTGATGAGGAATGATTCCTTTATCGCGTGCTTTTATAGCAGCTTCTGTTCTGTTTTTTACTCCGAATTTCTTATAAATATGGGTTAGGTGTGCTTTTACCGTATATTTTGTAATACATAGAATTTCTCCGATTACTTCGTTGCTTTTTCCAAGCGCTGTTTCACGTAATACATCCAATTCACGCGGAGTTAATCCGGATTTTTTCTTTTTCATAAAACTCTTTCTTCTTTACTTTGACCGACTATTCTTATTACAATCTTAGCAAAATGCTGTAATAAAGCTATTAGCCAAAGGTCTACATTTAAATACCGGCTGAAATGGTTATAGGCAGTGAGTTTTTGTAAAATGTAACAAAATATTAACATATATGTAAAAAATATATATCTTTTACGCAATTTTTAAATACAAAAATACTTTATATAAATATGGAAATCAATTTAAAGGAATTTTAAGAGAAAAGAGTATTGTTATTCAATTAAAATTAATTAAATAGATTAAGAGATTGTGAGTAAAAAACGGAGAACAGGAAATGACAAAAGTGAATGGAAATGACGGAATGAAAAATGTTTATTTTGGGCAGAATTCATTAAACGTAAACAAAACCGACAAAACCGTAAAAACTGAACATACTGCACCTGCCGGAGAAACTGAGTCAACGGCGGAAACTTCATCTGCAGGATTTGTTGATTTCGGAGTCGGTTCAAAACAAAAATCTGATGAAATCAGAGGCTTACAGGTTGAAGGAGTATCGCGTCTTGCCAAGGCTGATATGGAAGATTTGAGCCAGCTTTCACAAATTGCTGGTATCCCGAATATTTATGTAACGCAGGCTGTTTATAACAGAATTTCTGATTCTGTTTCCGATATTGGTAATGTTATGGATACAATCGGAACGGAAAATAATGCGGAAGCATTGTTTGAATCATCCGAATTTGGAACATTAAATAATTTATTTGGTATTTCTTAAAAAAACAATAATTTTACTCACAAGGTTTGGTGACCGGTTAAGTTTTTAGCCGGTCATTTTGTTTAGTCATCTTGCATATTGCAGCTACTTTGCGATTGCGGATCAGCTTTGCTGTCCGCAATGACGAATAAATGCAACAGACTGTCCTCTTGACCTCCGTCAGCTTTAATGGCCTATCTTCATACCTTCTTATCTTTCTGTCTCCTATTTTGTAAATATTTCTTAATAATCTGGTAAAAATTTTAAAGTTTTGTCTTTTGCCTGCCGATAAATATAATGTGAGTAAAATATGGAGAAGTGGAAATGTCAGAAAAAATTACAGGAAACAAACAACAAGATTTAACAGCCTTGAAAGCTTATTATGAAGCTTTAAGAGCTTCAAGAGGCGAAAAACAGCAGGTAGAAGAAGTTAAAGCAAATGCTCAGCAGGCAGGTACAAAAGAGTTAGGTGAAAAGTTGCTTGAACAGCCTTATGCAAAAGTCAATTTTGTATCATCTCAAGGGGTTGTTCCTAAAGAAGATGCAGCTGATTTAGAACAGCTTTTTGCAATGGCAGGACTCGGCAAAAATCGTATGCCTTCAAAAACGGTTTATGAAAGAATCGGGAGTTCTGTGGTTCAGGTTTCAAAAGTTATGACAGATATTGAAACAGAAGACCATATAAATGCTTTATTTAATTCTTCTGAATTCAGGACACTTGATAATATTTTCTTTTCATAATTAAGTCTTACAGATCTTATTAATATATATTTACTCACACACATTTAGAAAAAATCATTTTTTTAAAAAGACCGCAAACCGGTCTTTTTTTATTGTTTTAATAATGAATAATTCTACTTTACAACCACAATTGTCCCGTGTACTATAAGCTTATGCTAGACTTATTTGTTACAGGGGCCGATGAATATTCAGACAAAATTTTTGTAACGGCTGGGCTGGCCGGTACAATGCAGTCTCTCGGGTATTCTACGGGAGTTTACAAACCTGTAGAGACAGGTGCTGTTGAAAAAAACGGTTTTATTCAATCTCATGACCTTGCGTTTGTAAAATTTGTCGACCCGTATATAAAAACTTATTTTTCGTATCTTCTAAGAAACAAATTGACTCCGATACTTGCTGCAGCAGCTGAACATACGGTTATAGAAAAAAATATTATACTCAGCGATTTTCAAAAAATTCAAGATGTAAATGAGTGTCTGATTGCTGATGGGAGTTTCGGTCTGGCTTCCCCTTTGAGCAAAAATTTTCTGGAAGAAGATATGGTTAAAATGCTTGATTTGCCGCTTCTTTTGGTCGTATCCGCCAAGGCTGCCAATATTAATAATATACTTCTTACAATAAATCATGCCTCGGAAACCGGTATAAATATGCGCGGTGCTATTTTGAGCAACTATCCGCAGGACTGTGATGACGTAAATATAAAGCTTATGCCGCGTTTAATTGAGGAATATACAAATACAAAGGTTCTCGGGATTTTGCCTGAATTTGACAGAAATTTAAATCCTAATGATTTGATAACAGAGATTTTAAACGGTGTTGATGTGGAAGGGGTGTTTAACCTCAGAATTGCAAAACTGCAAATGTGATTATTTTTATGTTACACCGCTGCGTTTTTTCACAAATTAACCAATGTAAATAGAGATGTAATTGAACAGATTATAAATGATATTAAAGCCCGCAGCGAGCTTCAGGCACTTAATACTTTATGGAATAGTTTATCGTAAAGAAATGTAAAATTATATACTTTTTATATAAAAGTAAGTCAATTTTTTAAAGGCTTACTTTTTTATAAATATAGAGGTATAATAATTTTATGGATAAGAGAGATTTAACGTTAATCGAAAACAAAACCACTGTCGAAGAAAAACAGGCTGGAAAACCGGTTTCCCGCCAGACAAATCCGATTGCGAAAAAATTTGTCGAATTCCATAAAGAAAATATGTCTAAATTCAGTGTGAAAGATTTATTTAAAAAATGATATCAGGGGAACGCAAGGCAGGCTAATTATATAAGTTAATTTTTGTGCGAAGCACAGATAATGGCTTGACCTCCTGACATCTGAACCTCTAGTCTTCAATTATGAGAAGACATATGTTATTTCCAAAAAAGGTAGCGGTATGTATCAGGTAAAAAATCAAATTTATCAGGATATGACAAAAACACAGAAGTCTGCTCTGTGTAATTTTTTGCGCGCGCTTGTCAAAAAATCGCCCGATATGAGTGTTGACGATATTTTAGATAAATTTCTTGAGGACGAAAGATATTACTTTGAAATTAATAACCCGCATTTTGAATTTCTTGAAAATTATTTGGATGATAACAAGTTTCTTGATGAAACACTGTTGTATTTAAAAGAATGCCGTAAATACTACGATTACAAGAAAAAACAGGAGCCTATAATTCAGGCGCAGAAAGAATTTGAAAAGAAAAAACGCGCATTTTTACGTGAAGTTAAAATGTCAAAAGAAGCTCCGACTAAAAAACAACTTTATTATTACGACCGTTTATGCAAAAAATATAATATAGAGAAAAAAGAATTAACATCAAAACTGGAAGCCCGCGATGAGATAGACAGGATATTAAATAATTATTCCCCCTCATCCGCCTTACAGGCACCTTCTCCCGCCGTTGGGGAGAAGGAAGGAGATTGCTTATGACAACTTTACAAGAGATTTTGAAAATATTGACAGACAACGGTATTGAACCTAATGAAGCAAATGTTGAAGTTAAACTTTTGCTTGAACATTTTGCAAACTACGGCACGAAAGATATTATCATGGGTAATAAATTAACTCCCGAAAAACTTGAAATAGTTAAAGAAAAAGCGCTTTTGCGCGCAAAAACCCGTCAGCCGATACAGCATATAACAGGTTTTGCGGACTTTATGGGAGAAAAATTTATTGTAAATCCTTCTGTTTTAATTCCGCGTGATGAAACGGAAATTCTTGTAAGAAAAGCTGTTGATATTATCAATAAAAATAATTTTAAAATGGCTCTTGATGTCGGTACAGGTTCCGGGTGTATTGCATGTATGATTGCAAAACATACTGAATGTCAGATTATCGGGCTTGATATTTCAACGGATGCTTTAAATACGGCACTTGATAATGCTTCAAGGCTAAACCTTTTCAATAAAGCTATTTTTAGAAAATCCGATATTTTTTCAAATGTAAAACCGGGTGAAAGTTTTGATATAATTGTTTCTAACCCCCCTTACATTCCGCCTTGTGAAAAAGAAAAAATTCAGATTGAAGTGAAATTTGACCCCCCAGAAGCTCTTTTTACAAAAGATGAAAAGGGGCTTGAGTTTTACGAAGAAATCACCAAACAAGCCCCGGGAGTTTTGAACGATAGTGGATATTTGCTGTTTGAACTCGGTATAGGTCAGGCTGCTGATGTTAAATCCTTAATGGAACAAAACGGCTTTGCAGATATTGAGATAATTAAAGACCTTGCAGGAATTGACAGGGTTATAAGCGGGAGATTGGCCCTCAGAAGATAAGATGGTATGAAGATAAGAAGATAGGCTATTTACAATAACTAACTACTTCCTTCCCTTATTAGGGAAGGATAAGAGGATGGGTAGCAATCAATACCCAACCCTTCTTAATCAGGGAGGGATAAGTTTTGTAAAAACTTAATGTATCAACGTGCGTAGCACAAAAAAATGCCGGAAACAGTGAGGATTTCCGGCACATTACTTTAAATTTCGTTTAAAGTAAAGAGGTGATGATTATATGTGATTTTAGTTTACATAATTTTTAATTTACATAGTCATAAGGTTTGCTGCCTGTTGCTTTGTATAAGCTGATTGCATCTGTCATGCATTCAACTTTCTGCTGGGCAACAAGTTTTTCAATAGTCAGAAGGTTTTCCTGATATTGAATTAAGTCAAGTTTGGAAATTGTTCCCTGATTAAATTTATGTTCGTTGTATGCATAATCGGTTTTTTCCAAATTGTATTGATGTTCTGTTTGAAGCATCTTATCTTTGTCGAGTTTTGCGGCGACAAGCGCATCGTTAACTTCCTGAATTGCTGTCAGGTTTGTTTTATAGTAATCCTGCAAAATTCTTTCATAAGTAGCTTTTTTCAATCTTAAATTTGCAATTAACGATCCGCCCTGGAATAACGGTGTCATAATTCCGCCTGCAAGCCCCAGAAGCATATTTTTTGTGGTGAATAAGCTTCCCAAATCGCCTGCGTTAAAGATTGCGCCGCCTAATATATTGATTGACGGAAGAAATTCTTTTTTTGCAACTTTAACATCAATTCCCGCTTTTTCAACCATTAATTCAGCCTTAAGGTAGTCAGGTCTGTTAGTAATGATTTCGGAAGGAATTTGTGAAGGTACCGCGATTTTGTAATTGATATTGTCAAGCGAATTTCTTTCAAGAGCATTAGCATTTTCAGGGCTTTCTCCTATAAGTACGCTCAATTGATGTAACATTTGCTCTCTGTTTTTCTTCAACTCAATTAAATCGGTTTGGCCTTGAACCAGTGATTTATTCGCTCTGACGGTATCAGCAGTAGATGTTAAGCCTTCTTTATTGCTTGCTACCATTAAATCATAAATTTCCTGTCTGATTTTAACGATTTCTTCCTGCAATTCAACCATTTTGTCGAGATTAATTATGTTAAAATATGTTGAGCCTACGGCTGAGGCAATTGAAATATAAGCTGCGCGTTCATCAAGTTTTGAACCTTCGTAAAGTTTTTTTACGGCCTGTGTTTTATTATGGTTTTTCAAAAAGATATCTGCTTCATATTGAACAATGATAGGAACACCAAATGCCGCATCAGTACTTGTGCTTCCTGGAGCTTTATACCATGCCGGCCCGAAACCTCCGACTGCTGAAGGAAGTTCATTTGCAAATTGGGCTTTTACATTTTGATAATATTCTTCAACATTAAGAGTTGCCATTTTTAAGTCATAATTATTTAAAACAGCCTTTTGTATATAATTGTTAAGAATATCATCGTTAAAATTTTCCCACCAGTTCAAATTTATATAAGCGAATTTGTAATCATCAGATGTTTTTTGTTTTTTATTTTTGCTGACCATGCTTTTGAATTGTTTCGGGGTAGCAGTAGAAGCTTTTGCATTTTCTTCAACTGCAAAAACAGGCATGGTGTTCATGCTTATAATACTTGCCAGTAATGCAATAGATATAACCTTTTTCACTTTTTTTAATTTCCTCATTTTTTCCTCTTGCTTTTTTACAATTACTATGTTAGCATAATATTGTTGTAAATGCAACATATTTTTTTTACAACATAGTATATAAATAATAATATAAATTATAATAATGAGTATGAAAACAAAAGTAGATTGTAATAAAGTGCATTATACAGACAGCATATATTATGAACTTGAACAGACATCGAGGTTAATGAAAAAAATTACTGTTCAGTTGTTTACAAAGCTAGATATAGATTTGACAATGGATGAGTATGCAGCTTTAGACACTGTTTCTGTTAATGCAGGTATATGCCAGAGAGATTTGGCTAAATTTATATTAAAAGATAGGGCGAACACCGGCAGGATATTAGATTCACTGGAACAAAAAGGATTTATTACACGATTTATTGATACAAAAAATAACAGACTTGTCAAAAAAATGGGAATCACGGAAAATGGATTAAAAGAACTTAACATGATTGATTCAAAAATAGAAAGATATCTGAAAAGCTTAACCAGAAAAATAGATCCTGCAGATGTCGATAGAGTGCAGGAAACCCTTAAATCTTTCAGAATAGAATTGGAAAAAGTTGTAGAGATAAATATATAATTAAATAAGAGGTAGAAAATGGAAGAACAAAATACAAATGTTGAAGAACAAAATGTTCAGCAAGAAGAGGTAAAAAAGGAGCACAAACCGTTTAAAAGATACATAGCCGGTGCTGCTATAGCTGTTTTATTAGTCGGCGGTGCATATTTTATACATGATTTATTAATGTACCAGTCAACTGATGATGCTTATGTTGAGACAACAACAGTTCAGGTAGCACCGAGGGTTAGCGGTCAGATTATTGAATCTTATGTAACTGATAACCAGATAGTTAAAGAAGGTGATCTTGTTGCCAAAATAGATCCTGCTGATTATGAAGTTGCATTGGCTCAGGCTGAGGCAAGATATGAAAGAATTTTGCTTGACCAAAAAAATGCGAAAGCAAACTTTAAGGCAATGCAGACAAATATTGCTGTTGCAAAAAAAGATTTAGACAGATATACAAAACTTTATGAACAGGGTGCTGTTTCAAAGCAGACTCTTGATACTGCCCAGGCTAAATACGATTCTGCACAGGCAAACTTAACCCAGGCAGAAGAATCATTGTTATCTCAAGGCGGAAATAAAGTTGCCGATGCAGACTTAAAAGAAGCAAAGGCATTAAGAGATAAAGCAAAACTTAATTTAAGCTATACAAATATTTATGCACCTCAAAACGGAACAGTTTCTTCAAGACGTGTTGAAAAAGGTATGTACGTAAATGTCGGCGCTCCTTTGTTTGTAATTGTGCCTGAAAACGTTTGGGTTGTTGCAAACTTTAAAGAAAACCAATTACGTCATATGAAACCCGGTCAGCCTGTTGATATTAAAATCGATACTTATCCCGACCATGTATTTAAAGGAAAAGTTGACAGTATTCAGAGAGCATCAGGCGCTAAATCAAGTTTATTCCCGCCTGAAAATGCCGTAGGTTCATTCGTAAAAATTGTACAGAGAATACCTGTAAAAATTGTGTTTACGGAAAAGTATGATACGGATAAATACAATGTTGTTCCCGGTATGTCTGTTGTTCCGAAAGTTAGAGTAAAATAAGTGAAATGTGAGGAGTGAAGAGTGAAGCGACTTTCACTTCACTTTTTCACCCGTCACTCTTCACTCTAAAAAAGGATTTACAATGTCAGAAAATACAAATACCGAAGTGGTAAACGAACAAGAATGGACACCCAAAAATAATCCCTGGCTTATCATTATGCCTGTAATGCTTGCAACATTTATGTATGCACTGGATGAAACAGTTGCAAACGTTGCACTGCCGCATATTGCAGGTTCGTATTCAGTCAGCAATCAGGAATCAATATGGGTTTTAACCAGTTATTTAATGGCAAGCAGTATTGTTATTCCGATGATTGATTATTTCTGTAAATTACTCGGAAGAAAAAACTTGTTTATGGTGGGTGTATTTGTATTTACTATTGCATCATTTCTATGCGGGGTATCAACTTCTATCGGAATGATTGTAATAGCGCGTGCTATGCAGGGTATTGGTGGCGGCTGTTTGATGCCTATGGCTCAGGCAATTACTATGGAATGCTTTAAAGGTGAAGCAAGAAACAAGGCTATGGCTGTTTTTGGTCTAGTAGTAGTAGTTGCTCCTATTTTAGGCCCTGTTATGGGTGGTTATATTACGGAAAACTGGTCATGGCCGTATATTTTCTTTATTAACGTGCCGTTTGGTTTTTTCTGTATAGCACTTGCCAAAAAATTTCTTGAAGACCCTCCATATGCAAGAAGACAGAAAAATGTTCATCTTGATAAATTTGCATTTTTATGGCTTTGTGTATGGCTTGTACCTTTGCAGATTGTATTTGACAAGGGTAATGATGCGGACTGGTTTAATGCGCCTTGGATTTGCTGGCTGACTGCAATTGCCGTAACAGGTTGTATTTGCTTCTTTTATACTCAGGTCAAAGGAAAAAATCCGCTTATAAAACTTGATGTTTTAAAAGATGCCAATTTCTTCTGCGGAACTTCAATGCTGATTCTTTTAAACGGTGTATTGTTGGCATCGCTTGCGATATTACCCCAATTATTACAGAATATGATGGGATATGATGCATTTACAAGCGGGCTTGCCATTATGCCCAGAGGTGTTGGTGCATTTACTGCACTTGCGATTTTCGGCGGCCTTGGCGGACGGTTAAGCTATAAAACATATGGTATTATAGGTTTATTCTGTATGGGACTTGGCGGATGGATACTTGGAAGTTTGAATTTGGAAATCAGTATGATGAATATTGTTATACCGAATATTGTTTTCGGACTGGGGCTTGTATTTACGATGATGCCTATAACAACATTATCCTGTATAACTTTAAGAAACGACCAGATGACAAATGCTTCCGGTTTCCAAAACTTGCTTAAAACAATAGGCGGCGCAATCGGCACATCACTTGTTGCAACCATGATTTCAAGATTATCACAGGTTCACCAGAACGGACTTGTAAAATCAATGCATGATACAAATACAATTTTCGCAGACAGATTGAGTTCTTATGCTGCTTCTTTTGTTCATCAGGCAGGTGATATGATGAATGCAACATATATGGCAGGAAAAATGCTTTATAACGAGCTTATTCAGCAGTCAACCCTGTGTGCTTATATGACAACTTTTAAAGTTTTTGCAATTGCATGTTTTATTTTAATTCCGTTTATGTTTTTATTAAAAAGTGAGAAGAAAGCTAAAACGAATTAGGTGAGTAGTGAAAAAGTGAAAAAGTGAAGAGAAAAAATACGTTTCACTGTTCACCCTTCACTTTTCACTTTATAAAAAGGAATATTAATGTCTGAAAATAATCAAACTCCACAGGAATGGAAGCCCTCGGTTAACCCCTGGATTATGGTAATCCCCGTAATGCTTGCAGTATTTATCTATGTTCTTGACGGAACAATAGGAAACGTTGCGCTTCCTTATATGGCGGGAAGTTTTTCTGCAACAAGGGATGAATCCATGTGGATTTTGACAAGTTATTTAATTGCGGCAGGGATAGTAATTCCTGCTGTTGATTTTTTCAGTAAGGTTTGCGGCCGCAAGAATTTTTTTATATTAAGTATCATGATGTTTACAATAGCATAAATCCTTTGCGGTATGGGCAAAAATATTGAATTTCTGATATTTGCTCGTGGTTTGCAAGGTTTTGGTGGCGGTGGAATTCTGCCGGTTGCGGAGGCGGTCAT
>CALUQH010000035.1 GCA_944322885.1 Candidatus Gastranaerophilales bacterium | reverse complement strand
ATAATTTGCTGCCAAGTGAAAAAACTTCATCAAAATAACAGAAATAGGTATATATATAACTGAAAATCCCATATAAGCAACAAAACCTGCGATAGCTCCGACAATTATGCTATCCTTGATAGATGTTAAAGATAAACAATTAAATTTTATCAAAATTGAAATAACAAGCGGAGCAATAAAACAAATTAAAAATATAAAAGAAACAATTCCGACATAAGGTATTAAAGTAACCGCACCGATTAATAATCCAAAAAATGCGCTTAATACAGTAATTTGTCTTAATAAAATCCAATTAATATCCATAAATTTTATCCTACCATACTTGAGCGAGTATGACAAATTGCAATTGCAATTGAATCAACGGTATCATCAAGCTTTGGAAGCACATCAACCCCCAAAGACAATTTTACCATTCTCTCAACCTCTTTTTTATCTGCACGCCCGTAACCTGTCAAAACTTGTTTAACTTCCATCGGAGTATATTCATAAATTGGAACCTTAAATTTTTCTAATACAGTCAAAATAACCCCTCTAGCATGAGCCACAGGCATAACCGTTGTTCTGTTGCGGAAGAAAAATAACTTTTCAATAGCTGCACAATCAGGTTTGTACTTATCAACAATTAATGTCATATCCTCAAAAATTTCCAACAATCTTGCAGACTCTTTTTCACCTTTTTGGGTCTGAATAGAACCTGAATGCAAAAGGACAGGAACTTCTCCATCAAATTCAACTATAGAATATCCGACAATACCAAGCCCAGGATCAATTCCTAAAATTTTCATTGAAAAAACTATCCCTTATTTAGCATCTGTATTATTAGGGCTGACATATTCAATGCCCATTTCTTTAAGAGTTCTGATAAAATTTTGGGCACAAATTTTTTGAGCTTCCGGAGGAACGATCCTCAAAATTTCAACTGTCTTTGATATAACAGGATCTTTATCATACCAACGGTTATTTGCATTCACAGGTTTTACCATTGCATAAAACTTATCAATAGTTTCTTTAGAAACTTTTTCTTCAATTTTTTGCAAGAAAATTTCTGCCTGAGCTCTCAATTCAGTTTGATAATTCTTTAAAAGCTCAATAACCTCAAGTAATAAAGGATCATGATCATACCAGCGTTTGTAGGCAGCTGTCATTAGAGTAAGCCCTCCGTTAGGTTAACTTTAGGTTCAACAGGAGAAATTATGTCATCATCTCTTCTCTCTATTTTCCCTCCTAATAATCTTAGCTTACTTTCAAAATTTTCGTATCCTCTATCTATATGATGTAAGTTTTCGATAGTGGAATTGCCCTCAGCCATTAAGGCTGCAACTACAAGAGATGCACCGGCTCTGAGGTCGCTTGCGGCTAAAGTTGCGCCTGTAAGTTTTTTAACTCCTTTAATTATTGCATGGTTTCTGTCCTGATGGATATCAGCGCCCATGCGTCTGAGTTCCGGAACCTGCATAAATCTGTTTTCGTACAGACTTTCCGTAATAATTCCCACTCCGTTTGCAGTGGTCAAAAGAGTCATTGCCATTGACTGCAAATCTGTCGGAAATCCCGGATAAGGCTGTGTAATAAAATTAATTGAATTAAGTCTGTTTTTGCATGAAACTTCAAGGGAATTAGGTTCAATAAGTTTAATATTAGCTCCCATTTTAAGAAGTTTGTCGGTAAAGAATGTCAAATGAGCAGGGAAAACATTTTTTATAATAGCTTTTCCTTTAGTTGCAATAATTGCAGACATAAATGTTCCTGCTTCAATTCTGTCAGGAATTGTAGTGTATTCTATAGGATGAAGATTTTCCTGCTTAACACCGTTAATTACAATTTCAGAAGTGCCTGCTCCGATTACATCTGCACCCATAGAGTTTAAGAAGTTTGCCAGATCCACAATTTCCGGTTCTTGTGCTGCATTTTGAATTCTTGTAGAACCTTCTGCAAGGATTGATGCCAGCATAAGGTTTTCGGTTGCACCGACTGACGGAATATCAAGATAGATATCTGTTCCGACAAGTTTTGAAGCTTTTGCATGAACATATCCGTTTTCAATTTTGATTTTAGCACCCAGTGCTTCAAGTCCTTTAATGTGAAAATCAACGCGGCGTTCACCGATTGCACATCCACCGGGTAATGCTACGATAGCTTCCTTGCAGCGTGACACAAGCGCCCCGAGAACTATAAATGAAGCTCGCATCTTGCTTACCAGTTCATATTTTGCGGTAATGCTTGTTAAATCCGATGCATCAATTGTTACTGATTTTTCTGCTTTATTATAAGTTGTTTTTGCTCCTAATTGGGCAATAACATTCAGCATAATTTCAACGTCCGTTAAATCAGGAACGTTGTGAATTTTGGTTTCACCTTTTGCTAATAGTGCGGCAGCCATAAGTTTTAACACTGAATTTTTTGCTCCGCCTATTGAAACTTCACCTCTTAACGGGGTACCACCCTTTATAAAATATTTCTGAGTCAATTTTCTTACCTTTTAATAAAAAATAATTAATTATTTACCTTACATTATAATAATACAATTATCTTTTGCTGATGTAAATAAGTTAAATTATGTAAAGATAAATTTTGCGTTTTTGTCTTTTGGGTCATCCTGAACTTGTTTCAGGATCTCTTTGAGATGCTGAAATAAATTCAGCATGACGGAATACGGCTTGAATTATTAAAAAATAATAAATTTTTGTTGTTTATTAATATTGATAAACTATAATATTAATATAGATTACGAGGTAGAGATATGTCACACAAACATCATAGCAACAATCCGTTTAAAAATCCGGATGATATAGAACAAGCGGCTAAACAGGAAGCTTCAGCAGAAGAAAAAACTGAAAATAATGACAGTAATGAAAATAATAAGGTACAGGAAGCTGAAAATGAACTTCAGAAAAAATATGATGTCTTAAACCAGCAGTATGTAAGACTTGCAGCAGATTTTGATAATTATCGTAAAAGACAGGAACACGAAAGGGAAGAACTTTTGAAGTTTGGTACGGAAAATGCCCTCAAAAAAATGATTGAAGTTCTTGATAATTTTGAACGCGGTAAAAAGGCTCTTGAAAATGTGGACGACTGTGAAAAGGTTAAAGAAAGTTTTAATCTTGTTCATAAACAGGTAATTGATGCTTTGACAAAGTTGGGGCTTGAGACAATTGAAACAGAAGGCAAAGAGTTTGACCCGAATTTTCATGATGCTGTTATGAGGACACCTACATCAGATAAACCGGAACATACAATTTTGAATGAATTACAAAAGGGATATAAAATGGGTGACAAGGTCTTAAGACCTGCACTTGTTAACGTTGCAACTTCTGAAAGCTGATACTTCGCTATCAGTTTTTCTGCTATAATAAATATTATTGGAAGATAGGGAAGAATTTATATAAATGACTGATTACTATGAAATACTCGGAGTATCAAAAGATGCCTCGAAAGATGAAATAAAATCTGCTTTCAGAAGGAAAGCAAGAACATTGCACCCCGATGTTAATAAAGCTCCGGATGCTGAAGAAAAGTTTAAAGAACTCGGCAAAGCTTATGAGACCTTAATGGACGATAATAAACGTGCTACCTATGACCGTTACGGCGAGGATGGGTTGAAAAATGCAGGATTTGATACCGGCGGGCCTTTTGCGGGTGGTTTTGGCGATTTGAATGATATATTTAACTCATTCTTTGGCGGTATGGGCGGTTTTGGTTTTGGCGGGAGACCGGATCCTAATGCGCCTGTTGAAGGGGATGATTTAAGACTTGATATTGAAATTGATTTTGAACAGGCAGTATTCGGAACTGAAAAAGAAATAAAATTTGACCATCTTGAAAATTGTCCTTCTTGCGGAGGAACCGGCGCTGAAAAAGGCTCAAAACCGGTAACCTGTCCGACTTGCCACGGTTCAGGCCAGGTACAGCAAGTTACACGCACCCCTTTGGGTTCGTTTGCTCAAATTGTTACATGTCCTGATTGCCACGGAACGGGTAAAAAGATTATGAATCCTTGTAAGTACTGCAAAGGACAGGGTAAAGTTCAAAAAGAAAAGAAAATTAATGTTAAAATTCCTGCTGGTGTTGATAATATGTCAAAAATCAGAGTGTCTGGCGAAGGGGATGCAGGTACTAACGGCGGGCCGGCAGGTGATTTGTATGTTGTGCTGCATGTTAAAGCCTCTGATTATTTCAAACGTGACGGCAACAATGTTTACTCTCGTCTTGATATAACCCCTGCTCAGGCAGCTCTTGGCGATGAAGTGGTTGTAAAAACTCTTAACGGGGAGCAAAAAATTGTTGTTCAGCCCGGAATTCAAAGCGGTAATTCAATAAAAATAAAAGGAGCCGGTGTCCCATTTATTCAAAGACCGTCCCAGAGAGGCGATCATATAGTAATTGTAGCGGTTAAAACTCCGACAAAGCTTTCTGATGAAGAACGCAGCTTATACAGAAGATTGTATGAATTACAAAACAATCAGAAAGCAAAACAGCAGGCAACAATTATGGATAAGGTAAAAGGGGTATTTCAGTAATGTTTATAAAGCAGCTTAAAAGTGCGTCAACAAAGTTACTTTTAACGGTTGTGACAATATTTTCACTTTCCGCTTATTCTTTTGCTGCAACTATTCCCGATGATGTACAAAAATTGATAGCAAAGGATTTTCCAAAAACGACTTTCAGGTTTGACGGGGTAATAATACTGCCGGATAATACTATTTATCTTCCGTTGTTTCCTGCCAAAATCTTAAATCCTGAAACTCTTGCGATTAAACAGACATACCCGTCAGGTAAAACTCTTGCTTCAAAACCTGATGTTGTAATATTGAATAATGATTTTGCTCTTTTGAAAGTGGTAAATGATCCGCGCGGTTATAAAACAGTCGGGAAAATGGCAAATCCGCCTATGGAATTAAAAACAGGACTTTTACCTCAGGATATGCTTGTACCGAAAGGACTTGTTATTCCTGAAAATTTAAAATCAATTGTTGGTAATCTTCAGATAAAAACGGTCAATGATCCGGGGATAAGGGTGGAAAATTCAAAGCCTGTGATTTCTGAACTTTCTGGTTCGACTTTGAAAACACTTTCACAAATTCCGCCTTTGAAAAATAAAAGTTTTTTTGCGTCATCTCCGTATTCTAAAAATATTCAGGTGTTCAATCCCGGAGCAAAGACTCCCGAATATTCGCTCAAGCAAATAAATGTTCCGATTTCTATGCAGGCTTATGATAATAAATTTTTGCTTGTTACGGCTTATGAAAAGCCTTCCGTGGATGTAATTTCGCTTGCGGATGATCAGATTATCAAGCAGATTTATACAAAAACTCAGCCCGATGAAATTGTTATTGACAGAAACAAGAATATAGCTTATATTTCAAGCTCTGTTGATTCAAGCATCTATACCGTGAACCTTGAAACAATGACGTTGTCTAAACAGATTAAAATTACAGGTATGTGTGAAAAATTGACACTTTCTGATGACGGTACAAAACTGTTTTATTACGACAAAAAAACTCGTGATATCTGGGCTATAGAACTTGACAATAATTATCTGTTGAAGGAAATCGGAAAATTCCCGAATGTTTCAAAGATTGCATTTACAAATAACAAGATTTATATAACAAGCAGAACTAAAAATCGTCTTGCGATAATTGATTATCAGACAATAGGCTTGATTGCGGAAATTGAAATTTGCGAAAAGCCCGTAGATATGTTAACTTTCCATGACAGATTATATGTACTGGGCGCCGGCGATAATTCTATTCAAATTCTTGACACAAAAACAGATCAGCTTACAGATGCAATTTACTTGAATACAAACGGTTTTTCAACAAAAATTAACCATATAGAAGGGACAAATATTGCTTTGATTACCGACACAAAAGCTTCTTTATACACTGTTTTTGATCTCGGAACAAATAAGGTTATAAAATCAATTCCGATAGATATTCCGGCAAGCTCTATAGTTGTAACCGAAAGGGTTCAAAAGATTAACTGATGATAACATATTTTGATGAAACTACCGAAAATGTACTAAAAAATTTGGAAGAAACACAAAAGCAATTCTGGAATATTGCGCGTGTTACCGGAGAATTTTTATATACTCTTGTAAAAGCCGAAAAATCTAAAAATGTTCTTGAAATCGGAACATCAAACGGATATTCGGGTATCTGGCTAGGGAAAGCAGTGAAGGAAAACGCCGGCCATCTGACAACTATAGAATTTTATGACAAACGTCTGGATGTTGCTAAAGAAAATTTTAAAATCTGCAATGTCGACGATGTAATAACAACTTTAAAGGGTTCGGCTTTAATGCATCTGGAATATTTACCCGATGATTTTATAATTGACTTTGCATTTGTTGACGCTAATAAAAGTGAATACATAAAGTATTTCGAATTTATAGATAAGCACATGAAAAAAGGCGGAATTATCGCCTGTGACAACGTATTATCCCATGAAGCTAAATGCAAACCTTTTATAGACGCTATAAATGCTCATCCGGATTATGAAAATGTAGTTATAGCTTTACCTGCCGGACTATCTCTTGCACGTAAGATTAAATAACTATGAATTAAAGGCCTGTTTTATGGATTGGTTATAATCCGGTCTTAAAATACCTTTTTCCGTAATAATTCCTGCAATAAGCTCATGCGGTGTTACGTCAAATCCGGGATTGATAACCTTCACATCAGGAGCGCATATTATTTTACCGTTAATATGGGTAACTTCTTCGTGAGAGCGTTCTTCAATGACAATTTCGTCCCCTGTTTTGATAGATGTATCAATTGTGGATAGCGGTGCTGCAACATAAAAAGGTATATTGTGGTATTTTGCGGCAATAGCAACCGTATATGTTCCGATTTTATTTGCGGTATCGCCGTTTGCGGCAATTCTGTCAGCACCTACAACAACCATATCAATCATGCCTTTTTTCATAAAATACGAACACATTCCGTCTGTTATAAGTGTTGTAGGAATGCCGTCCATTGTGAGTTCAAATGTTGTAATTCTAGCCCCCTGCTGTCTGGGACGTGTTTCATCGGCAAAAACCTGGATTGTCGGGTCATTTGCAAAAGCCGAACGTACAACTCCCAAGGCTGTACCATAGCCTACGGTTGCAAGTCCGCCTGCATTACAGTGAGTCAGAATTGTTGCACCTTTGGGGACAACTTCTGCACCGTAATCCCCGATTTTTTTGTTAATCGCAATGTCTTCATCCTCAAGTTTTATTGCGTTATGCTTTAATCCTTCAACAATACCTTTAATATCTGCTGTAGAATTTTTGATTATTTCTTTTTGTTTTTCAACGGCCCACATTAAATTTACCGCAGTAGGTCTTGATGTTGCCATATAGTCAGCTTTTTCAAGAAGCTTTTTTACAAATTCATCGCGAGAAAGATTTTCTTTTGCGAGTTCCTGTGCATATAAGACAACTCCGTGCGCGCCTGCAACACCGATTGCCGGAGCACCTCTTACAATCATTGTTTTTATGGCATCAAACATCTCTTGCCCTGTTGTAATATTTACATACTTAAATTCGTAGGGCAATACTGTTTGATCAACCATTTTTGAATAATTATCCACCCACTCTATTGTTTTTATTTTTGAATGAAATTCTGCCATTTTTATTATTTCCTCACTGAATTAACTAAATCTATCACGCAAAATGTTAAAAATCCTGAAAATGCATTAACTGTTGCTCCTAAAACACCTAAGAACATTGAAATTACAACGAGAATAAAAAAGTTTGCATTTTGAAGCATCAATCCGACGCCGTAATTTGCTGCAAGATGAAAAAATTTCATCAACACAACAGAAACCGGTACATAAATTATAGAAAATCCCATATATGCAACAAAACCTGCTATAGCTCCGACAATTACACTGTCTTTAATTGAATTCAGCGATAAGCAGTTATATTTAATCAAAATCCATATAACAAGAGGTGCTATAAAACAAATTAAGAATATAAATGAAAAAGTTCCGATATAAGGAATTAGTGTAACGGCTCCGAGCAATGCTCCGAAAAATAAGCTCAATACAGAGATTTGTCTTAAAAGCGTATAGTTAATATTCATGAATTTATTATATCATAGGGGCATGTGTAAGGCAACAATTATTCAGTTCGATAAATCGGTGGGTTTTCAGGGAAATTAAGCTTTGCTTTGTCTGCGAGAGCGTCCATTTCTTTCCAATTTTTTTCTGCTTTATATATTTGCCCAAGTACTATATACATATTATAAGTTTTCGGAGAAACTTCTAAAACATTGATTGCTAATTTTTTTGCACTTTCATAATCGCCTGTATCGTAGTAAAGCTCTGCTAACAAAGCACCTTTATCAGAATTACTATCTAGTCTGTAAGCCTGCTGAGCAGCTTTTAAAGCTTCATCGTAGTCATTCAAATTTTTATAAGAAAGGGCAAGGTTGTAATAAATGCTTGATTTTGTTTCTATATCATCAACAGAAACAAGTAATTTTTTATAGTTTTGTGCAGCCGCTTCATAATTTTTCATTGCGTAATAAAGCGCTGCAATTCTTCCTACTTTATCTTTCGAAGCTCTTGAATTTTGAATATCTTCTCTGGTATTTTGCAGTTCAATTGGTATTCTCCCTTTATAGTCTCCTAAAATGTCGGATGCTTGCGCTAAATTTTGTTTATCTTCCTGTGAAAATGTTTTATTCGAAATGTCAGGTACTATTGAATATAAAAGTCTTAAAGTGCTTATATCCCCGAGGCTTATTTTAGCTTTGTAGTGTTTTGCAGAGGGGTACATAATATCGTTTGGATTTGCGCTATGTCCCTTAAGCCCGAGAGAATGACCGATTTCATGCAATGCACAATGATAAAGCTGTTTGGGTTTTAAGTATTTATTTTTGGAATTATAAACTGCAAGTTCAATTTTAGAATATAAGATTAAATCATTATTAATTTCAAAACTGCTTAGACCTGCAGTCATAGCGTCGTCTGAAATTTCTCTGTCAAAATTTTTCGGGAATGTACATCTTATATCCGCGCGGTCTTTAACATCTTCAAAAACAAATGTAATGTAATTTTTGCTGGCTTTTTGCCACTGCATAAAAGCTTTTTTTACTTCTTTGTAATAATAATCAGGAAGTTCGGGGTTATTTTCAATATAAACTTTCAACGGGAAAGTGTCGGGGTGCCAGCGGTATAAGTGTCCGTAAGAAATAGCCCTGTCTATGTAGTTGCCTGGGAAATCCGTACTGATTTTTTCGGGCAGAGGCTTGGTATTATTGTTAATGAAGGAGTGATTTTCTGTTTTTTTCTGCCGTTCAACGTCTGTACGGGTTTGTGTCAAAGTCCCTGTACTGTTGTTTGTGGAGTTCCATTGGTTTTCTGTATTATAGAAGTTAAAAACAGAAAATATAATGTTTAAAATAACAAAAATTATAATAAATCTTATTATATAATTCATACTCTTGTCCTTGTATGACAAATTGCAATCGCAATAGAATCTACAGTGTCGTCAAGTTTTGGCAAAGCATCAACGCCGAGAGATAATTTGACCATTTGTTCCACTTCTTTTTTGTCGGCTCTGCCGTATCCTGTTAAGACCTGTTTAACTTCCATGGGTGTGTATTCGTAAATCGGCACCCCGAATTTTTCTAATACCGTCAGAATAACTCCGCGGGCATGGGCAACCGGCATAACAGTTGTTCTGTTGCGGAAGAAGAACAGTTTTTCAATTGCAGCACAATCCGGTTTATATCTGTCAACGATAGAGTTCATATCGTTAAATATTTCTAATAATCTTGCAGATTCCCTTGCGCCTTTTTGTGTTTGTATAGAGCCTGAATGCAAAAGTACGGGTGTTTCTCCATCATATTCAACAATAGAGTAGCCTACTATTCCAAGCCCAGGATCAATTCCTAAAATCTTCATGCAAATATTATATCATAATTTTAAGAAAATAAATTTATTACTATTTCAAAAACATTTTTGAGCGTATCTGTTTGATTTCTCCGATAGTTTTTGGATAATCCCCGCGTGTCAAATCCCCAACTGCTTTATAGAGCTTTAAAATCGCCTGCTCTATATTTTTGTGGTTCATGGAAACCATATCGCAGGCCATTTCTTCGTTAGAAAGTGCAAGGCGTGTCATGTCGCGAAAACCGCTTGATGCAATTTCAAGTGCCGCATGATTATCTTTTGCCGCAAGCATTAGGGCCTGTGCGATAACCATGGGCATGTGGGAAATCATTGCCGCTGCCTCATCATGTTCCTGTGCAGTCATAAAAACCGGTTTTGCACCGACGTAATTGATAATTTCTATTAATAAAGCCTGCCCTCTTGCCTTCTTGTCCTCCTGCCTTCCGATAATTACCCATTTTGCTCCTTTAAAAAGGCCTTCAAACGAGTTTTCATATCCTTTATGTTCGGTTCCGGCCATAGGGTGAGAAGGAATAAAATTGTAAGGACGTTTCTTTTTGCATACAAATTCTTTCAGACTGCAGACATCTGTAACCGTGGTTTCAGGCGGTAAAATATTTTCAAGTTCATCAAGCACATTTAAAGTTTTATTCATCGGAGTGCAGACAAAGACAATATCTCTGTCTTTTAAAACATCATAAGATTTAAAAATGTTTTCTCCGCTTTGTGATTGAGATACTGCAATTACATCATAAGCTTTTCTTAAATCTTTAAATAATGAGCCGCCTATAAGGCCTAAACCGATAATTCCTATTTTCATAAATTCATTATAGCATTAAATTTTTAAATTGATTTTTTTATCTCCTTAATATATATTGTTATAATTGAGGAGATTGGATGAAAAGGAACACAAAAGGTATAATCAACGGGGCAATAGCTTCGGCGAGCTACGGAACAAATCCCCTGTTTGCACTCCCTTTGTTTGCAAACGGAATAGGTGTTAATTCCGTATTGTTTTACAGGTATGCAATTGCTGTTTTGCTATACGGAATCTGGCTCAAGTTTATAAAAAAAATGTCTTTGCATATTACGCTCAAGGAGTTTTTCTTCCTTTTAATTTTAGGGTTGTTTTTTTCTCTCTCATCTCTGACGCTTTTTGAAGCTTTTAAATATATTGAAGCAGGAATAGCATGTACAATTCTTTTTATTTATCCCGTGCTTGTCGCTATTATAATGTCTTTGTTTTTTAAAGAAAAAATGACAAAAACTGTAATTTTTTCAATTATGTTGACTTTTACTGGTATTGTTTTTTTATATCATGGCAAGTCGGGAATGAGTTTAAATATACATGGTGTTACTGCGGTTTTTGCATCTGCGCTTTTGTATGCTTTATATATTGTCGGGGTTAAGAATATTAAAACAATTAAACACATGAACAGTTTAAAAATGAGTTTTTATGTAATGCTTTTCGGGCTTCTTGTATATATTATCAATTTAAAATTCTGTACCGAACTGCAAATTCTTGACAAACCGGTATTGTGGCTTTATGTAACGGGCCTTGCACTGCTTCCTACAATTATATCGCTGGAAACAATAAATGTTGCAATTAAACTTATCGGTTCGACAAAAACGGCTATCCTTGGAGCATTAGAACCCTTGACCGCAATATTTTTCGGGATTGTATTTTTTAATGAGCATTTAACTTTAAGAATTTCAATTGGGGTTCTTTTAATTCTGTTCGGTGTATTTCTTGCGGTAACAAGAAAAAATTTACCGAATTCTCGCGGTTCAGTTAAAGAAACAATTTCAAAGAGTTTTTAATGTGTTCTTTTCCACTCTTTAATTTTTTCTAACTTGGCTTTATATTTAGCTTCCAACCCTTGTTCTGTCGGGCGGTAATATTCTCTGCCGAGCAGAGAATCGGGAAGGCACTGCATGTTTGTTAATTTTTCTTCCGTATCATGAGCGTACTGGTAGCCTTTACCGTAATTTAGCTCCCGCATAAGCTTTGTCGGGGCATTTCTTATAACAAGCGGAACAGGTTCAGCAAGCTCCTTTATTGCATCTGCTTTAGCTGTATTATATGCTACTTCCATGGCATTAGATTTTGGAGCAAGAGACATATAGATAACAGCCTGAGTTAAGTGTACGGAGCATTCGGGCATTCCTATAAAATGACAGGCATGATATGCTGCAACAGCAATTTCGAGAGCATGCGGATCGGCTAACCCGACATCTTCGCTTGCAAATCTTGTTACGCGTCTTGCTATATACAGAGGGTCTTCTCCGGCTTCAAGCATTCTTGCAAGCCAGTATACTGCCGCATCAGGATCGGAATTCCTCATAGATTTATGTAATGCAGATATTATATTGTAATGTTCTTCTCCGTTTTTGTCATAAAGCAGAGATTTTTTAGATATACACTGCTCAAGAGTTTCTTCGGTTACGGTTATTTCTCCGTTTTGTGATACTTCTCCGTTCAGTATAACCATTTCAAGAGTGGAAAGTGCATTTCTTGCATCTCCGTTGGCAAATTTCGCAATAATTTCAAGCTGATCGTCGTTTATGTGTATTGTTTGGCTGCCAAAACCGCGCTTATCAGTAATTGCGCGCTTTAAAAGTTTAACCAAATCTTCTGTTTTTAACCCCTGAAGTACAAAAACCTTACATCTTGAAAGAAGCGCACCATTGACTTCAAACGATGGATTTTCTGTTGTCGCGCCGATTAAAATAATACTTCCTTTTTCCACAAACGGCAGAAATGCATCCTGCTGAGCTTTATTAAATCTGTGAATTTCATCAACAAAAACAATCGTTTTCTGCCCCATTTTACGCGCGGTTTCAGCCTGCGTCATAACTGTTTTAATCTCTTTAATCCCGCTTGTGACAGCAGAAAATGTTATAAATGCAGAATTTGTTCTGTTTGCTATAATGCTTGCAAGAGTAGTTTTGCCCACACCCGGCGGCCCCCAGAAAATCATTGAGGAAATTTTATCTTCTTCTATAAATTTTCTAAGTATTTTCCCTTCGCCTATCAAATGCTGCTGACCGGCAAATTCATCCAAATCGCGCGGTCTCATTCTTGATGCCAGAGGCTGATTGTTTTCATTTTCAAAAAGAGATTTTTGCTCCATATTAATCCTTTTATTTTATATTATATCACTTAAAAATTTAACACTTATGGTAAACACTCTTTTGTGACGCAAAAAAATTTGTTTACAGATTTTTGTAAAAATTATAAAAGGATTAATCAAAGAATGATAAAAATACAAAATGTTCCACTATGCCCTCGTACGCCGGTAATAGGAAAGCATAAAGTCCCGCGGTTTATATATCATTTGACATCTAAATCAGCTTATAACTCTATTAAAAAGTCTGGTTTTATTTTTCCTTATCAGGATGATTTGTTCGGAGCAGGTATATTTGCTGTTGAACTGACAAATTTATTTAAAATCTGGAGCCGTTTAAAATCAAGATACTATTATTCTTTGATAGAAAAACTTGTAGAGCATGCTGCAAAAGGAGAGGATGAACTTGTTATTTTGCGAATTCCTACTGATAAATTAGATAAACGTAAACTTTCAATACGCAGTCAAAATATCATGTTAAAATGTTTCAGTTCAAAAATGACTCCTAAAATAGATAATTTTATTAATTTAAAGATGGAAGAAGGTTTGTCAGAAGCTAAGGCCGTGAAATTTGCAGTTGATAAAATTTGTCCTAAACTAGCTTTACATTTGGAATATGGTGAACCTGCGAGCAAATCATCTCTGTTTAAACAGAGAAAAGAAGCTATTGAATATATTTATCCTTATAACATAAGTATTAATGATGCTAAAAAAATAGGGGAAATTAACTTAAAAGAATTTGTAGATACGCCTGATTACAATCCTAAACTTCCGATGCGAAGTATATTCTCAAAACTATTGAATGGGACTCCGGAACAAAAAGGCGTAGATCTTATTAATTGTTAGATTTTAATTTTTTTATTTGCTTCTTTTCTATGCTTGTAGTATGCTCCGGAATATCAGTTGTAGAAATTTTATAATACAGGGTTGTGCAAACAATAATGAATAAATCTTTTCCCCGCAGAGTCGGAATCCCAAGAGCAATTTCATATTATAATAACTATCCTTTTTATTTAGGGTTCTTCAATTCTTTAGGTATTGAAGTTATACTGTCTGATAAAACTACAACAAAAATTATTAATGAAGGTGCAAAGTATGTTGTTTCCGATACCTGTCTTCCTATAAAAGTTTATGTCGGGCATGTTGTAAATCTTTTGGACAAAGGCTGTGAATGTATTTTTGTCCCGTCAATTCAATCAACTGGTTACAAAATTAACAACTGCAGCAAAATAAGAGGGCTGCCAGAGATTATCAGAAACGTAATTGACCGTGAGTTTACAATGATTGAGCCGACTCTGGACAAGACAGAAAATATCGGATTGAATGATTTTTGTATTGAGACTGCGCTGGCATTCGGTATTACCAATAAAAAAGAAATAAAAAAAGCCGTGCAAAAAGGTTTTGAGCTGTATGACAATTTTTTTAAAATGACTCAAGCCGGTCTGCCTTATCATGAAGCTCTGGATAATGCAGTAAACGGCAGATATGTAAATAAAACCGCTGATATTGTTAAACCTTTATCTGTTGTTATTATGGGGCATGGGTATAATCTTTTTGACGAGAGAATTTCTTTGGATATAATCAAAAAGCTTGAAAAAATGGATGTAAAAGTTTATACATCTTTGAATGTTTCCCGTGAGGATGCATTGAATGCTATAGAAAACCTTGATGAAATTCAATATTGGGCAAATGAATTGGAATTAACAGGAACAGCTGCACATTTTTTAAATAACCGCAAGGTTGACGGTATTATTGCATTGTCAGCATTCGGCTGCGGACCGGATTCTTTGATGGTTGATGAAATAGCTTATCATTGTAAAGAAAAAAACATGCCATTAATTCATCTGACAATAGACGAACATACCGGAGAAGCTGGATTTATAACCCGATTGGAAGCATTTGTCGATATGCTTATGAGAAAGAAACGTGCAATGATTTCTAAAAAATCTCAAGCTGTTGTCAGAACGGATGAAATTATTACTCTTAAAAAAGAAAAAATGTTTACAAGTGCCGTTAAATAGATGAAAAAAAAATTATTTTATTATACTGGAGCAGTACATATTCATTCAAAGTTTTCGGACGGAACCGGCGATATTTATGAAATTTCAAAATCGGCAAAAAATGCGGGTTTAGACTGGATTATAATAACCGATCATAACTCGTTGGCAATAGAAGAAGGTATCTATAATGATGTTTGCGTAATTAAAGGAGAAGAAATTTCTCCTCAAAACTGTAATCATTATCTTGCCCTTAATATTAACAATGTTATTCAGCCTAATAATCCGAATGTTTATATAGAAGATGTTAGAAGGCAGGGTGGATTTGGCTTTGCCGCTCACCCCGATGAGTCCGAAAACAGAAGAAATCATGCAAAACCTCTAAAATGGTCTGACAAATCAATAGCTCCCGACGGTGTTGAAATTTGGAACTGGTTTTCTGATTGGGCGGATAACTACGATGAAAGCAATATTTTTAAGATTGCTTATGCTTATTTGTTTAAACATAACCTTATAAAAGGTCCTCATCCTGAAACTCTAAAATGGTGGGACGATTTGAACCGTCAAACATCTGAAATTGTTCCGGCAATAGGCGGGGTTGATGCTCATGCCCTGAAGATTTCCAAGTACATTTTCCCTGTAAAAGTTTTTCCGTATAAAACATGTTTCAGAACGCTTGCAAATATAATTACACTAAAAGAAAAAATCCCTGATAATTTTGAAGAACAAAAACAAATTATTTTAACTTCATTAAAATCAGGAAACAATATAATTGTTAACAGGCATGTAAGAGATGAAATCCCTTTAATTTCAGTGGATAACAGATGCATTTTCGTAAAACTTTCCGTTAAATCTCAAATTAAAATAATATATGACGGTAAATGTGTCAGAGAAGAAAATTCTAAAGTATTAAAATATGAGGCTGCCCAAAACGGAAAATATAGGATAGAGGTTTTTCTAAATGGAAAACCGTGGATTTATTCAAATCCTGTAATGATTTGTTAAATTTATGCTAGTATAAATTATATGAAAGCTGCTGAAAAGTACGAAAAGAATAAAATGGAGAATAAAATTCCGGCCAAAGATCGTATAATTGCATGGCCGAGAATGGGAAGAATTGATATCCCATTAAAAGCGCTGCTTGTTTCGTTAGGAGCGAAAGTTGTTATTCCGCCTGCAAACAGCAATGAAGCGTTGGAGCTCGGGGTGAGAAATAGTATTGAGGGTATATGTCTGCCTTATAAGCTTAATCTTGCAAATTATATAATGTCGCTTGATAAAGGTGCAAATACTTTAATGATGTTTCAGGCGCCCGGGTCATGCCGTTTGGGCAATTATACAAAGATGGCTCAAAAAACTTTAAAATCAATGGGCTATGATTTTGATATGGTTATCTTTGACATGTACAAAAGCAAGATGAAACAGACACTTCATGCTTTCTGGCATGTAACGCATTGTATTAATCCTTACAGATATTATAAAGGATTTAGCCTCGGGTTTAATAAATTTTTTGCAATAGATACGGCAGAACGACTTTTATTTTACACAAGGCCGAGAGAATTACATAAAGGTGATGCCGAAAAGTGTTATGAAAAGTGGTTGAAAATTACTGATGAAACAAATTCCGTCTTGGGTGCAAAACGTTTAAAAAAGAGAATAATAGAAGATTTTAAAAAAATTCCGATAGATAGAAATAAAGAGGTTCCTGTAATATATTTAATCGGAGAGTTTTTTGTATTGCTTGACCCTTACACTAACCAGAATATAGAAAAAGAGCTAGGTGAAATGGGAGTGGAAGTTCAGCGTCAGATTATGTTCGGGGATTGGCTTGAACATGTTTTAAAACCGTCGCTTTTTTATCGAAAAGAGTCTCACCGCGAACGCAGTGTAAGATATTCCAAGGACTACATGAAAAGGGCAATAGGCGGTGAATGTATTGAAACAATAGGGGATACTGTTTATGCTGCAAAACATGGTATAGACGGAGTTATACATATTTCACCGTTTTCTTGTATGCCTGAGATAGTTGCTCAAAATATCCTTCCGAAGGTCAGCCGTGAAGAAGATATTCCGGTTATGTCGCTTGTATTGGATGAGCAGACAGGAAAAGCCGGTTATATTACGCGTATTGAAGCTTTTGTAGATTTGGTTAAACGAAAAAAAAGACTAAGAAAAAAATAATTGTAAAGTTATACTACTTATTGGTATCCATTTGTCTAGTTTTTCTTGATAAGTGATTTTATTCATGTTACGTTACGAACATTAAACATTATATCTGAGGAGTAAGAGGATAGAGATGATTACAAAAGAAAAAAACGAAGTTAAACACGAATCAAGAAATAAAATGACTTTTGAACGTTTAAAATATTACAGACACCTCGGGGGGGGAGCGCTTGAATGCATTGCAAGCCGTCTTTCTAAAACCCCGAAACCGTTGTGTTTTTCATTGATGGTCACAAGTATGTGCAACTGTGACTGCGATTTTTGCTTCTGGAAATCTAAAAAAGGCACCGATGACATGCCGACTGATGAGATTGTAAGATTATTAACAGAAGCAGGACAAATCGGCTATATGGACAGTATTTTGTGGGGCGGGGAACCCTTATTAAGGCAGGATTTTGCTCAAATTTGCAAAGCTTCGCATGATGCAGGTCTGTATACAAAAATTGCAACAAACGGATGGTACCTTGAAACAAATCCTGATTTTGCAAAATATACGGACTTAATGTTTGTATCGTTGGACGCAATCGGAAAAGCGCATGATGATATCCGCCACCTGCCCGGTATCTGCGACAAGGTTATGTCAGGTATTGAATATCATAAAATCCATTCTCCTAAAATGAGAATTTATGTATGCTGTACGGTTTCAACCCAGACTAATTTTGAACAAATAAAAGAAGTCGCACAATACTGTAAAGATGCGGATATTTTATTATACTTTACCGTTAATAAAGCGGCTTCAAGACCTGAAGAAGCTGAAAATGTTATTGAAACCGAGCTTGAAAATGAACAACTGTCTCAGATGTTTGTCAAGATTAAGGAATTAAAAAAACAGGGATATCCGATTAGAAATTCTTATTATTTTATGGATTACATTATTAATAAAAAAACATACTATGAATGCCACTGGCCCAGAATTGCAACCGTAATTTATTCAAACGGTGAAATGCTTAGATGCTATGACAGAAAACCTTTCATAAGCGTTAGAAACAGACCTTTAAAAGATGTAATTAAAGATCCGCTGTTTATTGAAACTGTTAACAAGTGCAAGGACTGTAAACTTGCATGTGTCGGCAACTACGCTCTTGACGCTTCCGGTCTGTGGAAACTTGAATGGCCGGCTATCAAATCTTTGATGGAAATTGCCATAACATAATAAAAAATATAAAAACATGGAGTACACTTTTTAATTAAAAAGGGATTATATGAAAAAAATATTTGCTTTATTATTGATTATCACATTTTGTTTTGAACCGGCAGCTTTTGCGGTTGTTAATAATACCAATTCTCAAAGCCAAAATCAACAACAAATGAATGCACAGGTTCAGATGACTCAGGGGGCTGCTTATTCAAACTACCAAATGCCTACAACCCAATATCAACCTCAGTCGCAAGCGGTATCTTCCAGATTAAGACAGGTGCAGAATGAAGAGGTTGAATTAAATACAAATGCGTTCAGTAATAATTATCAGACCTCGCTGCAGACAAATTCGCAATTTTCAATGTTGAGTCCTATAGAAAAATTATTTAACGGCAAAGAAAGTGAACTTACCGGTACTCCGTTACAGCAGGTTGGTTATGATTTATTCACATCAACAACTTCGTCCATGACCGGTACAACCGGTAAATTTGACAATAACTATAAATTAAATATTGGTGAAAGGGTTAACGTTTATTTGTACGGGGATTCTATGGATGTTATGGCGATTTCCGGTGCAAACCTGCTTAACCCCACAACAAAAACAGAAGTCGATTCAAAAGGTTCGATATTTATTCAGGGGGTAGGTTTAATTAAAGCCGAAAATCGTACAATCAGCGAAGTTGAAAGTGAAGCAAACCGTTTGGCTTCCCAGAAATATAAAAGCCTGCGGGTTAAATTAACCGTAGCTTCAGGACAGGAATTTTCAGTATTTGTTTATGGTCAGGTAGCAAGACCCGGTAAAATTCTTGTAGGTAATAATTCCTCTGTGATGGATGCATTAAATGCCGCAGGCGGAGTTAAAAAGACAGGTACATTGAGAAATATTACCTATACATCTAACGGGAAATCAAAATCCGTAGACCTTTATAAAGCTTTATTTTCGGGAAACGACGACGGCATTATTTTACGTCCGAATGACAAAATATTTGTAGATAAAATCGGCGACGTTGTTGCAATTAAAAACGGTGTAACTGTTCCCGGTATTTATGAAATAAAAGAGGGTGAAAATCTCCAAAAAATAATAACATTTGCAGGAGGTCTCCTACCTGCAACCCAGGTGACTGAAGTTACTTTGACCGGTCTTGATGCGACTTCAAAACAAAGAGTTGCACAAAACATTGCCTGGAATGATGCCAAGAATACCAAACTTAAAAGCGGTGATGCGGTTGAGTTCAGGGAGCTTTATAATACAGCTGAAAATGTTGTAACTATTCAGGGAAACGTAAAACATCCTGCAACTTACGCGTATAAAGAAGGTATGAGGTTGTCTGATATCTTGAAAAGCGAAGATGAATTGCTTGAAGAAACATTTATTAATCAGGCCGTTATCAGAAGAATTTCCGGTAAAGACAATTCTATTGAAACTATACCTATTTTCTTGAAAGAGTTTTTTGCAGGCATGAATGACCCCGTACTGCAGCCAAAAGATGTTATTAATGTTTATAAAAATACAAATTCAATGTTTGTAGATGTTTACGGATGTATAAATATTCCGAAACATCTAACTTACATAACGGGCATGACATTGAATGATGTTATGACAGATATTCAGTTTTTGGAATCCGATGTTGATACAAAAACACCTGAGGAAACAAAAGAACCCGAAGTGTCTTACAAAGGTTCGGTCGAAAAAAATGATGTTCAGCTTGCTGCTGCAACCGCAAACTCAAATAAACTTATTCCGGCAGAAAATATTGCGGTTGAAATTACAAGTACAAACGGCGCAACTCAGGTTTATTACCTGTATGATATTATGATTAATTCGGACAGAATTAAGTCAATTCCGATTATGCCTGATGACAAAATCTTTTTCAGAACTTTGCGCGGAAACGAAGTTATGAAAACCGTTAAGGTTTCCGGTTTTGTGAAAAAACCCGGTATTTATACGTTCGTGGAAGGCAAAAGGCTTGTTGATATGATAGAAATGGCCGGCGGACTTACTCAGGAAGCAGACCTCCGCGGAATTGTTTTCAAAAGAACTAATCTGCAAGGCAAACAGGTTGAACTTGCACACAAAAATAACGAGCGTGACATAAAACTTATTGAAGGCCGTATTGCAAGCGCCTACAAACCCACAGAAGGCGACCAAAAATCAAAAATGGATATGCTTGAAATGTTGAAAGCTGATGATCAAAATATTGCAAATAAGTATAACGGTCAGATAGCTCTTAATATTCAAAACAATAATTTAGATAAAATAAAAGACCTTGATAACATTGAAGTTCAGGACGGCGATGATATTTATATCCCTAGAACGTCAAATCACGTAAGTGTAATAGGAGAAGTTTATAACGAACAGTCATTTGTATTCAAAAAAGGCGCCAATGCCAAATACTATATTAAGGAAGTCGGCGGTTACACTCCGAACGCAAATAAATTCAGACTTTACAAGGTATCAGTAAACGGACGTGCCGAAAAAATTTCTAACGGAAGTTCAATAGAACCGGGCGACACAATTGTTGTGCCGAGAAGAATTGCCGGCAACGACTGGATTACGCCGGTATGCGATACTTTGAAAGGCATAGCTTCTATCATTGTAATGGCATTTGCTATCAACAAGTGGTAAATTGCTGCTCCCTCCCTAATCAGGGAGGGTTGGGGTGGGTAATTATTCTACCTTTCTGTATTATCAACATTAGAAAACACTTTAACAGATTTAGGGGTGATGTTGATTTCAATGTCACCCTTAAATTTTTGTTTTTCTCCGTCAATATGCCCTGTTATAAAATCATTTTTTATTTTAAAATTTGTACTCTGAAAATACATTGCTTTTGAGCCGGAACTTTTTTTATCAAATATAATCTGCAAAAATTCTATAAAAAACATTATCGGATTTTTTACTTTCAAAATAAAAATGTCCAAAAGTCCGTCATTCAGCTCGCATTTTTGAGAGATTGAAAATAAATCCCTGAACATATTTCCGGCATTTGCAACAATTATACAGGTTGCAACAACAGAAATCTTCCTATCATCATAAAAAATTGTATAGTGTTTTTGCTTTAATCTCAAAGCAAATAAAATTCCCGCAAGAAAATATGCAAAATACCCAAACTTATTTTTTAAAGATTGCGGTGTTTTGCATATAATATCCGAATCATACCCAATTCCAAAACGAAGAACTCCGAATTTATTATTGATTTTTAACGAATCAATATTTGTAATTTTTTCTTTTTCAATAACTTTTAATGCTTTATTGACATTCGTCGGAATTTTAAGTTTTGCGGCCAAAAGGTTTGCAGTCCCTGAAGGAATTATTCCTATAACTTTGTCCGTATTAATTACGTAAGGGATAATTTTATTTACGGTGCCGTCTCCGCCTATTACAAGCACAGTATCAAATTCTTCAAAATTTGTACTTTCTAATTCATCAATTCCGATGCTTTTAAACCTTATATTATTGTGTAGTAAAAATTTCAGCACTGATTTTTTGTATTTCAGTGCCTGACGCCTGCCGGAATTAGGATTGTTTACTACAAGGACCTTTTTCATAAACTGATTATTGCATGGTTAACAAAAGTTATCAATATGGTTGATTTTTCGATAATAATTCTTATGTTTGGCTTATAATTAAGAAAAATGAGGAGAGGTTATATGAGAGTACAAAAACAATCAACAGTGTGGCAGCCAAATTCAATGGGCAAGTTTGATAAACTCAAATTAAAAATTAACGATTTTGCTATTGATATGCTGTTGAATTATTTAGGTCATAATTTCAGCAAGGAAAAGTTAATTAACCTTGCAAAAATTTTTGAAAAAATATCAGGCTCAAAAGGCGGTATAAATCACGCAAGAAGAATGCAATGGCTTTTCAAATCCGAACATCCGCACCTTTATTGGTGGAAAAAGATTTTAACCGAACTTGATCCGAATTGCAGAAACAAATGGATTAAAAATTTCTTTGTAAACGGTTACTACGGTGATAATTTGAGAAAACGTACGGAATTTAACGAGAAAAACGGATTCTTCCCGCCGACTGTTCTTTTGGCAAGTATTACAAAACGCTGCAACTTCAACTGCAAGGGGTGCTGGGCGCATGAATATGATGTAAAAGAAGACCTTACAAAAGAAAAATGGAGAGAAATATTTACGGAAGCCCGTGATGTTATGGGTATTCACATAATTCCGGTTGTCGGCGGCGAACCTTTTGCAAGAAAAGAATTTTTGGAACTTGCCGAAGAATTTAATGACTGTACATTTATTACATTCACAAACGGTTCATTGATTACCGAAAAAACAGTTGAAAAATTAAAAAAATTAGGGAATGTTCAGCCAATGTTTTCAATCGGCGGTTTGAAAGAAAATACTGATGCAGTGAGAGGCGAGGGCTGTTTTGACATGGTTATGGAAAAAATGGATATGCTCAAAAAAGCCGGAATTTTCTTTGGAGCAAGTATTACAGCAACCAGTCAGAACTGTGATGAAGTTACCTCTGACGAATTTATGAAAATGCTTTCGGACAAAGGAGTTCTATGGGCATGGTTTTTCCACTATGTTCCGGTTGGCGACAGTCCTGATGTAAGTATGGTTCCAAACGCCGAACAAAGACAGCAAATTTTGAAAGCCGTTTATAATGCAAGAAATACTTTGCCAATGATGACAGTTGATTTTTGGGGTGACGGTCCTGAAATGATGGGCTGTATTGCAGGCGGCAGACAATATATTCACGTTAACCCCAGAGGTGATGTTGAACCGTGTACATTTGTTCATCTGGCAACACACAATCTTAAGGACTGTACACTTACAGAAGCTTTGGCATCTCCTTTCATGAGGGCTATCAGGGACGGTATTCCCTATGAAGACGGCAATATGCTCAGACCCTGTATGATTGTAGACAGACCGGAAGTTTTGCGCAAATATTATGAACAGTTTAAACCGTATGAAACTCATGAAAATGCTGCGGCTTACCTGACAAATCCTGAAATTACATCAAAAATCGATAAATATTCAAAGGATGTAAAAGAAATTCTGGATAAAGACTGGAGAGAAAACCTCTGGATGACAATATTCCCGCTTGAAGGCGAATACTATGTTGACAGAGATCATTTTTGCTCAACGGAAAAACCGTCTGTTAAAGTCTCAGAAAAATGCGAAGGTAAATGCGCATGCTGCGTAAAATAATATTTTTTGCAGTACTTTTTCTATTATTAACATTTGCAGTAAGCTTCTGCCCTGTTGTAACTCAATGGGACAGAAGCTTAATATTATTTGTCCAAAATCATTTATCGTTTTTACCTTCGTGGCTGCCGATGCTTCCTGACTGTATCTTGTATATGGTAATGATTATAATACCTTTATTAGGTTTTGGTATTTATTTTATAAAAAAACGTTTATGGAAAGATTTAATAATATTATATTCTGTTCCTTTGATTACGTTTTTATTGAATTGTATTTTAAAACCGCTTATTCACCGCGCCCGCCCGCCGTTTGAATTTCAAATAACAAATATACATCCTGACAGTTTCAGCTATGTATCAAGCCACAGTTTGGTTACAATATGTTTGTGGGGAATGGTTATATTTTATTTGAATAAATATTGTAAAAATCGTATTTTAAAGATTTTGTTAATATCTGTTTCAGTTTTATGGATATTATTTGTGGGCCTAAGCCGAGTGTGGATTGGTGTTCATAATCCGACGGATGTGTTGGGGGCGTATCTGTTGGGGGTAACGTTGTTATGTGTGTATATTAAGTTTGTATAAATTAATACCCGTATGGGTATATTTTATGTTTTTTTATTGTACTATTATATAATAGTAAAGAGGATAGTGTAGGTGAGATTATTATCTAAATCAACATTAATAATGTTTTTATTCGACTTATTTGTCTTTCTTTTCTCTACGACTTTTTGGTATGCAATATTTGCACTGCCTCTAGAATATTTGGATATAACAGTATTTTTGACTGTTTTATCCGGAGTTATGGTTCTCTTTTTGAAAGATAATTATAAAATTAGAGAGTTTAACACAACTTTAAAAAACTATTATCTTTTGTTTGAAGGTATTGTTTTTTCTCAAATTCCTGCAGTTATTTTATTATTGATATTTGCACCCGGCGCACAGGTATTTGAGTTTATTCTTGCAAACCTTGTTACAATATTTGTTATTCTCAGAGTATACAGACTTTTATTTCATTATTACTTATTTAATATAAAACGAACTAAAAATGTTTTGATAATCGGTTCTGATAAGAATGCAAAGTTGATTGCAGATGAAATAGTTAATAAAAAAGCTCTGAAAATGAATGTAATCGGTTTTGTAAAAGATATTGAATCAGAAGAACTTGTTGAAGAAGGTAACTTCAAAATTTATGATGCAAATTCTGACTTAAAAGAAATTATTTATAAAAATAAGGTTGATATTGTAATAGTTGCAATTAAAAGACGAATGGAAGAAATATTGCTGACCAATATGGTTGAAAATATTCCGAATAAAGTCAAAGTTTATAAAATGCCTGAATTTTATGAACTTGTTACAGGGAAATATTATATTGACAGAATGTCTATAAATTGGCTTTTCTATGATTTTATGAATAAAAGATCAGTTGTTTATGATATCTGTAAAAGAATATTTGATGTTGTTTCCGCTTTGATAATTTTAACGGTTACAAGTCCGATCTTACTTTATATAGGTATTCGTGTAAAACATACTGACGGCGGGGATGCTATTTACACCCAAAACAGAGTCGGCAAAGGCGGTAAAGTTTTTAAAGCGTATAAGTTAAGAACAATGTATGCTAATAATTATGTCCCGAAAGAAGGTAATATAGAGCACACAGAACCACAGGATGAAGATGAAAGGGTTATTCCTTTCTGCAGGTTTGTAAGAAAAGCACGGTTTGATGAAATCCCTCAGATGATAAATATTTTGCGCGGCGAAATGTCAATTGTCGGACCAAGAACCGAGTGGGAGGATCTTGTGAGTATATATTCTAAGGAAATCCCATATTACGAATGCCGTCAATGGGTAAAAACCGGCTGGACCGGCTGGGCACAGATAAATCAGGGACATTGTGTCTCAAACGATGATGTTGCAGAAAAATTACAATATGATTTATATTATTTGAAACACCGTAATATATTATGGGAAATCGGAATTTTGGTCAAAGCCGTCTTTTTGGCTTTAGGAGGCAGGCATGGGTAAGGATATTTTATACCTTACTACGCGTTTACCCTATCCTACTATAGGTGGGGATAGGGTACGAATGTATAATCTTTTAAAACAATTAAAATTAAAAGGGCACAGAATTATTTTGGTCTCATTAGTTACACCTGAAGATGATTTAGAAGGTTGTTTAAAGGATCATACTTTTTTTGATAGGCTAATCCCTGTAGAATTTAATAAAAAATTAGCTTATATAAATGCAGTAAAGGCTATTTTTAATGATAGACCCTTTATTGTAGAGTATTTTTATAGTAGGGAAATGCAGAATGAAATTGACAAGCTTATAAAAAATGAGCATTTTGATATAATCGGTGGTTATATGATAAGAGTTGCACCTTATTTAGAAAAGTATAAGGATAAAACTATAATTCTTGATTTTGTTGATGCAGTGTCTATGATGTATGAAAGAAGAATAAAGACTGTAAAATCAATATGGGATAAGTTTAAAATAGGTGTAGAATATTTAAAAGTCCGAAATTATGAAAAAAAATGTGCTAAATTATTTAAGTATCAGACAGTTATATCTGAAGTTGATAAGATATATCTTGAAAAATATTGTTCTGACTCAAATATAAAAATAATTAAAAATGGAGTTGATACAGACTTTTTTTACCCACAAAACAGTAAATTAAAAAATGCAATTTGTTTTGTCGGTTCTATGCAGTATATTCCAAATTCAGAAGCTGCAATTTGGTTTGCAACTGAAATTTTTCCTTTGATAAAAAAGTCAATTCCGGATGCTGTATTTAAAATTATTGGTGCTAATCCTCGCAAAGATCTTATTATGTCTGCAGGAAATATTGATGGAGTAGAAGTTTTAGGTCGTGTAAATGATGTAAGAGAATATATGAGTGATTGCAAAGTTTCAGTGTGTCCTGTCAAAATTGCCGGTGGTATTCAAAATAAAATATTGGAGGCAATGGCTATGGGAATACCTGTTGTAACAACTCCGGAAGGTGCAGAAGGAATTGGTGCGGATGAAAATATTTTGAAAGTTGCCGTGTCTAATAAAGAGTTTGCGCAGAAAGTTATTGATATAATGAAAAGTAATGATATGCAAAAAGAAATTTCAACAAAGTCAAGAAAGTTTGCGTCGGATAATTTCTCTTGGGAAAAAGTTGGAGAAAATTTAGAAAAATTAATTGAAATTATTTTATGATTAAAAATTTATGAGGATATTTATGAATATAGAGAATTTTAGTAAATTAAATATATTGTCATTAATTAGTACATATCGAACTAATTTAATGGGAATTGCAATGTTATGGATAATATTCAGTCATGTTCATAAACAAATTTCATTACCTTTGTTTATAAAATATCCTTTTTTTGGTCTAGGTTTTGGAGGGGTAGAAATATTTTTATTTTGTGCAGGATTTGGTGTTTATTTTTCGTTATATAAAAATTCTGATATATTAGATTTTTATTTAAGAAGAATAAAACGTTTTCTGCCTGCTATTCCTTTTTTTATTGCATTTTTTTTCTTATCAAAAATAACTAGTATTCATGTTATGATTGGTTATTTTACTTACCAAAGTTTTTGGATACAAAAAAGTGCTTTTGCTTATTTATCTTATATTTTTCTTTTTTATATAATTACACCAATCTTTTATAACATTATAAATACTAGATTATATGATTTAAAAAAACAAATTTATTTTTTATTATTGTTATTTGTATTAACTATACCTTATTGGAATGACTGGCGAATCTCTGGGATAGCAAGAATTTTTTCTTTTGTTATTGGCATGTATGCGGCTTATTGGTGTAAGAAAAAAAGATTATTATCAAATAAAAATTTGTTTATTATATTATTAATTTCAGCTTTTGCCTTTATTGGTTTAATTATTACGCATAGTCTATTCTATGAATATAGAATAAAATATGGACTATGTTATTATTTAATGGCATTATTTGTTCCTGGGTTAGTTTTATCAATATGCTTAATTTATCAAAAAACAGGAATTTATAAAGATATTTTTTATTTTATAGGAGAAAAATCCTTAGAGATCTTTTTGGTAGACTCTATGGTTGTAATGTATTTAAAATATATTTCGCCCATTGAGCATATTTTAATCAGCTTGATAATAGGAACTATATATTATTATTTTTATAAAAAGTTTTCATTGTTATTACAAAATATTCAAAAAAAAATTATCTTTAAGGAGGTATGAATATGGTTTTAATTTCAATAATAGTCCCAGTTTATAATGCTGGAAAATATTTAAAAGAATGTATTGAATCTTTAATTAATCAAACATATAAAGATATTGAAATAATCTGTATCAATGATGGTTCAACTGATAATTCTTTGAACATTCTTGAAAAATATGCACAAAAAGATAATAGAATAAAAATATATTCTCAAGAAAATAAAGGTGAAGCTGAAACTAGAAATTTGGGCCTTAAACTAGCTAAAGGTAAATACATTATGGCTTTAGATGCTGATGATAGATGTTCATTAGACACTATTGAGACATCTTTAAAAATTGCTGAAAAAAAACAATTAGATATTGTTATAAATTTTTTAAATGTGAGATTAAATTTGGATAAAAGAATGCCTAGTGAAATCTCTTATACTACTGTTTGGCAATTATTTTATAAAAAAAAATTATTAGAAAATAATCCTGATATTACATATAATAAAAATTTGCAAATGGGGCCAGATGCAGTATTTACACATAAACTTTTAGGCTTAACCTCAAAAACTGAAATCAATAAAGAATCAAAATATTTTTATAGACGACACAATCTTCAAATATCTAAAATAATTGAAAATCAACCTGATAAATTGTTAGACAATATTAGAATTTGGTTTGAAGATTTATGTGATTTTTATACAAAAAGAGATTGGTGGAAATCTCATAATGATCATTTTATAAATTATTTGTGTGAACAACCATTTACATCATATTTAAGAGCAAATTGGAATAATGAACAAAAGAAAGAATTGTTTAATTTAATTCATAATACTGTAAAGAAATATAATTTAAAAATACATTTTACTTATTCAAATAATAGGGTAAATCTTTTTAAGAAATTTATGGCTTGTAATACATATAAAGAATTTGAATTATACAGATTTATATCTTATTGGTATTTTAAGTATGTTGATTTAAAAAAAATATATTTTAGTAAAACGAATGTTTTATAAAATATTGTACATAGGTAATATTTTATTTTATTCATAAAAACATTTGATGGGAAATTAGTATATTTAAATTATGAGAAATTTAATTTATTTATCTTTAATATTTTTGTTTTTACCAAGTCTATATTTGCCAGGGGGAAATATTCCTGTTTATGATATTATTATAGGAATAACGTTTCTTACTCTTTTATTAAATTCAAAACAATTAATTAAAAAATTTTTTCTATTGCATAGTTATCCAATAAAATATCTGTTTTTATATATTTCTTGGTGTATTTTTTCGGGACTAATATTAGTAATATTAAACAAATTTGATATTTTAAATTATTTATATGCAGTATTTATTTTGTTTATTTATAATGATTTAACTTGGTTTTTATTACCTATTTTTACTGTTCCTAATATTATATCAATAAACAAGATTAAAAAGTTTTTATTAGTGGGTATTTATGTAATATGTTTTTATGGATTATTGGTTTTTATTTTTAACAGTTTAAATATAAATATTTTAAATTCTATACAAGATATTATTAACAATAGGCGTGAAGATATCCTGATATCAAGAAATTTAAGTGTTTTTGAAGAACCTGGATATTTTGGAGGTTTTTTATGTATAAATTTACCTTTAATTTACAAAACCGTACTTTCAAAATTTAGAATTTCAGAAAATATTGCCTTAAATTTTTTTATAAAAAAAACTTATATCTTTTTAGTATGGATTACAATATTTACTATTAAATCTCCTATTTGGTTAATTTTTTGTTTATTGTCGACATTAATTTATTTTTCTAAAAATATTATAAAAATTATAAAAAAAAGTATTATTTCATTTAGTACTAGTTTAATAATATTAATTTTAGGTTGTATTATATTTTTTAATAATGTGAATATAAATGAAACTTTTATTGTTAGAATTATTAAAACAGTTCAAAATTTGAATAGCATGGAAAGTTTAGTAATAGTTGAGCCATCTCTTGCTAATAGATTTATTTCATACAGGGCAAGATTACAGCTTTTAATAGAAAATCCTATAACTGGTGTTGGGTATAAAAATACAGAATATGTTGTAAAAAAATATTTTTATAAAAATAATTTACCATTAACACAAGAAACTATATTGCATATAACAAAAAGTTCTTCAAATAAAGGGCAAATAAAGATTAATGGGGCAATATTATGGGATACTATTTCTAATACTGGTTTAGTTGGTTTTATTTTATTATATGCCTTTTATATTAGTAGTATAATTTCATTAAATAAAATTATTAAAAATATAGAATATTGTTCTGAAAGAAATTTCATGGAAGGAATAAGGATGACTTTAGTTTCAATTGTTCTTTTTTCTTTCTATGATATTAGAGCAAATTTTGTTTATTTTTGGTTTTTATTTGGTTTGGCTATTGCATTTAATGAATATTATAGAAGGTACATAGATTATTGGAGGAAACAATGAATATTAACAAATTAATTTTAAGCTTCTTTAAGAGGTGTTATGCGCTTCCAAGTTCAATAGTTCAAAATTATATAAGAACTGTACATATGCAGAATATGTATATTTCTCAATCAAATGTAGTTGCGATGACCCATAAAGAAACATTTGGAAAATATAAAAATAAATATATAAGTCAAGAAATAGCGATTATTGCAACTGGGCCTAGCTTAAATCAATATAAACCGATAGAAAATTTAATCAATATTGGTGTAAATAAGGCAATATTCAATGATAAAATAAGTTTGGATTATTATTTTTCACAAGATTATTGGGCTAATAATAATTATATTAACCATCTAATTGAATATAAAAATGTGACAAAATTTTATGGGCAAGTACCTTTAAAACCATTTGGATGTAAAGAAATTAATAATGATAATATTATTATGCCAGAAAGTTTAATATTAAAACATGGTGCCTACAAATATTATACTTATGGAAAGTGGTTAGTAACTCCATTATTTTTTAATCCTGATATTGACAAAACTTGGTTAGCCGATGGCGGTTCGGTTATTTTTTCGGCAATGCAATTTGCTTTATTTACTAATCCGAAACGTATTTATCTTGTCGGTTGTGATTGTTCTTCAGGTCATTTTGATGAAAAATCTGATAAAAAAATTCAAATTAATAAAACTCTTTATAAATCATGGAAAGAATTGAAAAAGTTTGCGGATATTTATTACCCTGAAACTGAAATTATTTCAGTTAATCCTGTTGGGTTAAAAGGTTTATTTAAGGATATGTATCAATAACATGAAGCAGGATAAAAAAAATCTATTTAAAAATACAATAGCTTTGGTAATAATTCAAGTTCTTAATTATGTATTGCCATTTATTACTTTGCCTTATTTATCCAGAGTATTAGATGTTGACAAATTAGGGTTGGTATTTTTTGCTCAGGTTTTTATGGATTATTTTTTCAGGCTTGCGATGTTCGGGTTTGATTTTTCGGGAGTAAGAACTATTGCAATTAATAGGGATGACAAGGACGCAACAAATCTGATTTTTAATTCTATTTTGTCCGTGCAAGTTATATTCCTTATTATAAGTTTTATAATTCTTTCTTTCTTAATTATTTTTATTGATAAATTTCGATCATATTGGTTAGTTTATTATTTTACGTTTTTATCGGTAATCGGAAATGTCTTTATATTTACCTGGTTTTATCAGGGCATGGAGCGGATGAAATTTATTACTGTTCTGAATATTATAACCAAAACAGCTTCTACTTTGTTGATTTTTTGTTTTATAAAACGAGCGCAGGATTATTATTTAGTCCCGTTATTTAACTCTTTAGGAGCTGTTTTAGCAGGGGGAATAAGTTTATTTTTCGTAAAAAAAGTATTTAATATCAAGTTTTATATTCCGTCAAAAGACGATATTATTAATACATTCAAATACAGCAGTCAGTTCTTTCTCACTAAAGTTGCGATTGCTTTATATCGCCAGACAAATGCTTTTGTGTTAGGTCTTGTTGTTACTACAACTGCTGTTGCATATTATGTGTCTGCTGATAAAATTTTCTGGGCTGTTTTTGCATTGTATAGTACTTTTATTGGGGCATTATTCCCATATATGTCAAAAAATAAGGATATAGTTTTCTTTAAGAAATTATTGAAATATTTAATTATATTTGCTATCGGTTTTGGATTATTTTTAGTTATTGCGTCTAAATATTTGATTATCATATTCTTTAGCGAAAAAATGCTGCCATCTGTAAATATTCTTAGAATTTTTGCTATTTCATTTCCTTTGTATGTATTTGTTGATACATTTGGTTTCCCGTTACTTGGAGCATTTGGATATGTCAAGGAAACAAATTCAGGTTATATAGTCGGCGGAATATATAATATTTGCGGTTTGGTTTTACTTTATTTGTTCAATCATATTACAATATATTCTGTTGCTATATTAGTATCTTCTACCTATATTATAATATTTTTACACAGGATGTATTATATTAATAAATATAAAATACTTGCTAAACAGGAGAATAATCAGGTATGAAAACGATATTTTTAGATTTTGACGGAGTTTTGTTTGATAGTGCAAAAGAGGCGTATTTATTAGCAAGAACTGCATATTATGGAGCAGATATTTATGCACCTGTTGATGATGAAGAATATTTAAAGTATCGAACAATGAGATATTTGGTTTCCCAAAGTTGGCAATTTTTTTATATATTTGGACTAATAAATTCTAATACATCTAATATTGAATTATTAGAGCGGAGATATTATGAATTGATTAAAAATCCGGATATACGACGTATTACCGAGTTTGACAACAAATTTGTAAAAGCCCGTGAAAATTTGATTAAAAATGATTATGAGTTTTGGGATAATTTAGATGAACCTTATGATTTTTTCTTTAAAGTTAAAGAATTGGCAAAAGATCCTGAGTACGAATTTATAATTTTGACAAATAAAAAGAAACTTCCTGTCCAAAATAAACTTAGACGATATGGTATAAATAATATCAAACTGTTTACAAATGAAGACCTTGTGTCGTATAATAGTAAGGCGGAATTTATTGAAAGGTATTTAAAAGAAAATGCTATTGAGAGCTGTTATTTAGTAGAGGATAGTGTTGATAATATAAATACGTGTAAGAAATTTCCGCAGATAAAACCTCTGCTAGTAAACTGGGGTTATGTAAATCCTAAAGAAAAAGGAATGACAGAGAAAGAAGTTTTAGATTTAATTAAGGTGTAAATGGAGGTTATATGGCAATAAAAGCCCTCATTCCGGTTCGAGCCGGCTCGCAAAGAGTAAAGAATAAAAATATAAGACCATTTGCAGGCAGCAGCCTGTTGGAGATAAAAATAAAACAAATGCAAAGAATAAAAGAATTAGATGGTGTAATAGTAAATTCAGACAGTGATGAAATGTTGGAACTCGCTGAATCACTTGGTGCAGAAACTGTTAAAAGAGATCCGTATTTTGCCTCTTCAACAGTTTCAATAAATGAAGTTTATGTTGATTTAGCAAATCATTGTGATGCTGATTTGATATTATTTGCGGATGCAACAAATCCGTTAATTAAGGATAATACTGTAAGACAGGTTATACACGAGTATTTCAAAAATATAAATAATCAATATGATTCCTGTAACACTGTTGATCTGGTAAAATTATTTATGTGGAAAGACGGAAAACCTTTAAATTATTCTGAAAAAAATAAACCAAGAAGTCAAGATTTGCCTGCAATATATTCAATAAATGCGGCGGTAAATCTTTTATCAAAGGATGTAATGATTAAAAACAGATCCTTTATTGGGACTAAACCATATTTTGTCCATGTTGAGGAATTAGAGGGATTGGATATTGATAACGAAATAGATTTTGAATTTGCAGAGTTTATGTATAAAAAGTATAGGATGAATGAATATGTCTAATATAAAAGTTTTAGATTGTACATTACGCGATGGCGGTTATGTAAATAACTGGAATTTTGGAGAAAAGAGTATTTCAAAAATATTTGAGAATTTAGTTCAGTCTAAAGTCGATTATATAGAGTGCGGTTTTTTGAGAAATTGCGAATATTCTATCAATAAAACATTATTTAATAAAATAGAAGAAATTAATTATTGTGCTAATGTTTATTCTGCACAGACAAAAGTTTGTGCAATGATTATGTTCGGGCAATTTCCGGTGGAGAAACTTATAAATAAAGATAATAATATAAGTCTTGATGCAATCCGCGTAACTTTTAAAAAGCATGAAGTCAGTGATGTATTTAAATTTTTTGAAAAAATAAAGCAGTGTGGCTATAATATTTTTGTAAATCCTACAAATATAGATACATATTCGGATGAAGAATTAATAGATTTATTAACTAAAGTTAATAATTTACGACCGTATGGTTTTTCTATTGTTGATACAAAAGGTGTGTTAAGAGAAAACGATATGTTAAGGTTATATTATTTAATAGATCATAATCTTAATAAAGACATAGCCCTTTGTTTTCATTCCCATAATAATTTGCAGTTATCTTTTTCTAATGCGCAGTGCTTGATGAAGGTTTGCAAAGACAGGGAATTAATTATTGATTCTACAGTATTTGGCATGGGGCGTGGTGCAGGAAATCTCTGTACTGAGCTTATTACCCAGTATATTAATGACAATTACGGAGGGCACTACGATATAATTCCTATATTAAAAATAGTTGATGAGCAGATAAATCCTATATTTGCCAAAACTCCTTGGGGTTATTCTGTGCCTTATTATCTGGCGGCAACAAATCATTGTCATCCGAATTACGCAAAATATCTTGTTGACAAGCAGACTGTACCTGTTGAATTTATTAACAATCTTTTACAGTCAATCCCGGATAATAAAAAGTCGATTTATGATGTAAATTTGATTAAGCAATTGTATTTGGATAAATTTTCAAAAGCTGTTGATGACAGTAAAACGGTTGAGTATATGAAGAATATTTTAAGCGGTAAGAAGATTCTCATACTTGCTCCCGGGAAATCTTTGAAGGAAGAAAAGGAAAGGGTGGATAATTTCATTGAAAGAGAAAATCCTTTTATAATATCTTTGAATTTTATTCCGGAACAGTATAGGGAAAATCTTGTTTTTGTGACAAACATGAAACGTTTTACATCTTTGAATGATTACTCCGGGCCGATAGTCGTATCCTCAAATATTGAAAATATTCCTCCGCAGGCGCTTGTATTGAATTATTCATCATATCTGAATGACTCCAAAATGTTTGACAATGTTGCATTGATGTTGTTGAAACTTTTGATAAAGATAAATATAGAATCTGTATCAATTGCCGGTTTTGATGGTTTCAGCCCGGTTGCAACAGATAATTATGTTTCTGATGATTTGATAAATAATGCAAAGTTAAGTGAATTTGACGAACGTAATGATGTTATGTCAGAGGAAATCGGAAAATTATCCGAAAAAATTGATATTAACTTTATTACGTCTACTATGTATAATATAAAACCAGCAAAAATTTGTCATCCCGAACTCGTTTCTGGAGCTAATTGAAAAATAACCGATTGTCTAAATTTTATTGCGCATTAAGTCTGTTTATATTATAATTATTACAATATTAAGGAGATTTTATGCAGCAAAATACTGTTTACATTCCGCAGGATGAGTTAGATGAAGAGCTTACGATAGATTTAAAGAAAATATTTTTTGCTTTATGGAGCAGAAAGTTTTTGATTGCTAAAACTTTTGTGGCAGTTTTGGTATTATTTATTGTTTTAACTTTTATAATGCCTAAAAAATATTCTGTGGAAAGTGATTTGTATGTAAATAAAGCTAATAATTCCAATATGATGGAAATAAATCCGTATGCTATAGAAGAACTTGGTGGGGCAGGCGGCGGCATGGCTGCTTTGATGGCAGGCGGCGGCGGGGCTTTAACAAATGAGCTTGAGTTGATGCAATCTCCTCTTGTGATTGATAAAGTCATCAGAGATAATAATTTGGTTTATAAGAAACTTTTTGGAATATTCCCGAATAAAAAAGAGGGTGAATTCATTTCCACAAAAGCGTTTTTAAAGAAAAATATTTCTTTTGAAAATAAAAAGGGAACTAACGTTATTACAATTGAATATAAATCAAAAGACCCTGAACTAGCCTATAATGTGGTTAATTCTATTATTAATAATTATGTGGAACTTCACAAACAATTGAACAGTGAAAAATCAAAGTCTGATAAAGAGGTTATTGAAAGAGAATACAATAAGGCAAAACAGGCATTGAACCATAAAGTTAATACGGTAAGCGGACTGCCTGAGCAGGCTGCAGCGGCAACCGGTAATTTATCTGCAATGAGTGCTTTTTCCAAATCCGCACAGCAGGCTATGGCAAATATTAAGGGGCAGATTGTTGCTGGACAGAAATCAAGAATTGCCGTTACTGAAGAAGCTGAAAAGGTCGCAGCTCTTTCTTCTAAACTTGAATGGGCAAAAATGGTTGATGAAATGTCTGATTCCTCAAAAGTTCTTGTGCTTAAAGAACCGCAAAAACTCAGGGATTTTGAATATTCATCGCCTAAGCTTTTGATTAACATATTGCTCGGAATTGTTTTTGGTTTTCTTGCAGCGTTATTTGCGGTTATTTTTGCGGAAAATACGGATAAAAAACTTACTTATTCGATGCTCGGTGAAAATATAATCTATAATTTGGAAAACGATTTTTCCGATTTAAAATTATTTCTTCTTGCAAATCAGGATAAAAAACTTTCAATTGCTGTTTTTGAAAATATTCCGCAAAACATTGCAGAGCAACTGCAAGGGTTTAAAAATGCAAACTTGGTTAAGGCTGATATTTCTGGTGAATTTGTGCAGAATATTAAAAATTCTGATGAAATAGTAATTTTTGCAACAGTCGGAAAAACAAATTCCAAATTATACAAGCAGATTAAGACAATGCTTAATGAAATGCATAAAAATGTTGCCCAGGAAGTATTAATTTAGGTGATATTAATAAATTAGAATAATTAGTAAAAAAGTCAGGCAGAATGCCTGACTTTTTTATTTTTTCATTAACAAAGTTCTGCATCACCTAAACCAAACTGTTCGAGTGAATCTTTTTTTGTCTGAATACAGATGAATGAAAAATTACTGTCAGAGGTATTTTCAATAGTTCTGGAAGCTTCCGGCGAAACCTTAACTGCTGAACCTTCTTTTACATTCAGTTTTGTACCGTCTACCGTAATAATACCTTCGCCTTTCAAAATAATATACACTTCCTCATTTTGTTTATGTTTGTGATTGAAAGGTACTTTAAAACCTTTTGGAACGGTATTTATGGAAATTTCGCAGCCTGTCAGTTCAAGCGCGTCATGCAAAAAAACTTTTCCGTTTTCAAGATTAACCAGTTCATTAAGTTTTCCGATTTCTGTTGTTTTGTAGTTTGTCATAATTCTCTCCTTTTAATTTGATGTCTAACTATTCGTTTAAAAAATTTTGCTTACAACATTTTTCTAAGAAGTTCATCCAGAGTTTCAGCTTCTTTATCAGTAAGATTTTTGTATAGCAAAAGATTTAATTCTTTTGAAATTTTTTCAAATACTTCCTCAAATTCCATTGCTTTTTTAGTCAAAACAATGAATGTTACCCTGCTGTCGGTGGAAGACTTTTCTCTCTTAACAAAGTCAAGTTTTTCAAGTTTATCAACAAGAACTGTCACCGTTGGTTTTGTACGGTGAATTTTTTCAGCAATATCTTTCATAGTAGCCTTTTCACAGGAATACAAATAAGCGAGAATATCGCCATGGCTCGGTACAAGGCCTTCTATACCGTTTATTGTTAATTGTTCCGTAATAAAACGGTTTCCCTTTTCATGTATTTTTGATATAAGTGACAATGCCTGTTTCATATTAGACTCAAAATTCCTTACAAAAATATTATAGTTAGATATCTAATTATTGTCAAGTGTTTTTTTAAATATTTTCATTTAATTTATACAAATCTACACCACCGACGGCTTTATAAAGGCCTATTGTAGATAGTAATGAATTTATTTTATTTGAAACCTCGTCTTTTTTCACCATCAGATAAGCTTCTTTAGCGTATAGAACATCTAAATCACTTGCAGATCCGATGTCTTTTTTATCTTTTACTAACGAATATGTTTGTTTTTGCATATTTAAGCGGCTTAAGCTTTGTTTATAATTGTCCTGCATTTCTTTATATTCCACAAGTCCTGAATTTATATCTTTTATGCCTGTTAAAATTGCCTTTTGATAATTATTCAAAGCTTCTTCATACTGGAATTTTTTTAATTTTAAGAGTGCAATTTTTCTTCCTCCCGTAAACAGGTCAATGGAAGGTAAAACGCCTGCACTGAACATTTGCGAAACAGAATTAAACAATGTATCTAAATGGTATGCGTTTAAGCCTATTTGTCCGAATATTATAAATTTCGGCAGAAATTCTCTTTTGGCAACTCTTACGTCAAAACCTATACGCTTGATATTTGCTTCTTCCTGAAGAAAATCGGGGCGGTTTTCAATAATTTCCGTACTATATTCAGACGGAATACCATTTATTAGTGTAATATTATTATAATTGTTTCGAGCAATATTCGCGGAAGAATCTGAAAGATAAACGCGCATTGTATTAATTAAAATATCGCGCGTTTTTGTATGTCTGTTATATTCTTCTTTTAATGTGGTAAGAATTCTTTGTTCTGCCAGTAAATCGTTGATTGAACAAAGTCCTATATCATATTTATCTTTTACTTTTGATACAATTTCTTTCTGCGTTTTTATGAGTTCATTCTGAATTGCCAGAAATTCATCCGCTCTTATAAGATTAAAATAATCAGATGCAAAATCTGATGTCAAAGCAATATAAGTCGCACGTTCAGCCTGTTTAACTATTTCAAGCTGTTGTTTCATGCTTTTTATTCTAAGTCTGTTTGTACCCCATATATCCACCTCATAACTTGCTGTTATAGGAAGATAATAGTTATATTGAGCATAACTCGGTATCTGCATGCTTCCGAACTGCTGCATAGATGATCTTAAATCTCTATATAGCTGGCCAGAAAGTCCGATTTGCGGTAACTCGTTAGCAAATTGTATTTTTACGGCCTGTTCATTTTCTTTTACTTTTAATGCTGCATTTTTCAGGTCGTAATTATTTTCATATAATTTCAACAGATTACTTGTAAGATTTTCATCATTGTATTTTTCCCACCATTCAAGGTTCATATATTCAATATGATTTGCTTTCTGAGGGACAGCTGTTTTTGTAAAAGCCCCTCTGTTCCATAATCTTCAAAAGCTTTAACCCAACGATGAAGTGT
>CALUQH010000034.1 GCA_944322885.1 Candidatus Gastranaerophilales bacterium | reverse complement strand
GTCGTTTTCTGCATCCTAATGGTCTCTTTTAGTGTTTATTATTTAGGAGTTTATATGTTTTTGGGGTTAATGAATTCTATTTATATTTAGTGTTTCGACTACACTTAAATCTTATGTAATTATTATGGCATATAAGATTTTAAATGTCAATATAATCGTTTTATAAATTTTTCATAAACCCCAAAAATGCCCATATAGTGTAGAATTTACACTTTACAAAACTTAATATTCTGTTATTTTTTAATTTTTTATGGGTATAAATACATGCAATATTAAAATGTTAATAAATATTAAGATATTTATCTCGCAAAAGGCAATTATCTAAAACTTATATACTTTATATATATAAGAGTATAAAAATAGGAAAATCATCATGGCAATCTCCGGTTACACCGCAATTGATGCGATAAATTCTTACACAACTACTAACAAATATATAGGCAATATTGATAAAGAAGCTGCAAAATCATGGGTTGGAGCACGGCAGGGACTTGGTATCGGCTACTTTTGTTTTGCAGGAGAAGGACAGGTAAACGGGATGCCACCTTCACAGTACAATGAATATGGCGAAGAATTAACCAGAACACTTGATTTTTTTGCATAAGAGGATACTATGGCTAACGGACAGGGCGGATTAAACGGAATAGAAGCAATAAGCGGCGTACAACCAGCCTCAACTTCTGCTGTCGAGAAAGTAACTCTTTTAAACACAGAAGGTTATGATTATACAAAAGCCAGTAAGCTTGGAAACCAAACCCAATTTTTAGGCATTACGGCCCAACACACAACAGTAAAGTTTAATTCTAATAATCTCGATATACAATTTAATGATGGTGCCGGCAATGTAGGTATGAATCCATTTTTTAAAGCACCGGAGACAGCAACAAAAGTATTTATAGGATAAAAAAAGACGACACCAAAAACTGGAATCGTCTTTTTTATGCTTTATATTATGCCTGTCAAAAACAGCAGAACCTTAAACAGCAGCTTTTGATTTAGATTTTTCAATGCAGTCAATCAGAGTTGATGCTACCGTTCTTTGTTCTTCTTCAGTCAATTCAGGGAACATAGGAAGAGAAATTACCATTTCGGTATTCTTTTCAGATACAGGCAAAGAACCTTTTCCTACGCCTAAGTATTCATGAACTTTTTGCAAATGCAATGGAATCGGGTAATAAAGCATTGCGCCTATGCCGCGTTCCTGAAGCATTTTGTGAACTTCGTCCCTGTTAGGAATTTTAACTGTGTACTGGTGATAAACACAATAAGTATCATCCAATTCAACAGGAGTTTGAACATCTGCACAATCTTTAAATAACTGATTATAATAGTAAGCGTGTTTACGTCTTGCTTCGTTCCAATCTTTTACATGAGGTAATTTTACACGTAAAATTGCAGCCTGAATTTCATCAAGACGGCTGTTTACACCGATTTCATCATGATGATAACGAACTGCACCGCCGTGGTTTCTCAAAGCGATAACTCTGTCGCGGAGTTTTTCGTCGCTTGTCATAATCAAACCGCCGTCACCCATACCGCCTAAGTTTTTGGTTGGATAGAAGCTTAAACAGCCAAAGTCGCCGAATGTTCCGACCATTTTACCTTTATACAAAGCACCGATTGCCTGACAACAGTCTTCAATTACGTGAAGGTTGTGTTTTTTAGCAACAGACATAATAGTATCCATATCGCAGGGCTGTCCGTAAAGGTGAACCGGAATAATAGCTTTTGTTCTCGGAGTAATTGCTGCTTCGAGTTTTGAAGCATCCAAATTAAATGTATCTTTATCAATATCAACAAAAACAGGTTTTGCGCCGACGATTCCTATAGCTTCCGTTGTTGCAACAAAAGTAAATGCAACTGTAATAACTTCATCTCCCGCACCGATATCAAGCGCACGTAAAGCTAAATGCAAAGCATCAGTACCGGAATTTAAGCCAACTGTGTATTTACAACCGATAAAATCAGCCATTTCCTGTTCAAAAGCTTTACAATTTGCTCCCAAAATATAAGAACCAGAGCGTAAAACTTCACAAACAGCTTTTTCAACTTCCGAGCCAATAGCTGCATATTGGCGTTTTGAATCTAAAATAGGTATCATATAAATATCTCCTTCTTAACTACCACGATATTACTATAATATAAGTTTAGCACAGTTTTTCCATGCCTTTATATAAGCTTAACATTCTATATTATTTCCGTCAGTCAAATTTGACAAAACAGCAACCATTGTCCAGAAAACAAACTGTATCTGCGGTCTGAAAAATACAGTATCCACAAATCCATGAACACATACAGCACAAACAGAAATCACACATGCAGAAACGAGAATTACATTTTTGGTGTCACTAGATTTTAGAATAAATTTAACAGAATTTTTAATCAGAGTAATCAAAAATCCGACAAAAGCAATAAGAGCAAAAACTCCGCTTTCCACTGCAATTTCAAGAAAGATATTATAAGCACTCAAAGCATCAAAGCCGGTTTTCATATAAAGCCCGTATATTTCGCGGAAGTTTTGGTTGCCCACACCAATTCCCAAAAGCCAGTTATCTTTAAACATTTGCAAAGATGAATGATAGACATTAAATCTGAACGAGTTTGAAGAATCCTGCCTCATTGCAAATATAGACAAAACCCTTGCTCTTAACGATGAAACCAACAGCAAAGCAGCAGTTGCAAAAGCAACAACCGCACCGACTATTGATAAATAAATCTGCTTATAATTCTGCCAGAGATATTTTGCAGAAACGGCAAAAATTCCGAGCATTATAACCATCATTCCCATATAAGAACCACGGCAGCCGGTCAAAAACAGGGTTACGGATGACAATAATGCACAAATTAACCAAACAAGAGAAACTTGAAATTTCTTATCCTCAAAATAATATGCAGCAAGCCCGTATAAAGCAGGAATTCCTGCAACAAAATAACCGCCCAGTAAATTCGGATTATAAGGTTTTAATGTTCCATATACACGTGTCATAACCTCTTCCGGATTTAATTTTGAAACATCCTGCCAGGTAGAAATTTCTTCAACATGCGCAAAATTCTGTAAAAAACCCACAATCGCTTCAAACGAAATACATAAACCTATTGTTCCTAAAATATAAGGAATTTTAGATTTATTTTCTTTTAAATACTGAACCATTGAAAAATAAAACGCCATATAAGTAAAGGTTTTGAAAAATCCCTTCAAACTCAAATGAAATAATGTTGAGCCGGCAAGGCTCACTATTACGAGCATAAAGTATGCAAGAAGCCAAAGCTCAAATGATTTTGCACTAACAGTTTCATCTGGTTTTGTTAATATTTTTACAAAAGTCAAAAATATCGTAATCAGGGCAACAAAACCTATTACATCCGATGACATACAGGTTGATGCCAAAAATACAAAAATAATTGACAGAAATATAAGCTTGTCTATATTTTGTAAAAATAAGCTGTTTTCGTATAAAAATTTCGTTTTAGATTGAGTAAATTTTAATATACCGTTAAACATCATCGTTTGTATTTAAATTACCATGGAATTTATCATCGTCTGTAAGGGGCATAACTTTTAAATCAGAAACAGTCCCTGTAAATTTGTAATCTTCTCCTTCAAGAGTGATAGGCAAACCCATTTTTATTTTATTGCCGCCGACAACTGCGCCGTCTTTTGTAATTTTTGCAGTGTCTGTCAATGTTACTATAATATCATAGACATTTGCCTGTGAAACATCTTCGACAACCATAACTTTCTTACTGTTTAAAATAGGAAGAACAACTTTTTTTCTATCAGCTTTTACATCAAGAATTTTCAAATCAGTATAAGGAACGTTTCTTATACTGATAAATGTTGTTTCATCTGCCTTCATCGGAATTTCATTTCCTGTAAGCGTAACACCTCTTATATATACCTGAAAAGAGATTTTTGAAGTTGCTTCAATCTGCTTATCCGCAGTTTGTCTGAAACTTTTATACGTAAAGAAGCCTACAGCAAGAGCAAGAATTACCCCTGCAATAATAATTAAATCGACTGCTTTAAATCTTTTAAAAATTTCTGCTAGTTTTTTCATAAAAATTTTCTCCATAATTATTTATCAAACGGCTAGATATTTTCTACCGCCGCTAAAATTTCATCAACAGTAGTAGTCGCACAGCCAAACTGCCTTACGACTATACTTGCTGCAATATTGCCTATAATTGCTGCATAAACAGGATCAGCCCCTGTTGCAAGAGCAAGTGTATAAACAGCTGTAACAGTATCCCCTGCACCGGTTACATCAAAAACTTCAGATTTATTAAATACAGGAATTTTTGTGTAATTGCCATGCGGTCTTGCAACAAACATTCCATCGGCACCGCAGGTTATAAGTATAGATTTTGCATTAGTTTCATCTAAGAGTTTGTCGCCTGCACGTTTTAAATCATCCTCATTTTCAATTTCAAAGCCTACTGATTTTTGTGTATCAGGCAGGTTTGGTGTCATTGAAGTAACATTTTTATAAACTTCCAAATCTTTTTGCGCATCAACAACGATAATTTTATTATGCTGATTTGCAAGTCTTATAGTTTCCTGAATGATACGCGGAGTTAAAGCTCCGATATGATAATTGGATAATATTATTGCATCGTGTTCAGGCACCGCTCTCTCTATCTGTTTTAAGACTTCTTCTTCAATGTCAGGATTTAAAAATTCTTTAGTCTGTCTGTCGATACGGACTATCTGCTGGGTTATTGAAGTTGTAATAGATCCTGAAATTCTTGTTTTAGTAGTTGTTTTACGGGAAGGGTCAACAACTAAAAGCCCGCAGTTAACATTTGCTTCTTCAAAAGTTTCTCTGAGCTGTCTTGCTTGAAAATCATCTCCGCAAACGCCTATAACACTAACTTTACCATTATTTAACGTTGAAACGTTATGAGCTGCATTTGAAGCAGCACCTAAAATAAGCTTTGTTTCAGAATGCAAAAGTATTAAAACCGGAGCTTCTCTAGAAATTCTTTCGGCATCTCCGTATATCATTTCATCAATAGCCAAATCACCAACTACTAATACTTTCGGCTCTGTTAATTTTTTTATATAGGAAACTAATTGTTCTTTATTAATATACATAAAAAACTTCCTTTAATAAAAGAATGGTAACACAAACAAAAAATTTGGCAATTAAAAATGTCTTTCTGATGGTTCTAATATCATCTGAGCAAGCTTTTCAGCCCCTTCAAAACCTCTAGCCTTCATGATTTCTGCCGCCGTATAACGGTCGTAATCAATAAATCTGTGTTCAATCGAAAATCCGCCGTCTTGAATATCTGCAATTACATAACAGGCTTTAGGCTCTTTTGTCATAGGGCGTCCGATACTTCCAACATTTACGACTGTCTGTTTTTTGTTAGTCTGATATCCGCAGGGAACATGCGTATGCCCGCAGAATATTAAATCTGCATCGGTATCTTGTACAATTTCCTCAACAGTTTTCAAAGACATACCGGGAAGAATGTCCTCATTGTTCCGTCTCGGGGATCCATGAACCATAAGAATTTTAACGCCTTCTATTTCCAACTCTTTTTGTGCAGGCAAATTCTTTAAATATTCTTTTTTATCTTCTTCAATGTATAAAATATCATCTAACAATGCATTTGCCATGACAGGAGCATTTGCACGCACATTTTCCAACGTTTCTTTTGTATATTCCGCAATCATTTTATCAGTATTACCCTGTATAACAATCCAGTTATTCTGCTTACGAACATAATCTATAACCGCTCTCGGCTGAGGTCCTGCCATAGCCAAATCTCCAAGACATAAAACTTTCTCGCAATTATTTTGTTCAATATCCTTCATAACACTTTCAAGTGCCTGAAAATTCCCGTGAATATCAGATAAAACAGCTATTTTCAAATTAACCTCCGATTAATTATTTATGTGATATTATTATAATATGATAAACAGACGAAAATCAAAAGTAATAGAAATAGGGAACGTAAAAATCGGCGGAGATAATCCTATCAGTGTTCAATCTATGTGCAACACCGATACAAGAGATATCAAAGCTACATTAGAACAGATTAACAAAATGGCAGAAAGAGGATGCGAACTTGTCCGGCTTGCCGTTTTAAATAAAGATGCAGGAGAGGCAATAAAAGATATTGTAAAAAAATCTCCAATACCCGTTATTGCGGATATACATTTTGATTACAAACTTGCAATCCAATGCATAAACAACGGGATTAACGCTCTGAGATTAAACCCCGGAAATATCGGCAAAAGAGAAAATGTTGAAAAAGTTGTTTCTCTCGCCAAACAGCAGAATATTCCGATAAGAATTGGGGTTAATGCAGGTTCCTTAGAAAAAGACCTGCAAGATAAAAATATTCCGCTTTCAGAAAAAATGGTTCTCAGTGCAATCGGGCATATAAAAATTCTTGAAGACTTAGATTTCGATTTAATAAAGGTTTCCCTTAAATCTTCTGATGTTCTTACTACAATTGAAGCATACAGAAGTATTGCGGATAAAATTCCTTACCCTTTACATCTCGGGGTCACGGAAGCAGGGACTTTAAAAAGCGGATTAATAAAATCTTCAGTCGGCCTCGGGACATTACTTGCTGAAGGTATTGGAGATACAATAAGAGTTTCTCTCACTGAAAATCCGGAAGAAGAAGTTACGGCCGGCTTTGAAATTCTAAAAAGCCTGGGGTTAAGACAAAGAGGCGTAAATTTTATCTCATGCCCTACTTGCGGAAGGACTCAGATAAACCTGATTGAACTTGCAAAAAAAGTTGAGGAGAAATTTAAAAATCTGGATAAGCCCATCACAATTGCGACAATGGGCTGTGCCGTAAACGGTCCCGGAGAAGCTAGACATGCAGATTTCGGAATTGCCGGCGGAGTCGGAGAAGGTATTATTTTCAAAAAAGGAGAAATTATAGCAAAAGTCCCTGAGGAAAAACTTCTTGAAAAATTGGAAGAAATTATAATAAAATCATCTGAATAATATATGGAAGATTTTTTGTAAAGAAATTATAATAATATTGTAACAGTAGAACAAAACTAGTATAATTAAGAAATAAAACAGAGGTGTAAATGAAAAAATATTTTTTAATTCTGGCTTTGACAGCAATAATAACATTACCGGCTTGTGCTGAACTAACTGTTGATGATACAGTTAACTCGGAATATCTTATAAACCATGGCTATTCTAAAGAAACTTCACGAATGGTTACAAAAAATATAGCCCAGCATCATGGTGAACCTTTATCAGAAGAAATAGAAAAAGAATATTACAACCAACCGGTAGTAAAGTATGTAAGACAGTTCTTTATGTATTTGGATCCGTCATTAGATAATCATACTTTTTTGAATGATCATAGTATGAATCCTAGTTCAAGATATGACGATTTATAATAAATTTATAATAACCGCACTTCTGTTATTAATAATCGGTACATTTACGCACCTTCCGTCTGTTGCCTCACAAACGGAAGGTCAGGATTGCATTTACTCAACATTAAATTACTCAAATCTTAACCCTAAAGTTATAAGACAGGAGGCACAAAAAGACTTTTACTCTTACTTTAAATGCAATGATGAACTGCAAAAAGAAAAATATCTTAATTCTGCAATGCAAAAATATTATATACTGTCACAAATTAATCCGTCTGACATTGATGCTTACATAAAACTCGGAAAAATTTATGATGAAAAAAACATTACTGAGCTTGCTAAAAGCTGTTTTTATAAAGCACTTAACATAGACAAAGAAAAAGCTCTGGCTAACTTCTACTTTGGAGATTTTTATTATAAAAGGAATGATTACAAAAAAGCTCTACATTATTATAAAATAGCATACAATAACGGAGCTGCAAAAACGTATGATTTTAACCTGAAACTTGCTGTTATATATGAAAAGCTTGCAGATCTTTCTAATGCAAAAAAATTTTACGAGATATCATATAATATGAAAGCAGACAACAAAATAGGGGAAAAAATACAGCTGTTGAATGAGCTAAAGTATGATAAATCAGACTATTATCATAATATCAGGGAGTAGATAAAATGAAATTCAGCAAGATTATACTAGGATTGGCATTTATTTTTTTATCAAATTCATTTGCAATTGCGGATGATATTAATCCGTTGCTAATTGCGGGCTCTAAAAATCAAAATGAACAAACCCAATCGGAACAAAACGAAACCATAAATATTGATAATGCTGAAATTCTTGTACCACAGGATGAACAAATTGCTCCAGTATTTAAAAAATATGAACCGGCAAAAAATGAAGTTGTTTTCAGTTATACAAAAAACCTGATAAATGCAATAGACCCTACAGCATCATCTAACAGAACTGGAAGCTATCTGCCAGGCGCAAGAGGTATAAACCAGCTTGTTGTATATACCCCCAATTACGGTCCGAGAACCAACACAAATGAATACGGTGCAGAGGCTATTGTTGAAGGGAATACAGTAACGGAACTATCAGGCGCCGATTCACTCATTCCGCCCAACGGAATTGTTATAAGCGGTCACGGACGAGCTAAAAACTGGATAAATTCAAGTATTAAAGTAGGAACAAAGATTTATATTGATAAAGCTACCAATTTGATTTACACCTATACAACATCAGAAAGCTACATCTTTGAATCCGAAAAAAAAATATCCGAAGCAGAACAAATGCTTAATTACTACAAAAATATAAGTCCGGATTACAACTGGAAACTGCCTGGAAGTTATATAGCAGATGCTAAAAACTATCTGAAAAAAGCCAGAAAAGATCCGGAAGAAGTACAAAAATATTCTAAACTCGCAATAGAAGCCTCCAATGATGCAATTAAAAGTGTTGTCCCATATAAAAGCGGGGAACTAAAAGGAATATGGCTGAGGCCTACGGAAAAAAGCGAATCCGCGATTGAAGATACTCTTAACAGGGTAAAAAAAGCAGGTATTGATACAATATTTTTAGAAACATATTACCACGGAAAAACAATATTCCCGAGTAAAACAATGAAAGCATACGGATTTACCCCGCAATATGAACAATTTAAGGGATTTGACCCGCTGGCAATATGGATAAAAGAAGCACATAAAAGAAATATAAAAATTCATATATGGTTTGAAACATTCTACGCAGGACCGCAAAATCCAAAGGATAATGCACAAAGTATTCTTGGTATGAATCCGGCTTGGGGAAATAAAATAAAAAAAGACATAGATTCTTTCGATCCGTCAAAATCAACATCAGAACACAACGGATATTTTTTAGATCCGGCAAATCCTTATGTACAAGATTTTCTGATGAAGCTGGTTGATGAAATAATAACCAACTACAAACCGGACGGAATAAATCTTGATTACATAAGATACCCGAATTGCGTATCTGGTACTGAAGCAACAAGCTGGGGATATACGGATTATGCTCGAAATGAATTCAAAATGATATTCGGCGTTGATCCAGCTGATATTGTAAAATCTGATCCTCTATGGCTTGAATGGAGCAATTACAGACGCCAAAAAATTACTGATATGGTTAAAAAAGTAGGTGAACTTGGCAGACGTAAAAATACATATATCAGCGCAGTAATATTCCCAGACAGACAGGCGGCCTTTAATAATAAACTTCAAGATTGGAAAACCTGGTCTAGAAGAGGCTATTTGAATGCCTTTACTCCGCTTTTCCTAACCTGTGATTCAAAAACTGCAAATAAAATGATGTCCGACGTAATAAATGCAAAATCTCCAAATACTGACTTTTATGCGGGTTTATTCGTTACATTTATGGGCGGTTCGGATGAAGATTTGATAAGATTAATCCATGAAGCACGAAAAGTTAATGCAAAAGGCGTTATATTATTTGATTATGCACATTTGAGCAACAAGTACATTAATACTCTTTCAACAAGTGTGTTTGCAACTCAATCGCCATTTAAAAATGCATTTAAAATAGGCCAGCCTAACCCTCAACTGCAGCCCTCATCCAGAAAAGGATGGTGGATATTCGGAAAAGAATAATTTTTATGCTGTCATAAATCTATATTTACATTTCGTTACATCTTTTCAAAGCAATTTAACATATAATTAATTTGTGGACAGATTTGGCATAACATCTTTTCTTCAAAGCAAAAATGTATTAATGTTTATAACTGCACTTCTGTTTATGACAGGGGTTCTGGCGTATTTTAACGATTACGGAATTTTATGCGCTGGAATTTTAAGCATTGCTGGGATTTTTCTTATCATTAAAAATTACCTGCCTGTTAAGTATATTATTTTTTGGATATTTGTTTTTTATCTTGGATTTTTTAATGCTTATTTCAGAGTACACGTAACAGACGGCCTTCTGCCTCTTGCCCCGTCAGATGCAAAAATTAAGGGGCAGGTTGTATCAATTCCAGAACAAAGCGGAAATAATAAAACTAAATTTTTCTTTAAAGTTTATGATATTAACGGGCAAAAAGTTGACGGAAAGACACTCGTTACAGTCTCAAACTATGATATTAAAAAATGTAAAATAGGCAATAATTATGAACTTACGGGAAAGCTGAGAAAACCCTTTGCGTCTACAAATCCGTCTCAGTTTGATTATAGCAAATATTTGAAAAATTTTGATACATATACAGTATTCTATCCTGACAACGTCAACCCTATAAACAACAAACCACATGCTAAATGGAAATTTTTACAGAAGTTAAATAATCTGCGCGACAGAATAATTAATGTACATGCAAAATATTTGAGATCTCCTAATCTTGAGATTTTAGGCGGTATTGTATTTGGTGATGATGCTGTTTCTCCGCCGGAATACATAAAGGCATCTTTTATAAATTCAGGATTGCTCCACATACTTGCGGCATCTGGAATGAACGTTGCATTTATTTACGGCTTCTGGGTTTTCTTCTTAAGACGTTTGCGAATACCTTTCAAGCTCACAGTAATTACCGGTATGGGAGTTGTCATAATTTATACTATGATGACAGGACTTGGTGCATCGGTAATCCGTGCAGCATTAATGCTGTTGTTTGTTTTAATCGGAAAACTCATAGACAGGGACGCACACAGCGTATCTTTGCTTGCACTTGTTGCAATGCTAATGCTTATATATAATCCTGCTTTTATAAACAATGTAGGATTTCAGCTTTCATTTATTGTGACGTTCGGAATTCTAACAACCGCAAACGTTATTTTTGAAAAATATAAAAATCTGCCCGTCCCAGATTGGCTGATAGGTGCCGTATTAATACCGATTGTTGCTCAAATCTGGGTAGCACCTATACAAATGTTTTACTTTAACACTTTCAGCACATATTCTGTTTTTGCAAACCTTTTTAGTATGCCTTTTTTAAGCGTTGTAAGTTTCGGCGGTTTTATAAGTTCAATACTTGCAATGTTTTCACCGTTAACTGACAAAATTTGTATGATAATGGATTTTATCCTTAACTCTTTTCTGACCATTCTTGTAGATATTTCAAACTTTTTTGCAAACTTACACTATTCAATGTTAACAACCGCTCATCCTACTATTTTACAGATAACAATCTATTATTCTATTGTGCTAGGGTTGACTTTGGCTGTTAAAACAGGCTTTAGCAAAAAGCTTATGGTTTGTTCGGGAATTCTTATAACTTTTCTTGCACTGTCCCTTATAAATATACCGAACAATGATTTGGAAATAATTGCTTTTGATGTACAAAATGCAGACTGCTTTCTAGTCAAAACTCCGCAGAATAAATATTTTATAATAGACACAGGAAGAGCCGGATATAAAGGCGGTAAGTCGCAGGCAAATTCAATAATTATAAAATATCTTAAAGACAGGGGCATTAAAAATATTGAAGGATTATTTATAACTCACTTTGATAATGACCACTCAGGCGGAGCCGAAGACATTATGAAAAATTTAAACGTCAAAAAGGTTTATATTAATTCCTATAATAACAAAGCAGTAACTTCAAAATATATTTATAAAACAATCAAAGAATTAAATATTCCTTCCCAAATACCTACAAATAATCAAACTGTGTATAAAGAAGACAATTTTAATATTCAAACATACATTTCAAATAAAGCAGAATCCGATAACGAAAGATCAATAATTACCCTTGTATCCTACAGGGATTTTGATATGCTTTTTACGGGAGATGCCGGCGTTGATGCTTTTGACGACATAAAAGCATCCGTCCCGCATAAAATTGAGGTTTTGAAAGTCGGTCATCATGGCGGGTTTAACGTTGTAGACAGCAAAATGCTGGAACATTTGAACGCACAAGTTTCCATAATATCAACAGGTCCAAATGTTTACGGGCATCCTGCCAGAGGGACTCTGGACATATTAAGACATACGGATATCTACAGAACAGACAGGCATAACGCTATAAAAATCAAATCTGACGGAACAAATTATGAAGCTTATATATACAGACCGGAAAAACATAAATTTGAACTTTCTAAAAAATTGGAAGTAATACATTAGACTTACTTCCGAAAATAATTACTCATTAAATCAACATAAAACTTTTTTGTCTTCAAGAGCAGTTTCAATCTCATCTATAATTAAATTAGCTGCTCCGATAGGATCATCCGCAGTTGTAATAGGTCTCCCGACAACCATAAAATCGACACCGGACATAATTGCATCCCTCGGAGTATCAACTCTTACCTGATCATTGACAGATGACCATGTCGGCCTTGTCGCCGGACACAAAATAATAAAGTCCTCTCCGATTTCTTTTCTTATTCTTCTTGCTTCCTCAGCACTTGCAACAACACCGTCAAGACCTGTTTCTTTTGCGACCTTTGCAAGCTGAAGGACAAAATCTTCAATATTTTTATCTACACAAAGCTCTGTTGTCAAAGTTTTCTGCCCGAAACTTGATAATAAAGTAACTCCGAGAATAGTAGGAGGTTCAACTCCCATAGACTTTGCAGCCGCACGCGAAGCTCTGACGACAGCCGATGTCATTTTTGATCCGCCTTGAATATGAACATTGAAAAAATTCACATTATTTTTTACAAGACTGATACAAGCTTTTTGCACTGTATGCGGAATATCATGAAACTTGCAGTCATAATAGCATTTTGCGCCATGCTCCTCCAAAAGCCTGAATGCCTCAAAGCCGTAATTAACAATTAAAGGCAAACCAATTTTGAAATAACCAACATAATCTTTTAAATCTTTTACTAAATCTTCAGCTTCCTTTAAATTGTCAACATCCAGCGCTAAAATAATTCTGTCTTTAGCTGTTAAAGGTTTTTCAATCATCGTAAATGAATATTACCACTATAGTAAAATAAAATCAACCCTTAATCGGCTTAAGCTTATCTCCTAATCTTTGCATATACCTTTTGCATTGCAAAATTTTGTCATAACCGAGCATTATACCGAGCATAAAGTCCTGTTCCGGAGAAAGTTTATTCAAAGGTTTATCAAACGTAGAAACGACTTTAATGCAATCCTTATTCCCGAAAAAAACATTTATAACTCTGTCTGAAACATCCTTAATTAAATATGGTATTTTTTCTTTTTCGAGTCTGTATTTTATATAATCTTTATTGGAAGCTTTTTCAGTCGTAAGAATAAGGCTTCTCAAACCTTTTTTGTATTCATAAATATGGTGCATGAAAACTTTCAAGTCACTTATGGTTTCTTTTGAGGGCGGCTTTATTGTGCCTTGAAAATTAACAGGTGAAGAATTTTGCTTGTAATTGGAATAACTTAAACTAATCGGTTGAACTCTCATATTATAAAGTTAGCCTAAACTAACTTAATTGTCAATAGTTATATCCTCAGGCAGTTCAGGCAATTCTTTAGTATACACACATCCTAATTTTTCCAATTTTGAAATCTGATTTATAATATTTCCCGTCCCGTTTAATTTCTTTAATGAATTATTCAAATTATCACGTATTTTTAAAAGTTCACCAAGAAGAGCCGCAAACTTATCGTGAACACTTGTACAAAGGCGGGCCATTTCAAGAACATTTTTATTCTGTCTGTCTACAACATGGAATGCATTTATAATTTTTAATGCCGCAAGCAAAGTTGAAGGCGACACCGGCATTACTTTATTTTTCCAGGCGAAATCCCATAAAGCGCAGTCATCACAAAACATCATTGAATAACAGCTTTCAATGGGTATAAACATCAATACATAGTCCGGCGAGGCATCTTCCACAGAGTAATCTCTTTTAGCAAGTCCCGTAATATGAGCCTTTGTAGAATCTACAAACTGTCTTAAATGAATTTGTTTTTCATCTTCGGTTTCAGCATTCACAAAACCGTCCCAGGCTGCAAAAGAAGTCTTACTGTCTATATAAATACATCTGCCCTCCGGAAGAAATACAGTTGCATCAGGTCTTCCTTCGGCAGTTCCCATTTGAATTTTGTATTCTTCTCCCTTTCTAAGCCCCGATGCCTCAAGAACTCTTTCAAGAACAATTTCACCCCACCGCCCAGCGGCTCTATTATCCGATTTCATTACATTTACAAGAGAATTTGCATCGTGAGAAATTTTGTTTCCTGTTTCAAGAAAACTTTTTATATTCATATCGAATTTTGTAAAATGTTCCGTTTCAGTTTTGAAATTCTGTTCGGTTCTTTTTTCAAAATCTTCAATTTTCTCTTTAAATCTTTTGAAAAACTCATCAAGCCTTTCTCTGTTCTGGTTTGATAATTCAGAAGAGCTTTCTTTAAAAATTTTGTTTGCAGTGTTTTCAAAATATAATTTCATCTGCTCCAATAAAATATCCTGCGAAGCTTTGTTATTTTTATTTATAACTTTAAAAGGAATAAAAACACATAAAGCACCAACTAAAAAACCGGCTAAAAATACTAAAATTTCCATACTCTTAATCTCCCCTTAAGAAAATTATACCATAAAAAGATTAGTCCAAAAATAGTAGAAGAATTCAAAATCAACCATGCGGCCAAAACATGTAAAAGCATGGTGTAGAGCATGGTTGAGCTATTTTATCAATCCAAAGATGTAAGACAAATTCTCAAACCTACACCCCTCTAATATCAATCGGGGCATGGATGAAAAACACCCTCTAAAAGTTGTAGTATTTATAATGTAGAGGGAAGATAAAAATAGGGAGATAACAATGAGAGAGTTTAAAAGAAGATCAAGAGTTCTGTTAATTGATGACAATGCGGATCATTTAAGAGGTGTTAAAGAATTAATCACACTAGAAAGCAGCTATGATGTAGTTGCAACAACTACAAGCGCTAACATAGGAATTAACCTTGCAAAAAAATATCGTCCGGACATTATTCTTATGGATATCAATATGCCGGAAAAAGACGGACTTCAAGCTATTCAAGAAATCGAAAAACTTGATATGGATATCAGGGTAATAGCTTTAAGCGGATACGATGATGCAGATTTAATTTTCCGCGCAATGAAAATAGGTGCCAAAGGATATGTTCTAAAAACTATGGCATCTGCACAGCTTATTTATGCAATGGATGAAGTTGCAGCAGGAAAAATTTATCTTCCGACTGCCCTTACTTCCCGCTTCTTTGAGTATTTTCAAAATTCATTCAAAGAAGAAGAAAAATCTTCTGCGGAAGAAAACCTTCTTACATACCTGACAGCCCGCGAAGAAGAAGTTCTGGATCTGCTCACACAGGGTAATAACTACAAGAGTATTGCAGGAAAACTATTTATTTCAGAAACTACAGTTAAAACCCACGTAAATAATATCTTCCAGAAATTACAGGTAAATGACAGAACTCAAGCCGTACTTTACGCATTGAATAACGGCTTTGCAAACAGAAGACTCTCCAAAATTGCAGTTTAATATAACGGCTAAAATTTATATGAAATCTAAAGGTTCAGCCGTCAGGCTGAGCCTTTAACTTTATAAAAAAGCGAGGATAGATGACAAATACTGATTTAATATTTGAACAAGCAAGATGCATATCACATGAGATAAGAAACCACCTTTCAATCTGTGAAATTTACACTCAAATAATACGCAAAAATCTAGAAGAAGAGAATATTCAAAACAAATCAATAGATAATGCACTGAACTGCATAAGCAAATCTATAAAAATAATGTGCAACTCACTATTGGATTTAAAATCATTAAACAATATATCGCCAAAAAATTGCGATATAAAATCACTCCTTGAAGAAGGAGTAAAACTTGCCGGAGTTTATATTCATGATAAAGACATCAAAATTAAATGCAATATTAATCAATCCGCCGAAGTTTATATAGATGAAAACAAATTTCTTGCCTGCATAGTAAATATAATAAAAAATGCAATAGAAGCAATCGATAAAAAAGGAGAAATTAAACTTTCTCTTGAAGTAAAAGATAATATTGCCCGGATAAAAATTTCAAATAACGGAGAAGCAATATCAAAAGAAAAACAGAAAGCGATATTTGAAGAAGGATTTACGACAAAACCCACAGGGAGCGGTCTCGGGCTTCATATTTGCGCCACTAATCTAAAAGCACAAAATGCAAGTTTGAAACTAAATAAATCAACAAAAGATTTAACAGAATTTGAAATAGACATTCCGGTTAACAAAATTTAATAAATTTAGCAAAAATTTGAGTCCATCAACGTTTATATTAATATAGGGAAAAATTTTTAATTAAGAAATAAGGGAAAATGGACTTTTTAAATTCACTATCACAAGTAGCAAAAAATCAGAAAAATTTTAAACGATGGGAAAACGAGCAGCACGATGAAGAGGCAAAACGCGAGGAATTAGCCCGCAGACGCCAGCATACTCAGGCAGAATTAAAACAGGCCGAAGAACTAGGTAAAACCATCATTGATGTTGTGGATATAATGGATAATCACTCGGAAAACGTTGCGGAAAACGTTGAAACTGCAGTAGATCCGCTATCTTCTATAACGACAATGCTTGCATTTTTTGGCGGCAACTGGTTTGTAGGCAAAAAAAGCACACAAAAGCTGATGGATAAAATTGATGAAATCAGACGAAAGGCAATTGAAGGAGAAGAAGGTCAGGCTTTAAATCAAAAACTGCAAAAATATTACGAAAATAATGGTAATCCATATTATAGATATAATGCAATTTTAAATAAGAACGAAATAAAAAAGGTAAAAGACCCGTTATTAAAAAAAGAACTTTTTAACTATCGCAGCAAAATTACAAAACAAACTTCAAAATTAGGTAAACAAATATTCAGAAATCACGGACTTGTTGCACTTGCATCAATCGGGGTATTCATAGCTGCAACAATTTTTGAAGCTAAATTACAGACTGACAGTTCTAAGATTGCCCGTTATCAAGCAAGACGTGAGCTTGATGATCCTAAAGCATTTGTAAACTATACACCTGAACAAATTGCCGCAGCAAAAAAAGAATTAGAAGAACATCCGGAATTATTAAAAGATAAGAAAAAATCAAAACTAAAATCCGGAATGATAAAATCAATTTATAATATTTTGAAAGATAATCGCGCATACAGAAAAGATAAACAGGCAAGAGAAGATAACTCTCAAATAGTTACACGTGAATTGACGCCTGAAGAACTAAAACAGGCTGAAAGAGATAAAGAAGTTATTCAGCGTGTTGTACGTATAATTAACAACGAAGCAGAAAAGAATTCCGAAAAAATGGAAGTTGCAGCAAATGTAATAATGGGTGCAACACCTGTTTTAGGGGCTACGGTAGGTGCAGCAACAGGATGGATTTTAAATAAACTCGGAGTATTTGATAAATTTATTGAAAATACAGTTAAAAAATACGGTTCAGATGAAACTAAAAACCTGTTTAAAGAATTAAAAGGAAGTAAAAAAACAGGCCTTGCATACTTCAAACAATGGGGAGAATTTGCAAGTTCATTAATGGAACCGAAAAATAAAAAAGAATTTATAAAAAATACAGCAGATAACTTATCCAGAGCTGCTAAACCTGAAAAAACAAACTTTTCCGAAATAATCAGAAAATTGTTTGCGGCCGGCTTCTCTCATAAAACAGGCAAAAAATGGATACTTGGAGGTGCCGGCGGTATTGTAACAGGTTTTGCTGGTATGCTTATAGGCCTGAAACTTCAAAAATCAGCAGCAAGAGCAGGTCGTTACACAGCAAAACGCGAACTTGAACAAAATCCGGAAAACTTTATAGGTTATACTCCTGAAGATTACGAAGAAGTAAAAGATGTAAAAAATACAAAACATAAAGAAAACAAAATTAAAGAATATGCACTGTTTATTCCGCGTGTTTTAAAACAATACTGGGATTATAACAAATATAGAAAAACAGAATACAAAGAACGTCAGGCATTAAGAGATGTCTTGAAAAAACAGGATGTGACAGAAGAACAAATGCGTGATGCTAAAAACCTTCAGAGAAAAGTATTCAATACGTTTGAAAAAGTTGATGACAATTCTCAAGTTTACTCTGAATCAATGGAAGCAGCAACTGAAATTGCACAGCCGTTTGTATGGTATGGAGGAATGGCACTTGCAGCGTCTCCTGCAATTATAACAGGGATTCAAGTTGCTAGGGGTAAAATTACTCCGGCAAAATTAACAGAAAAAATAACAAATTTCTTTAGTAAACGTTCAAATTTAATGCAGAAAAAATGGTTTAAGAAATATCTTAACGGTGTTGAAAACAACGTTACGAATGTAGTTAATAATGTAAACTTAAAATATAGGCTATATTCTGACGGACAATGGTATAAAATGGAAGTAAAACCTCTCGGTGCTCTGCTCAAGGGTATTGATTTACAAAAAGATCCTGTTTTAGATATATTCTCAAAATTATTCAAAAATGCAGATATAGGGACAGAAAACTTTAAGAAATTATCAGAAAGTGAACAAAGAGAATATTTATATGAAATTAAACACAGAGTTCTCAAAAACTTTGAAATGTTTGATGACACAAACCCGTTAAAGAAAACCTTTAATGACATATTTGATGTGCTTGTTAACGGTTATAAACATAACGGTTATAATAACTGGATTAATATGTCAGCCGATGTCAGAGCTGCTCTTATTGATTACTTTAAATCCCCGCAAAAACTTACACCTGAAAAAATAAAACAAGTTGAACAGGTTATTGAAATGGCTTTTGATAAAAATACAGCTGATATGATAACAGGAAACAACCTGCTGTTCCATGAGGTATCAGCATCTATCAAAATAAAAGATTTAAACAAAATTGTATCAGCTCTGGAACAAAAAATCAGAATAACAGCAGAACAAAATAATCTGTATTTCCCGCTTAACAGAAAAACAATTGAAGTATTGCAAAAATACTTAGGGAAAGACGAATTTAATAAATTACTGAGCAAAGAATCCAAAATTAACATTGAACAATTTATGAAATCTCAAACAGCAAGTCTTGCAAAACCGGAAGAAATTCCTACTCTTGCAGGTATACATATGGAAGAAGCTCTTGATATATTGCATGCCTTACAAAATAAAGTAAGAAAAACAACATTTAAAGACTTATACAATCTTATGCCGGAAAAATTCATAAATCAAAAAGCAGGACTGAACAGCCTGAAAGAAAAAGTCTCAAAAATGACTTCTAACGAATTTGAAGACTTTGCACTTGATACTCTGAAAATGGCAAGTATGGACAAAGATACATTCCTTAGAATAATACCGAAAATAGAAAAAATCTTAGACAATATTCCAAAAGAAGAAATAAATAAGATTACCTCAAGAATTATAAAGGAATTCCAGGAACATCCTGACGAATTTGTTAAACTTGTACAAAGCGGTAAGTTAGGTTCAATTCTTATGACTCCCGGACTTAAAAAAGCTCTTGCGGCAGCAGGTATAAGCTGGACAGCATTCTCAATTATTATGACATACGCAGTAGAATCCTGGCTTGCAGATATGCAGTTAAAAGCGGGCAGATTAGGGGTTATGAAGGCAATGGAATCTTTGGAAGACCCGAGATATTATGCAAATATTGAACCGACAGAACAGGCTCAAATACAACAGCCAGAACCTGCCGAAAAAAAAACTGATTTAGTTTCGGAAAATCTTCTTGATAAATTCAAAAAGTAAATATCTGCAAACAAAAACGGCATTAAAGTTTTTTATTCATTAAACTCTTGTATTGAAATTGACTCTATACCATCAAGGTTTCTGTATGTTTTGTATAAATCTTGAATAGGATTACGACCGATAAAATCAAGAATTACAACTATTTTGGTATAATTTTCATCCTGTTTATTCAATTTTTTGGAAACCTCAACAAGATACTTACTGTTTTCGATAACATAATCGTATATACTGTTTGAATTTTCATTCAGACATGAAATACTCATTTTTAAACGTCTTGTATTTTTAGCGCTTGAAATAAGAATATTTTTTTCAAACAGTCTTACTGAAACAAGTACCAGAATTGAAAATATTGTTGCGGCGATTGCAAGAATATACATTCCTGCACCGCAGGCCATACCAATTGCGGCGGATACCCACAATGTTGCGGCAGTAGTCAGACCAAAGACAGTTGCGCCGTGACGAAAAACCGTACCTGCACCTATAAAACCGATACCTGTAACAACCTGAGCAGCAACACGCGCGGTATCACGTGTTCCGAGTTCATCTCCCGTGACGGAAACTTCCGGAAAACCGTAAATAGAAATTATTGTAAAAATACACGCCCCGAGACAAACAAGAATATTTGTTCTTAAACCGGCATACTTGTTTGTCATTTCCCTTTCAAGTCCTATGGCAAAACTCAATAATAATGCTGACAAAAGTCTTACTACCAGTGTTATATCAAACATAAATCCGGAATTCATTAAATCCATCAATTTCTCCTTTAGAAGCTTTGTTCTTATCTTGTTTTGCTTTTCGGGTCAAGAATATCTCTTATTGTATCACCGACAAGATTAAAAGCCAAGACCGCAATAAAAATTAAAAATCCAGGAGTCAAAAGCCAAGGTCTGTAAATTATATTTGTATATTCCTGAGCTTCTTTAAGCATATTGCCCCAGCTTGCGTCAGGCTGTTGAATTCCAAGTCCCAAAAAGCTTAAACCGGATTCCGACAAAATGTAAGAAGGTACGGAAAGAGTCATTGCAACAATCACGAAACTCGTTGTCTGAGGCAGAATATGTTTAATAATAATCCTCAAATTTGAAGCTCCTATTGATTTTGCGGCCTGTACATATTCCTGTTTTTTGACTGATAATACCATACCTCTGACAACACGGGCAAATCCCGCCCAGCCGATTAATGCTAAAATAACCACAATAAGCATAAATCTCTGTACGCTTGTCATGCCGGACGGAAGAATTGAGGCCAAAATTATCAAAAGATAAAAACTCGGTATAGACATAACAGCCTCTGCAAATCTCATCATTATCATATCGACTTTTCCTCCGAAATATCCGGCAATTCCGCCGTACAAAAGACCTATCGGGAAAAGCACAAATAATGCAAGAAATCCTATTGTCATAGAAATACGTCCGCCAAACAGTATTCGCGAAAAGACATCGCGCCCGTTAATATCAGTACCTAAAAGGAACAGCCTTCCATCGCCGTCAGTAGTTATTAAATGGCGTTTCATCGGGATTAAACCCAGAAATTTATAGGGCTGCCCCTGAGAAAAGAATTTCACATAATGTTTTTGGCTTCTGTCAAGCGTATAAATAATTTTTAGTTCTACAGGGTCAAATTCGCGTTTGTAATTGTATGTATATGGTTTTGAGAGCTTCCCGTTTTCATCTATAGTAAAGATTTTAGAAGGCGGGACATAAGCCATAGACCTATCAGAGAAATCTTTTGTATAAGGCGCTATAAAATCCGCAAAAAATAAAGCAAAATAAATCAACCCGAGCAATATTAAGGCAATTCTTGCAAACTTATCTTTCCATAGCTGTTTAAAAAGGTCTTTTATCATGCCTCACTCCCTTCTCTGATTCTGGGATCAGTAATAATCAGAAGAATATCAGCAATTAAATTACCGAGAATAAGCATAACCGCCCCCATCATTAAAGATGCCATAACAAGGTTTATATCTGATCGCAAAACAGCTTCCAGAATAAGTCTTCCAAGCCCCGGGTATTGAAAGACATATTCGGTTAAAGCAGCCCCGCTCAAAAGCCCTGCAAATTCAAAACCCAAAAGAGTTATCAGAGGGTTTACGGCATTTCGCAGAGCATGTTTAAAAATAACTTTTCCTTCGCTGACACCTTTTGCACGTGCAAATTTAACATAATCACTGTCAAGAACATCTAAAAGATTACCTCTCATCTGTCTTTGCAGCCCTGCAAGAGAAAGTGTAAACAAAACCGTTACAGGTAAAACCAAATGATGTGTTATATCCAGAACTTTTTGTCCAAAATTCATTTCCAAAAAATTTGAACTTGTAAGCCCGCCGACAGGAAACCAGCCTGTTTTTACGGCAAAAATCAAAAGTAATACCGCAAAGAAAAATGAAGGAATTGCCATTCCAATACTTGTTAGAACTGTTAAAATTCTGTCAAACGGCGTTTTCCAGTTGATTGCGGCAAGCACACCCAGAGGAATCCCGACAACCCATGCCAGAAATATTACGACAGTTGTTAAAAGCAGGGTATTTGGAATACGTTCTTTTAGCTTAGTACTTACCTTTTCCCCGTTGGATGTTACTCCCAAATCTCCTTTTATAAACGATTTTGCCCACTTGCCGTATTGGACAATAATCGGTTTATCAAGCCCCAGCCTTTCTGTTTCCCTCTGCAAAGTTTCTTTGGAAACTGAAGGATTAAGGCGAAGTTCCGCCAGAGGATCAACAGGTGACAAGCGGATTATAAAAAAGCTTATCAGCGAAACTATAATTAGTAGCGGTATTGTCTGAAGTATTCTTTTTATTATGTAGATTAGTATTTGCATTGTTATCCTTCCGAAAGTGAAAAGTGAAAAGAGAAATGTAAACAAGTCGCTTCACACTTCACTGTTCACTCTTCACTCACATATATTTCCTCAATATTATGGGTTACCCCGCCTAAACTTGTCGGATATACATTTTTAAATTTATCTCTCATTGCCGAAATTATTAATGGAGAATAAATATATATCAACGGTTTTTCATCGTACACGATTTCCTGATATTCATCATAATATTTTTTACGGTCTTCAAATTTTGTTTGAAGCGCACCCTGCGTATAAAGATAATCTATTCGGTTTTCAAACGGGTATCTCTTACTGTTTAAATCCCGCTCCAATCGCTGATTAAAAATATGCAAAGTTCCATCAGAGAGCCAGACATTTTTACCGCCGTTAGGTTCAAGAGGCGAGCCGGTAAATCCCATTATTACCATATCCCAGTCAAGCGTTGCCATAAGTTTATTTACAAGCGAATTAAATTCAACAGGTTTAAAGTTAATTTTCATGCCTAAATCTTCCAAATCCTGTTTTACCATAACACCTATTGCTTCGCGCTCGGTATTTCCGGCATTTGTATAAAGGTCAAATTCCACATGGTTTCCGAATTTATCAATTAAATGTCCTGCTTTATCCCAATAAAAACCTGATTTTTTGAGAAGTTCTTTTGATTTATTTAAATCTCTTTTGTGACCTTTTATGTCCTTGTTGAGAAAAATTGAATTAAGAGTTTCAGGAGTAAATAAAGGTTCTGCAAGACCGCTTGCAATATTAAACACCATATTTTCCCTGTCTATTGCGTAATCAACAGCCTGACGGAAGTTTTTATCCTGAAACCAGACCTGTTTTTTAGGAGAAACATAGTATTTTCCTTTATCGTCTTTACGGTTATTAAGATTCATAGCAATATACATTGTTCCTGTATTAGGTCCGAGATTGTAGACAGTAAAATCTCCATGTTTTTCCATTTCCTTAAATCTTGCGACATTTGCTCCCTGCAAAGTTATTTCATCCAACTCCCCGCCTTCAAACTTCAAAACCTGATTATTAATATCCCCTACAATCAAATAAATAATCTTGTCCAGATAAGGAAGCTTTTGATCATCCTTATTTATAACATAGTAATCAGGATTTCGTTCAAATACGACTCTCTGCGCCGGAACATATTCTTTCAGCCTGAAAGCACCTGATGTTACAAATTCTTTCGGATCTGTGTTTGTTGATAAGAAGCCGTCGAAATAAGCTTTTCCGCGTTTTACGGCAGGTTCAAAAACATGCTTGGGCGCAATAGGAGATGAAAGCATTCTTAAAAAAGGAGCAAAAGGCTGCGGGGTAACAAATTTAACGGTATAATCATCAATCTTTTGTACAGTCGGCAGTTTTCCGTCAATTACAACGGAATCTCTGGTTGAAGTATTTCCGAAACCGTCAAAAATTATATTCTGCCAGGTAAACACAACATCATCCGCAGTAATAGGTTTACCGTCAGACCATTTTATACCTTTGCGTAGATGAATTATATATTCACATCCGTTCACAGTAAAATCTTTTGCAAGCTTTGGGATAGTATCGCCTGTCACAACATCAGTGGTAACAAGTCCGTCATACATAATATCAGACATCTGGGATGATATGTTGTCCTTGGAATTGAACGGATTAAATGTTTTTGGTCCCTCTCCGATTGTTGAAGACACAAAAGTTCCGCCGAATTTGCCGACAGGAGCCTCAGATTGCAGATAATCCACACCGTTTATAGTAACATTTTTCTTTATATACGGGTAATAATCAAGGACATAAGAGGTTTCAATGTCCGAAGAAGTCTTTTTTTCTTGAGGAACATCAGCTTTTAAACAGGCTTTGAGAACAAGCGCAGTCAAAATTAAAACCAAGATAACATACATAACCCGTTTCATAGTTTTAGAATAACATAAAAAAAATATAAGTTTATAACCTTACATGGCTATAAATTCTTATATAAGCAAAATTATATTCTGTAAGGATAATCTTTTGGGATTTTCCATCCATTCTGTTTTATTAGAGCCCCACACTCTAAAAGACCATTGCCTCCATTTTTACATCGTTTATAAATCTCATCATATTTAATAATATTATCATATGTTAACCCATAACCGGTTACTCGCCGTTCTCCTGACATAAAAAGAATACCATCATATAACGAAAAAGTAAGTTCAAACAAATCTCTTCCTGTAACATTTGGACCTTTCGATCCATTAATATCTATTAAAATAGGTATCCCGATAACACCTTGTCGACCAATATAATAACCAAAAAATAAATTAATCCCACTACCCAAACAAACATATCTTGATTGAGCTGTGACACTACCTATATATCTATTATTATAACCTATATCCTGTAACCCTTTTCCACCAATAACTCCATATTTGTATCCATCTTTTAAATAAGGCAAAAAATATATTTCAAGAAAAGTCACAGCAGGAGTTATTGCATCATCTTGCGGGCCAGCACTATCACGCATCCAATACTGACTATCACCATAATCAGCTTCTGCCATTTTTAAAGCTTGAGATATCAATGAATAAGTCTGTTCTAATCTAGTTTCTACTATTTTTTTTTGGTATAAACTAATTAATGCTGGCATTGTCATTGCCGCTACAATACCGATTATACCTAAAGTAATCATAACTTCCGCTAACGTAAAAGCTTTTTTGCCCCTATAGTGATGTAACATATCACTAATATAATATTTTTTTAGACCCTTTTCAACCCCTCGAAAACCCTGTGGTGCAAGCTCTAAATTGCCCCCCCCCCGAGAACTGCTTGCATAGAAAAACTAACACCAAAATTATTTAAGTTGGCAAATTTTAGTGTCTGTTTTGTTCTAAATCTTCTCATAACAAGCTCCTTTTCTTAATCTTTACTTTATTATTATATCATTTTGGAGAACACTTTTCAATCAAAAATTAATTTTTCCTTAAGAAAATTAATTTTTTTACAAATACGTTATATAAATATAAAGTAATAGTCATCCTGAATTTATTTCAGGATCTAAAAGAGATTCTGAAACCAGTTCAGAATGACAGACAAGGAGAAAAGGAGAGAATATTATGTTAAAACCATTAGGAGACAGAATTGTAATTAAAGTTATTGAAGATACTGAACAAACTTCAGGCGGTATTTTTATTCCGGACAGTGCAAAAGAAAAACCTCAAAAAGGCGAAATCGTTGCTGTAGGCGCAGGTAAAATTAACGACAAAGGCGAAAGAGAACCTATGGACGTTAAAGTAGGCGATACTGTTCTTTATGCAAAATATGCAGGCACAGATATTAAAATGGACGGTGTAGAATATAAAATTCTATCTGTAAAAGACGCATTAGCAATTATTGAATAGGTGAAGCGTGAAGAGTGAAATGAGAATCGCTTCACACGTCACCGTTCACTCTTCACTTAATCCCTGTATGGTAAAAATCAAATGAAAATGGAGGCATATAAATGGCAAAACGTATAGTATTTAATGAAGAAGCAAGAAAATCGCTTCTAAATGGTATAGACGCAGTAGCAGATGCTGTTAAAGTGACACTCGGGCCAAAAGGCAGAAACGTTATCTTAGAAAAGAAATACGGTGCCCCTCAAATCGTTAATGACGGTGTTACTATTGCTAAAGAAATTGAGCTTAAAGACGGTCTTGAAAATGCCGGCGCTCAATTGTTAAAAGAAGTTTCTTCTAAAACAAATGATGTCGCAGGCGATGGTACAACAACCGCTTCTGTATTAGCTCAGGCAATTGTTAGAGAAGGCTTGAAAAACTTAACAGCAGGAGCTAACCCGATGTCTATGAAACGCGGTATTGATAAAGCTGTTGAAGTTTCAGTAAAAGAAATTAAAGATATGTCAAGACCTGTTAACACTAAAGAAGAAATTGCTCAGGTTGCAGCAATTTCAGCAGGCAACAACAAAGAAATCGGTGAACTTATTGCGGAAGCTATGGAAAAAGTAGGCCATGACGGTGTTATTACTGTTGAAGAAAGCAAATCTTTCGGAACAAACTTAAAAGTTGTAGAAGGTATGCAGTTCGACAAAGGCTACTTATCACCTTACTTTGTAACAGATGCAGAAAGAATGGAAGCAGTTTTAGAAGATGCTTATGTATTCTGCTGCAACAAAAAAATCAACCTTATTTCAGATATGGTTCCATTATTGGAACAGGTTGCACGTGACGGCAAATCATTGTTATTAATCGCTGAAGATGTTGAAGGAGAAGCTTTAGCTACATTAGTTGTTAACACAATGAGAAAAGTTTTAAGAGCAGTTGCTGTTAAAGCTCCTGGATTTGGCGACAGAAGAAAGGCAATGCTTGAAGATATCGCAATCTTGACAGGCGGCGAAATGTTCACTGAAGAACTCGGCATCAAGCTTGAAAACGTTACAACTCAAATGTTAGGTAAAGCAAAACGCGTAACAGTTACTAAAGATGAAACAACAATCGTTGTTGGTGATGAAACAAAACAGGCTGTTCAAGACAGAGTTCGTTTAATCAGAAAACAAATCGAAGCTTCTGATTCTGAATACGATAAAGAAAAACTTCAAGAACGTGTTGCAAAACTTTCAGGCGGTGTTGCAGTAATTGAAGTAGGTGCAGCTTCTGAAGTTGAATTAAAAGAAAGAAAATTAAGAATTGAAGATGCTTTAAATGCAACTCGTGCAGCTAACGAAGAAGGTATCGTTCCTGGCGGCGGCGTTGCATTAGTAAGAGTTCAACAAAAACTTTCAAAACTTATTGACACTACAAACTTCTCATCAGATGATGAAAAAATCGGCTTCAAAATCTTAACTGCCGCATTAGATGTTCCTTTAAGAGCAATTGCACACAATGCAGGTGCTAAAGCTGATGTTGTTGTAGATACTGTAATGACACACGATGGAGCTTACGGTTACGATGCATTGAATGACGAATACGTTGATATGTTCAAATCAGGTATCGTGGATCCTGCTAAAGTTACACGTTCAGCTCTTGAAAATGCTGCATCAGTAGGTTCAATGTTATTAACAACAGAGGCTGCTGTTGTAGATATTCCGGAAGAAAAATCAGAACCTGCAATGCCTGCCGGAATGGGCGGCATGGGCGGTATGATGTAATTTATTCATTCCTCGAGATAAAAAAGGACTTGTACTATAATAGTACAAGTCCTTTTTGCTAATTAAATAAGCTTCCGGACAAATATCTTTCACCAGTATCCGGTAAAATTACAATAATATTCTTCCCGGTATTTTCTGTTTTTTTAGAAATCTCTAAAGCCGCATACATTGCAGCTCCCGATGATATTCCGCATAAAACACCTTCTTCTTTCGCAAGTTTTCTTGTAGTTTCCATTGCATCGTCATCTTTTACCGGAAAAATTTCATCTATAACTTCTCTGTCAAAATTCCCCGGGACAAAATTTGCACCAATTCCCTGAATACCATGAGCACCAGCGGGCTTTCCCGCCAGAACTTGTGAAGAATACGGTTCAACAGCAATTGCTTTTATTTTAGGATTTTTATGTTTTAAACCTCTTGCAATGCCTGAAATTGTTCCGCCTGTACCAACTCCAGCAATCACAATATCAACTTTACCATCAGTACCTTTCCATATTTCTTCGGAAGTTATTTTTTCATGAATTTCAGGATTTGCAGGGTTATTAAACTGCTGCGGGATAAAAGAATTTTTTATTTCGTGATGAAGTTCTTCCGCTTTGTCAACAGCACCCTGCATACCCTTTGCACCTTCGGTAAGAACAATTTCAGCACCATAAGCAGCCAAAAGTTTACGTCTTTCTATACTCATAGTTTCAGGCATTGTTAAAATCATTCTATATCCCTTAACAGCACACACCATAGCAAGACCTATCCCGGTATTTCCGCTGGTCGGTTCAATTATCACTGTATCTTTATTTACAAGCCCCTGTTGTTCCGCCATTTCTATCATATTTAAAGCCGGACGGTCTTTTATTGAACCACCCGGATTAAAACTTTCCAATTTTGCTATTATACAGGCATTCCCGTTGTTAATTTTATTTATTTTTACAAGAGGGGTATTACCTATTAATTCAAGTACATTTTCTGCAATTTTCATATTTAACTCCTTTTGCTACATATTATAAAAGGGCTGATTAAAAATCAACCCTTTTATGTTTTTGTTGTTCTGAGCTCAAATAAAGAATCACATCATCTATAAATATTATTCCTTAACCGGAGCAGGTTCTACTGGAGCCGGTGCCTCAGGTCTCGGGCCTTCGGGGCCAAATCCGGGACGGTGGCCGAATTCAGGATGCCCGCCTCTTTTATGTCTTTTTTCAAAGTTTTTACGTCCTTCTTCTTTCATTTTCTTTAATTCTTTCTGCTGTTTTTTAGTTAATATTGATTCAAATTCTTTCATATTCTGCAGACGAAGTTCGTGAGCCTCACGTTTCAAAGCACGAATTTCTTTATGAATTTGTGCTAACTTTTCCTGCTGCATTTCAACAGCCATTCTTGAACGTTTTACAGCTTCTGCTTCCATGCGTTTTTCTTTGATTTTTTCCATAATAGGTCTCATCTGTTCAATACCTTTTTGGCGAATTTCTTTTGCCTGAGCTTTTTGCTCATCAGTTAATTTCAAGCGATTTTCAAAATCTGTCTGACGTTTTTTAAATTCAGGATTAACAGGAGGTCTTTTCTTGCAGTTGCATTCTTTAGATTGAACTGTAGATTTTGTTGGAACAGCCTCAGGAGCTGCATTTGTTGCCGCATCAGCTGCAAAAGTTGCAGAAGCTGCAAAAATCATAACACTTGCAATAAGTAAAGCTTTTTTCATCATAATCAAAATCCTTTCTTTTTATAACAAATCTTGTAACTTTTCTGCCAATTCTTTTTTGGCATTGTATAGTCGTGATTTAATTGTACCTACAGGGCATTTCAATTTATGAGCCGCGTCCTCATAAGAATACCCGTATATTTCACACAGCATGACTGTTTGTTTAAATTTTGGTTTCAAAGTATTTATCGCCTCAATAATTCTTTTTTGTCTGTCATTACTTATCAAAGTAAGTTCCGGAGTAGGTTTCTTATCTTTTATAAGATTCAGACACTCTTCATCTGCTACAGCGCTATCAGATACCTTTTTATAAGACGATTTCAGATAATCCTTTGACACATTCCTGGCAATAGTATTTATCCAGGCCTTAAATGAGCCCTGTTCTTTGTAATTTTTGGCATTCTTCCATACCTTTACATAAACCTCTTGTTCTAAATCTTCGTTTGTTTCTTTTGTAATAAGTTTTATAATACTTCTTACATTATTCTGGTTGCTTTTTATAAGCTGTTTAAAATCCATTAACTATTCCACCATTAAAAATCCGTACGAATCTACAGGAAAACCGTAATCTTCCGCACTAAGAGTTGTACCATACTTTATAGTTTCGGAAATATCCGTGTTTAAATTAATTACTCCCAGAGTCGTTCCGCTTAATAATATTGCGAATACGGCGCAGGCAGCTTTTAACTTTACCACATTATGTCTTTTGGCCTTGTAATACGGTCTTACTTCTTTCAACAAATCAGAAACTTTATCCATGACTTTCTGTTCCTTTTGACAATCCTTGCAGGAATTAACATGTTCTTTTAATATTTCGTCATTGCCGAATGTAAATAAAGCTTCGTATTTAGTACATTTTTCTTTCATTTTCTGGTCCTTCTGTATAGACTTTGTTAAAGATTTTTTAACCTCTATACTAATGGAACGATTCAAAAATAAAAAAGTTCATTTTTTATTTGCAAATATTTTTTTCGTAATATATTATAACAAATGTAGAAATTACTAGCAAAAATTTTTATTTACGGATTTTAAACTCTAAGGAATTATGGCACTAGCAGATATTATAAAACGCACATGCAAGAAATTGGGCGAAAATAATAAACCAACCTATGTAGTAATGGCAATTGCTACAGTCAAAGGGATTTGCCGTCCGACATTTACGATGATGGACAAAACTGAAAATCCTGAAACAAAAAAATATACGGCATTAAGAGAAGGTTTAACCGAAGCAATTGCAATACCTGCTTACTGGGCAAGCGGAGAACTGGCCGGCGCACTTGCCAAAAAAGTATTTCACAAAGATAGAGCCCTTGCCGGACGTGCAGAAAAAAACATGATGTTTATAGGGGTTTGTACAGCCGCATTATTAATAATACCGGGACTTTGTTCGGTAGCTATTAAACCGATAATGGATGCAATAGGTTTGAAAGCTCCGGAAGATAAAAAACACCCTAAAAACATATTACAGGAACCACAAACTACATATATTCCGCCGACAATCAATCCTGTAACACATAAAAATGTATTTCCCCAGATGTATTCATATACAAACAGACCGCAAAGCGGATTAAGGGTAGGTGGATTATGATCGGAGCTGTTCAAAAAGTTTTAACAAGTTCAAATTTGGCTGCTGTCGCTCAAAACACTACTCAATCGGTGACAATAGAAACAACATTGAAATCAATCGGCAGACCCGGATTTATTCTTATAGATAATGATATAGATTCCGATACAAAACAGTATGCAGCAGCAAAAGAATTTTTATATCAGGCAACATGCCTTGCTGTATACCTCTGGTTAATTGTACCGGTATTTAAAAAAGGCGGATTTAAACTGGCAAAAGACAAAATATTTAAAAATACAAACGGATTTGAACATTTTAAAAATGTATCAGAATATTTGCATTACAGAAAACTTGCCGATAATCCTTCAATAAATAACAGACAGGCAACATTAAGCAAAGAGCTTATTACAAGCAAAAATAAAGTAAGCGACAAATACAATGCAACCTTATTGGCAGAGCTCAAAAAAGAAAATCCAGAAAAATTCGCATATGTAAAAGGAGCCGTAGAGTTAAGCAACATAATCGGCTCAGTTTTAGGATTGGCCGTACTTGCTCCTCAGGTAAGCCATGCCTTCATTCACCCGGCACTCAGATTTTTGGGACTTGAAGATAAAAATAAAAAGGCTCAAAATCAAGAAAAAAATCAACAACAGCTTGATACTAAAGTATAAAAAAAGGAACTCTTTAAAGAGTTCCTTTTTTTAATAATTTCTATTCTGCATCAATAGTCCATTACCCATCCGTCATTTAAAATTTTAGCAAAACATTCACCGTAATCCCCTTCCTGACATGCTCCACTAGTTGCATTATCAGGGCTTACAACAGAAGTAACACTACCGTCATTTTCAATAGAAAGGTGGAACAAATCTCTGCCATACACGTTTGGACCTTGTTTTCCGTTAATATCAACAGTAGCTATGATTGAGGCACCATTTTTCATTATACACATTGCACTGCCGCTCGCTAAAACAGCACAAGAAGTATCACCATCACCGTTAAACGACAAAAAATAAGAAGTTCCATTTACGGTATTATAACTTGCGGCCAAACAATCTGTAAATTCTGAAGAAGAACAAGTCTTTGTAGTTTTAAAATAAGTACTTATGAAAGTCCCAGGTCCCCTTCTTATTGCTTGGGATTCAAAGAATCTTTGAGTGTTACTGTCATTCATTGCAGATTCAGCAGCCTGAGATAATTCTGAGTGTGTTTTTCTTAACTGTGTTATATAACTTTGACGCTGATAATTTTCCATTAAATTTGGAACAGTCATTGCAGCTACAACACCGATTATACCAAGAGTAACAAGAACTTCAGCCAAAGTGAATGCATTTTTCATACTTAATATCCTCTCTTTTATTAATATATTATATTTTAGCATATATCAGCTAAATTTACAAGATATTATATAGTCCGTTGAACGTTTTGTAATCAATTCAGCTTTCAATTTTTTATTCTTTCTTTCTTTTTTAGGCAAATCAATCTGATCAACAATCCCCCAATTAGAGTTAATCGGTTGAAATTTTTCATGATTTATATCACTGATATACTGTGTTAATGCCCCGAGCATGGTAATTTTCGGAAGAATTATCGGAGGTTCATTGTTAATAAATTTTGAAGCATTAATACCGGCAAGCATGCCGGTTGCTATAGATTCAGTATAACCTTCAGTTCCTGTAATTTGTCCGGCAAAAAATAAATCGTCCCGTTCTCTTGTCTGCAAGGAAGCCTTCAGTACTTTGGGAGAATTTATAAAAGTATTTCTATGCATTACACCATAGCGAACAATATTTACATTTTCTAAACCTGGAATAGACTGAAGAAGCTCTTTCTGACTTCCCCACTTCAAATTTGTTTGAAACCCGACAAGATTAAATAAAGTTTTTGCAGAATTATCCTGACGCAACTGAATAACAGCATAGTTTTCAACTCCAGTACGTCTATCCACAAGTCCGACAGGCTTCATCGGGCCAAACCTCAATGTATCAACTCCGCGTGAAGCAAGCACTTCTATAGGAAGACAACTTTCAAAAAACTTTGCATCTTTTTCAAATTCCTTTAACTCAATTCTAGGAGCATTAATTAATATATTGTAGAAATTTTCATACTCTGACTTATTCATTGGGCAATTAATATAAGAAGCTTCTCCTTTATCATACCTGCTAGCCCAGAAAGCTTTTTCAAAATTAATACTCTCTTTTTCCACAATAGGTGCAATTGCATCAAAAAAATGCAAATGCTCATTTTTTGTAAATTCTTTAATCGAATCAGCTAATGAATCGGAAGTTAATGGACCGGAAGCTATAATAGTACACCCCTCTGGAATTTTTGAGACTTCATCCCTTATAACAGTTATATTTACATCATTTTCTATTCTTGCCGTAACCGTATCCGAAAAAAGTTCTCTGTCTATCGCAAGAGCGTTGCCTGCGGGAACGGAACATTCTCTGGCAATATTTATTAATTCCCCGCCCAAAAGTTCCATTTCCTTTTTCAACAGCCCCGAAGCGTTCGAGCAATCAGAAGCCCCAAGACTGTTTGAACAAACAAATTCGGCAAATTTATCAGATTTATGCGCACCTGTTGTTTTTTCCGGACGCATTTCATATAAATTAACTTTTATACCTCTTTTAGATAATTGTAAAGCAGCTTCCGAACCTGCTAATCCGGCACCGATAACATTTACTTCCATAAAAAACAGTTTATACCTGACAAAATATAGTGTCAATTTTATAAACAACCGGGTGATTTTTTATCTTTTAATAAAGTTTATTACTTTTTTGTAAAATTATTGTTATATTTGTAGTAAAAAACTTGCAAGTTTAATGAATATTAAGTATAATAAATACACTTAATACATTTATTACCTTTAATTTTTGTTAACAACCAGACAAAAAATAGCAATAAGTGTAAAAAATTATTTTTTAAATATATGTGTGTAGTTATGAAAATGTAAAGTAGGGACATGTCAGTAAAAGCAATCAATTCGTCAATAGATGTTGCAAAACGCAACCGCTCAAACACTTTTGACCATAAAAATAAACAACAACAGCCAGCATTTACAGGAAGTTTTAACCCTGTTGTTATGTTAATGGATGCTATAGACAAAGGCGGTTTTGCTGCATCTTTTATTGCTCAGGACGGAATAGGTATGGTTGCACCGAGAATTTACGAAGGGCTGAACAGAAACCGTAAGGAGGATGAAAACGGTAAAAAAACAGGTCCTTTGAACTGGGAATTTGCAAGACGTGAAGGGATACGTGAAATTCTCAGCGGACCAAGCGCATTCTTAATTCCGCTAGGCATTCTTACTTTAGTTAAAAAATTCTCAGGAACTGCAAATAACGTTCATGTTGACCACATTAATGTTTTAGGAGAAAATTTTGCAGATTATGCCTCAAAAAATTCAGATAAAATACAGCATGCAACCGAATTTAAAAAAGGATACTACGCTCAAGTTTTTGAAAATGCTCTTCAAAATTCTACCGATAACAGCTTCAGAGACACTGAGCTAAAACAAGCTGCCCAAAAATTTGCAGATAAGCTTGTTGAAATTGAAACTAAACGAGCCAATAAAGACAAAAAGGGAGCAAATAAGCTTCAAGCACAGCTAGTCGAAGAATACATGAATATTCGAAAATCACATGCAGCACCTTCAAGTGATGAAATGGCAGCCACGCTTAAAGTTAAAGACAAAAAAGACCTTCTTGGAACAAATATCGGACGTTTAACACAAAGCTTAACAGATTATACCAACGATATTCTTAATAAAATTAACAAAAAGAATATTGTATCAGAAGAAATTCCGGCTTTTGTTTCTAAATTCAATAAATACAGATCTGGTACAAGAGTCCTGTCAAATATTGGCATGTGGTCTGCTGTTGTGGGTTTCTACACTTTAATACCTAAACTATACAACCTCGGCCTTAAGCATGATCCTGGGCTAAAAGGTTTGGAAGAATCTGCAGAAAACAAAAATACAGATACTCCTAAAGATAATAATAAAAAAGATGTAGCATTTACCGGCGGTTTTGTTCCTAAATTAGGAGAAACAGCAGCAAAAGGAAGTGGACTGGGAAAGGTTCTTAAAATATTTGAATTTAACGGTGCATCAATGTCAGTTCCGGCAATGTTAACACTTTTGTTCGGCTTCTGCCTGCCGCCGAGATATACAAATGCTAAAAGTGACAAAGAAAGAAAAGAAATTCTTGTCCGTGATATATCAAGTTTCACAGCAATATTATTCGGAGCTAAAGCTTTGTCCAGAGGCTTCTCCAATATATTTGCCAAAATTTCCGGACTTGCATTAAATGTTAAACCGCAAAATCATGCTAAAAGTATATTCCATAAAATTAAGAACTACTTCAGCGCAGGCTCGGGAATTGAAGTTCTCACAAGCGAACAAATAGTTTCTAAGTATAGTAATATTAATAACTATAAAGATGGAATTAACGGTTTCTTCAAATTCTTACAGGAAAATGGCGGAGACGTTAAAAAAGTATTGAAAATTGATAAAACAGTTAAAGAAAATGCCGAAAAAATTCTAAAACAATTCAAAAATAAATCTCTTGAAAATGCAACAATAGAAGAAATAGAAGATGCATTCAAAAAGGCTAAAGGCACAGAAGCTCTTGAAAATATTTACTCGGTATTCTCTTCAAAAGATAACAAATTTATTAATAGAGCCAAAACATTTAACAGCGCATTCGGGTTTGCATCTACACTTGTACTTGTACCGGCATTTATGATGTGGCTTGCAAGATATTGTGAAAAAATGACAAAAGATGCAATAGAGAAAGAAAAAGCGGGAAAAGCTCAGGTAAAGGTGCAGCAACCGCAACAATCAACTCAGTTTATTGCAAACAGCAAACCGACAATGGCAGGATTTCTCAAATAAAAAAAGCGGGTTTTGAAAACCCGCTTTTTTTATTTATTTTTTTATATACTTAGTCCTGAATTAAAGCATTAATATCAGCAACCATTGCATCCGGATCAAAGCCATGAACTTTTGCTCCTGCTTCTAAATTTTCAAAATGAGCAGCAGCGCATCCTATACAGCCCAAACCGTATTTTTGAAATACTTCAATGCTTTCAGGACACTGTTGAACAATATCCATAATGTTCATATCTTTTGTAATTTTTCCTGCCATAATATTTTCTCCTTATGTTGACTTAATTTTACCTGTCATTAAAAATATTATACAATAAAAATAGAAGGAAGTATAAAGTATGGAATTTTTAAAAAATTTATTCAAAGATGATGAAAAAGTAATAGGGCTTTGTGCATTCAAAAAACGTGAACGAAGAATATATTCATTCACGCCTGCATTTTCTGAAACTAATCTTATTTATAAGACAAATTACTCACAAAATATCTTTTTAAACTAGCATTGGATATCTAATCTGTTACCTACAGAAGAAGCTGAAGCCCCTAACATACGAAGGCCTTCATCATCAGCAGTTTTTGGATGATTCAGATTATAATGTCCCTGATTTACTGCATTGCTGACAAATGTTCTTGCAGCTGCCGGCATCTCAAAATTATACCTTGTATTTATCCCGCTTACATTCGGATTAAAATGAATTGCTCCGGACATAATTCCTCCAATTTTTCCCTTATACTTTAATAAAGTATTTTTGTTAGGAAAAATTGCCAGAATTTCAAAAAAATATTAAGAAATATTAAGCCAATAAATCTAAATTCCTTGCCTGAGTTTCACTTCCGCGGACTCTCGGATGATTTAAATTATACTCATTATTATCCTGACGCGCGAATAAACCCGTGTCAAAATTATTTTGAACACTCCTGTTTTGTCGGCCGTTTTCAAAAAAGTTAACGGCATTCACTCTAAAAATATTATTCGGTTGTATAGCTTCAATTCCGTTCATAATATATTCTCATATAAAATAAAAATAATATTCACAGGTCAATTTCAGATTTTCAAATTATTGTTACAATTTTAACAAATTATTGATCACTTTCGTGGTGTTCGTTGTCTTTCATCAACTTTGCGAAATCTGAAGGTTTGATGCTCTGAACAAACTTTTTAAATTCCTGAGCTTCTTCTTCATCTTTTGCTGAATCTGTTGAAACAGAGCCGTTTGAGATAACATTAGCCGTAACAAATATCGGTGCATCTACCCTTATTGCAACAGCGATTGCATCTGACGGTCTTGAATCTATCTCAAGAGTATTGCCTTCATCATTTGTTAAAAATAATGTCGCATAATAAGTATCTTTTTCGACATCGTTTATTTCAATTCTATCAAGTTTATAGCCTGTTTTTTCAATAATATTAATAATCAAATCATGCGTCATCGGACGTGCAACAGACAAATTTTCAATTTTTCTTATAATAGCGCTGGCTTCTGCAGATCCAATCCAGATAGGAAGCGCTTTTCTGTTTTCTTTATCATGTAAAACAACAATCGGGGAGCCTGTTCTTGTATCAAGAGCAATACCCATAACTTTCATTTCAATCATTTACAAACCTTTCGTTTACTTATATTTTATCTCACAATGTGCAGTCGGTCAAGTAAAAAAGGTAATAAAAAGGATTTACGAAAAAAAATATTTATGTTAGAATAAAATTATCCGCATGCAACATGCGCCCTTGGAGTAGTGGCCGAGTGGCTGAAGGCGGCACCCTGCTAAGGTGTTATGTGGGGCAACCTGCATCCAGGGTTCAAATCCCTGCTACTCCGTTTTTTAGTAAAGACAGCACACCAAGTGCAAAGTATAATTTAAAACAAATGCCCGTAACACGGGCATTTGTTTGTATATAAAATTTATTTTGAGACTAAATTAGATTTAAAATACTGAATTTATAGCCAAAATTTTTTAAAAGTCTCAGAACGGAAATTTGTAAGTGCAGGCTTATTATTTAAATTGTTAGATGTATAATAATTTTATGGATATTTTTACAAAAGAACAACGAAGCAAAAATATGAAAGCTATAAAGTGTAAGGATACAAAAATAGAAATTATACTTAGAAAAGCATTGTGGCACAAAGGATATAGATACAAAAAAAATTGTAAAGATATATATGGTAAACCTGATATTGTTTTTAAAAAACAAAAAATTGCAATTTTTTGTGACAGTAAATTTTGGCATGGATATGATTGGCAAAATCAGAAAAAAACAATTAAAAGTAATCGAGATTTTTGGATTCCTAAAATTGAAAGTAATATTTTAAGAGATAAAAAAGTAAATGAAGTTTTAAAACAAAATGGATGGATAGTATTAAGATTTTGGGAGCATGAGATAAAAAAAGATATCAACAATTGCATTTTAATAATAGAACAATACTTATAAATATTATTTATTTTTGTTGTAACCTAAACCATTCATATTCGTCAAAGCCTACTCTGCTTATATTATTTCCAAATTGATTAATTATTTTTTGAGCTAAAGAAAATTTCAATTCTGTAACCCATCTGTAAATATTGCCATTGATTGATTTAAATACAAAATCGTTTTCATCGTCCACTAATGCATATATTCTGTCATGTTCATCGTTACACATTTTAAATTTTTTTATAACTAAACTACTTACTTTTTTAAAGCCAAGTGTACAATTTTTATTTAACTTGCTATCAAAAAAACATACTTTATTTTTGGTACAATCTTCCACAAGAGGGATAAATAATAATGGTTCATCTTTTTCTAATCTTACACTGTCACAGCGAGGTTGTATGCACAAATAATAGCTATATGTACTTGAACAATTGCACATAATTCTACAATGTTCATTCGGATTACATCTACCTTCACTTTCTTTTTTCAAAGCAATTATAGTTCCAAGTGTTAAATAAGGTAGATATGTATCTGAATAATATTTTGTATTTGTTGTAGTAAGCGAAGTAAATTCTTGCTCAAGTTTATTTAAAGCTTCATCTGTAACAGTAGAATTTATAAAATATCTTGAGTAATCTGATTTTCTTTTGAGCTTTTCTTTTAACTTTTTACTGTAAGCTTGTTCACTCCAATATTTGTCAGCTCCAATTTCAACTAATTTTATAAGATTACATTCATGAATATTGTCTTCGTTTATTTTTATTTTGTTATTGAAATTACTTGCATTGATAAGTTTTTTTATAGAATCCAAATTTATGCACTTTTTAATATTTTCAAAATTAATAGCAGCAACAATTTCATCTTTAATTAATTCACATATAAAGTATTCTGCATCATCAGCATTAGGGATAGATATTCTATGAGAGATATAATTTCCGTCAAATTGTTTTTTAAATTGAGAAATTATATCAAAAGTATGATCTCTTATAGTTGTAATAGCTGCCAAAGTCGCATTAGACAACAATCCACTGACAAAATTTGCAAATTCTCTTATACAAACATCTGGCAACTCTGCAACAGAAGAAGATAAAAGATATTCTGGATCAGGAGAAGTTGTTTTATGAATCAGTTTAATTTTTATTCCTTTATAAATTATAGAATATTTATTAGTTCGAAATTCGGTAATTTGACTTTCTGTTTCAGTTTTTCCAACTAAATCAAATAATGTTTTTGGGATTTCTTTTGTAATCCTATCTGATCCAGAATAAATTATAATTAATTTTAGATTATTTTCTTTTAGTATTTTTTTTATTATTTCTTGTGTAAAGATACCATCTTTATCATCGGCAGATAATTCCCAATCCAAAATAATAATATCGGCTTTATTTATTACATCATAATACTTATTCATAAATTCTTTAAGTATTGATTGACTTTCCGCTTTATTATAAAAAAAAGAATTATTTATGTCTGGCTTTATTGGAGTAAACAATATTTGTTTTTCAATAAATTTATTTGTTAATTCCGAAATATCCAACTCTTTATTTTCCTCATTTTCGTCCAGAGTTATTTTATTTTCACCTTGATTATCTATGAGTTTCCGATATTCAGCACTTGGATCAATAACCATTTTAGGATGAATTTTATTAACATTATAATTCGGTTGATCATCAATAGAAACAGCTGTTCTTAAAAATTTTTTTACAATCTCCTGTGAAAATTTATCAAAATCATTATCTGTAACTTGCCCCATAAACCACCTAATCTTCTTTTATTTTTGTTATAATAAACTTTGCACCGTCAGTATACGTTTGATCCAAAACGATATCATAACCTTCTTGAGTTAATACTTCCTTGCATATGTAAAGTCCTAATCCTCTTCCCATTTCTTTTCTTGAAAAACCTTTTTCGAATATTCTAAATACATCTTGAGGTTTAATACCTGGACCGTTATCTCTAATTACCCAATTCTTTGATGAATCAATTTCCAGATAAATATTTTTTTCTGTTGTTGCACTTTTCAACCAATAAATTGAGTTATCCAGCAGGTTTATAAAAACTGGATAAAATGTTGATGGAAACCCTGTTATATTGTTAGCCCTAAAATCATCTGAGGCAATTAAATTAATTTGAAATTTTGCAAATTGTTCTTTAAAAATATCTTCGATGTATCTTAATATGCTATTTCCTGAGATTTCAATAGCATTTCGATATAATCTACGTTGTAATTTGGTAAATAGAGCTAAGTATCCATCTAAATGCATAAATCCATTATAAATATTATTATACAACTGCATCAAACTAGCATTATGTTCAGCCCATACTCTCAGATTTTTAATATTATTTCTTACAAATTTTATGTTATTGTTAAATTCATGATTTATAACATCAATGGCCAATCCTTTTTGCAATAATTCCAAATCTGTTTCGGCATTTTTTTGATAATTGCGAATTTCAGTTTCATACGCTTCTAACAAATCTTCACTTGAAAGGAGTTGATTATCAGAATTCAAACTTAAACTATTTGCCATTGCATATTTAATTTTTTCAAAAATAAGATTATAGTTGTTTTTAACTTCCTCTATTTCTTTGGTATAATTTTTTATTAGATTATTTTTGATATTAATATCATATTGAAGTTGTTCTTTAAAGTTTATTAAACTATTTTCAATTTCCTGTAATTTGGTATCTTCTGGTATGGTTGCCTTGGATATTATCATATCCAAATTTCTTTTGATAAGAAGATAAATCTCTTCAATTTGTGAGTTCTTCAAGACAACTATATTTTTTACAAAATTTAGTTGTTCGTCAATGGAATTTTTTATGCTGTCAGTTTTTAATTTAATATCAGATAAATTATTTAATTTCATATCAATACATGAAATTAATTTGTTAATTTCCTTATTGTTATATTCCAAAAGTTCTTCCAATTCTGCAATATAATATCCAAGGCGTTCATCAACTTCTTCTGGCAATATAATTCCTCTTGGTTTTGCCATTTTATATCCTGCCCAATAATCATTTGAATATTGTAATATTTCAGTCTTTAGAAATAATAAAGCATCAAAATTATTATTTAAATAATTTTCATCAATTACTTGATAAAAATACTTAATTTTATCTGTGTAGTTTTCTTTTATTCCCTGCGAAAATAATTCTTTTTCTTTTTTACCCAATAAATTTTTAAAATCACGAATTATTTGTTTATTTTTCTTATCTTGTACCTGAAGTGCTTTATTTCTTTTGTCAATTTCCAATAATTCATTTTTTTTGAGTTCAAATGTATTATTAACTTTTGCATTATTTTTCAAAAAATCTGTCATTATATTGAATAATAAGTTTGTTAAAACTTCTTTAAATTCGGTATAAGCCTTATTTTCAATAAAACCTTCACGTCCAGCTTTTTCTTTTAACATATAATTAAATTCATTTGTAAGTTCAATGGTTGCAAATAATCTCCTGTGGGAGAAAAGAAAATCACTTGCACGCTTAGATCTTATAGCCTCTAATTTTAAAAAATCGAATTCAGGAGTACCATAAGGTAATATACGGATGTTATCTCTATAAATATATATTGCACCTATAGCTTTCAAACGCTCATTATAGTCATTATAAATTTTTGTATCCAGTAGAGAATTTCTCAACTCACCAGGAATAAAGCCTAAAGTAAATTTAAATTCGCCACAGGATAAAGGATTAATTCGATTTGTACATTTTACTGAATAATCCTGTTCATAACCATATATTCTTATTTTTCCGTTAAATACACCGTAAGAATCAAATTTCCCAGAAAAATAAACATCTGCATTAAGAAAATCTTCTTGTGTCCAAAACCTTGAATCTTCTAATAAATTAAGTGACGATTCAAGCTCATTATAAACATTAAATTCAGTATTCATTTCTTGTTCCGATATAGGACAAGTCATCGTATTATAAAATCCTACTAAAGTTTGTCTTAATTGGGAATCTTTATCCATATTATCCCAATCTTCAATTTGGTCTGATAATAATTCACTTACTGGAGTTATAAAAAACTGGGTCCCCGAAGCATTTTTTAATGTCGGTTCTCCAATTTTTTTAGTTAATAACTCTAATTCTGATTTTTTTCTTAAATTTTCAAAGTCATTATAAAAGTCTATTAATTGTTTTTCAGTTAAAATGTCTTTAAATTTTTCAATATTAAGCCTAAAATCATTTACCAAATCGTCAATATCTTTTTTATTTGGAAAACTATTATTTGGAATTGATTTTACTGGAATGTTAATATCTTCCAAATTAATTCCTGGTATTTCAAAAACTCCCCAGTGAATATAAGATATAACTATATCTTCCAATTGATTATCTCGTTTAGCACGGGTCATTATTAAGACTTGTGGACCTATTGTTGATATTGCTAAACGTCCGATACCTTTTTCGCCAAGAACAGGACGTTCTTTCATTTTAGCAGGTATAATTGAACTTTTTTTACTGTATTTACTATCTGTACCTAATGCCAACCATTTATGTTCAAAATCATTTTTTGTCATGCCAATACCGTTATCACTCAATACAAACATGTCAAGAGGTTTAAGAAAATCAACTCTGGCGATTGTGGCATATGCATCATAAGCATTCTTAAATAATTCGCTTATTGCTGTAGGTATTCCTGCAATTTGTTGTTTCCCCAACATATCAAGAGCTCTGGCTCTAGTTTTAAATTTAGCCATTCTTTTCTCCTCTTTTATATTGAGTTATATGTTCCATAAACATATCCCCAAATATCCTTGCTAATTCGACTGGAACCGCATTTCCTACCTGTTTTGCCATTTCAGTAAGACTAGAACCCATAAATTTAAAATTTTTAGGAAAGGTCTGTAAGCAGGCTGCTTCTCTTATGCTTAAAGCTCTATCCTGTTCTGGATGACCAAATCTACCATTAGAGATATTTATGCATTTTGTAGTTAATGTAACAGATGGAGCATCCCAATCGAGTCTTCCGTAAACATCAGAATGTCCTTTATGTTTTTCATGACATTTTAACCTTAACTCCTCAGGCCAATCATTTCGTCCTTGCCCAGCTTTTATGCACTGAATTCGTTTTAAATTTATGTCCTGTAAGGCGGCACATCTATGATTCGGATATTTATTTTCATCAGGATGCGATTTACCATGTTTTATTGGTGGTAAATAGGATATACTATCCCTCACTGTGTTATAAGATAATTTGCCAGGTCCATGTGTCTCTTCTGGATATGAAATTTGTCCCAATTTACTTGCTATTAATACCAATCTTTTTCTAGTTTGCGGAATACCATATTTATGAGCATAAATTATACGAGGTTCAGGAACATAATACCCCAACTCTCTTAATCTGCAAATAAAATTTGGCAGTGGCCCATCATTTCCTATTTTCTGTAACCCAGGAACATTTTCGCATAATATAAAATCTGGTTCCGATTTTTCAACAAATCTTAAAAATTGATTTAAAAGATTTAAACGTTTATCTGATTGTTGAAAACGTTTTTTATTTTGTGTAGAAAATGGCTGACATGGTGCACAACCACAAAACAAAATATAATTTTTCTTATTATATCGTTTTACAACAGCGTCAACTTCGTTAACATCAACTTGCTGTATGTCTTTATTAATTATAATTTGAGGGGACAGATTATATTCCAAAGTATCTAAAGCTTCCTTATCGATGTCGATAGCCATAATAATATCCATGCCAGCTTGTTTTAATCCAGCACTTGTACCACCGCAACCTGAAAAGAAATCAAAAACCTTTATACTACCCTGTTTTTTGTTCTTTATCAAAAATTACCCCTTGTAAAAATTATTACAATTTAAATTATAATATAAAAAAAATATTTAATATGTTTTTTATATAAAATATATTAAATTATATTTTGGTCAACATATAAAGTTTTTTTACAGTAATATTGGGCTCTTGTTTCCCGTTTAAAATATCTTCTACTATTTTAGGCGGTAAGAATCTCAAGTTTATTAATCTATAAACATAAGTGCTTTTTTTCTGTTCTTGAGATAACTTCCCTTCTTTCCATAATTTATAATAATAAAACCCTTTTATTAACGCATTTATCAATGTTGAATTATATTGAACCTCATTCCCAATAATCAATTTGTTTCCATGCCGAGGAGTTGAGATTATATTTATATCTTTTGTAATTGTTATAAACTCAGTTTCTGCTATTTCTATTAAAATTTCTTTGTTGTATGCCAATTCCTCAAGAAGTTTGACCATTATATTCTTATTTAATTCAAGTTCAACTTTTGACTTATAAATTGTAACTTTGTGAACTACTAATCGTATAATCTGGTCCGTTATTTTTAATGTTTCAAGAGAATTAATAATCTTACTTTGTTTCATTATTGTATAATTTCTCAAATATTGCTGAATATTAGTTTTATCAGTAATAAAACTTTCGACTTCATTTCTTACAAAATTTTGAATTTCATCACTGGGAATTTTATTTACCGAACCTGCATCCTGTTCACGATGTTGGATAAGTGGCTGCGAAACATAATACCTGTAACGTTTTTTGTGTCGATTATAACTATATGTGGGTGACATATAATTTCCTTTGTCATCAAACAATTTTGATCCGAGAAGTGCATATTGATGATTGTTTGTTGTAAATTTTCTTTCTCCTTTATTTTCTTTTATACAATTTTGAACCTTTTCAAATAAATCATTATCTATAATTCCACTATGCAAACCGTCATATTCTTCATTTTTATATGTAATTTTACCTATATAAACTTTGTTGCTTAAAATTCGTGTTAAATGTCCAACACTAAAAGATTTTCCGTTTAACGTTTTTATATTATTTTCTTCTAAATATTTTTGCAGTCTTACACTTGAACCTAATTCTAAATATTTCTTAAATATTAGTTTGATTATTGCCGACTGTTCAGGTACTTCAAACAAAGTTCCTTTTTCTTTTTGATAGCCTAAAGGTGCAGTTCCGTGGAGAAACATTCCTTTTTTACGTGAAGCTGCAAATTTATCACGTAATCTCTCACTTGTCACTTCTCTTTCAAATTGTGCAAATGACAACAACATATTTAAAGTTAATCTTCCCATAGAAGTTGTTGTATTAAAATGTTGGGTTATTGAAACAAATGAAGTCTGGTGTTTGTCAAAAATATCAACAATCTTGACAAAATCCATTAGCGAACGAGTCAAACGATCAACTTTATAAACTACAACTATGTCTATTTTATCCATTTTTATATCTTCTAAAAGGGCTTTAAATGCTGGCCTTTCCATTGTACCACCTGAATATCCGCCATCATTATATTGTTTTTCTAATAATATCCAACCCTCATGCATTTGAGATTTTATGTAAGCCTCGCAGGCTTCACGCTGAGCATCAAGTGAGTTAAAGTCTTGTTCCAATCCTTCTTCAGAAGATTTTCTTGTATATATTGCACATCTGATTTGCTTCGTCATTTACATACTCCAAAAAATCTTTTACCGTTCCATCGTGTTCCAGTAATATCATAAGCTATTGCTGAAAGACTTTTGTAAATTTTATCGTTATAACTGTAACCCTGTTCTAAAACTTTAACTTCATGTATTTTGCCATTGTATTCTCTAAGAAACCGTTTACCAGTCATGGATGATTTAGTTTGAATCTTTTTTACAATGCTAGAATCAAATGGTTCCGACATGTTAAACTTATCAACAAGTTTTTTAATTTTGTCTTTTAACTCAGGCGAGTAATCTGAATATTTTCTGTGCCATCTTTCAAGTTTACGTTCAATAAGTTTATTATTCATAATAAATCCTTGTTATTACTCATATAAATCGCTCTAGTTACAGATAAAATCAAGCCCATTGACACAATTGTTATCATTAAAGTTCAATAAAATAGCCATCTTCCTGGTCTGGTCTTGAGATTAATATGTATTTATTGTAGATTCTTACATCTGCAGTTTTATTTTCAGGATCTAAATTTTGTACCTCAGTAAGTACACCAATAAGTTCTTCTAAATTCGCCATAATAAAATCCTTTCAAGTTTTCTCTATATCTCGCTCGAAAGAAAATAAAGTCAAGTTATTTCATAAAATATTTGTGATAGAATTGTTACAACAAAGGAGAATATTATATGGAAAAGTTATGGGTTGTAAGAAGCAGTAATGGAGGATTTATTGAAACTTTTTTATCAAAATCAATAATTGGATTAGGTTGGTGTCCTGAAGTTGACCTTAAAAATTTAGATTTGAATGGAATTAAAAAACTTCTTTCTGAATTATACCCAACAAAAGAAAAAAGTATTCCAACCTGGGCCGGAATGCTCAATAATTTTATCAACAAAATGAATATTGATGATATTGTGCTTACGTATGACCCATCATCAAGAAATTACTATGTAGGTAAAATTATAAGCGATTATTCTTATAATTCTAAAATAGTGGATTGTCCACAAACCAGAAAAGTCCAATGGTATCAAAAACAAATATCTCGAGATTCGCTATCTAATGAACTAAAAAATTCTTTAGGTTCAACTCTTACGTTATTCCAGTTGAGAAAAGAACAAGAAAAAGAAATTTTAGATTTATTAAATGATAAGAAACAAATACCAAAAGATTCTAGCCTTATTAAGGAAGAAAATAATGAAAATGCCTTAATGCTGATTGAAAATTCAAAAGAAATTCTTAAAGATTTTATTCAGAGTTTAGATCCGGATGAAATGGAAGAACTCGTAAAAGAAATATTAAATGCAATGGGTTATATTGCCCAAAGGACTAAAAAAGGTGCAGATAGAGGAGTTGATGTTTTTGCCTCAAAAGATGGATTGGGATTAGAGGAACCAAGAATTTTTGCAGAAGTTAAACATCGTAAAGGATCTATGAGCTCCCAAGAAATTAGAGCCTTTACAGGTGGTAGAAAATCAACTGATAAATGTTTATACATCAGTACAGGTGGTTTTTCTAAAGATGCAAAATATGAGGCTGAAAGATCAAATGTGCCATTGAAATTACTTGATATTGATGATTTAGCAAACCTAATTACTTTATATTATGATAAATTTTCTGCGGAAGGAAAAATTTTATTACCACTTAAAAAAGTTTATCTACCACTAAAATAATTGTGTCTAAATGATACTTTATTAACATAAACAGTTCCTTTTTGGGAGATTAAGAGCCATTACTGTTAATACAAGGAGGAACGACTTATGGATATCGCATTCGGAACAAAGATTTTAAACCGCAAGACAAATGAGATAGGATTACTTATTAAAACTTGGTTAAATGAATTTGCGGATGAAAATATTTGGTATGCAA
>CALUQH010000033.1 GCA_944322885.1 Candidatus Gastranaerophilales bacterium | reverse complement strand
ATAACTAAACATAGTGCTATTTCGTTCTTTTTCATTTAATAATAGTTTTCTAATAGTTATATTGTTATCTATTTTATATTTAAATTTATTTAACTTTATTCCTCTTAAAAAATATTGATGAGTTTGTATTGTATTAACAGTTTTTTCTTCAAAATAAAATAAATTTTCAATTATTTTATTTATGGCTCTTTTATAAAAAAGGAGCTCTTTATTTAAAACTTCTTGTTTAGTAAGTTTAAAATTAAAATTTCTTTGTATTTTTTTTAGTCTATCTTTATATTCTTCCTCATTACAATAATCAAATTTAAATAGCTCTTCACTCATTGTATAATTTTCTACTAATATATTATATTTATAAGAGTAATAAAATATTGTGTTAAAAATAAGCTGAAAAAAATTATTTAATAAATTCCTCATTTCCTGCAATGACAGTACATAAGCTTTTTGGGGTGGAATTGGAGTATTGTCTCCTTCCGTCCATAAATATTGCATGATATCCGTACCATCTAAGATTATTTGCTGAACTAAAGGATTATTAATATATTTATCATAATATTTTCTATAAAATTCTTTATAAAAATGAAGTTTTGTTTCTTTAAAAATACATTGTTCTGTATCTTGAAACAAATTGTTCATATTCTTATAAAGAGCAAATTGAAAAATGTCATTTTTTTTAAGAACTAGTTTTTTATAATCTAAAATATCTTTAGCAAGATCTTTTGACACATGTTTAATTTTTCTTTTAATTTCTTTTATCTTTTTTTCTGGCATATTAAGGCAAATATACCACAAAAATAGATAACGGAATTTGATATTATTTTAGTATTAAGAATTTTGCCTATTGGTAAAATTTTACAAAGGTTAATCTCATCTTTTTGAGTTTTAATCTTACAATTTGCGTCTATTGATAATAGCAAATATTTAATAAAAAAAATCAAACAGACAGCCGATTTAAGGCTGGTTTTTAGTGTTAAGATTTGATTAAGGTGTTTTTCAATCTAATTATATTTTTTAATAATCATATTTATCAAAATATTTTTGAGGTGTTGCATAATATCTGCCGGATTGAGCTTTTTTTACTTCAAAATAGACGTATCCTTTAGGAGTTACTCTGTTATTTTGAGTAAACCTCTTTAAATTAATTGAAAATTTTAGGATTTGCCCATATTTTCCATCAAAAGAATCAATATAAATACCATCTATATATTTGGCATTTTTAACGCCATCGCCATAAATATTTGTGGTTTTATTATTATTTAAAAGATTTTCAAGTTGTTTTTTTAACTCTTGATTTTCCTTTTCTAATTCTTCAGTATTATTACTTTTTAAAGATAATATATTCTTATTACGTTCTATTAAATCCTTTTTTTCATTTAAAAGAATTTCGTTTTCTTTTTTTAAGTTAAAAATTTCATTTTGTTGTTTTTTTATAATTTCATTTAAATTGTCAATAGAAGATTGGGGTTCTTTATTAGTTTCTGATAAATCTTGTTGAACAATTTCATTTTGTTTTTTATTATTTAAACTAACAGCTAAATTCTGGAAGGACATATCATCTTCAATTCCAAAACGTTCGTTAGGTCCTAAATTACTTTGTGTGGAATAATGTTGTCCCTTATAAAATCTACCCATAAACAGCTCCTATTTTTTTGTAAATAATATCACAAATATAAATATTGTTAATTCCGAATTCCAAATACGTTTTTGTGAACAAATATCGAACGTTTTTAACAGGCAAAGTAATCAAAATTTTTATAGTTTTTTATTTTTTATTATATAATATATTGGGGCGGGATGTTAGCCCAGGGGGTGAAATTTCCTATGCCCGAGCTTTACAACTTTTGAGGTTTTTTATGGAGAAAATTTTATTTAGTTTTTTGCTTCTTGTGTTGATATTTAACTATTCTTTGATTTTTTATAATAAAAAGTTTTTATTGAATTATATCAAGTTAAATTTTCCTGATGATGCTGTTATAGAAACTCCGTACTTACATCCTGTAGTATATTTATTACCAATTGTTATTTTTATTACTGAATATTATATTATCTGCATCTATAAACTGATAAGCCTGACTGAGGTGTTATTAATCGGATTATTATTGCTACTTTTAAATATTTTTAGCATTATAGTATTTTCTATAATTGTTTGTATTACTGATAAACGTGTAGTTAAAATATCTTCGCTAAAAATATTCAAATTTTTATATCAGGGATTTAATATAATGTTTCGTGATATAGATAATTTAAGGTTGTATAAATATGGCTGGAGTACAGAGATTTTAATAGATGATTGTAATAGAAAACGATATCGCATTGGGGGAATAAGTAATATTGAAAAAATTTATGATATAATTCAAAGTTATACCTGCCGATGACCGTTGATTAACCGGGTATGTTATCTTTATGTATAAAATATTAAATATCAGATAAAGTTGAGATAAGTATAATTTGAAGCTGCTTTCCATTTACAACATTAAATATAGTCTTATAATAAAAGATTTTTATTGTTTATTAACAAACGTTACAATATTTAAAGTTTTTGAAATTAGATGCCGTTAATACTTTTAGTATATCTATCAGGAGTATTATGAGTTTAGTTATTGATTCAAATGTTGAATATCTGCAAACGGCATTGCATATTAGTTCTGTAACATTTCAGGAAAAATATGCAGATATGTCCGTTGAAGAAATTATTGAAGCGGAAGCCGCTGCGGGTAATCAGCTTGCAATTGAACTTGCTCAGGAATTAACTTCTAACGTAAGTCTGGTTATGGAGCTGTTTGATCTTGCCGATACAAATAACAAATTTATGATATTGCGGGAAATGACTGCATTGCAGCTGCGCCAATTTTTACCTCAGATGGAAGATAAGGATTTGTTGCAGGGGCTGTATTTTTTCACAGATGACAAGTTAATGAAAATGTTGGAAGAATTACCACCTGACCAGCTTGTTAATACTGTATTTGAAATGTTTTCTCAGGAAGAAATTGTTCAATTGATGCCTAATGAGCAGTTGGATAAATTTTTGACAAGCAGTGATATTGATAAAAATAAAATTTTAAAACATATTCAGTCAATTCCCGAAGAATATGTTGCTCAAGTTCTCGAACAAATTTCGGGAGAACCGGTTGAAAGTATGAACAGTATTGATTTAAGCAAGCAGTTCGGTCAGCTTAATCCGTTGGAATATAAAGAAGCTCTTACATCTTTTCAACCGACTCAAAAACAACAGCTTGTTCTCTCGCTCGGAAAAGAACACAATGAATGGTTTCAGTTGTTTGATGCACATGCTTATACAACTATTATCAACAGAGAAAAACAAAAACCTGAAGTTATAAAAGCAATGTCTGTTATTGAACCGGAACATATTCAAAAAATGATTGAAGAATTGCCAAATGATCTTTTATCTATCGTTATTACCCAGATAGATACGGAAAAATTTGCAGAAATTCTTATGAATGAGTTTCCTGAAGTTATGGCAGACATAATTATGAAATAAGTACGAATTTTTTAAAATCTTAAAAGGTTATTAATATTTGTTTCCAGAAAATTTGCAAGTGCTGTAATTTTGGACAGGGACATATTCTGGATACCCCTTTCAATTCGACTTATGTATTCTCTGTTAACACTCATTTTTTCAGCCAGCATTTCTTGAGAGTAGCCCAGACGGACTCTCTCTGCTTTTACATTTCTGCCGAACTGTTTTAGTATTTCTTTATCATTATACATATTTATCTATTTTACAGATGTTGACAAGATTTTACTTGTAACTTATAATTACCCATATAGGATACTTATAAATATCTATTTAGTTAATGAGTACTTATAAAATGTCAAACGAGTTAACACCCAGAGAACTTGAGATTTTGTATTTAATTGCTAATGGACATTCAAATGCGGAAATTGCATCTATTTTATTTTTGAGTCCGCATACAATAAAGGTTATTGTGACAAGTATTTTACGTAAACTAAATGCAAAAAACAGAGCACAAGCTGTTTTTATAGCCACCTATACCGAATTATTGAAGGGGAAAGTTACTTCACATGTTCAGGGTATCAAGCAAAAAGTTTAGAGCTTTTTCAGAAAACATAAATTTCATGTTTTTACGGTTATAATCGGGGTTAAGTCTAAACTCTTTTACGTTTATATTACCATTATACCCGCATGCGGCAAACATTAAACCCACAGGTTTACTTTCGCTTGAGGAGGGGCCGGCTACTCCCGTTGTACAAAGTACAATGTCGTTTCCTGTAAGTTTTAAAAGTCCTTCTGCCATTTCCCGAGCACATTCGGCACTTACTGCTCCGTATTCAGCCAGAGTTTGAGGAGATACATTTAAAATTCGTACTTTTGCTTCATTTGAATAAGTTATAAAATTTGCATGGATATAAGCGGAGCTGCCCGCAACATCCGTAAGCCTTGAACTTATAAGTCCGCCGGTACATGATTCGGCTGTCGCAATTTTCAGGGCGTTTCTTAAAAGGATTTTGCCGATTTTTTCCTGTGTATTTGACTTTATACTCAATAAAAATGCTTTAAAATTTAAAATAGATTTAATCATATATTTGATTTTGTTTTATAAATTTTTTTTGTCAACAAAATTTTACATGAAAATTTATTTTTTACTTTTTATGTAATATCATGTAGCAACAGGAGAAAATAGAAGCATGGCTGTAAAGGAAAAAGAAAATAATTTTGGAATGCTCCCGCAGAATATTGAGGCGGAAGAAGCCGTTTTAGGCGCAATTCTGGTTAATCCGAATGTAATTACAAAAGTTGTTGAGGTTTTGAAACCTGAAAGTTTTTACAAGCCTGCTCACAGATATATTTATGATGCCATGCTCCAATTATTCAATTCAAATGAAAGGATTGATATTGTTTCTGTTTCAGATGTGTTAAGCTACAATTCTAAATTGGAGACAATAGGCGGCCGTGCTTTTGTAAACGATTTGTGTTACAAAACGATTACGACATCAAATATTGATTATTATGCAAAAATTGTGCAGGAAAAGGCTATTAAAAGGGCGCTCATTAATGCGGGTTCCGAAATTGTTTCGTTTGGATATGATGTAAATCCGATAGACCAATCTCTTGATAACGCCGAAAAACTTATTTTTGATATTGCTTCTAAAAAAGCTACATCGGATTTGGTTCATGTAAAAGATCTTGTTTTAAACACTTACGAAAAAATTGAATACCGTTATGAACACAAAGATGAGTTAACGGGTGTACCTACAGGTTTTTACGAGCTTGATGCAATATTGAACGGCTTGCAAAAATCTGATTTGATAATTCTTGCAGCCCGTCCCGCTATGGGGAAAACCGCACTTGCTTTGAATATTGCGCAAAATGTTGCGCTGAAGGCTAAAGTTCCGGTTGCTGTATTCTCTCTTGAAATGTCAAAGGATCAATTGATGCAGCGTATGTTATGTTCAGAAGCGGAGATTGATTCTCAAAGGGTAAAAACCGGAAACATGCAGAGTAAAGACTGGGAAAAACTTGCGACGGCCATGAATGCTTTTGCTCAAGCACCGATTTATATTGATGATACATCGGGATGTACAATTACCGATATTCGTGCAAAATGCAGAAGACTAAAAATGGAAGAGAAAAATCTCGGGCTTGTCTTAATAGACTATCTGCAACTAATGGAAAGTTCGGGAAGGGAAGACAGAATGCAGCAGATATCGGCAATTTCAAGGGGTTTGAAAATCCTTGCCAAAGAATTGGATGTTCCTGTTATTGCTCTGTCACAGTTGTCGCGAGCCGTTGAATCCAGAACCGATAAGCGTCCTATGCTTTCGGATTTGAGAGAATCAGGTTCTATTGAGCAGGATGCGGATATTGTAATGTTTATTTATCGTGATGAATATTATAGAAAAGCCGAGGACGGCGAGGAAGATATCGCCGCAAAAGCAGCCAGTAAGGGAGAATCGGAAGTTATCATCGCAAAACACAGAAACGGTTCTGTCGGAACTGTCAAACTTCTCTTCCAGGGCAATATTACTAAATTTAAAAATCCGATTAAAACGGATGTTTTCTAGTTATTATATAATTTTTATGTATTGCTAAACATTATTCTTTGTATTATTATATTAAAAATTTCAGACAGGGGTTATGATGAGAATTTCTGCAGTAAGCAATACGTTATTATGTAACAAAAACAGGTATACATCAGCTACCTCAACTATGTACAGGTCTAATACGGCTGGTAATATGGGATTTGATTCCCAACGTAATGATTTTTATGATAACGCCGGTATAAATTCGATTTCTTTTACGGGATATAAGGTATTGATTGTGGACGGCGGAAATCACTCTACAAACCTTTCCCATTTTGCGAAAGCAATAAGCAGCGAGATAGAACCTGTTATAGAAAATGTCCGAACTATTGCCGGCAAGCCCAATATGAAAAATTTGAGGGATTTGGAAAAAGTTTTGTTCAGTCTTCCTTCCAAAAATAATTTATACAGACAATATGTTGCGGTTCCCGCTTCTGCCTCTGTGCCTCTTTTAAATCTGCAGGATCAGGTAAATCGGGTTATGAATACTAATATACAACTGACGCCGGAAAATATAAAGGCTAATAAACAGCTGATATTAAGTTTTCTAAAAAAGATTTATGATGATCCGTCCGGTTATAGAGAATATATCGGTTATATGGATCCTGTAAATCAGGGTATAGAGTATACTTATGGTGTTATAAAACAAATTAATAATTTAATAAAAAATTTTGGTGCAATCGTATATTTACCGGCAGGTCATCCTTTTGACCAGACAATGAAATGGATGGCAGGACAAAGGAATTTGAAACCGGAACTTTATAACTTTATCGCAACCGGAGAGGATAAAACAGGTGTGATAAGGGCTATGCAGGAAGAAATTAAAAATCATAACTGGTATAATTTTAACCTTCTTACCTTATCAGAAGCTCGTAATATTACAATAAAAAATAAAGGGTGGAATAAAGATTATATTTTTGCGGGCTATGACACTTGTACAACTGACGGGGCAAGAGGCGTATATAATTTTTCGCCTGTCAGAGATGAAAACAAAAGACTAATAGGTTACAGTTACACAGATACAACAACAAATGAATACCCGTATGATGAATTCCCAGCGAATGATGAAGTTGCAAATCTCGCAAGATATGTTGGTTTGGATGCGGATGAAGTAATTGCAAGCTCAAGAGAAATAATGCAGTTCAAAAATAATGTTCATAATAACGGACTTTTAAATAAACTTTTTCCGATAGAAAAGATATTTTCCGATTATGAAATTATTCGCGATAAATTGAGATTAAAAGGTGATTTTGTTGATTTTTCAAAGAAATTATTTTTCAGAAAAAATAATGAAAACAAAATAATTTTTCCATATACTGATTGTGAAGGAAGCGGAAAACCTTCTGTACTTCCGATGTGGGGGTGTTGTTTTGCCATATTTAATGCAATTAAAAAAGATATTTATTATAAACATCTGGCCGAAAAACTTTTCAGCGGTTCGGGAAGAAGTTACGGCGCGTATCTTATGAAAAAACAGGAAATAATGAACGGTATACTGGATAAAGCCAGAAAAGCATGTAATGATAAGAATTTTGCGGAAGCCGAACAATTGTATAATGAGGCTGTAGAAGTAAGTAAAGCATCTGAACAATACGGAATCGGAGATGTTATACCGTATATTGAACAAGGCGATATGTTTTTCGGGTTACATGTTTTTTCAAAGGCTGCAGGCTGTTATAACACTGCCGTAACGAAAATGAGCAGGAGTATTAATTATTATCTTTCTAATAATAAATTAAGGTTAAGTGATATAAAAGCGGATTATTCTAAGTTTAATAAACACGCAAGTGAATACAATGATGTATTAAAAATTGCTGAAATTTATCATAAAATAGGGCTGATATGCGCTGATAAAGGGGAATTTGATTCAGCCTTAAGATGTTTGCGCGCGGCTAAGGAGATTAGGAATTTCTCAAATACCGGTGAGAAATTGATATCCAGAAGGGCTGATCATAACAGATTTATAGGAGATATAGTTTAATGAAAATATCAAATATTACAAATCAGGCTATAAGTTTTCGAGGCTCAATTATTGATTCTCATGTTCACAGAGGTACGGAACACAGTTTGTGGAATTCAAAGGAGTTTCCGACCAGCAGTCTGGATGAATTTATTAAATCTCCTATGGATATTTCAGTGCAAGGTACAAAGCAGACAGATAATGTAATAAAAGTTCTTGTTTCCAGTATTGACGGGCTTGCATGGTCGGAAGAACAGAGAAAAAACATTCTCGCTCAGGGTAAAAGTAAATACAGTTTAAAACCTGAGGAGGTTGAATTTTCTAAAAATGAGTACAGTGCAAACCTTGATATGATAAATAAATTTAAACAGGATAATTTTTATGCCGTAATGGCTGTATGCCAGCCTTCAAAAACTAACGGGTCTGCCGATACAATAAGACGGCTTATTAAAGAAAATCCTGATGCAATAACCGGTCTGAAATTTCATCCTCAGGATTTACTGCTTAATGCTGATTCCGGCCTGTATGATGACTATTTGAAACTGGCTGATGAAATGAAATTACCGTGTCTTTTTCATTCACAGGTAAATATTGATTATGCGGCAAAAAGGGAGAGTGCTAATTTAAACTGGGCAGATCCTGAATATATTTATGCACTTGCTAAAAGGCACCCTAATGTACCCGTTATTATGGCACACATGGGGGCCGGAGGCGATTTAGCACATAAAAAAGCCATACGTGTTCTTGAACAATCAATAAAAAATAATGATGCAAAGCTTTATGTTGATATTTCATGGGTTGATTTTAACAATGATTTGCCTGCAGAAAATCCTCAAAATATATTGGATGTTATAGAAAAAATGAAAAATGCAGGCAGACTTGACAGAATTCTTTTCGGAACGGATGCGCCGCTTGGATGTTATGGAGAACCTGAAGCATTAAAGAAAACGAATTTGACTCCTAAACAGGCTTATGAACTTACTGTTAGCCGTTTAAAAACAGCAATCAAAAACAGATTTAAAGATGAAGCTGATATGATAACAGAAAAAATCTTTTATGAAAATTCTAATGAATTATTTTTTGAAAAGAATTGGGCGGCCGAAAAAGCTGAAAAAGCGATTGTAAAACAACGTTCTAAAGGCAAAATAGCCGCAGCAGCCGGAACAGTAGCGGCAATTTCGGCAATAGTATACGGAGTTTGGGATTATAAGCAAAAAGATAAAAAAGCAAAATAGTGTCCGCAAAACATTAAAGGTATTTAATCTTTCTTTAAATAATCGTCAAAACTTTTTATATTAACTTTGTATCCGCATCCTTCATGCAATTTCCCTGGGTAAAATATTCTTTTGGCGGGGTATTTTCTGCACATCGGGAGTCTGTGTTCATAATCAGAACATAAACCGTCTTTTGTTACAAGTTTGCAGGCAAAAATAAGGTTTCCTTTCTCATCTTTACCTTTTATATAAAATCTTTTGTATGCCGGAAAAAGAAACTGCATTATTTTAAATTCTTTTTCTGTATACGTGTCGTAACTGTACATATAATTACAGCACTTCCCGCATTTTTTGCATTCCCCTGTTATTTCATAAGCAACTTTTTCAGGTACAAAGTATGAGCGGATTTCGTTTATTATTACAAACAAAAAATCAAACATAATTCTATAATAACACATTATATTTGCCAATAAAATTATTTTATAATAGAATTAGGAAGTTGATGAGGGAGTATTAATGACAAAATACTATGTAAACAGAAATTCAAAAGCCAGAGAAATGGCAAAATCAAATATATCAAAAAAATCTAAAAAAAACGGCGGTTTTTTTTCAACTGTTAAATTTATTTTTATAATGTGCTGTGCCTGTCTGTTAGCAGGGGTTGCATCACTTGAATTATATTTGTCTTCTCTCCCGCCGATTAATAATTTAGAGCAATTTAAGCCGAATATTGTTACGAAAATTTACTCCTCTGACGATGAGATAATAAAAACTTTTACGGCTTATACTTATGAAAAAATAGAGCTTAAAGATATTCCCGACAATTTTAAAAAAGCTTTGATAGCAACTGAAGATAAAAATTTTTACCGCCACCATGGATATGACTTGACCGGGCTGGCACGTTCTATGGTTCAAAATGTCCTTGCGGGTCGTGTTGTACAGGGCGCAAGTACAATTACACAGCAGCTTGCAAGAGTTTTGTTTTTAAATAATGAGAGAACCTTTGACAGAAAATTAAAAGAATTGTTTATTGCTGCCAGAATTGAAAAAACAATTTCAAAAGATCAGATTTTGGAAATGTATATGAACAATGTTTATCTCGGTGCGGGTGCTTATGGTGTTGAGGCTGCGGCACAGATTTATTTTGATAAGCATTTAAAAGACTGTAATCTTTCGGAACTGGCATTAATTGCCGGTCTGCCTCAGGCCCCTTCTGTTTATAACCCTTTCAATAATATGGATCTTGCAATACAAAGGCGTAATCAGGTTCTTATGCGTATGTTTAAAATGCGCTATATAACAAAAGATGAATATGAGGCGGCAAAGGAAGAAAAACTTCATCTTGCAAAAGTCCCGCAATTCTATACAACAAATAAAGCTCCTTATTTCTGTGATTATGTTTTGAAAGAGCTTGAAAGTTTAGGATTTGACGAGGCTGAAATTTCTCAGGGCGGTTATAAGGTTGTGACAACCCTTGATTATAAAGCTCAAAAGGCGGCTGATGAAGCTATTAGAAAAAACCTTATCAACTGGGGCTTAAGAGGGGATAACAATCAGGCTGCCGTATTTGCATACAGCCCTGTTGACGGTAAAATACTTGTTTATTCCGGCGGCAAAGATTATACAAAAAGTCAGTATGACAGGGTTACACAGGCTGTAAGACCTCCGGGTTCAGCATTTAAACCCATAGTTTATGCAGCAGCTATGGAAAAAGGTATAAACCCTAATGATATGATAGAAGACAGACCGATTACAATCGGCCAGTGGTCTCCTCATAACTATGGGAATAAATACAGAGGAAACATCCCTGTTTATACCGCATTAATGGTATCTTCAAATGTTTGTGCGGCCAGATTGATTAAAGAAGTAGGAATTCGTTCGGTTATTCAGGTTGCAAGAGTTTTAGGGATTGAAACTCCTCTTGAATATGATTATACAATTGCGCTCGGCTCAAATGGTGTTAAACTCTTTGAATTTACAAGGGCATACGGAGCTTTTGCAAACGGTGGTTATGTAGTTCAGCCTTATTCTGTTGAAAGGGTTGAAACTTCCCGCGGTAAAGTTGTTTACAGGGCACCGAAAACAAAAATTTCACATCAGCTGAGCCTGAATACGGCTGCTGAAATGACTGCAATGATGAGAACAGTTATAACAAACGGAACAGGAAGAGCTGCAAATATCGGAAAACCTGCTGCCGGAAAAACCGGAACAACGGATGATAATAAAGACGCATATTTTGTAGGCTATACTCCTAATATTGCTGCCGGAGTATGGGTCGGCAATGACGATAATACGGTTATGAACAAAGGTGTTCAGGGCGGAACTGTTCCTGCTTTAATTTGGAAAGATATGATGAAGGTTGCAACAGAGTCTTACGGAAAAGCGGAATTTAACTACCCTGAAGTAAAATTAATGCCTTTTGCAGCAGGTTCAAATGTTAAAATTATAGGTGATGAAGAACAGCAGGAACCGGAAAACGCTCAAAAGCAGGAAAATACGGTTCCTTTAGATGAACAGTCTGCGCAGACTGCTCAGGAAGCTGTTCAGAATGTTGTAAAAACAATTAACGGAACAGGTGCAGAGAAAAAATCCGAACCGGTAAAACAGACACAGACGCTTCCGCTTACCGCAAAACCTGCGTCGGTGCCAAAACCTGCTGTTATCCCGCAGAAACCGGCTTCGGCTCCTATACCTATGGCTGTTCCGGAAACATTGCATTAATATGAGAGGGTATTATGACGGGATATATTGCGCATATCGGAACAGATGAATCAGGCAAGGGAGATTTTTTCGGCCCGCTTGTTATAGCAGGAGTTCTTGTCGACGAAAAAAATGCGGAATTATTTAGAAGTTTGGGCATAAAGGACAGTAAAAAACTTACTGATAAAAAAATGTTATCTCTGTCAGTTGAGATAAAATCACATGCGCCTCACTCTGTTATTATGATATCCAATGCAAAGTATAATGAGCTGTATTCAAATATAGGTAACTTGAATAAACTTCTGGCATGGGGACATGCACGTGCAATAGAGAACATTTTAAACAGCAGTACGTGTGAATACGCTCTGTCAGATAAATTCGGAGATGAAGCTTTGATTAAATCGGCTTTGATGAAAAACGGCCGAAGTATAAGACTGGAACAAATGTGCAAGGCTGAAAGCGATATTGCTGTTGCTGCCGCATCAGTTCTGGCTCGTGCGGGATTTGTACAAAAAATTCAGTCTATGGAAAATACTTACGGAATAAAATTTCAGAAGGGCTGTTCAAATCTTGTGAAAGCTGACGCCATAGAATTTGTGAAAAAATACGGTAAAGACAGATTAAAAGAAGTTTGTAAAGCTCATTTTAAAACATATAATGAAATTTTATTAAACTGTTGAAAAATATCGGAATATAGTTTATAATTATATTTGAGGAATGTTATAGAATAAACAAAAGAGGTAATTCAATGAAAAACATTGATATTTTTGCGTCCGCGCACCGTCGTGGTGTGGATGCTCTAAGCACTCCTGATTGGAGTTTTGGGGATTTAAGAGTATTAAAACTTAAACATTTCGGCTTTACATTAGCAGAAATGATGGTTGTAATGTTAATTTTGAGCATTGTTATGGCTGCAATGGCTCCTGTAATGACAACAAGGAATAAGCTGGATCAGTCATCCCCGTGGCAGTGGGCTGGTAATGGTTCAGACGCCTATTATGGTTTGGGAGATGCACAGGTAGCTATGATAGGCCAGCAGGAAGCACAAAATGAAGATTCCGGCGCCCGTCTTGTAATCAATACCGGTGATGGTAAAGACCATATTTTATTTAAAAGCGGCGAGAATGTACAGGGCC
>CALUQH010000032.1 GCA_944322885.1 Candidatus Gastranaerophilales bacterium | reverse complement strand
CAGGAAGTTTTTCTGCTACTCGTGATGAATCAATGTGGATTTTAACAAGTTACTTAATTGCTGCAGGTATTGTAATTCCTGCTGTAGATTTTTTCAGTAAAGTATTTGGACGTAAAAACTTTTTTATAATAAGTATTTTGATGTTTACAATTGCATCAATGCTTTGCGGTATGGCAAAAAATATTGAATTTATGATATTTGCTCGTGTTTTGCAAGGTTTTGGTGGCGGCGGAATTCTGCCGATTTCGCAGGCAATAATGATTGAAAGTTTTCCGAAAGAAAAGCGCGGGCTTGCAATGTCAGTGTTTGGTATGGGGGTAATTCTTGCACCGATTATCGGGCCTGTTCTCGGGGGTTGGATTACGGATAACTGGACTTGGCCGTGGATATTTTTTATAAATGTTCCTTTTGGCTGTATTGCAGCTCTTTTATGCCACAAACTTATTGAAGACCCGCCGTATGCAAAACGGCAAAAGAATGTAAAAATAGATGTAAAAGGTTTTATTTATTTGACAATCTGGCTTGTTACGCTTCAAACCGTTCTTGATAAAGGGAACAACGATGACTGGTTCGGGGCTGTATGGATAAGATGGACATTCAGTATTTCTGTTATTGCATGTATTTTGTTTTTCCATTCACAGTTAACAAATAAGAATTCACTGGTTGATTTATCTGTTTTCAAGGACAGGAATTTTTCTGCGGGGACGATAATTCAGGTGGTAATTCAGGCGGTTTTATATGCTTCTCTTGTAATTCTTCCACAGTTTTTGCAAAGTATGATGGGTTATACGGCATTTTTAAGCGGAGCCACGATGATGCCGAGGGGGTTCGGGAGTATGCTTGCGATGCTAATGACTGCAACTCTTTCAAATAGAATAGATAACAGGTTTTTAGTAATGGCGGGATTGGGTTTAATTGGCGGATCAACTCTTGTTTTTGGTACTTTAAACCTTCAAATTTCCAATATGAATATTGCAATCCCTAATTTCTTTATGGGAATGGGAATGGGGCTTGCAATGGTTCCTATTATGAATTTGTCTGTTGATACATTGAAAAATGAACAGATGACAAATGCCACGGGTATTCAAAACCTCTTGAAAAATATCGGAAGTGCTGTCGGAACTTCACTTGTTGCAACAATGCTTACCCGATTTGCGCAAGTGCACCAGTATATGCTTGTCGGCAAAACAAGCGAGCTTAATCCTGCATTTATCGAGCGTGTTCAGTCAACTGCCGGAGCATTGGCGGGATATGCAGAGCATACTGTTGCACAATATATGGCTCAGTATTCTTTATACGGACAGCTTATTGAGCAGTCAAACTTGTGGGCATTTATAGATTCTTTCAGAGTATTCGGTATGCTTACCCTTGCTGTTATTCCGCTGTTACTGTTGATGAAAAAGATAAAAAAGAATACTTAAAAATATTATTTAATATTCAGTAAAATCATGAATGTCACTATAATTCCGAATGAAATTATACATGTAATACCGACTAAAATCCAGTAAAGCGAAAACTTTTTCTTATTTGTTTTGCAGACCATAACGGATGACTGTTTTTTCAGTTTTTTAGGAGTTTTCGAAGCGGTTGTTTTGGGTTTTGCAGCTTTTCTCGGGGACGCTGACTTTTCTTTTTCTTCTTTATAGCGTTCGGCAAGCGATTTGTTTTTTTTGCCTGTGAGCATAAGTTCAGTGTCATATTGAAGTTTCAAAATATCCTGACTTTTGCCTTTATAGTAAACACAGTAGCTTATTGCGGTTTCAAATGCGCGTTTAAGGCACTCAAGAGCCGTTATTCCGTCTTTTTTTACGGAAGATGAATGAACCGCCGAGTTTCCGTGTTTTTTTAAGAAATACAAATCCGTAATAAATTCCTGCTCTTCGGCTCTGCCAGTTGAGCAGTCTTTTAAGGTCGCAAGCATGTCATCGAATGTAGTTTCCAAAGTTCTTTTTTTGCCGAGAACTTTTTTGCAGACGTGTTCGCCAAAGCGCCTTGTCTGGGTCATGCATTGTTCAAAATACTCATCTCTATAAAGTCTTTCGGCATCAGAAATTATTTCAAATAAATTCTTATCAACCTTTTTTAAAAAATCAAAATTTGTGGTCATATACATAATCATATCACATCAAAAAAGCGGATACAGTTTATGTACCCGCTTTTTTATCAAAATTTTGAATCCTATTTAGAAATTCTGCCCGGAACTACAACTCCGCCTTTCAAATTCTTTTTATAGAATTCTACGTGCGGTTGCAATACGCTGTCGAGAACTTCAGGGAAAGATTTGTTTTCGCTGATTTTTTCAACAATTTCCTGATAAACTGTTGCAAATGCTCTTAATTGGGTTAATGCACCTGCAGCTTCAGGAGTTAAGCCCATGCCCGATGTTTTTGCAGTTTCAAGGAAAAATGCGCCTGTTGATGTATAAGATTTTGTCAACGCTTCAATATAGCTTTCGGCATTTTCTCTGCAAACACCGTTATCCTGAGGAACTGTTAATGCAAATGCGAATTTATTTGCAGGGTTAAAGTGAGCTTCTGCTGAGTGGTGCATTGCATCAGGGACTTTTGCAACCTGTTTCAGGGTATCTTTAACGGATTCGTTCTGCATTTGAGCATGCCAGTAAACTGTGTTTTCAAAGATTGAACCCATGTATTGATGAACTGTTGTTAAAATTCCGTTCATTTTAGCGTGAGCCCAGAAAATACCTTCTTTCAATGCATCATTAATTTCTAAATCGGCTGTTAATGATTCTGTAGAAATTTCCTGAGCAGAATTTAACATTTTTACCATATCTTCTTTTTTCATGCCTGCATAAGCGAGTGTGAACAAAGCATGGTCATCAAATGCCGAAAAACGTCCGCCTACATCATCATGAATGTATAAGTCGCCGAGCCAGCCGTTTTCGTTGGAAGTTCTTCTGAGTTCGCTTTTTTCAGCATTACCGTCAGTTACTGCGATAAAGTGTTTGTTAGCGCATTTTTCAGCTTCTTCTTGAGATTTTCCCTGAGCTTTGTATGCATCAATTAACATATCCAAAACTCTTAAAAATCCGTCTTTAGTTTCAAAAGTTGAACCTGATTTTGATGCGATAAGGTAGTTTGATGAAGTTACATCGTTTCCCAATCTGTATAAAAATCTTTCCAAACTTGATGAATCAACATCAGAATAAAATTCCACAACGTCATGGCATACGTTCAAGCCGTTGATTGATAACATATGTTCAACAGTATGTTTTGAACCGCCGATACCCATTACGCTGAGTTTTTTTGCAGATGTTTGGCTTTTTAATTTATCTGCAAGTGCATAAATTTCATCAACTCTTTGAGCCTGTTTTTCAGGAAGATTAACCCAGTTTAAAAACTGGCCTTCTTTGTTTGCTCTTGAAGAAAATTCTTTTACGAAGTCTGAAACTTTTGATGTATAACCGCTAAAATCTATGCCTGTAAATTTTACGGTTACGCTTGAATTTTTTGTCAACATATTAACCTCTTTCTCTAGTAAAATTTTACACTGATATTTTACTATAAAAATATAAGTAATTAGACATAAAAAATAAAATGTTTCCCCTCCCTAATCAGGGAGGGGAAAGGGGTGGTATCAACTATAATAATGTTTTAATTAATTATTTGACAATCACCTAATCTTGGAATATTCTGTTATTTCAAGGGAACAGAGAATAAGGAGTAGGATTTATGAAAACGGTTATTGTAGGCGGCGGTGCATGCGGAGCAAGCTGTGCAGCTCGTTTAAGAAGATTGGATGAAAAAGCTGAAATTATTATTCTTGAGGCAACTGATGAAATATCAATTGCAAACTGCGGGCTTCCTTACTATTGCTCAGGGGTTATAAATTCGCGCGACGATATGATTGTTGCTAAGCCCCAAATTTTTTCAGGACTGCTTAATATAGAAGTTCGTTTGAATTCTAAAGTTACCTCAATCAATCCGGACAAAAAAACTGTAACCGTAAACAATGATTACGAATTAAGCTATGATAATCTTGTTCTTGCTCTTGGTGCAAGCCCTGTTAAACCGCCTATTGAAGGTATTAATAACGAAAAAATATTTACTGTCCGCACATTATCAGATGCAGACGGAATAAAAGATTTTATTAAATCTAAAAATACCCGAAAGGCTGTTGTTATAGGCGGCGGCTTTATAGGGGTTGAAATGGCCGAAAACTTCCTTGAAATGGGCTTAGATACCACCCTTGTTGAAGCGGCGCCCCAAATTCTTGCTCCTTTTGATACTGATATGGTCTGTTTTGCACAAAATGAGTTAAAAGACAGAGGATGCAAATTAATTCTGAACAACGGGGTTAAAGCTTTTAAAGATGACGTTATTGAGCTTTCATCAGGAGATAAAATTCCTTATGATATTGCAATTCTTGGTATCGGGGTAAAACCTGATACGGAAATAGCAAAAAATGCAGGTATTTCTCTCGGTATAAACGGAAGTGTAAAAGTTAATGAATATATGCAGACTTCAGTTCAAGGTATCTGGGCAGGCGGGGACAGCGTTGAAGTTATTGATTTTACAACCGGTAAACCTTCTTTAATCCCTCTTGCAGGCCCTGCAAACAGACAGGGAAGAATTATTGCGGACAATATCTGCGGGAAAAATCAAACTTATAAAGCTTCTCAGGGAACCTGTGTTATAAAAGTGTTTGACAAAACTCTTGCGGCAGTCGGCGAGAATGAAAAGCAGCTAAAAACTTCCGGCATTAACTATTTAAAAAATATTGTTATGTGCAACTCTCATGCCGGCTATTATCCGAACGCAAAATTTATGACAATAAAACTTTTGTTTACACCGGAAGGAAAAATCCTCGGTGCTCAGGCAGCGGGCTATGAAGGTGTTGAAAAACGCATAGATGTGATTTCAACCGTTATGAGGCTTAACGGAAAAGTTCAGGATTTGATAGATTTGGAACTCTGTTACGCCCCGCCTTATTCAAGCGCAAAAGATCCGGTAAACCTGCTCGGTATGTCGTCCCAGAATATTTTGGACGGACTTTTTAAACCCGCATTTTATGAAGATTTGAAAGACGCTGTAATCATTGATGTACGTCCTTCTTCGGCTTATCAAATGTCTAATATCGAAGGTGCAATTTCAATTCCGGCTGCTGAAATCAGAGGCCGCCTGAATGAAATTCCAAAAGATAAAAAAGTAGTTCTCCATTGCAGACGCGGTTATACAAGCTACGTTGCAGCAAGAATTCTAAGCGGTTACGGGTATAGTGATATTTACTCATTCTGCGGCGGAAAACTTCTCTATGATGAGATTGCTAAAGAAAAACAAATTAAACTTGTGAATGTATAAGATTTTACCCTCTCCCTTAATCCCTCCCCCGGGGGAGGGAAAATAAAAGCCTTCCCTAATCAGGGAAGTTGTGGATGGATATTAGTTAGAAATTCAGAAATTCTAAAATTAAAACCCACCCTAACCCTCCCTAATCAGTGAGGGAAATTATATATATAGGTTTTTCATACAAAATATGTTATAATATATATGGGGTGAAAAATGATTGATTACGATAGTTTGTTTGAAAAAATTCCGCGGGTAAAGAAAATTCTTGATGACGGGAAAAACAGTATTCTTTATCACTACACAAAACCGGAAAAACTTCTGAGCATTCTGGAATCAGGTACGATAAGGTTTTCAAACGCGCTATATCTTAATGATAAAGAAGAAGTAACTTATTCTTACAAACTTATCTGCACTCTCGCGGATGAATTGCCCGAGTTAAATCAGTCGCTTTTGAAAAAGATTAAAGAACATTTTTATGCAAAATACACAAATATTATCAACGGTTCCAACGATTTTGGCTACAAGTATGAATATTACACAATATCTTTTTCCACGGAAGCTGACAACCTTACCCTCTGGAATAATTACGCTAAAGGCCAAAAATATACGGGCTACAACATAGGTTTTTGCAAAAAAGATTTACTTTCTGATATGGCTAAAATCGGTTTTGATTCGGTCTACGGCAACATAATTTATGACAGAGCCAAACAAATTACAATTTTAAAACTTATTTTTGAAAAATGGAACAAACAGTATGAAAAACTTTTAAAAAGCTCCAAAAAGAATACGGCTGAAAAACGTGTTGATACGGTTCTTGAGCTTATTGATATTTTAAGCATAATAAGTTTGTTCTTTAAAAATCCGCATTTCAAAGACGAAAAAGAATACAGGATAATTTTTATCAACAATTTCGGGGCAAATTTTGCAAAACAGACAAAAATCTGCGAGAAAAACGGCCTTTTTGTTCCGTATATTGAATACAAATTTTTGAAAAAGACAGTCGATTCAATAAATATCGGCCCGACTTTCGATGAAAGTATTTTTTACACAAGCACCTGCAGAATGCTTGCAAATTTCGGGTATGAGAAAAAGACCGTAAACCGTTCAAAAATACCTCTGAGGTATTAAAATAATTCCCTCCCTGATTAGGGAGGGGCAGGGTGGGTATTGATGTTACCCATCCTCATATCCTTCCCTTATTAGGGAAGGAAGTTAATTATAACTGTCTTTCAATCCACTGCATAATAATATTTACGACATAGTCTTGCTGGCTTTGCGTAAGTTCTGTACCTTTTGGAATTTTATGCCATTTAAAAAGACACCCGCGGCAGCATGTAGCTGTTGCATGTTGTGCGATAAAAACGGGATGTCCCTTCATAGGTGTTTGCTTCCCGTCATTCGGGATAACGGCTGGTGCAAGCCGTTTGGAAATAAAATCACAGGCATGGCGTCTTATTGTATCAAGTCCTTTTTCGCTGATATAATCAATATCTTTTTGTTTAAGTTTGAATTTGCTTCTGAATTCTGATTTAGCGAGTTTTTGGAAAATATCTGTCATAGTTTTCCTCTGAGATATTTTAATACAAAAATAGGTTTTGTAATTTATTCCCTCGCCCCTTGAGGGAGAGGGCGAGGGTGAGGGGTTAATATAAAATTTGTAAATAAATGTAACATGTACAAGATATTTTTTAAAGTTTTATCTATAAACATCCGTAAAAGCATGTGTAGAAGAAAAATACAATAATGTAAAGAAATGTGAAGTTAAAAAATTACTTCTCAAACCCTGTAAAATCAAGGATTTTTCAGAACAGAGCATGTAAAAATATTTTCTATCAGGCAATTTGCGATTAAAAAATGTTTTTACATGGATATAGAGAAGTATAAAAGTTTAATTTTCATGCAAAAAATTTGAAAATTAATAGAAAGGACTGACTTATGGGCAGCTACAGTGTGCAACAATTAGATCCAGGCTATATCAGCAAAGTAAATCCGCAGCAGGTACAAAAATGGGTTGAAGACGGAATTGTAAAACAACAAGGAGATTCATATTATGTTGTTTCGGGAACAGGTGTATCTTTTCCTGAAAGTTGTTTTGTAAGAGGTGCTGACGGCAAGCCGCAAACTTATCGGCTTGACGCAAAAGGACTTATTGTCGAAAGAAATTCTGTACAGCAAGAACCAAAAGGTGAGGTTGTAAGTACAAGTACGGAAATTTCTATACCTACCAATATGCTTGTTGAAAGAATGGGACTTGCACAAGATGAAACACTGAAGGCTGAATTTTTAACATATATGGTTGAGCAGCAAAAATTAAATGTTGATCAGGATGGTAATATAAATTTTCAAAATATGTCACAAGAGGAGATAAGCAAAACTTTGGGAACAATGATGAAAGGTTTTGCAGCATCTCATCCGGAAAAATTTGTTGATCCTAATGCTGAAAAATATGTGGAGTTTACTGCTGATTCTGATGCAGGAGCAATTCAGCAATTGTCACAAGGCGAAAATCCGGCCATTGCAGAACAGCCGGAAGTTGCAGTAGACGGCTCAAAGAGATATGCTGTGCGCAATGAGGGTGTTTTAAAAGAAGAATTATCAACACCTGTTGGAGAAATTAAGTATGAAGAAGCTGCACAGGGAAGATCTGCATCTATTGAGGCTACTTCGGTAACAACAACTACTACTAAGGAGGGTGTTATTGATGTTCCGGAAGGTCTGCGTGATAGCAAAAAAGCCAGAAAGCAGGTGGAGGCTGATGCCCGTGAAGGTTATGCAAAATTATTGGATCAGGCAAATTCTGATCCTGATTTAAGAAATGCAATAGATCTTTATATTGCGGAAAGAAAATATAACGGAAAAATTGAAAAAAGGATGGCTGAACTATCTGAATATTCGACTACTATGGGTGGTACTAAGGAAAAAACGACCAAACGTGATGATGCAGATATTGTACAGCTTTATATAAATAAATATGCAAATGAAGAGGATAGAGATGCATTAAACGGTTTAGTTGAAAGAATACAAAATTCATCTGATCCGGAAGATCAAAAACTTATTATGGATGCACTTAAAAAGTCAACTATTCTTGGCTTACCGGATAATTTTGAGCAATTAACACCTGAATTGAGAAAAAAGGGTGCACTTTTGGCGATGTCAGAAGCTTGTGGCTTAGATTCAAAATCTCTTTTGAAATTGATGGCTACTTATGATGTAATGAATGAAAGATCTCCCGAACAAGTTTTGAAAGATGATGAATATTTTATTAAAGAACAGGCTGAGGATTTTACTAGAAATAAGCAGGTTCAGCAGGATGTACCTAATACAACAGTACATTTCTCTAAATCGGGAAGAAAAGATGCTCCTGAAGACGGCAAAATTCATAATGATATAGGCAAGAAAGGCCGTGCGTTGGTTCAGGCATGTCCGGAGATGTTATGTGATGAAATTACCGATCCTTCAAAATTTAAAGATGGTGAAGACGGTTATTTTAAAACTGAAATTAATGGTCAGACAAGATATTTTAAATTTAATCAGGATAAATGGAAAACATTTATGGGTATATGCTGTGATCCGTCTACTGCGACAGATGACGCTATGAAGATTTTATTCGGTGATAATGCAACGGCTAAAGAAAACTTTATCAAAGATTTAAATATGACCCTTCAAGAAGGCCGCAGTGTACTGGATATGAATTTGCCGTCACCTTATGGTGAAACAGGTACATTAAACTTTAAACAAATTATCGGCAATAGTAATGATACAGTCGATAATAGAGAACTGAATGCTTTAAGAGATATGGTTGAGTCTGCCGGATACAGCGTTGACAGAAACACTACAGCTGGTAAACGATTACTGCATGTCTTGAAAAATGCAGGTATAGGAACCGGTATCGGTTTATTAACAGGCGGTTTGGGCTCACTTTTTGGCGGTGCACTGCAGTTTGCAGGTCAAACTGCTGCGCAAAATATTACATTAAAAGGCCCTGTATCTTTAACAGGTGATGTTTCATTAGATTACCATGATAATGTAATAACTACTGACTATTATACTGATCAATATGGAACAACAGCTATTACACATGATACACCTGTATCAGGTACAGCACATGGTCAAGCAACATTAACAGGAGATGCAAGTTTGTCAGGGCAGGCAGACGGTCAGCATTATGGCGGTTCAATGCAAAACCATTGGGAAACCGCAAAAAATTCAGGTATCTTAGGTGGTATTGGCGGTACTGTCCATGGTCTTGCAACAATGAGAGGTGTTAATGCGCAAGGGCGTAATACAGATGATGTATTTGATCTAACAAGACTGGTTTCAACAGAAGGCGAACCGGATACCAAAAACCTTTCTATTGAAATTCCTCAGTTTACAACGGTTGAAACAAGACGCGGCGAAAAGGAAGTTGGCTTTGACATTGCTAAACTGCCGGCTGTTAGATGGCAGGGACCTGCTGCATATCATAAAATGTACAAATATGAAGATGGTACCCCTGTCAGCGCTTCTGATTTTGCAAAAGCGTATAAAAAGCAAATCAACGGAGAAATGACAAACAGATATTTCTATGTATTCCCTGAATTGGAAGTCAACGGTAAAAAACTTGTTCCTGTTGACAACTATGAAGAAGAATATAAAAAAATCAGAGAAGGCGTAAAAGGTAATGTCGCCGGTGTAACAATTAACCCGCAAGGCAAACGAAAAGTAACAATAGAGGGAACAATCCGTTCTTAAAAAAATATGATATATACAATATTAACTTTTGTAAAAACATGATGAAAAAAAGTAAAGAATGTATGAAAAAAACCGTTTATATACATGTAACGTAAAGTGTTCATGTGCATAAGAAAAAGAAACAGGTGAAACCTATGAAGACACAAGGTATTAATAAAAAAAGAGTAATAGCATTTGTATTAAGTTTCTTACTGATAATGCAGCAGTCGCTTGCTTATCAGGCTTTGGCTTCAAGTATTACTAATGCTGACGGTTCTGCTATAAAACCAAGTGTGGGTGACAACACTTGGAATATTGGGCCTGATGCAGTTAATGGACAAACCGGTTTTAAGCAGTTTGATAAAATTGACTTAACTCAAGGTGATATTCTTAACTTTATATATAGTTATATTAATCAACAAAATGTTGATGTTACATGGAATGGTACAAATGGAACTCACAGTGTACATTTAACTCCAGGTGCAGAAGGAGCTATTAATACATTTGTTGCACTTGTTAACAGCGGTGTTAATATAAACGGTATTGTTAATGCTTTGCAAAGTGCAGGCGGTCCTTTAAAAACAGATGGCAATTTAATGATTATATCACCAAACGGTATGGTTGTTGGTGCTTCCGGTGTTTTGAATGTAGGAAGTTTATCTGTTATTGCTCCTACACAAAATTCTTATGATGCTTTATCAAATTATTTGAAACTTCCTACAACACAAGAAGGAAGACTTACTGGTGTAAAGGTTGTTGAAAACGATCCTGTAACGGAAGGTAAATATGATCTTGATAAGACATATAGTGATACCGTTTTTGTAGCTAATAATATTGATAGAACATTTGACCCATCGACATTACAAGCCGGTAATGGCAGTGTTTTATCATTAAAAGACGGATCACAAACAGGCGGTAATATTAATATACAAACAGGCGGAAGAATTGCTGCCCGCGGTGATGTTAGTCTGCAAGGCGGACAGGTTGATGTTAACGGACTTGTTGTTGCAGGTTTAGGCAACAATCTTACTAACGCTTTGACAGGTAAAGATGCTGCTGACACATTATTTGAATCATTAGTAAATGATAATATGAGTTCTGCCAATACATTTGTTAATAATAACGGTAACATTGAAATTAAATCTGTTACCGGCACTTCTGTTGGCGGACAGGTTAAAAACTACGGCAAAGGCAACATAACTATCACAAACGAAGGCGCTTCAGGTGTTAATATAACAGGCGAAGTTTCTAATCCCAATGGTAACTTAACCGTTACAAACTCAGGCGGAGAACTTCTTGTTGATACAACAGGTATCGTTAAAAACAAAGGTACCATGACATTTACCAACAACGGTTCCGGAACTGGTATCGGACTTAACGGTACAATTACTAATGAAGGCACATTGATTGCCACAAATGAAACAGGGGCTAACGGCTTGTTAGTCGGCGGAACCGTAAACAACAATGGAAATGCAACTTTTACAAACACTAATGGTGCTTTGAATATAAGCGGCAATGTAACTAATACCGGTGATTTGACAATGACAAACAGCGGTAACGGAGGTTTGCTTGTATCAGGCAATGTAACAAATAACACGGGAGCATTAAAATTAGAAAATACAAACGGTCAGTTACTTGTAGATACAACAGGTATAGTAACTTCAAACGGTTCTTCATTGCTTGTTGATAACAGCGGTACTAGCGGTATGGATATTAAAGGTAAAGTGTCCAATACCAACGCAGGCGCAACTGTCAAATTTATAAACAGCAATTCTGATATGAAAATCGGCAGTGCACAGGTTACTGATAACAATATTCAGTCAAATGCAAAAGTAAATATACAGGTTACAGACGGTGACCTTCTTAATAACGGTGTAAGCAATGTATTGATTGCTACAACTGAAGGAGCCGGTTTAACTATCGATGTTCAAAACGGTGCAATCGGCGAAGAAGTCGGCCCGAATGACGGAGTTTATACAGGCATTGGCACAAATGCACGCGATTTAACAAAATCAGTTAACATCGCTGTTGACGGAGATGTTAAAGCCGTAAGCGAAGGAAATGGTTCGCTTATTAACCTTGCAAGTATCAACAAAGATATGAAAGTTGATCAGATTAAAGCTGACGGACGTGTAATTCTTCTTGCTGATTCTTCAACAAAAGGTTCACAGGAATTTGATATTATCAACGGCGGAGATGCAGACAAAAAACATCCGCGCGTTGAAGGTACAGGTATTTCTATCATTGCAAGCGGAAATATCGGCGCAGCTGATAATGCTTTAACTTTCAGACAAAATGGCGCTGAAAACCTTTTCTACGGTGATGATGCTACAAAACCTCACGTTCCGACAACTGTTGATGAAGGCAGCAATGGCGTTGATATGCTTGCTATAAAAGATATTCATGTCAAAGGCTTGGACGCTGAAGACGGCAGTAAACTCGATACAAATATCGGCGGATTGATTTCTAGAGAAGGTTCTATTAACGCAGAATTCTCAGGCGATGTATATGTTCGCGAAACTACAGCCGCAAACAGAATTGATTTAACAACCCGCGGTAAAAATATGTATATCGAACATCTTGGTGAAGTTCCGACATACGCAAACGATTACTACGGCGAAAATACAAATATTCATCCTGAAAAAGCAAAACTTACTGCACTTGACCTGGGCAGCTATTGGGATGAAAATGAAAATCCAGAATATGAACACGCAGCTGATTCTACAATCGTTGTTAAAAACGGTACCTTAAGAGGTCAGGGCAATGACGGCAACGGCAGATATGATCAGGACGGCAATTGGGTTCATGAACAAGATTTAACTCTTGTTGCAGATAACGCTTATGCAGGCGGCTACTACTTCAATATGGGTAAACACCGCGGAGAAAACGGAAATAAGTTTAATCCTTCTACAGTAGTTAAAGATGATACAACAGAGAAATTAACAAACGCAGCAGATGATAATGATTCAGATATCTCAATCAGAGCAAAAGCTGTAAGACCTGAAGATGTTGAAGCAGTCGGCGGTGATCCTGAAAATCAGACTTCCGAAGGCGGTAACGGACGTAACTACTATTACGGCGGAAGCTCTCAAGGCGGAGATGAAGGATATGACGGCGTAAATGGCGGTAACGACGGCGATAAACAAGGTACTGAAGAAGATGATGATAACCTTGTAGTACCTGAAGAGGAAGAAAATGAAGTTCCTCTCGACACTGATACCGATACAGATACCGACACGGATACAGATATGGATACAGATACTGATAGTGACACAGATACTGACACTGATGTTGACAATGACGATGACACTGACAGTGATGATGATACGGATACTGATAACGATACTGACACGGACACTGACACAGACGTAGATACAGATTCAGATACCGATACGGACACTGACACTGATACGGATATGGATACAGATACTGATAGTGACACAGATACCGACACGGATGTAGACAGTGATACTGATGACGATACAGATACAGATAATGACACAGATACGGATACCGATACTGATGTAGATACAGATAATGATAGTGATACAGACAGTGATATCGATAACGACAATGACGATGATACGGATTCTGATTCTGACACGGATATCGATAATGACGATGACACAGACAGTGACAACGATACCGATACCGATACAGATGCGGATACTGACCCGGATCCTGAACCTGAACCAACTCCTGATATCAACTACGACTTTGGTAAAGAAGTATACAAACAGCGTGTCGTAAGTGACAAAGTTGATTCAATAGATAAACGTCAATATATGAGATTTGATGCAGAAGACAACCAGAACCCGATTACATTTGATTCAACAACCGATGGAGTTGTATCAATAACAGATATCTCAAGAGGCGGTGTATCTCTTAAACATAATAAATCATTGAAAGTCGGAGATGTTGTTCCTGTACATATTCAATACGGAGATCTGACAATTGATGCAAACGTTAAAATCGTTTCAGCAAGCGATGTAAAAGCCGGAGGTAAGTTCATAGATCTGGATCAGGCAACAGCAAACAAATTATTATACTTAAGCTTGATTGAAAAAGATGAACCGATTGTCCAGACAATACAGAATATATCAACAACAACAGTTGATGATTAATAAGTAAAAAAAGAGGTTAAATTATTTAACCTCTTTTTTATTATAAACTTTCTTCTTTGAGATTGAAATTTTCAACGTTAACCTCTCTTAAAAAATCAATCCAACAGTTGTAATAATCCGCCAGAGCATAAGTATATCCTGCAACAATTGATCTGTAGGACTGTTCCATAACTATAAGAGTTGTCAGGGACGATTTACCCTGCGCATAATTCTTTTTGGCAACTTTTATAAGTTCGTTGGAATTTTTAAGCAGATTATCATTGTAATAATTCAAATTTAATTTGGCTGTCAGAAATTTTTCATAAGCGCTGTGCAAATCATTTATAGCTTTGTTTTCAACTGATGTGTATTTTAATTCAGCCTGATTTACCTGCATTTTTGCATTTTGGATTTCAGGTTTAAAGGTGTAAAAAAGCGGTATGTTAACTATATTTGCGCCTGCATAAGCGCCGTTTGTATATGACCCTGATTCGCTCATCCCTTTTGTCATAAAACCGTAACCGCCTTGAAGTTCAATGTCTGGAACTCTCTGGCGTGCCACATATACAAGATTTTTCTTTGCAACATCAATTTCCTGTTTAGCAATTTTTATATCATATCTGTTTTTCAGGGAATTTTCCATTATTAATTCAAAAGGAGGCAATTTGTCGCGCGGTTTGGGGCTTAACAGGGCTATAAAATCATCTTTATCGGAAAAATTATCATCCTGTGCGTCATATTTTATTGAGCCTTCATTTTTAATATTTATGGCTTTATTGAAATTGAACATTGAGCTTTTAACGTTTGCTTTTTGGGTATTAACCTGAATAACAAGCTGATTTAATGCGATTTCCGTTTGAATTACATCAATTTCTTCAACTTCGCCGGCTGCTACACGTTTTTTTGCTATTTCAAGAAGATCTTGCAACAATCTTTGTCTTGATTCAAGAACTAAAAGAATTTCTTTTGCCAGAACAAGGTTTACATAAGCTTCTCTGACATCCATTTTTAAATCAAATTTAATGTAATCAAGATTTTGTTTTGTAAGTTCCAAATTTGCAAGAGCTAATTTTTTTCTTGCATCGCGTTTTGCAATCTCAACAGTTTCTGACAAACCTGCTGTCTGCGGGTTGCCTTTGCCTATATCACCGATATTAAAAAAGGTATTAATCTGCGGGTTTTGCAGACGGTTAGAAGCTTTTACCTTATTTTCGGCTATTCCGATATCTATTTTTGAGGCCTGATAATCAATATTGTTTTCAACGGCAATATCAAGCGCTTCCTGCAGAGAGATTTTTTTTATTTCACCTGCATAAACCGAAGGGCAAATGAAAATTATCAGCAATATTAGAATAAACTTTTTCATACAAATTCCCGACTGATAAAATTATATCACAATATAAATTCATTTTTTATGTATAATAATAAAATAAATTATTTAGGAAGGCGGTAGAAATTATGTTTGAAATTGATAAGGAAAAATGTATACATTGCGGCCAGTGTATTAAAGACTGTTCTGCAAATGCTTTAGAATTTAATGATGAAAAAATTCCTGTTATAGATGAAAATAAATGCTTTAAATGCCAGCACTGTCTTGCAATTTGTCCGACAGGCGCGCTTTCTGTATGCGGAAAACATCCCGAAAATTCCGATAAAATTTATTTTCAAAACCCTGAAATGATTTTGAATTTAATAAAAAGCAGAAGAAGTTACAGACACTATAAACAGCAAAATCTTGACAGCACAAAAATGGACAAACTGAAAAATATGTTAAACTGGGTTCCGACAGGGTGTAATTTTCATAAACTTCATTTTGCTTTTATTGATGATATAGAGGTAATGAATGAATTCAGAGGCTATGTAAACAGCAAAGTTGTTGATGCTCTGACCAAAAAACCTGTAAAAGCTATTGTAAATAAATTCAACAGATACCTTAAATCATTCTTAAACGGAGATGATATTATTTTCAGGGGTGCACCTCACATGGTTGTTGTATCAACCCCTGTTAATGCACCGTGTTATGCTGTTGACCCGATGATTGCATTGAGTTACTTTGAACTTTACGCTCAGAGTATGAATGTCGGCACATGCTGGTGCGGTCTGGCTGAATTTTGCCTGATGATAATGCCCGAGTTATCGGATTATCTTGAAATCCCGAAGGGTTACAAGGCATCTTACGTTATGCTGTTTGGCGAGCCTGATATAAAATATGCCAGAACAGTTCAGCCAGAGCCGTTTGAAATTACATCGGTTAAAAAAGGCGAATTTAAAAAACTCGGCTTTAAAGACAAAATGTTAAGATATTTCTGGAATTTGAAATAAACAAATGTGATAAAAGAAGATAAGCCGTTTATGAAAAGCTTATCTTCTTTTATTTTGCATATTTTCGCTGCATTATGATATTACCGTCCTCGTCGTAAGCGTTTTCCCGCAGCCAGTGCGCAATCAGTCTGCCGTTAGGACTGTAGATAAAAGTTTCTTCTTTGCTTACCCTGAGTCCCATATTTACAAGTTCGCCCATTGTTGTATATTTATATGATTTGTACGGGTAATCAAGCCCTGTTTTTTCTTCCGCATAAATTAATTTGCCCTCATGTGAATAATACCATACGTGGTATTTATCTCTGTCATACATTACGGCATAAGTTCCATCCGAAAAAAATGCAAGGGTTCTGTCTTTTAATTCCACATTTCCCTGTAGTGCATAGCCGAGATTTTCTCTGTTTTCACTGTCGGTTAAATATTTTGCAACAAGTTGAGGGCTGAGTTTTTTTATCGGGTTTTGTAAAAGTTCTTTTCTTGCAGAATCAACATCGTAAGTCACTTCTCCCGTCAGGACGGTTTGTGCGTTTACAGGCAGAATTAAAAATAACACTAAAAAGAGAATTAATTTCTTTAACATGTCTATATTATTAACGATAGTTAAATGTTTTGTCAATTTTTGTACTAAAATATTAGAGTATAATTAAAAAAAATATAAAAGAATTGGAGAACTATATGGAAAGAATTATTCAATATGAAACATCCGGAACCTGCTGCCGTTTGATGCAGGTAAAAATTAATGATGAAGATATAATAACTGATGTTGACTTTATAGGCGGCTGCAATGGGAACCTTAAAGGGATAAAAAGTCTTGTAAAAGGCATGAAAGTCGATGATGTAATTTCTAAACTTTCGGGTATAAAATGCGGGGATAAATCGACAAGCTGCCCTGACCAGTTGGCCCAATGTCTCAGCCAAATTAGGACAAACGTTTAAAAAATTTTTATTCAAATACTAATCAATCGGGTAATTGCCTTATGAATGAAAAGAGTATTAAATATAATTAAATCTTTTTCATACTTCCAGCTATTCTTAATTCCAACGGAGCCTTGCGGCTCCTTTTCTTTACCACGTTTGCCGATATTCATCAACTTTTTTTATTTTCGCCAGAGCCTTGCGGCTCTTTTTTTGCAGCGTAGCCGCTGCACCCGCCAATCAGGTTTTGAATAAATTTATAATATCTACTCTAAAGAAGGAGCGTGCTGCTCCACCCGTCATTTAGATTTTGGATTAAACTTATGCGGTTTAAACTAAAGAAGAAGCGTGCCGCTCTACCCATGACAGCTTATGGTATTGCATAAGCCGCTTTTTTCAGTGTTCTAAAATACTTAAAGATATTCTTGTTATCGCTTTATTCTGTCAATGCACCAGGGTATTATTGTCATTCCGAACTTGTTTCGGAATCTCTTATTCCTTGTATCTGTTTTGCTTTGTATAAATACCTTCCCTTATTAGAGAGGGGAAGGGCGGGTATTAACTTTAATAATATATTTATGTTAATATTAATAAAAAAATAGAAAGGGTTTATATGAAAAAATTTATTTTGATATTATGTTTGGTTTTATTGAGTTCTCCTGTATTTGCAGGGAATATGAAGCCTGTTTTAAATGATAATCAGATTATTTATTCACCTTCCGCTAAAACATGGAATGCAGACGGAATTTTTGAGGATGGAATTGCCCTTACTAAAAAGACGTCTCCGGGCACTGGTAATTATTCTATTTATTACAATATGAACAATGAAATTATGCTCGGTTCGAATTACGAATTTTTATATAACGGGCGATTGATTGCATGCCACAACGCGGATTTAAAAATTTATGAACTTGTTTATAACGGAAAATTTTTTGAAGAAAAAGAGTTGACAGAAGAACAGATAAAAGAAATATTCCCTGATGCGGAAATTATCAAGATATCTCAATTTGCAGACCAAAAAATAACTGTTAAAAAACCGGCATTTCAAAAAAAGAAATTTTTACTTTTGAATGATACTGACAAATATTTTCATAAATACTCATTTAAACCTCAAAGTGTAAAATTTTCTCCTGTAGGCGGGCTTTTTAGAGCTTCGTCTATAGGTAAGATAACTTTTTCACACTTCGGTCAGGATAAATATGTAATTTATGTAAAAAACAGTTTTAGGAAATAGATTATGATAAATTCTGTAACACAAAAACCATATATAACTGATAAAAAATGGCAAATTCATAAAAAACTTGTTTCTTCAACAGGTTATGCGGCAATGGGTTTTGGTACGGTATGCGGACTTACCGGATTGAACAACGTAAAATTTAAAAATAAAATGAAGGTTCATAAATACAGTGCATACCTTGCGGGCTTATTTACATTTCTTCATTTTGGAATTGCAAAAGGGTTAGACAAATTTCTGTATAAATCCGAATAACTTATTTGTTTGAATTAAGTTTTTTAGATATCCTGCAGGAAAGTTCGCAAAGTATAAACGGTAGGGTTAAAAGACCAGCCATCGCCAGTCTTTCCGAGTAAATACTTTTTTTTGTATGAACCTCTTGTGCTTTTTGAGGAATTTTTTTTACAGGGGTAATGCCTGTTAGACGTAGGGGCTGTATTTTCATAAAAATATTGTTAAATATATTTTAATTTATTTCATTAGACAGAGGGGCAGATATTTAAAATTTTTCTTTTTGTATTATAATTAAACTTATGATTTCAACTGAAAAATTGACTGTCAGATTTGGCAGTCAGACCCTTTTTGAGAATGTAAGCATAAAATTTACCCCCGGAAATTGTTACGGCGTAATCGGTGCAAACGGCGCCGGTAAAAGTACGCTGTTGAAAGTTTTAGCAGGAGATATTGAACCGACTTCGGGTGAAATTCATATATCTAAAGGGCAGAGAATTGCTGTTTTAAGACAGGATCATTTTGCGTTTGATGATTACAAAGTTATTGACACCGTAATTATGGGGCATAAAAGGCTTTATGATGTTATGCAGGAGCGCGATGCTCTTTATTCAAAACCCGACTTTAATGATGAGGACGGAATAAAGGTTGCTCATCTTGAAGAAGAATTTGCCGAACTGGACGGCTGGCAGGCTGAGGCTATGGCTGCCTCGCTGCTTTCGGATTTAGGAATAGCTGATGAACTGCATTACGAACAGATGTCTGAACTTTCGGGCAATGAAAAAGTGCGGGTGCTTCTGGCGCAGGCTCTGTTTGGAAATCCTGACATTCTTTTGCTTGATGAGCCTACAAACCACCTTGATTTGAATACGATTTCATGGCTTGAGGAATTTTTGATAAATTTTCCGAACCTTGTTATTGTGGTTTCGCACGACAGAAAATTTCTTGATAACGTTTGTACACACATTGCTGATATCGATTACAAAAATATTCAGCTCTATACGGGAAACTATTCTTTCTGGTCGCAGGCAAGCCAGTTGATTAAAAAACAGAAAGAAGAACAAAATAAGAAAACCGAAGAAAAAATGGAAGAACTGAAAGCTTTTATTGCCCGTTTTAGTGCAAATGCATCAAAGGCAAAGCAGGCAACTTCCAGAAAAAACATGCTTGATAAATTGTCGCTTGAAGAAATTAAACCTTCTTCAAGACAGTATCCTAGAATAAGATTTACATACAACAAAATCCCCGGTAAAGATGTTTTGCAGGTTAAAAATTTGTACAAAACCAATGAGGACGGCGAACTTTTAATCAAAAATTTAAGTTTTGAAGTTAATCAGGGGGAAAAAGTTGCATTTATAGCACGTGACACTTCAATAATTACAAATTTATTTGATATTTTGGAAGACCGCGTAAAACCTGACAGCGGAGAAGTTTTGTGGGGCGTAACCGCAACACATTCATATTTCCCGAAAGATAACAATTTCTATTTTGAAAATAATTTAACTATAATGCAGTGGCTTGCACAGTATTCACCGGATCAGCACGTAAACTTTTTACGCGGGTATCTGGGCAGAATGCTTTTTTCGGGCGATGATGCCGATAAAAAAGTTAATGTCTTGTCAGGCGGCGAGAGAGTGAGATGTTTGTTTGCCAAAATGATGATAGCCGAAGCAAATGTAATGATTTTTGATGAGCCCACAAACCACCTTGATTTGGAAAGTATTACGGCATTAAATAATGCAATGATTGATTTCCCCGGCACAATACTTTTTACGTCACAGGATTATCAGCTAATCCAAACAGTTGCTGACAGAATTATCGAGATTTCGCCGAAGGGTTATATAAATATGCGCAGCAAATACGATGAATACCTGAAAAATCCTGTTGTATTGAAAAAAAGACAGGAAATTTACGGGAGTTAAGAAACCTAGGATTTTATACCTTTTTGAAAATCAATGACGTATTAATTCCGCCGAAGGCAAAGTTGTTTGACATTATGTAATCTGTCTTTATTTCTCTGCCCTGTCCTTGAATATAATCAAGTTTTCCGCATTCAGGGTCAATTTCGTTTAAATTCAGCGTCGGGTGGAACCAGCCTCTGTTCATCATTTCTATTGATAAAATTGCTTCAATTGCCCCGCAGGCGCCTAAGGTATGTCCTGTGTAGCTTTTTGTAGAGCTTACGGGAACAAGTCTTTTGAAGACCTGTTCTGTAGCCCAGGTTTCTGCTAAATCTCCCTGAACGGTTGCTGTTCCGTGTGCATTTACATAACCTATTTTGTCAGGTGTAAGGTTTGCGTCTTTAAGTGCAAGTTCAAGAGCAATTTTCATTGTTTCTCTGTTCGGGTTTGTGATATGTGTGCCGTCTGTATTTGTTCCAAAACCGATAATTTCTGCGTAAATTTTTGCTCCGCGTTTTTTTGCGTGTTCGTATTCTTCAAGAATTAAAGTGCCTGCGCCTTCTCCGAGGACAAGTCCGTCGCGGTTTTTATCAAAAGGCGAGGGGGTTAATTTCGGTGCATCGTTTTTCAAACTCGTTGCATAAAGTGTATCAAAGATAGCAATTTCAGTTGCATGGAGTTCTTCGCCTCCGCCGGCAATCATAACTGTTTCATAACCGTTTTTGATTGTTTCATAGGCATATCCGATACCCATAGAGCCTGATGTACACGCTGTTGAGCATGGCACAAGACGACCGATTGTTTTAAAATAAAGTGAAATATTGACAGGAGCAGTTTGAGGCATCATTTTAACATATGAGCCGGAATTAAGTCCTCTGACGACTTTGTCAATCTGCATTCCGTAAAAATCTATTATTGCATCAAGCGAGCCTGAGGAAGACCCATAGCTTACACCTGTCTGTCCGTTTGTAATAATTTCATCTCCGAGTAATCCGGCATCTTCAAGTGCCTGTTCAGTTGTTCTGACTGCCATTATTGACAGAGGTCCCATTGTTCTTGTAACTTTTCTGTTATAAGTTTGGGGGATTTCAAAACCTTTTGTACGTGCAGAAAGTCTTGTGTTTAATCTTTCGTACTGGTCAAGGTCTTTGTTGTATTCTATACAGTTTTCCAGTTTTTCAAGGCTTTCAAAAGATGTGTTAATATCACTTCCTAAAGGACTTGTGAGAGCCATACCGGTTACAACTACACGTTTTGTCATAAGTAAAGCCCTCCGTTTACAGAAATTACCTGTCCTGTGATATATGAAGCATCTTCGCTCATCAGGTAATTTACAAGACTTGCAACTTCACGGGTTTGACCTAATCTTTTCATAGGGATTAATTTTTTAATCTCGTCAAGCGGAACGTCTTTAATCATATCGGTATCAATAACTCCCGGAGCAACACAGTTTACTGTAATCCCGCGTTTTGCAAGTTCAAGTGCAAGGGATTTTGTAGCACCGATAATTCCGGCTTTTGATGCTGAATAATTAACCTGCCCGCGGTTTCCTGAAAGTGCCGCAACAGATGACATAGTGATAATTCTTCCCTTAATTCTGTTTGAAATCATAGGCATTACAAGAGGTTTTAAGACATTGTAAAATCCTGTAAGGTTTGTATCAATAACCTCATCCCATTCATCGCCTTCAAGAGCCGGAAAAACGTTATCTTTTGCAATCCCTGCGTTCAGGACAATTCCGTAGTAAAGTCTGTCAGACAAAACTGAAGCACATTCTTCCCTGTTTTTAATATCAAATTTCAAAATTTCAGCGTTTCTGCCGAGTGCTTTAATTTCATCTGCCGTTTCTTGAGCTTTGGACTGATTGCCGACGTAGTGAACATCAATGTCAAACCCGTTTTTAGCCAGATACAGTGCAATTTCTCTGCCTATACCTCTGCTTGAACCGGTTACAAGTATTTTTTTGTTATCAACCACCTATAATTCCTTTATATATTCTTGCGCATCAGCAGGCTGGAATGCATTAATTACTGCTTTTGCTACAGGTAAAGAACTTTCATTATTATTATAAATTAAACATTCAAATGACACAAGTTCGTTATCTCCGTAAAGCTCCTGTGCAGTCATAGTGTAAGTTTTGCCGTTTTCAAATTTGTCAAGAGAGTTTTCATACAGCCTTGTGCCGAGAAGAAAACCTATCTGAGGAATTTGCTGGCCGTTTTTGTAATATGAATAACATCCGATAGTCTGCGCCATAAATTCAATTCCGGCAAGCGGGGATATTCCGTTGATTGCTTTATCAAAAAATATTTTATCCTCATGGATTGTAACTGAGGTTTTGACGAATTTTTTGTCCATATCAATTTTCAGAATTTCGTCAATTAAAATCATCGGTCTGTCATGCGGAAGAACATTTTCTAAATTATTTTCCCGTAAATTGCTTACCTTCATACCTTCTTACCCTCTCCCTAATATTAGTACCGCATTTGTTCCGCCAAAACCGAAAGACGTGCACATGCATGTTTTTATATCTTTTTTTGAAGTGTTTTTGTCGACAAGATTTATTTTTGGAAGTGTTTCGTCATACTCACCGTCAAATTCGTGGATTGGTAAGGCTCTCTGACCTTTTAAAATCTCATAGCATATATAAGTTTCAACGCTTGCAGCAGCGCCGAGACAATGTCCTGTCAGCGGTTTGGTAGAGCTTGCGGAGACCTTATTCCCGAATACTTTATAAACTGCATTTGCTTCCATCAAATCATTTGAAACAGTCCCTGTTCCGTGAAGATTTATGTAATCTATATCATTTGCTTTTAAACCTGCTTCATCCAGCGCCTGCTGAATTGCAATTGAAGCCTGAACCCCTTCGGGGTCAGGGGTTGCAGAATGATAAGCGTCTGATGTTTCTCCGATACCGAGAATTTTTATACCATTGCCTTTTCCTTTTTCTAATAGAAACAATGCTCCGCCTTCGCCTAAGCTTATTCCGGAACGATTTTTTGAAAAGGGGTTTGTTTTTTCATGTGATAAAACTTCAAGCGCGTGAAATCCGTATGTCGGCATAGGTGCAAGAGTATCGACTCCTCCTGCGATTACGGCTTTGCAAATATTATTTTCAAGAAGTTTTACGGCTGTTGAAAATGCTTTAATTCCTGATGTGCAGGCCGTGGAAACGCCAGCTGCGTAATTTGTTGTTCCTAGATACCATTTTAAAAATTCAGCAGGGTTGCCAAGTTCTGCGTGATGTTTGTTTTCGGTGGCTTCAAATTCAGCTATGCCTGAATTTGTCGTACCTATAACAATCCCGATTTCATTTTTTTTAAATTTCGACAAATCAATTTTATCAACAAGGTATTTTAGAATTCTGTTACAGCGCAGGTCGTATTTTGGATTATCAATCGGGTCAAACTCTCTTTCAATTTTGCCGAAATAAAATTTACTGCCTTTGACTATTGTGTCATCAGCGGTTAAATAGTCTGCAAAAATTGCGCTTGCATCTGTAATAAAAATCCCGTTCATGATAATATGTTACCATGAATAGTCTGGAATTTTACATAAAAAAAATTTCCTGTTCAACAGGTGAAAATATTGACCTGTCGCAAATTCCCATGATGATGCGGAGAAAATTGTCGCCGGTTGGTAAAATTGCGTTGAGTACGATTTTGCAATGTTATGACGGTGAAGATGTTAGACTGGTTTATGCTTCCCGTTACGGGGAATTGGAGCGTGTTGTAAAGCTTATTAAACAGGAGCATGAAGAAAACGAGATTTCACCGGCGGGGTTTAGTTTTTCCGTTCACAATTCAACAATCGGGCTTTTTTCTCTGCTAAATAATCTTCATTGTTCATATAATTCTGTTGCTGCCGGAGAGGAAAGCTTCTCCGCCGGACTTTTGGATGCTGTAATGAACAGAGAAAAAACTCTTTTTTGCTACGCAGAATCCGTTGACAGGTTTGAAAGTATTTCAATGCTTATAGACACACAGGGTGACGGCGAACATGTTCGGATTGTTCCGAATTCTGACAATCTACCGCCTGCCGGTTTTTCGGAGTTTGTTAAAGGCGGACGCTATATCTGCCCATTATATATTATGGAGAGGGTAAATGATTAAGTTTATCCGCGGTTTTTTTGTAGTTATGCTGTTTGCGATTTTCGGGCTGGGGTCTTTGATTATAAGTTTTGTTCTTATACCTTTTGGAGGAATTTTGACAAGAGGAAGAAGTAAAAGAGAATATTTTTCTGATTTTATTCATAAACTCTGGGCGTGGTATACTAATCTTTTTGTAATTCTTGGTCTTATAAAAGTAAAAACAAAAAATATTGAACAGATGCACGGAAAAATTATTGTATCAACACACCCTACGTTTATTGATATTATGATACTAATCGGAATTTATGAAAATTCTTTATGTCTTGCTAAAAAAGAAATTTTGAATAATATTTTTATGAAAAATATTATAAAAAATGTTTATATTCCTAATAACATTGAGCTGGACGAATTTAAAGCAATTTGTATTGAGGCGATAAAAGACGGTTACAACATAATTATTTTCCCGACCGGCACAAGAACGGTTGAAGGAGAAGATTTAAAAATCCATAAGGGTGCAGCGGCATTACAGATTGCCTCTGGAGCTGATATTATTCCTGTAAAAATTGATTGCGACTATCCGTTTTTACGAAAAGGACGTCCGATTTATGATGCATCAGACAGGGTTATAACATATACCATAAGCCAATCAGAACCTATCAAGCTTTCACAATTTTCTGAAAAATCCGAAATTAAGCTGCGAAAAGAAATTTCGGAGAAAATCAAACATGAGTTTATGAGTTAGTTGTATCAGTTATGTTAGTTTACCCTCTCTCTAACTCATTTTGAGAGAGGGTAACAGAAGATAAGAAGGTATGCTGTTATAGGTGTGCAAAGCTCACGAAAAAAGTTCCTTCCCTTATTAGGGAAGGTTAGGATGGATTTCAATTAATACCCACCCCCAACCCCTCCCTAATTAGGGAGGGGGAATTTTAATACATTTTATTTACATCAATTTGACTTTACTCATCAATTAAGTTATAAATATTATCAGGTGAATTAAGATGTGCTTAGAAAAAGAAATTAAAACTTTAATCATTGAATCGCTTGAATTAGAAGACATAACAATTGATGATATCAAAGACGAAGAACCGTTATTCGTAAGCGGGCTCGGCTTAGACAGCATCGACGCTTTAGAGCTCGGTATGGCTTTAAAGAAAAAATATCATGTGGATTTGAGCGAAAACAAAGAAGAAAATAAAAAACATTTTTATTCTGTTAAGACAATAGCTGATTATATAAGAAGCTGTAACGGCTCAGAACAAAAGGATTAATGCAGTGGCAAAATATACGAGAGAACAGATTTTTGATAGATTAAAAGAAATTCTGGCTGATGATTTTGAAATCGAGCCTGAAAAACTTGTGCCGGATGCAAACCTGTTTGAAGATTTGGAACTTGACAGTATTGATGCTGTTGATTTAGCTGTTAAATTGCAGGAATTTACGGAAAAGAAAATTTCTCCGGAAAATTTTAAACAGATTAAAACTATTGATGATGTTGTTACTGCCGTTGAACAGCTTCTTTAAGCCGGAAGATTGGAAGGCAGGTTACATGAATAAACTTAAACCTCTATTGCCGTTTTTAGGAACTTTGTGTATTGTTTTGCTTTTCCATTTCAGCAAGGTTTATGTTTTAAAATTTTATCCGGTTATTGTTAATTCATTTATTTTTTGCGTATTTTTTTCATCGCTTTTTTGCAGGGAAACAGTTATACAAAAAATTGCAAAAAAGATGGAAGGCGGGGAATTAAGTGATTTTACAAGAATTTATACACGCAGACTCACCTATGTCTGGTGTGTTTTTTTGTTTATAAACCTTTCAATATCAATTGCGACAGTTTTTATGTCCGAAAAAATTTGGACATTATATAACGCCTGTATTTCATATATTGCACTCGGTGTGATGTTCGGGGTAGAATATATCATAAGAATAATTTTGAGAGCTAAATATGACAGAAAATAATGAGCCTTTAATCTTCTATACATCCGGTTCTACAGGGGAGCCGAAAGTTATTAAAAAGAGTTATGAAGCTGTATACAAAGAAGCGCTTGATATGGCTGATTGTTTTAATATCTCAAAAGATACCGTTATTGTATCGACAGTAAGCCCTGAGCACATGTTCGGGGCAACATTTATGATAATGCTGCCAAAAGTCTGCGGATGCTTTGTTGAGCCTGAAAGAGTTTTTTACCCCGAGGATTTGAAAGACTACGGCAAATACATTTTTATTACAACCCCATCTTTTATGGAAAAACTTGCAAAATATAATTTTACGTTTAAATACCCGCCGCTTATGATTATTGCGGCAGGCGCAAAGCTTCAAAATGATGTATACGAATATTTTGAAAAAATGTGTCCTGTAACTGAAATTTACGGCAGTACCGAAACAGGTGTTATGGCTTACAGAAAATCATCAAAAGATAATTTAAGATTTTTTGATAACGTAAAGTATGAAAACGGGAAAATAAAATCACCGTATTTTGATGAGCCGGAATTGCCTTTGTGCGACGGGTTAGAATTTTTAGATGACGGCTTTATCGTAAAAGGCCGCAATGACAGAATTGTAAAAATTCAGGAAAAAAGGGTTTCTCTTAATGAAATAGAAAATATTTTAAATAAAAATGAACTGGTCGAAAAATCTTATTGTTTGGAAATCGGAGATAAACTTTGCGCGGCAGTTGTCCTGAAAAGCAGAGGATGTAATATTTTGCGGGAAAAAGGGAAGTTGGAGCTGATTAAAATATTAAAAGATTATGCAAAATCAGAAGGTTTTCCGGTTCGCTGCAAAAGATGGAGATTTTTATTTGACCTGCCGGTTAATGACCGCGGCAAAATTGATGAGAGAAGAATAAGAGAAATTTTTAGCACAAATTTGACTTATCCCAATGTTATTACATCTTCCGTCAAACCTGATTATGCGGAATTTTCATTGATATTTCCGCACGAAAGTAATTTTTTCAAAGGTCATTTTACTAATTTCCCGATTCTTCCGGGAGTTGTACAGTTATTTTTTGTAAAAGAGTTTATTAAAGATTCGTTCGGAATTGATTTTATACCCGAAAAAATTAAAAAAATTAAATTTTCTTCTGTTATAAAACCCGATGTATGTGTGTGTTTAGGCCTTGTAAAAAAAGAAAATTCGGTTGATTTTAAATTTTTTGACGGTGATAAAATTTTTTCTTCCGGAACTTTTGTTTTATAATATTTTTATGAATAAGATTTCAACAAAAATGTATATGGAAGTTCCGTTTTACGACCTTGATCCGATGAATGTCGTGTGGCATGGAAATTATGTGAAATATCTTGAAGCTTCGAGATGTGATATGCTTTCTAAAATAGGATATACTTATACTGACATGATGAATGAAGGGATTGCGTATCCGCTTGCGACAATGGATTTAAAATTTATAAAGTCTGCAAGGTTTTCCCAGAAATTGAAAATAGTTACAACTCTTATTGAATATGAACCGGCTTTGATTATAAGATATGAAATTTTTGATGCAAAATCAGATGAACTTATTTTTAAAGCAAAAAGTATGCAGATTTGTATTGATGCGAAAACAGGTGAAAGTATATACAGCGCCCCTGTAAAATTTGTGGAACAATTGGAGAAGTATGAATAGATTTTTGATATTGTTATTAATAATTTTTTGCGGAATAAATTTTTGTTTTGCTTCTGATGATGTTTTTAACCACCAGTCTACAAGCAAAAATATTTCAAACAGCATGCCGCAGCTCGGTAATGCGTCATGCAAATTTACGCAGGAAAAATATCTGGATTCAACTGTTTTAAAATCTGGAGGGAATTTCAAATTTATAAAAGATAAAGGGGCAATATTTGAAACTCTTTATCCTATAAAATCAACAGTGTCTTATACATCTGCAAAAAATAAGCAGATGAATGAAATTATAAAGGCTGTATCTAATAAAAATTTTGCATACTTGGATAAAAATTTTAATCTTTATTTTAAAAAAGAAAATGACGTATGGACTGTGGGTTTGAAACCTAAAGCGGGTTCAGCTCCGGCTTCGCAGCTTTATGATATAATTATTAAAGGTAAATCTGATATAGATTTTATTAAAATATCCACTATTAAAAACGGAACAACTGAAATCTCTTTTCAACAATGCACAACAAACTGATTAATATTTCAAGAATACTTTTTATAACGGTACTTTTGGCTTTAGGGCTTTTAGTTCTGTTCAGACCTGCCGGCGCGGAAACTAATATTCTGAAAGCTCTGTTCGGCGGGAATAACGATGTTCTGGTTGATTTGAGCACAAGGTTTTCGGCAAGAATTAACGTGATTGTCGAAAGCGATTCGCCTGAAACTTCGGAGGAAGTGTCCAAGACTTTTTACAGTAAAGTTGACAGAGAAAAAATGCACATTTCAAACGCTGATATACAGGCAATTATATCGGATTACGAAAAATATCACAACAATCTGTTATCGGCAAAAACTTATGGTCTTTTGAAAGCAAAACAATATGAAACAGTGGAAGAAAATTCTCTTGAAGCTCTGTACAATCCTATTATGCAGCCTATCGGTTCAATTGATGAGGATCCGTTTTTGCTTTTGACTGATTTTGTTGTGAATTTGTCTGAAAACGGAGGAACTTCCGATTTTACACCATTTGAACATAACGGAAAATATTACAGTCTTGTTATGCTTACTGTCGATAACGACCTTGCGCTTTCGCCGACAATTTTGAATGATGAAATTAAAACACTTGTCGAGACGCAGGAAGAATTGTCAAAGGACGGCGTGAAAATATATCTTACGGGGGCTCCTGTCCATTCTTATTATGCGAGCTCACGCTCGATGTTTGAAATTAATCTGATTTGTATACTGTCAACCCTGTTTGTTATAGGTCTTGTATTCTGGTATTTTAAATCATTAAAACCCGTTATCCCTATTGCAATAAGTATATGTACCGGAATTTTTACGGGATTTGCGGTTACATCTTTATTTTTCAGAGATATTCATATTTTGACTTTTGTTTTTTCAACGACTTTAATCGGGATATGCGTTGATTACTCGCTTCATTATTTCGTTTCGGATGAAGGACAGAATACGATTAAAGAGATTTTTAAAAGTTTGACCGTAAGTCTTTTGACTACGGTGAGTGCTTTTGTTGTTCTTTTATTTGCGAATTTTATATTGCTTAAGCAGATATCCGTATTTACAATAACAGGGTTGACAACAGTATATTTGATAGTTATTTTATTTTATCCTTTGCTTTGTAAACATATCACGGCTGAAAAACGTGATGTGAAGCATTTTGAAATCCCTGAAAATTACAAAAAAATTATACTCTGTGCGGTTTGTTTTATTTCTTTAATCGGAATTTTCAGGACAACTTTTGACGACAACATAAAAAATATGTATGTACCGCCTAAATTTTTGATTAATGCTGAAAAATTGTTCGGTGAGCTTGTAGAATCAAACGGAGATTTATCTATTTTTGTTGTTAGAGGCGAAAATCTTCAGGATATTCTTCAAAAGGAAGAGGCGGTTGAGGATAAGTTGATTGAGGAAGGGGTAAGTTTTCAATCTTTAAGTAAATATGTTCCTTCGGAAAAACGCCAGAGAGAAAATCAGATTTTCAGAAAACAGCTTTACAAGGATAAATTGAATGAATATGCAGAATTTTTGCCTGCGCAGCAAAGGGCAAAACTTATTTCGGAAAATTACGGAAATAATTTTTTAACGGCAGATGAGAATTTTGTATTTTTAAAAAATAATTTTTTGATAGATGAAAATTCTTCAATTGTTATTGCATATAATTTTAGCGGAAAAGAAATCAACGGAATAAAAGCAATTAATTTTCAGCGTGATATATCCGCACAAATAAGGAAATGCAGGTTAATTTGTCTCGGGCTGCTGCTTCCAATATTCGTGCTTTTGTATTTATTATTGTCCAAAATTTATGATTTTAAATCTGCTTTCAAAATTATTTCTCCGTCAATATTTGCAGTGCTCTTTGTTTTCGGAACTCTTGGTATATTTAAGTGTCCTGTGAATTTTTTCCATATACTTGCAATATTTTTGATAATAGGTTTCGGGCTTGATTATTCGGTTTTCCGCTTTGCAGGTGCAAAAAAATTTAAAGACGCTGTTTTAATGTCATGTTTAACAAGTGTATTTTCATTTGCGTTATTAGCATGCGCAGGGTTCAAACTTGTAAGTTCCCTTGGAACGGTTCTGGCAATAGGGCTTTTGAGTTCATATATTTTTAGTGTAATATGTATTCAGGACAGAAAGAAGTTGGAATTATGAGATACAGAAGAGAAAAAAAACATATATCCCCGCAGATAAAGGCCCTTGCAGACGCTCAAAAGATTGCGTTTGCACCTTTAACTTTTCAGGCTGTTAGTGCAATGCTTAAATTCAGAATTTTAGAATTTTTGGAAGAAAATCCGTCAACGGTTGAAGAAATTATTGAACATTGTCATGTCTCTAAATATGCTGTAGAAACTCTTTTGGAAGTTGCCTGTGCTTCCGGTCTGGTACTGCAAACCGAAGGGAAATATGTTAATACTCTTGTTGCTTCGGCTTTTTTGAACAATGAGATGACAAAGGTTAATTTTAATTTTGTAAAAGATGTATGCTATCTGGGAGCTTCTGAACTGGCGTCCTCTTATGAAACATCTGAACCTCTGGGGTGCAGAAAATTTATAGGAGATTATGAAACAATATATAATGCATTGCAGTTTTTGCCCGACGAAATGAAAAAAAGCTGGTTCGGGTTTGACCATTTTTATTCTGACAGATGTTTTGAAGAAGCTCTGAAAATTATTTTTGAAGATAAATTGGAGCAGATTTTTGATATCGGCGGTAATACCGGTAAATTTGAACGTGCATGTCTTGAATTTGATAAAGATTGTATTGTCAATATGATTGATCTGCCGGAAAACATTGAAGAGGCCAAAAAGCACCTCTCTGATGAAAGGCTGAAGTTTCACGGAGTTGATGTCTTGAAATCTAAACTTCCTGAAATTTCGGGTGCTGTTTTTATGAGCCAGTTTTTGGATTGTTTTTCGGAAGAGCAGATTATATCTATTTTAACCAATATAAAAAATTCTATGGTTGAAAATACAAAAATCTATATTTTAGAACCTTTTACCGATAAACAGATTTTTGAAGGCGCTCAATATTCTCTTGTACATATTTCTTTGTATTTTACCTGTATGGCAAACGGAAAAAGCAGAATGTATACGGAAAAACGAATGCTTGAACTGGTCGAAAAAGCAGGATTGAAACTCCACAGAAAACATGAAAATATTGGAGTTCATGATTATACACTGCTTGAAGTGCAGTGTAAGTAACCAAATACGCGTTACATAATGAAAACGAGATTGAAATAAATGAAATGGTATGAAGTTAAAGAACAGGCTGCAGGACATAAAAGACTGATGATACTGTGGTATATATATCAACTCGCGGGAAGAAAACCTGTGCAGTTTATAGTGTTTTTCGTTACTCTTTTTGCATTTCTGAGCGCGCCGCAGATTAGAAAATGTTCGCAGAGATTTCAGAAAATTATATCCGGCTGCGGCACTTTATTACAGGCCTTTAAGCATTTTTTAAACTATTCTTACACTCTCATCGACACTATGGAAATGTATACTGATAAATTCGGCGTTCAAAATATCTATTTTGCAGATGAAGACGATAAAAAAATCTTGTTTGATGATTTTAATAAAAGAAAGGGTGTTTGTTTTTTGTGTTCTCATCTCGGAAATACTAATGCCATGAGAGTGTTTTTTAAATCCGGAACGGAAATTGATTGGATAAAAGTTAATATATTTCTTGAGGTTAATCAGTGTAAAACATTTAAAAACTTTCTCTCAGAAATTGCACCTGATGACCCTATAAATGTTTATCCTGTTGAAGATATTGATTTGACAACTTCTATTGATATAAAAGACAAACTTGATAAAGGTGAAATTATTTTTATAGCCGGCGACAGAATTTCGGCTCATAATGCGGATGCTGTTTTTTCTTCCGATTTTTTAGGGCATAGGGCTAATTTTCCCGTTGGAGCTTTTAGATTTTCTCTTATTATGGATGTTCCCATTTATTTTATAGCCTGTACAAGAGAAAAAGACGGCAAATACGCAATACATTTGAAAAAGTTTGAATTTACCGGGACACGCCTTGAAACACTGGAACACCTTGAAAAAGACTATATTGAATTTCTCGAAAATTTAGTAAGGAAATATCCGCTTCAATTTTATCATTTTTATGATTTTTTCTGTGGTAAAATCGACTTATGATAAAAGCGGTTATTTTTGATTTGGACGGAACTTTATTAAATACGCTGGAAGATTTGAAAGAATCAACAAATTTTGCGCTTTGCAAATTCGGCTACCCTGAGCGTACGCTCAATGAGGTGAGATGTTTTGTGGGAAACGGGGTAAAAAAACTGATTGAACGCGCAGTGCCCGAAAATTGCACAAATATTGACGAATGCCTTGAAATATTTAAGAAAAATTATTCTGAAAATATGTGCAATCACACTAAACCGTACGATGGTATCTTAAAGATACTGGAAGAATTACATAAGGACGGCCTGAAAATCGGCGTTGTGTCTAATAAATTTGACTCTGCCGTAAAAGATTTATGTAAAAAATATTTCGGGGATTTAATAGACTGTGCAATAGGCCAGAATGATGATGTTCCTAAGAAACCTGCGCCAAATGGAGTTTTAAAGGCTATGAAAGAATTAGGCGCCGATAAAAACTCAACAATTTATGCAGGCGACTCGGATGTTGATGTACAAACTGCAAAAAATGCACAGTTGCCATGCATCGGTGTTACGTGGGGATTTAGAACAATAGAATATTTAAAAGGTGCGGATTTTATTGCAAATCAACCGGAAGATATAATAAAAATAATCAGGAGTTTATAAAATGGAAAAGCTTTCTTTCAGTCTTGAGGACTATATTGAAGAAATTTATAATCAGATTATAAATACGGGTCAGGCAAAGGTTACTGCGATTGCCTCGGCTCTTGGTGTAAAGAAAGCGTCAGTTACGGGGGCTTTAAATTCTCTTGCGGAGAAAAAACTGATAAATTACGCTCCGTATTCTGAAATTACCCTCACTGAAGAAGGGGAAAAAATCGCAAAGAAAATTCGTGAAAAGCATGAAAATCTTGCCGAGTTTTTTATGACCGTTCTTGGGGCTGGTAAGCCGGAAGCTGTTGATATTGCTTGTAAAATGGAACATATAGTGCCCGACAAGATTTTTGAAAATATGGTTAAGTTAACAGCCTGTGTAAAATCGGAACTTAAGGAAAAAATTGGTAAACTGTATTAATATTGGGATATAAATCTCTTAATATTGCACTTGAAATTTAAGGAAACATATGTAATAATAAAAGAAAGGGCGAGAGGATTGCAGTCCTCTCTTTAAAAGCCCAATTTATTTGAGTTTAAGCGTTAGTATTATCAGAAAGATAAGCACTAACGCTTTTTCAGTTACACTGAATATCAACTCTATCACCCCCTTTCCAACGTTATGCCGATTTTTAGTCTGTCCGTAGAAAGCGGAGAAATTTAGGGCTTACCCTTTTGTATATAATATTATCATACAATATTAAAAAAGTAAATATTATTAAAAATCGGCTACAAAAATAGGCAAATTTCCGCCCCCTTGACAAACAATTTTTTTTAGTTTAAAGTTAGGCTAGCCTAACAATTGAGAAAATACATGAAAATTTCAACTATTGGAAAATATATAGATCAACCGATGATCTTGAATAAATTAGATAAAAAAATGCCTGCCCTGCTTATTGGCGCAGGCGGAGGTTTCGGGATTTATGATTCTCTTGCTCACTCTAAAAAAACAAAGGATAAAAAACAAAAATTCTACAAGAATATGATTGTTATATCATCGACAATCGGTGCTTCTCTTTTGGGGACAAGAGGATTGAAAGTCGGAGGTAAAAAAATCTTTAGCGGGTTAATGGAAAGGGTTCATATAACAGAGCTTCAAAAGGTTCAGACCGAGGCTGTTGACAACTTCCTTAAAAAGGTTGTGGTAATGGACAAAGAAGTTTTAGATGCTTTGCAGACTGCAAAAATAAAAGAACTTTCCGTTAAGCAAATTGAAGTACTAACTGGCAAACTTCCTACATCTCCTGAGAAAGATGAACTTTTCAGCGTTATTTTGCCTGAAAAGAAAAATCTTAATTCAAAGGAGATTTTTTCTGAGATTAAAAGGCTGTCGCTGCTCGGTTTAATCCCTGTTGCCGGCGGGGTAACGGGCGGGATAATTGCCGATAAGGTTACACATACAAACAATAGAAAAGGGACCGCTAACAAGGTCAAAGAGGGCTTGTACCAATATCTTGCCAATATTTTCCTATGTAATGTCGGTGCAGGTGCAGCCCTTTTTCTTTCCGAAAAATTAGAAAAAGCAAAAATGATTCAGCCCTTAACCCCTATGAAAAAACTTGCGGTTATACTCACGGGGATTACGGCTACCGGAATTGTCGGGGGAAGTTATATTGCAAATTATATAAGCAAGAAAGTTGTTAATCCGATGTTTGGTGAAAAATCTCACGGGAAAAACTTATATAGCGAGCGCAAGCCTGAGGCAATAGATATTGCTCTCCATGCTGATGATATTGCAACGGCTGGAATTTTATCCGGATTTAAGTGGATAGAGCCTGCACTGCCTTTTATGTATTTCATATCAGGTTACAGGGCCGGAATAGGATATAGAAATTGTCATCATGATAAACATGAATATAGCCATAAAGCGCCCTATTCAAAATTGTATGATTGTTAAAAAGAGAATTTTTCTACACACCTTCTTATACAATAATAGCTCTCACTGTATGTGAGAGCTCACATTTTTTTATTTTATTGAAATGTTTAAAAATATATGTTAAAATAACAATGTACATAGAGATAGAAGTTTAAATATAAGGAGCTGGCTATGAATAATTTGTTAAGTTTTGTAATTCGGGGGGGGGGCACTCTGAGCTAGACAGAAGGCAAGACGGCAATATATCGGATGAAACCGTCTTTACTTCAAAAGAATGTTTTACGTCCGCATCCCGTTTTAATAATAGTCGCTATGCTGCATTTACCCTTGCTGAGGTCTTAATTACGCTCGGTATAATAGGTGTTGTTGCTGCAATGACTATACCTTCGTTAATTCAGGATCATCGTGAAAAACAGCGTGTGGTCCAGCTAAAAAAGGTTTATTCGGTTTTATCTCAGGCTTTTGTTATGGCTCAGGCCGAATATGGAGATGTAGAAACATGGGATTATGTTACTACTGATACGGGAGAAAAAGATGAGAACGGCGATGCAGTTTTAGATGAGAGCGGTTCCGAATTATTTGCAAATAATTTGAAGAAATATATTAAACAGTCAGGGAAAACGAGTCACACTTTCAACAGGTATTTATCACTTGATGGCAGAAATTATTCATCAAGCGGAAGTACGTCAATAAAAAATGATTATAATAAAATATTTACCGCTGATGGTGCCATAATAATGATTGGCTGGGTTAATAAGGATTGCAATGCAACACAGGCGGGATGCGGAGATATTGAAGTATTTCTGCCTGAAAAGACTGCAAAAGTAGGTGTTAGCGCCTTTTGGTTTTATATTACCCCAAAAGGAATAAAACCATACGGACATCAGGGACATCGCTATTCATTTGAAGATTATTGTGATGCTGCAAATTCGAAAGGAAAAGCTTCAACCGAACAAGGCAGAGGCTGTACTGCATGGGTTTTGTATAATGAAAATATGGATTACCTGCATTGTCCTGAAAAACTTGGATGGGGTAAGGCTTCAAAATGTAATTAATAAAAGTGTAAGTATTTATACTTCCATTATATAATCATCCATTACAAATCCGGAGCCGATATCAGTCACAACAGCGTCAATTGTTTTAAATCCCCATTTTTCGTAGGCTTTAATTGTGTTTGTATTGTACTTGTTGACTGTAAGTCTTATTGGCTTTTCACCTGCAAGCTGTTTTATTTTTTCAAAAGCCTTTGTACCGACTCCTTTGTGTCTGTAATCTTTTTTTATGTAAAGTTTTGATAGGAAAATGTAATCTGCTTTATCGGAAATTCCGAAATAGCCTGTGTTGTCATTATCTGATTTAATAAAATAGTATGTGTAGTTTTCGTTTTCAATCTGTTCTTTTATGGCTTTTTCAGACTGAAAATTTTCTACCATATAGTCAATTTGTTCGCGTGAAAGCAGGCAAGTCCAGTATTCATGCCAGATGGATGAAGCCAGACCTGCCAGTTCTTTTATTTGATTGTTTTCTACTTTTTGAAATGTAAGCATAATTAAACAATACCAAGAAAGGTTATAGAAAAAGCTAAACTGTTTTGTGCGAAGCACCGAAAACAGCTTGCCTTCTTAACTTCTATTCTATCACCGGTTGTACAAATGTTCTTGTTGCAAGGTCTTTATCGAGCATTAATAAGGCTTTTTTATCATCGCCGATAAGTTTTAATGTCGCAAGAACCTGTCCTACATTATCTTCTTCCTCAACCTGTTCCTTAATATACCAGTTAAGGAAAGATATTGCTGCGCGGTCTTTTGTTTCGTCAGCTACATCCATAAGTTCATTAATTGAAGCTGTAACGTATTCTTCGTGTTTTAAAATATGTTCAAAGCAATCAAGAGGAGATTTCCAGTCAACTTCGGGTTTTTCAATTGCTTCAAGCTGAACATTTCCGCCTCTTTGATTTAAGTAATTAAACATACCCATAGCGTGTGCTCTTTCTTCCTGAACCTGAACGGACATCCAGTTTACAAAACCTTTAAGATTTAGTCTTTCAAAATATGCCTGCATTGAAAGATATAAATATTCAGAATAAAATTCTTTGTTAATCTGTACGTTAAATGCCTTTTCTAACTTTTCATTAATCATTGTGTCCTCCCTTCTATTTATAATTAAAGTTTAGCACTAAAAATATGTTTATAAACTTTTGTTAATATTTTTTTTATTTTTGGGCAATTTTAAACCTTCAGTTTCATTATAAAATTTACTATGATAACAAAAATCCAAAATAGTTCTGTTTACAATTATTCAGCCGGCGTGTGTAAGCCAAAACCAAAATCAGCGCAACCGTCATTTCATGGGATTCAAAGGCTCACTCACATGAATATTGGTATGATGCCGCAAGGTTTTATCGGGCATGTTGTTTTAAAAAATGCCACAAAGAATACTGATGATTTAATCAGTGTTTTTAAAAAATTTGACTGCGGGCTGGAAAGATATTTGTTTAAAAATGACAAAGATGAATTAATCGGTGAATTTAGTGCAAAGATAAACAAATATTATGATTACAACAAGTTTATCTATAAATCTGATCCGAGCTATGTTTTTGTTGATGATTTGTTTAACTACTCAAACCCTAATACACCGTTTTACAAAAAAGGTTTAGATTATTATAAAGGCCTTGGTGTAAGGGCATTGCAGATTGCCCAGAGAAGAAGTGATGAAGCACTTTGCGAGGGGAATATCAAATTAAATTCAATGCCTGAAGTCAGGGAAGTATTTTATATAAACAAAATCGGTATGGCGCCTGACCCTGAACATCCAAGAAGCGGTATGCTCATGCTTCCTCCGGATAAAAAAGAACCTTTATCACGAATGAACGGCGGTTTATAGCTTTGGGGAATTGTCTTTTCAGGCAATGAAAAAATAGTGCTGATTAATTATAAGTAATTATGTTATGAAACATAATGCTGTAAATAAACTTTTAAAGGCACTGGGTGAAAATACAGGGCTTAAACGAAATGAATTTTCAAATTACATTGCCTTTCATGGTATAGGAAAAGCATATAACAAGCGCTGGCTTGCCAATATTGTACCGGCTGACCTTTTGAAATTGTCTGTTAAAGAAGTTGTGGAAATTATTGTAACCCTGTCAGAAGGCGGAATTTTTTACGAAAAATTCCCTGACAGTATTGAAACTCCGAATTACGGGGATAATTGGGGAAGGCTTGCAAATTATATAGAAATAAATGATAGAGCCATCGCATATATGGACAATGGCTGTACCTGCAAGGGAATTTTAAGCTGTATAAAGCTTTTGCCCGCAATTCCGCCTTCTGCCAGAAGTTTTGCAAACTGTATAATTTTATCCCAAATCTGGCAGAATATTTTCGGGGACGCTTATGAAAAAGGACCGTCAGAAGAAAATTCAATATATGGTTTACGTCTTAATACAAGCTATAGCGACAACATTATTGATTATTCAATTGTTGATAAAATTTCACCGGAAGGACAATTGAAAGCTTTTGTGGATTTAGCGCATTTTAGAGGTATAAAAGTCGGTTTCAGGCATGTTATTTCTGCAGACCAGATGAAAGTTGCAGCACCTTATAAAGATGACGTAACTTTCGACTGGAAGAATCCCGAACATGTAGAAATATATATTAATGAATGTGTTAAACTGATGAACTTGGGATTTGAATGTATGTTTATAGATTCTGCCAAACACATAGGCGGATATGATATGGGAAATTATACAGGCGTGGGCGCTCTGCCCGATTACGGCCAGATGCAGTACATTCTGCACGAAATCAGAACGCGTTCGGGCAAAACCGATATAAGTTTTGTAGGTGAAAAAAGTTCTGATGATTTTGAAAGATACATTAATATGGGGCTGAATGCCGGAACAGATTTTATTACAGGTGACAATTTTAATGAGGTCAGAGAATTATCCGAAAAGTTAAAATATTCAAGAATTTACGCCCCGGGTGTTGAAGTCACAAATGACAACAACGAAGGCGGCCTCACGTATGAACAGAAACTCAACCGGATTAATTCCGCACTTTTCGGCTATTATCTGGCAAGCGACAAGCTGCCGAGTTTTATGCAGATGAATGATTTGTTCCCTTTGCGTTACGACACAAACACTCATCATCTTATGATGACAAATCCGTCCTACTCAACAGACGGAACTGCTTTAAGCCACTGGGAAAATTTGTTTGCAGGTGATGACGGCAGAGAATACAACAGGCGCGCGGGCGAACTTTTTGCCTATGCGCTGGAAAGGTAATAATGAAGATAAGAAGGTAGGAAGACAAGAAGATAAGCTTAAAAAATTTGTGCAAAGCATCGATAACAGCCTATCTTCATAACCTCTTAACTTCCTATCTTCCAAAATACAAGGAGAATAAAAATGACATTTAATCCATTGGAAGAAAAGGGAATACCTTTAGAAAAACAGCTTAGAAGCTGGCATGATATTGTTAAAAGACCGTTTGATAAGCACAGCATTGACTGCTACTCGCGGACGCGCCAGATTTTGATGAACGGTATTGAAGTTGAGGCGTGGAATTTTAAACACAATTTTGCAAGAAACTGTGTTGATCCTGATGTAAAAAGACTTATCGCACTTTCCAGAAGGATTGAAGATATGCAGCAGACAACCGTAAACTGGATGACTCCTGCCTGTCAGACGGTTCTTGAAACAACTCTAGGGTATGAGCAGGTGGCAGTTGATTTAACGGCATGGCTTGCACAAAACGAACCCGATGATTACGTTAAAGAAACTTTCAACTTCGGGCTTCTTGAAGATTTTGACCATCTTTACAGATACAGCCAGTGGGCTTATATGATGGACGGCATTCTGCCAGACAATATTTTACAGGGAATGACGGATGTCGTAATCAGCCGTCCCACACAAAACCATCACAATGACAACGGCATAAGATTACGTAATCATTATGACAGAAAAACTGCTTCTCCGCAGACAAAAGTGAATATTTATACACTTGTGTCAGGTGAGCAGCAGACTCATAATTTTTACGCAGAACACGGTATGATGTATGCAAACGATGATTTGAGAAGAACTTACGGTGAAATCTGCGATGTTGAAGAAGAACACGTTACAATGTATGAATCATTAATCGACCCTGAAGAAACACCGTTTGAAAAACTTCTTCTCCACGAATTTACCGAAGTGTGCACATACTATAACTGCTACAAAGATGAGGTTGATGAACAGCTTGAACATATTTGGGAAGAATTTCTTGCATTTGAACTCGGGCATTTGCAGGTTGCTGCCGATTTAATTAAAAAACATGAAAAACGTGACCCCGAAGAAATTATCGGTAACAAAATTGTTATGCCATGTCATTTTGAATCACAAAAAGAATACGTAACAAATATTTTGGAAAACGAAATTGACAAACGTCTTGACGGCGGAACAGGCTACACAACCATAGACAAACTTCCCGAGGATTGGGCAAGTTATGATGCACAAAAGATTGTTAACGGAAAAGGAGCTTATACGGAACAGACAATTCATTTGATTAAATGTTCTCTGGGGTCTGATATTGTGACTGCTGATGACAAACTGCGTAAAAAACAGCCCGAACTTTTGAAACGAGGACTTGAAAAAAAAGCACAGGCTCCAAATACCGTTTCTGTTGAAGAATATGAAGAAATGGGTAAAGTCAAAATCGAGGAAATGTTATGAATGAAGCTAAACTTGTGAAAGTGCTGAAAATTATTGCTGTAACAGGTATTATGACAGCCGTTGTAATCTCTGTTTTGAAAAGCGGTATTATACGACGAAAATTCAATGAGATGAAAAATAAATTCAGATATAAGAAAAATCGTGACAGCATGATTTTGATTGCAAAACGTATTAATCAGGATATAAGAAATATTGACAGGCGTACATCAAGACGCTGGCATGATAAAAATCAGGAAAAATACGATGAACTCTGGGGAAATGATTATTCATGCAATTAAATAAAAAAGGCGTTTTTTTAAACGCCCTTTTTGAATACTAATACTGTTATGCTGAACTGGTTTGAGATTGACATATCTCCCTCCCTAATCAGGGAGGGAAGGGGTGGGTATTGATTAAAACCCATCCTAACCTTCCCTAATTAGGGAAGGTATTATTTTTTTAAATGACATTTACCAAGCCAGTTGAATGGTCAAAGTGGCAGTTAACAATTTCCAAATCGCCGTTTTTAACGGCTTCGTTTATTGTAACCGAATGCTTCATCAAATAATCATTTACCCATTTTGTATGCTCCTGAGCAAAATAATTATGACATGATATATCTTCTTTATGATTTAAAACAGGATATACGCATTTTAAAATTGATGAAAAATCTTTCATGGGCTCAGGATAGTGCTCTTTAGCATATTTCATAACACCGCAGTCGTCGTGCCCCAAAAGTATTAACAGCGGCACGCGAAGTTTTTTAACGGCGTATTCAACACTTTCAACAACATTTGGCCCTGTCGTCATACCTGCAACTCTGACAACAAAAAGTTCACCGATTCCGCAGTCAAAAATTATCTCAGGGACAACTCTGCTGTCAGAACATGTTAAAACACACGCATAAGGCTCCTGATGAAACGCAAACTTTTTCAAAGTTTCTATTGCCATATTTTTTATTGAAGGTGTTCCGTTTACAAAATTTTTGTTGCCTTCAAGAAGTTTATCAAGTTCTTTTTTAGCTTTTTCTATCATAAAAATATTTTAAATAATTTTTTTCAAAAAAGCAATAGTCGGAGTATCTGTTTGACTTTTAATAATATATCCTGTATAATTGAATTGAAGGGCAAGCCCTTTTTTATCATATCCATAACTCTGCGGCTCAAACTACAAATTTGTTAAACCGACAGAGGAAAGGAGGTGGTAAAGGTGGTTATTAATACAGAAGAACTAGCAATAATTCTTTTAATACTGCTAGTTCTAAAATAAAACCATAATGGGGCTTTTTAGCGGATGTTGACGCATCCGCACCCTTCTTTTTTATTATAACATATTTTAACAATTTTTCAAGTGTTTTTGATATATGTGGCTGTTCAGGCATATTTATGGTAATATATTCTGGTGTGATTTTAGGGAGAACTTATGGAAAAAATTATAAATTTTGTAAAAAAACACAACGAATTATTTATATTACTCGGTTTAGCGCTGTTTTGCTATTTCATGTTTTTCTTTAACATAGGCAAGTATGCGCTGATGGATGTCGACGAAACACGTTATGTTGCAATGGCGCGTGATATGTTTCACAGCAGGGATTTTTTAACGTTATACTTAAACGGTGATTATTTTTTTGAAAAACCGCCGCTTTATTTTTGGGGAGAATGTTTGTCATTTGCGATTTTCGGAAAAGTAAATGAGTTTACTGCAAGATTTCCTGTAGCGCTATACGGCTCTTTATCTGTATTTTTGCTTTATTTTATCGGGAGAAAAATCGTTTCGAAAAGATACGGTCTTATATCGGCAATAATTTTAGGTTCAACGTTAGAATTTGTAATGCTTGCCAAATTCGCAATTCTCGATATTGTAGTGACAACCTGTATCGGTTTTTCTGCAATGTTCGGACTTTTAACCCAGTTTGTCGAAGAGAAAAATAAAAAATATTTCTGGTGGTTATTTTATATTTTTTCTGGTCTGGCTGTTATGGCAAAAGGATTACCGGGATTTATTGTTCCATTTGCGGTAATGTTTTTTGTCACAATCGCTAATAAAACTTTTAAACAGGTTTTCAGGCCGCAATATATTTTACCGGGATTTTTCCTGTTTTTCTTAATTGTTTTGCCATGGCATATTGTTATGTTTAAAATTCATGACCCGTTGTTCTTTAACGAGTACATTATGAAACATCATATAAACAGGTTTTTCTCATCAAGCCAGATTGATAGGGAACAACCTTTTTATTTCTATATAATTACGATTTTGTGGGGGCTTGTTCCTTGGATATTCTCTGCAATTTCAGCAGGGATAGCAAAACTTACAAATCTTAAAAAATTCTCTCTTAAGGATTTGGACACTCCGCATAAATTTCTTTATTTTAATGTGATTGCGTTTGTTGTAACTATGTTGTTTTTCTCGGCTTCGAGCACAAAACTCATTACATATATTCTTCCGGTTTATTTCTTTACGGCCTGTATTATGGCATTTTTATGGGAAGATTACATGTTTAAAGGCAGATACCAGAAGTCTGTAAATCTTTCTGTTTATATTTTAGGCGGAGTTTGCATTGTCTCGGGCATTGTTGCATGTTTTATGAAATATTTTCTGCCTGCCCAGGCTTATGCAGATGTATTAATGATAAAATGGTTCTGCATAATTCTCGTTTGGGTATTCGGAATTTCAAGTATTCTGTGCGCGGCATTTAACAAAAAAATCGGAGTATTTGCCTGTTATGTTCTTCTTGTACTAATTACTTCGGCATTCGGTACAAAGCTTTTCTACAATATGGATTACGAATTCGGGCAGAACGACTTAATGTATTTTGCAAAATATGCAAAAGAACACAACAAAAAACTTGTAATTTTGAATGATGAACGTAAGTATTCGGCCCTGTATTATTACGGCGGAAAAGTTTTCTTTATTTCTCAGGACGATAAAGCCGAGATGGCAAAGTTCGGAGAGATGCTTGATGACAGGGATGTGGTTGTTATCGTCAGAGAACGCAAAATGCCTAAAGTTGATGAAACTCTGGATTTTGATATAATTTTAGACGGAAGGAAGTATTCACTTATAAAGGTGAGATAATGCTTGCCAGATATGAAAAATTTCTTGAAAAATTTGATAAACGTTTAAGCAGATATTTTGAAGAGCAATGCGAATTTATAAAATGCAAAATGGGATGTTCCGCCTGCTGTGAAGTCGGTGAATATCCTTTTTCACGTCTTGAGGCGGAATATCTTATGTCAGGGTATATGAAACTCCCGCCTGATGTCAAAAAACAGGTCAAAGAGAATATAAAACGCCTGAAATCTGAAAATCCTAAATTTTATCAGTGTCCGTTTTTAATAAACCATTTATGCTGTGTTTATAAATACCGCGGTATAGTTTGCAGAGTCCATGGCCTTGCCTGGTTTGATGAAGATGAGGAAAAGGTAAAATTACCTTATTGTGTTAATTTAGGCTTAAATTACAGCAAAGTTTTTGACCGTGAAACAGGAGAAGTTTTTCTACAGAATCCCATAAAAGAGCGTCTTAAGATTAACTCTGTATTGAGGAGTCCCGCGGCTGAAGAATATAAACTGGAGTGCGGTGAAATCAGGCCGCTTATTAAATGGTTTTAATAATATTTATTTTTTTTAAATTTTGTGTATAATAATATATAGGGAAAAACGCCCGAACCTCCGGAGTGCACACGAACTATAAAGCGAATATAGGGTGAGTAAGGAGGTTATAATGGTAGATAGAGAATTACTAAAAAAATCTCTAGCCATACTAGAGATTTTTATTAGAATAATTTATCTATTCTTATAGGGGCGACATGCTAATTAAGTTCCGCCAGAGCTTAATTAGCTCCCTATATATTACATTATAACTTATTTTTTTTTAATTTCAAGTGTGTTCTAAAAGATATTTTATAGGCATAATAAAAAATTCCCTAATGTAAATATTGATGAATAATGCCTTGAGAAATAAGAAGATTTGAGTTATACTACTTATGTAGTAAATTTTGCGTGTGTTAAAAAAAGGATTTATGATTATATTGTTTCTTTAAACAGCAGTAATGCCGTCTAAATGGCGTATTGTTTTTACGGCGGTGTAGTATAAAATAGTTTAAGGAATGTAAACTCGCAGAGAATATCAGGCAAAATTCTTTTGTCAGATGTTTTATATAAACAAAGTGTGTTAGCAGGTGTAAATCTTGAGTGAAAATAAAGAAAAAATATCGGAACAAATAAAACCAAAGGAAGCGAAAAACACCGGCAAATCGGCTACAAATCCGCTTTCCAAAACGCTTAATTCACTAAAAAAACCGCGTTTGGCAAACATACAGACACAGACATCTTCGGCTGAAACACCCGTAAAAAAACAAGAAAAGAGTGTATCAAATCCGATTACTTCAGAAACGGCAAGTATTGTTGCACGTATAAATAATTTTAATACCAATAAAACATCAAACAGAATGTATGCCGGTTATATGAACAATGCGGCAAGTTCACACCGTGTTGTTGATTATTCCGAATTAGTTTATGGTCTGAATAGTGCTCTTGAGAACACAACTACTGTTCATGAATTGTTTGCGTCTATACATGAATTATTTTCCGAAAAACTAAGAAGTGTTTTTACTGCTTTTGGTATTGTTCATGAACAGTCAAAATGTATTAATATAAAGCTGTTTAATTCAATGGGCAGTACATATACGTCAAAGCTTTTGCTATCTGATGAAACAAATCCGATAATACAATGTTTTAAAAGTAACAGCGTAATTGTTCAGGATAATAACAAATTTTTAAATATACCTTATTTACCTGCTTCTGCTGCATATATATTCCCGCTTAATTCAATCAACGGATGCAAAGGCGTTATGGTTGTCGGAAAAGATTCACTCGAAAACCATATCGGGTTATTTTCGTTTATCGCTAATTATTGTGCTTTATTTATGCAGAATATGGAGCTTTTGGAACAAACTAATAAATATGCTAACACGGATACACTCACAGGGCTTTATACCCATAGAGGTTTTCAGGAAGTTTTGACCGTTGAATTGAAGAAAGCTGAAGAAAATGAGTCTAACCTCTCTATAATCATGCTTGATGTTAATAATATTTCAAAGATTAACAGAGAACTAGGGCATGCAAAGGGGGACGAAGTTATAAAACTTCTTGCGGAAAAGGTTAAACAAAATATCAGAAGTACGGATAAAGCCGGCAGATACGGCGGGGATGAGATTGCAATAATTCTTCCGGATACAAGTACTGCCGATGCCAAATATCTGGCAGAATATATTACTTATTGTCTGTCCTGCTGTTTTGTGGATGATGTCGGTCCTGTTAAGGTTTCAGTCGGAATTGCAACATACCCCGAATGCAGCAAAGATCAGGAAAAACTCCTTATCCTTGCTGAACAGGCAATGTATATATCTCAGGCAAAGGGTTACAAAGAGGGTATGTCTGCTATTATAAGCTCTGCCGATTATAATTTCTGGGATGATGAGGCATTAAATTCTTTTGCGGAAGTTGTTGCGAAACGTCATTCACAGCTCGGAATTGATTTTGGCGAAGAACTTCTGCATAAGTTTAATAATGAGCAGATTGTTTCGCACAATCACCTTATGGAGCTTGCTAACTCTCTTGCCGGTGCAATTGATGCAAAAGATCCGTATACAAAAGGTCATTCTACATCGGTTTCAAGGTATTCGGAAGCTCTTGCGCGCGCTATTAATCTTCCTGAAGATGAAGTTCAGAGAATTAAGCTTGGTGCACTTCTTCATGATGTCGGCAAAATCGGGATTCCTGAAAATGTCTTGAAAAAACCCGGCAAACTCGAAGGGGAAGAATGGGAAATTATGAAGCAGCATCCTGTAATCGGGGCAGAAAAAGTGCTTGCGCCGAACGATGCTTTGCGGGATTTGATTCCTATTGTAAAATATCACCACGAACATATAGACGGAAGCGGTTATCCAGAACATCTTAAAGGTGAAAACATTCCGCTTGCGGCACGTATTGTTGCAGTTGCCGATACTTATCATGCCTTGATTTCGGACAGACCTTACCGTAAGGGTATGAGTGTTGAAAAGGCCTGCGAGATTTTAAAAGAAGGTGCCGGTAAACTTTGGGATGCTGATCTGGTTCGTCAATTTATAAGTATTGCGCCGTCATTATCTACAAGTATATAAGTTTTGCTATTTAACACTTGCGAATATCTTCTATATATGCTATTATTCTTAATGTGGAAAAGATTGTAAGGGAGCTTTTATGAAAGATATTAATGTAAAATTTAAACCCGTTGGGGGGGGGCGTTTCTCGGCTTGTAACAAGGAATACGGCTAATTTAGATTGTTGTAATTTTATTTATGAGCGAAATTTTGACAAAAAAGCTTCTCTTTATAGAAAACACACTGCCTTTACATTAGCGGAGGTTTTAATTACTCTCGGCATTATAGGCGTTGTTGCCGCTATGACAATACCGTCTTTAATTGCAAATTATCAGAAAAATGTCCTGCATACGCAGTTTAAAAAAGCTTACAGCGAGATATCTCAGGCGACTATGCTTTTAAAGGTTAAGGAAGATATAAATATATTTGAATATGCAAAAGTTAATGGCTCTCAGGCCGCCTTGGATATGCTGATGACACAGATAAAAGGAGCTTCAGTATTGGAAGGTTCAACAAATATGACCAATTTTTTTAGATTGGTTTATGAACCAAAGGCGCTTAATAAGAAATCAGTTGTTGGATATTATTGCGATGTCACAAATGTATACAGAGTTTCTAACGGAACTTTTTATCTAATGGATGATAGACCGGGTAATGCAAGTCTTGCGGATCCAAAATTATGTATAGATACTAACGGAAGTAAAGGTCCAAATTCTTTCGGGCATGATATCTTTGTTTTTGCATTTACTCCGGAGGGGAATCTCGTCCCTTTTACTTATAAATGGACGGTTGCGCAAACTACAGAAAAGCTTGATGACCCGTCATCACAATGTTCGTATACATCAGGTTTTCCTGCATCTTGCAGTTATTATGCATTGTCTGATACAAGCCCTGAGGATTCTTCAAAAAGCTACTGGAAAGATTTTTTAAGATAATATAATTTAAAAACTTTCTTAGAAAATCATTTCCGCTTGCATAATTTCGAAAATAGTGTATAATTATATGAATTAAAGGAATTTTGCAGAAGATTTCTTAAAAGTACCAATTTAAATCAGGAGAAGAAAAATGTACCAAGATGAAAAACTTGTTTGTGAAGATTGCGGCGCAGAATTCGTCTTCACGGCAGGTGAACAGGAATTTTACGCAGAAAAAGGTTTGGTAAACAAGCCTAAAAGATGCCCTGAATGCAGAAAAGCACGCAGAAAAAACAACAGAAGACACAGAAAAATGTATGATGCAGTATGCTCAAAATGCGGAGCACAGACTCAGGTGCCGTTTAAACCTATTCCGGGGAAAGAAGTCTTTTGCAAAGATTGCTTTACTAAAGAACAGGAAACACAAGAGCAGACAGCTGAATAAGATAACGTTAAAATTTAATATGTTTAATAATAAAACAGACCGGAAAATTTCCCGGTCTGTTTTTGTTATACGCCTATACAGCTGTTTAAATATTCTATTGTGCTTATTTTTTCATCGTACAAATACTTTATGAAATTCAAATATGCCGCGTTGTGTGACGTTATTACAAGATTTATTTCAAATCCGTCGGTGCAGAAAGGTTCGTAATCGTAAACCACATAGCTGTTATATTTACTTTTCCATTCCTTTCTTTCGATTCGGCTGTTATTCTCTTCTATAACATCTTCAAGCCACGCTATAATGTCCTTATTCACATTTTTCATTTCCAAGCGATTGTACTTGCTGCAATCATGGCAATCATTTCCCATTAACATGTTAAATTACTCCACCAATGTGTTATATGTAAATTTTAAATCTTTTTTCGCCGGAAATAATCCCCTTTAGGTATAACGATAAAATAGTGAAATGTGGCGATTTATTATTTTTTATTTAGTTTTTATTTCTTTATAATTAATTGAAAAAAATAGAAAATTTTTATACTATAAAAAAGGGTTATGAGTTAATGAAAATAAAGGTGTTCGAATGAACGAAAAACGGATTTTAATAGTTGATGACGATGACGAAATCAGAGAACTTCTTGAATTTGATATAAAAGCAAGCGGGTATTTTGTTGATACTGCCAAAGACGGTATGGAAGGGCTTAATAAAGCCTTAAATAACACTTATGATTTGATTTTGCTTGATGTTATGATGCCGAAGATGAACGGTTTTGATGTATGCAAAAATATCAGGCAGGCAAAACTTGCAATTCCGATTTTGATGCTTACTGCAAAGGGAACTATTGACGATAAAACAGAAGGTTTTGACTGCGGGGCCGATGATTATCTCGTAAAACCGTTTGATATTCAGGAAGTACTTTTGAGAATAAGAGTTCTGCTCAGAAGAAATCAGGTTTTTGATGAAGATAAATCCTCTCTTTCTGATGAAGTTTTAAATGCCGGTGATATAGAGATTTCTCCGGAAACTCTTGAGGCAGTTGTTGTAAACAAAAAAGTTAAATTGACGCCTACGGAGTTTGAGATTTTGTATTGTCTTATGCAGCATTTTAATCATCCGGTGACTCTTGCAACGCTTTTGGATGAAGTCTGGGGATACGACAGCAACGAGGATGTCAGGATGTTGAGGGTTCATGTAGGCGGATTGCGTAACAAAATTGAACCTGATACAAAACACCCCAAATATTTGCATACGGTTACAAATGTCGGTTACAAATTAACTCCGTTCGGAGAAGGGTAATTTTATGTTTGGCAAACATTTAAAAATTGTTGAACAAATTATTATTGTATTTGTATGTGCTGTTATTGTTCCGATGTCAATCAGCGGTTTTATTATCAATAATATTAACCAGCAGTCAATGAGATATCAGCTTAGAGAATCAGCCGTTCTTATTGCAAATATGGTTTCGGACGAGATTGATTTTTTTAATAAGACAATTGTAAGCAACCTTGAACAGATTGTATTTTCATTAGAACATCTTCCCACACAGCGTGCAAAAGAACAGTATTTGAAATCTGTTATTAATCAGCTTGATGACTGTGAAAATTTGGAAATAGTTGATAAATCAGAGCTTGAAACAATTCAAAAACGCGACAAAATTAATAAGAAAGCTTCAATTCCCTTAAAAATAAATGAAAATCAATATCTCGTCGCTACTTTCAAACTTGATGCCATAAAGGATGAATTATTTCGATCACTTGCTGATGACAAAAGACAAATTTATGTATTGACAGATGACGGAGATTTGCTCGCGGAGCATAATTATACGGAAGATACGTATAAAAAAACAGTTTCCTTATTGCCTGCAAAGCTTAAAAAAGATGTTCCTGTCATATTCGGGGATGTAAAAAACCAGCCTCTTGTTTATGTTTCAAAAGACGAACCTAAAATTACGATTATTGTAAATACAACTGAAAAAGTTACTCAAAAGGCGATTACCAATAACAGTTTAAAAATAATTTTATCCTGTCTTTTTGCGACATTTGCTATTATTTTTGTTGTCGGGCTTTATACATATTATCTTTATATCAACATAAGACAATTATTTAAAGGGATTATTGCAATTTCAAAAGGTAACTATGAACGCCAGATAAGGCTTTTGACTACAGCTTTTACCCCGCATGAAATTATATTCCTTGCATTTGAATTTAACCGTATGGCGACCGAAATTCACAAATCTTACATTCAGTTGAAAAAGAATAATATTGAATTGAAACAGCTTAACGAATTTCGTTCAAACTTAATTGATACAGTAAGCCATGAACTTAGAACACCTTTAACAAGTATTCAAGGATACACATCAAGGCTTATGCGTCAGGATATAACAATTGATGAAGAAACCAGACAAAAGTCTTTGAGAATAATAAAAGAACAGTCTGAGCGTCTGAAACGTTTGATTGATGATCTGCTAACTATCCCAGATATTGAGGGAATGCGCCTCAGGACAAATATTGAGGAAGTTTGGATTCCGGAAATTCTTGAAGAATCACGGATTTTAATTAAAAACAAACGGAATATGGAGATTGTTTTTAATCTAGGTGAAGATTTTCCGCTTGTAGAGGGCGACAAAGACAGGCTGCTGCAGGTTTTTGTAAATCTTCTTGAAAATGCGGCAAAATATGCTTCGGAAGGTTCAAAAATTGTTGTAGACGGAGTGGTCAAAGACGATTGTGCAAAGATTTTTGTCAAGAATGACTGTGAAGTTATCCCTCCTAAAAAGTTGAAAAAATTGTTTGAAAAATTTGTCCGGCTTGATGACAATACAACAAGAACAACACGCGGAACGGGATTGGGACTGTTTATTGTAAAAGGTTTGGTGGAAGCTATGAATGGAGAAATAGCACTCCATAGTGACAAAAACTGCGGATTTTGTGTTGAAGTAACCCTTCATCTTGCAAATGTTCAAGAGGCTGTAAAATGAAAAGAGCCGTTGAACTTGCAAAACAATCAAAAGGAGAAATTCCTGTCGGTGCATTGATTGTAAAAGACGGGGAAGTTATTGCTGAAACATTTAACCAGAAGGAAACAATAAATGATGTGACAGCGCATGCGGAAATTCTTGCAATACGTGAAGCGGAACAAAAACTTGGGTGCTGGAGATTGGATGACTGTGAGATGTATGTAACTCTTGAACCCTGTCCGATGTGTGCATGGGCAATAGTTTCCGCAAGAATAAAAGCTGTATATTTTGGGTCTTATGATAAAAATTACGGAGCGTTAGGCTCTGTTATAGATGTTAGAAAACTTGCCAATTCTAAGATGAAAGTTTACGGCGGGATTATGGAAGAAGAGTGTGATAAAATATTAAAGGAATATTTTTTTAATATGCGTTTTGAGCGCACTAAATAATAATTTTTTAATGGAAGATAGGAAGGTAGGAGGGTATGCTATTATTGGTGAGCAAAGCTCACGAAAAAATCCCTTCCCTAATTAGGGAAGGTTAGGATGGGTTTCAATTAATACCCACCCCAATCCCTCCCTAATCAGGGAGGGAGAATATTACACGCCCATTTACTTCTCCTGTCTTACTTGCTCGCATTTAGCTAGTCTACGGTTGACGTTTGTAATGGTTTCACCATTTTGCAAATTATTATATTTTTATATACGTCAAGGGATAATTATGATCAGTTTTTACAAATTTGATTAATATTCGCTTGTATGTTAGTATTCAAGTTATGATAACTAAAACGGAAATTGATAAACTTGCCCAAACTTATGAAACAGTTGATTTTATAAAGGATGATCCTGTTAGAGTTCCAAACAGATTTACAGACAAAAAAGATATTGAAATAGCCGGATTTATAGCTTCTCTTGTAGCTTACGGCAGGCGTGAAGTTTTTTTGAAAAAACTTGATACTCTTTTTGAAATCGCACAGAATGAGCCGTATAATTTTATCTTAAATTTTGAGCCGAAAATTCTCGGGGATTTTAACTACCGTTTCGGAAAGCCTGAAGATTTTGCGCAGATTTTTATTGTAATGAAGGAGCTGTATTCAAAAAATGAAGGTTTGGAAAATCTTTTTAAATACGGATATGAAAATCCGGTTGAAGGTAATATGTTTATACCGGTAACGGATTATTTTTATTCTCATGTAAAAGATAACAACGCGCAGGGGTTTAAGTTTATGGTTCCTGATGCGCGTAAAGGAAGCGCTATGAAGCGTATGTGTATGTACCTTAGATGGATGGTAAGAAAAGGCCCTGTTGATTTCGGGATATGGGATTTTATGAAACCTTCGGAACTTTTAATCCCACTTGATACACATGTAGCAAGACTTTCTCGCGAAATGGGACTTTTGACACGAAATGTAAATGATTTTAAATCGGTTCTTGAAATAACGGAAAATCTGCGCAAATTTGACCCTGAAGACCCTGTAAAATACGATTTTGCAATGTTTGGCTACGGAGTGAATAATAAATAAGATTTAACACTCATAAATTATCAGCTTACTCTCCAAGATTTAACTGAGAGAATTGTACAATCTTATTTTTTCCGCGTTTTTTAGCATTGTATAATGCGTGTTCTGCGTATCGGATAATTGTGTTTGCGTCTTCTTCAGTATTTTCAAGGCAAGGATAAGTTGAAATTCCGCCTGATATTGTAATAGGATGTCTTTCTTCTTCGCCTGCCGGAATAAATTCCATTTTTTCTATGTCGCGTCTAAATCTTTCAGCAAACAAAAATGCGTTTTCTTCGGATGTGTTAGGGAGAATTAATAAAAATTCTTCATCTCCGTAACGTGTTAAAATATCTTCTTTTCTGATAAGTTGTTTTAATTTATCGGCAATTGATTTCAAGAGCACATCGCCCCATTCGTATCCGTAAATATCGTTTACAACTTTGAAAAAGTCTAAGTCAAACAGAAGGCAGGATAATTTTGTGCCGTAACGTTTTGCGCGTGAAATTTCCTGATCAAGGCGTTCCTGCATATATTTTCTGTTGTGAAGCCCTGTAAGTTCATCAGTTGTTGAAACAACTTTAAGTTTATCTCTCAATTCTTTGTATTTTAAAAGGGCGTTTGCTCTGATGATTAATTCCATGTTATCAACAGGAGTTTTTATAAAATCAAAAATAACGGCTCTGACTGTTGTGCCTTTAAATACGTCTCCGATAAATAATGCGGGAGCTTTGAATTTTGTTGTCATAAGAACATCTTTAATATTCGGAACGCTTTCGATTACAACAAGACCTGGATTAAGCATTTCGTAATCTTTGAGTTTATCTGCGCTTTCAATTCTGACATTTGAATCATCAATTTGAGCCAAAACATCTGCCAATTTTGATTCGTTCTTATCTGTATAAACAACAATATTTTTCATTTTTCTTTTTTTACCCTTTCCGCCGATATCCGTTGTAGTTTTTAGGGTTTTTGTCAGTCGCTTCGCTTTAGTCTTTTTTTAAAGTTTTTTAGGATTTTCTTTTTCGCTTGCTCCCGTTTTACCCTTTCCGTCGATATCCGTTGTAATTTTACCATATTGAGCGGGTTTAATCAAGAGGTAAACAAAATTTAATATTCAAGCTTTGGAGCGTTTTATATGCTAAAATTAATTTATGGACACTGGCATCTTAACCGTTAAAATTAAACCCATGGAAAAGTCTGATCTTGATTCTGTAGTATTAATTGAAGAGAGGGCATACGGACAGCATCACTGGTCAAAAGATTCTTTTATGAGCGAGCTTTCGAACGAACTTGCAAAATATTTCAGTGCATTTAATGAAAACGGTGAATTGATAGGTTATGCTGGATGCTGGCAGATTCTTGAGGAAGCTCATATTACAACTATTGCTGTTTTACCGCAATACAGAAGAAAGTCATTGGGAGAGGCGCTTCTTGTTACTCTGCTGGAGCAGTGTTACAGGGATATGATTAAATATATTACACTGGAGGTCAGAGTTAGCAATACTGCTGCTATTACTCTTTATGAAAAATACGGTTTTAAATCATTAGGTGTTAGAAAAGGGTATTATCAGGACAATAATGAAGATGCATTGATTATGTGGACAGAGAATATTTTTTACGATAAATTTAAATCAGAATATGAGCAAAATGCTCATACATTGAAGGGGAAAATTAATATCTTATGATTAAAACTTCCGCGCCGAAGATAAGGGTGATAAAAAAACAAATTGAGGGGATAAGATTGACATTCGGCAGTATATTGCTGGTTTTGTGCTGTATATTTTTACTTGTTCTTTCAACATTCGTTCAGCTTGATGTAACGCATTTTATAATTCCGAAGGGGGTTTTTTCCGGTGCTAATTTGCAATTAAGCGATTTTATTCACACATACAAGCTTATACCCCAGATACCTGTAGTTATGTTTGTAGGTGCTTTTCTCGGACGAAAATACGGTATTGCAAGTATTTTGCTGTATATTTTGCTGGGACTTTTGGTAATACCTGTATTTGCGCTTGGCGGAGGACCGAAATATATTTTTGAATACGGTTTCGGGTATATTCTGGCTTATATTCCGGCAGTATTTTTCGCAGGTTCTATTCTCAAAAGCGGTTTTACAAACAGAAACATGCTTCATGCAGTTCTTGTCGGTGTTTTGACAATCCATTTAATCGGAATATTATATATGCTCTTTATTGCGGGGTTAAAACATGAAGGAGCATCTTTCATGTGGGGATGGATTTGTGCGCAAAGCGGTGTAAAAATTATCTATGATTTTATATTCAGTTTTGCAATGGTATTTCTGGCAAAATATGCAAAAATTATTTTATGGTTTTTTATGTAAAGGAGTTAATATATGAAAATTCAATCTGTAAAAATGTATTCCCCGTCGTTTACAAGCGACAGGCGGAAATTTGATGTTCAAGGGCATATAGGTTCTCATTTTGACGGCCTATGGAACAGGGAAGCACACTATAGTGCACAAAATATAATTGATACTGTTGAAACAAATAATGTAAAAAAAGTTTTGGTCAGCACGGTTTCTGGTTTAAATCCCAAGGGGAGCAATTTCTTTAAATCAGAGTTAAATGCGGCAGATGAAATAATAAATCTTAAAGGAAATGATAAAGTTACTTTTTACCCGCTTCTTTCTTGTCAACCTGGTATTTCTCAAAATACTGATACTGTTAAAGGCCTTATAGAAAAACATAAATTTTACGGATTGAAATTTCATCCGACAATGACTGATATGCCGGTTGAGGATAATTTTGAAATTTATTCGGATTATCTCAAATTAGCTGAACAAAAAGGGCTTCCGTGTGTATTTCATTCGGCTACTGACGGGAAATCTAATCCTGCACAGATTATAAAACTTGCGGAAAAATATCCGAAACTTCCGGTAGTACTGTACCATGTTGATTTGATGTCAAAGCCGGAACAGATGTCAAAAACAATTGACAGTATTGCTTCATCAGTTCACAGCGGAAAATCCAATTTGTTTGTGGATGTTTCCTGGCTTACTGATTTTGACGGCAAGGCTGAAGAAAGTAAAAACATTTTCAGACAGCTTCTTGAAAAAGTAGGTGCTGACAGAATTCTTTTCGGTTCTGATACTCCGATAGGGGAAATGGGCGATAAAAATAAATACGGTCAGTTTACCGATTTTGTGGAATATAATGTTAAAGAGTTTTATAAAAATACACCGGATGAGGCTGAAAAAGCTTTAAATAAAATTTTCTATGATAACGCGGAAGAAATTTTTATAAACAAACAATGGTACACTCCCGTTTATAAAAAAGCAAAAAAAATCACCGGTAAAACTATAGCATTGATAGCTGCAGGTGTTATTGTAGCTGCTGCAGTAATCGCAAAAGTTATGGATGCGCATAATAAAAAAAAGGTTGACAACAGACCTTCTTGTATCAAACATGTTTAATTTCTGAAGCAGGCACTGTAATGGTTTATGCCGACATTATCAAGCTCCGGTACTTTATTAACGCAGATATCAATACATTTCGGACATCTTGGATGAAATCTGCAGCCTGTAATATCTTGCTGTATAGATGGCGGCTGTCCCTGAATTGTTTCAAGTCTGGAGTCTCTGTTTGATGGCAGAGAACGTAAAAGAGCTGTTGAGTAAGGATGTTTGGGATTCGCCAAAAATTCTTTAGACGGTGCTGTTTCAACAATTCTGCCAGCATACATAACAGAAACGTAATCGGAATTTTCCCCGACAAGTGCCAAATCATGTGTAATCAAAAGAATTGAGGTATTTTTCGAAATTCTTATTTCATTAAGCAGGTTCATAATCTGTGCCTGAATAGTTACGTCAAGAGCGGTTGTGGGTTCATCCGCGATTAAAATTTCAGCATTGCATGCAAGCGCCATAGCAATTATTGCCCTTTGTTTCATCCCGCCTGAAAATTCATGCGGGTAAGCTTTCATTCGTTCTTTTGCACAGGGAATTTGGACTGCTTCAAGAGCATCAATTGCTTTGGTAAAAGCCTCTTTCCCCTTCAAGCCTTGATGAATATTTATGACTTCAAGAAGCTGATCCCCGACTGTAAACAAAGGATTTAAAGATGTCATAGGATCTTGCGGAATCAGTGCGATTTTTGAACCCCTGATTTTTTGCATATTTTTTAAAGGTATTTTGAGCAGGTTTTCTCTGTTATAAATTATTTCTCCGGAAGTTATCCGGGCTGTTTTAGGCAGGAGTCTTAAAATACTCATTGCGCTGATTGTTTTTCCGCAGCCCGATTCTCCGACAAGAGAGTGCATTTTTCCTTTTTCAAGAGAAAACGAAACATCAAACAGAGCCTGTCGAAATCCGTTTTCACAATTAAAACCCAGATTTAAATTTTTCACTTCTAAAATAGCCATAACTATATAATATATGATAGTTAAAAATAAAGGAATAGTCTTTCGGACTGGTTTTGTTAACAAATATTAAGATGTATGCTAATGCCCGAAAAAGCCCGTCAATACTTATTTTTACCTTTGTTAACGGTTTGAAACTCCATGCTGTCATGCAATTTTCGGGAGCAAAATTTTTTTATAGAAGTATAGGGGAAAAAATAATACTCAATCACGAGGAAATGGAAAGGGGAAATTATGGGAATTAATCCGAGTTACTCTATTTATGGCATGAAGGATTATGCTGCAGAGTTTAATCAAAAATTCAAAGAGTCATCCATTCGTATGGATCAAATGTTAAAAGATGCGGGCATTAACAGAACAACTGTTCCTATAGGTAGCCCGACAGTAAAAGATGAAAACAAAGGGCTTGTTGTTGAACATAAGGGACAAGAACAAGCTGAAAATATTAATCAAGAACAGCCTCAGGATTTGGGTAATCTTGCTGTGAAAGAAGACCGTAAGGCTGCAGAAGAAAAGATTAAAAATGATTTCTTAAAGTACGGTACATCAAACGGAAAACCTGTAGAGGATGAAAAACAAGCTAAAGAAATGGCTGAAGATTATGTAAAAGATAAATCTTATGAACAGGAATCAGACAGAACTACAGTTTTTATGGATAAAGAACAATACAAAGCTGCAGAAGCCGAACGTGACAAAAAATACGATGAACTTTACAGCCAATATAGAGAACAAGGTTTAAAAAGACGTCAAGCTAAACAGCGTGCTAATGCAGAATTAGGACAAAATGAATATATTAAAAAGAAACAAACACGTGCTTTTATAGAAAATCATGAAGAAATGTTCTATGATGAAGCAGGTAATTTTTCAAGTGAAAAATTCAAAGAGAATGCAGTTAATTTTGCAAATGCTCATACAAAAAATGATGAAGAAGAAAATCATTACCTTAGCTTGAAAGAAAGACGCGAAGTCGCAGCAAAATACGGTGTTGACGACGATGTAATTGCGGATATCGCAAACAAAGCTAATATAGGTTATGAAAAAGATTATACACCGTTAATCAGAGGCGGTGTGATTGTTGGAGCAGCAGCAATAGGAGCCGGTGTAGGTGCAGCATTTTTAGGCGCATCTGCAGCAGCATCTGCAGCAGGATCCGCAGCCGCAGCAGGCGGTGCAGCAGGAGCCGGTGTAGGTTCATCAACTGCAGCCGCAGCAGCAGCATCGGCTTCAGTATCCGGTGTTCTTCCGGGTGCTGCTGCAGGCACGGGACTTGGAGCAGGGTTGTCGACTTTATTACAAGATAAAGGCAACAAAGAACCTAGAATTTATGCTCCTGATCAGCCAAAATCTGAAAAACCGGCTGAACCCAAACCAAATCCAAACCCTGAACAAGAAAAAGAATCTTGTAATTTGATTCCGGGTGAGAATACTATTAACAATGTAAAAAATGAGCAAGTTGATGTTCCGCTTGAATATTGTGCTTATAAAGTTAAAAGAAATGACTTATGGACAGGTATCGTTGCAGCAAAATACCGTCACGAAGATGGATCTGCGCTGACTCAAAAAGAAATGAAAGAAGTTTGGCAGGGATTGAAGAAAATGCATAATATTCCGTTAGATCTTACATATATTCCTGTTAAAGAGTTAAGGTTGTATTCGGAAATAAATGGTAAAAAATATTGTGTAGACTGTGACGCTGAAGTAACTAAGAAAAACAGAGGCAACTACGTAACTCCATCTGTAAAATGGACAGGAAAAGACCCGGGTGTTCTTACAAAAACCGAAACAAAAGAAACTGTAGAAACAAAAACAAACTATTATTTCACAGATTGTAACGGTAACAGAAGCCAAGACTTCTCAACCGCAGATGAAAGAAATGCCGCTATGGCAAAAGCACAGGCAGAAATCAATGCCAGATTAAAGAAATAATTCCCATATTATAAATAAAAATAAAGACCTTCCTTTATATAAGGAAGGTCTTTTAATTCATGATACAAATGCCTTGAGCTGTTGCCTGAAGGTTATTTGCTGTCCAATAATGTTCCATCGGGGTGAACTCCTCGTTAACACTAAAATAAGATGAGCCCGAACCGGACATTACTGATTCGGGATATAATTTTTTTATGGTCTTTAATTCTTCATAATCATCTATTAAAGCCCATTCCAAATCATTTTGAAAATCGTTTCTGTTTCCGAATTCTGATTTGAACCCGCTTTTTAGTTTGTCGGAAAATTTGGTATAAGCTTCTTTTGCACTTATCCCGAGATTTACGGGTTTAATAAGCGAAACAGCAAATTCTTCAAATTCAAGCGGTTTTAAAATTTCCCCCCTGCCTGATGTCATCTGCCGTCCGCCTTCAAGGCAAAAATTTAAATCAGAGCCGAGTTTTGCGCAGAGTGAATGTAATTCGTTTTTAGATAACGGTTCATTAAATATTTTATTTAAACCGTATAAAGTTCCCACGGCGTCTGTACTGCCGCCTGCAAGTCCTGCTGATACAGGGATATTTTTTTCTATATAAATATCAATTTTGTGAGGAGAAAGGTTTGTCCTTTCAATAAAAAGCATTGCTGCCTTGTAAACAAGATTTTTTTCATCATAAGGAATTTCACTGCTGTTTCCGGAAAGGTTGATTGAAAATTTTTCCGAATGATTTGTGCAAATCGTCAAATAATCATATAGACTTATGGTTTGCATAATACTTTCAATGTTATGAAATCCGTCAAGTCGTTTGCCTGTGACCTTTAAAGTTAAATTAATTTTTGCAGGACACTGGATTTTTATGTTCATTTTAAAGCCTCTGACAATTTCCCGAACATTTCTATTGAAAGTTTTTCGCCTCTTATATTTTCATCAAGATTGAGCTTTGAAAAAGCTGAAAGTATTGTTTCTTTTGCAAAACCTGCTGATAAAAGACAGTTTTTTAAAGTCTTTCTTCTTTGTGCAAAACCTGCTTTGACTGTTTTTCTGAAATGTTTGTAATCACTTAAGTCAAGCAGGGGTTTTTCACATACGGTAAGTTTTACCAGTGCGGAATTGACTTTTGGCGCCGGATAAAACGCTTTTCTGCCGACAATTCTTAAGATTTCAACATCTGCCCAAAATTGAGAAAGAATTGTCAAAAGTCCGTATTGTTTGGAAGGCGAGTTTTCGTCGGCTGTCATTCTTAAGGCTACTTCATTTTGAACCATAAGAATTATATCCGTTATTTTTTGTCTGTTTTTATTGTGCAAATCATCAATTTCCCCGAGCAGATGCGCAATAATCGGGCTTGTAATATAATACGGAATATTTGCAACAATTTTGATTTTTTCTTCGCACAATTCAGATAGATTAGTTTTTAAAATATCATTATGTATAATTGTAAGATTGTCTGCTTCAATTTTTTCAAGTTCTTTTATTGCTTCCTCATCAAGTTCAATTGCAATCACCCGTCTGGCATGCTTTACCAGCTGTTCTGTTACAAAACCTACACCGGGGCCGATTTCAACAATTGTATCGTCAGGCTTAATATCAGCATAGTCGATAATGTCAGAGATTACCTGACCATCAATCAGAAAATTCTGTCCGAGTCTTTTTTTTGTTCTGAAATATCTTGCTCTGTCGAAGTAGTTCATCTTACCTATAATAATACCACACACAGGTAAATGTTTTAAGAAATTTTTTTTGTTACTTTTGTGGATGTTATAATAGATAGGGGGTCACTTGTGAACAACGTACAAACTAAAACCAAATTAGACAAAAAAGAAATTATAAGATTATTTGAGGCAGGATGTAAATCTTCTCAAACATATAAAATCGGGATTGAATACGAAAGACTCCCTGTATTTTCGGTTACTTCCAAGGCTGTTGATTACTCATCAGAATTCGGGATTTGTAATTTTCTGAGAAATTTTGCGCGGGAAGAAAACTGGGACTATATAATGGACGATTACAACATAATCGGTCTGAAGCAAGCTCATGACACAATTACACTTGAACCCGGCTGCCAGATGGAGATGAGCCTTGAACCGCAGAAAACAATTGATGAATTAAAATCAAAAATAACATCTTTAGACAAAAAATTGAAACCCATACTGAATAAATTTAATATAACACTTTTAAATTACGGGGTTTCGCCTTTATCGACACACAAGTCTATAAATCTTATTCCTAAAAAGAGATACAAAATTATGGCAAAATATCTCTGGGGAATTTTGTCGGATGTAATGATGAGGGAAACTGCGGGAATTCAATGCTGTATAGATTTTGAGAGCGAAGAAGATGCAATGCGCAAATTCAGAATTGCAAACAAGCTGGTTCCTTTTATGACGGCAATGTTTGCAAACTCTCCAATCAGGGGCGGTGTGGAAACCGGCTATAAAAGTTTCAGGGCATTGAGCTGGCTGAATACGGATAATGACAGATGCGGTTTTGTCGGACAGATTGACGATCATTTTTCGTTTGAAGAATATGTGGATTATGTTCTTGAATCTCCGATGATATTTATTAACCGTGAATCAGGTGCAATACCTATAAACGGAAAAATTACATTTAATCAGTTTATGCAGGATGGTTTTGAGGGATTTGACGCTGATATTGACGATTTCAAACTTCATGCAAATCTTTATTTTCCTGAAGTCCGTCTGCGCAACTTTCTTGAGATAAGAAACCATGATTGTGTGGGAAAAGACTTGCAATATTCAATTCTTGCAATATACAAGGGAATTTTGTATAACAATGGTGCAATGGATGAGGTTGAAGAACTTTTTGCCCCTTATGAATATAGAGATTTTTCAGAGTTGAGGTATAATGTTCCCAAAAGTGCTTTGAATTCTAAAATCGGACATCACAGGATAAAAGACATCGTGAAAGAGATTTTGTATATTGCGGAAAAATCTCTTATAGGTATGGATACCGGCGAAGAGAAATTTATAGAGCCGATAAAAGAATATGCTTTGAACGGTATAACTCCTGCTGATGTTATCATTCGCAACTGGAACGGTGTTTGGAATAAAGATATCAAAAAATTAATAAAATTTGTACAAAACTAAGCAAAATAAAAAACGCGGAATGCATTTACATTCCGCGTTCATCGATTACCGTCATCCGGGATTGCGGCGATGCGCTTAGCCTTTCTTTATCCGCCTTAATAAAAAATATTCGGAAGTTTTCTCAGAAAGGTTTGACCCGTCTGGTAATCGTCCGTATCCTGCCGCTTATACCCCGGAAATGGTGCAGGTTATCACTATCACCTGCTTCGAATACGAACACAGATGTACATCCCTTTTAGGCTGTGTTCTCCGGGCCCGAAAATATCTCGGATGATCCGGCTTTGAGATACGAAGTTGAATTTTTTCTACATTTTTATTTTAAAAATTTTTTACTCCTTTTTCATTCGACTTTTTATTAATTTATTGTTCTGAAATTATGTACTTTTGTGTAATAGAATAAATGCTTATTTAAGTGATAATGCCTCAAGGAGGGAGTTTTAAATGTCTATAAAAATTTTAGTTTTTGATTATCGTGAAAGTGAAAAAAATTTTTTTGGAAATAATAAATTTGAACATTTCGATATAACTTTTTATAACGAGAGCCTAAATGAAGATTTTATTAAAAATCTTTCTGCCGAACAGCTTGAAAATACTTATGCTATTAGTGTTTTTATTGATTCTGAGGTAACAGAAAGTGTTATAAATGCTTTTAAAAATTTGAGGATAATATCTACACGTTCAACGGGAGTTGACCATATTAATTTAAAGGCGGCTGCGGCAAAAAATATAGCTGTTATAAATGTGGAAGGATACGGTTCAAAAGCTGTGGCGCAATTTACTGTGGGATTAATGATAGCACTTGTAAGGCGTATTATTCCGGCTTCACAATATCTTAAAAACGAGGAACGCGCATCCTGCTCAACGTTTTTGGGACGTGATATTTCAAATTTGACTCTCGGAGTTGTGGGTACAGGTGCTATAGGAGCTGCCGTATGCCGACTCGGATGTGCGTTTGGGATGAAGGTCCTTGCTTATGATTTAATGCAGAAACAGGAGTTAACTTTAAATTATGATATTAAGTATACGGATTTAAATACATTATTAAAAAATTCTGATGTTATTTCATTACATATACCTTATACCGGAGAAAACTTCCACATGTTTTCCGAAAAACAATTTGAAATTATGAAAGATACTGCCTACATAATTAATACATCGCGCGGAGAAATTCTTGACACATTTGCGCTTTACCAGGCATTGACAGAGAAAAAACTTGCGGGGGCTGCTCTTGATGTTGTTATGTGTGAACAGTTAAGTTTCAGATGCAGCCAGTTTGAAAAACAGCTTAATAATGATATTGTATGCCTCCAAGAAGCCAAAATTGTAAAAGAATTGGTAAAAATGGATAATGTCATAGTCACTCCTCATGTGGCTTATGAAACCCAGGATGCAATAGACTATATCCTTGAAGTTTCGTTTAGGGGAATTCTTGACTGTATAAAAGGGGGCAATGAATATAGAATGTATTGATTAAAAAAATTATTTTATCATAATTTGTGAAGATATAACGCCGAAAAGAAAATCTTTCCTGCCTTTTAATTTAAACCCCTTGTTTTCAAAATCCCTAATTAAGTCGTCCGGTTCGGGGAAAATTTGCTTTGATTTAATCAGGTATGAGTATGCTGAATAATTCTTCGTGAATATTCTTGAAAGAATTGGTGTTGTTATATCAAATATTTTGCTCAAGAAATTATGTTTCCCGAAATCAAGATGCATAAAACATCCGCTCGGTTTTAAAATTCTGTAAATTTCTTCCACGGCTTTTTCGGCGTTTTGGATATTTCTTAAACCAAACCCCATTACGGCAAAATCAAACGTATTATCAGGATAAGGAAGATTTGTCACATCTCCTTGTAAATATTCAATTTGATTATTTTTATTTTTGCTGAGTGCAATTTCAAGCATTTTTTCGGAGAAATCAATTCCCGTAACATCTGCATCAGGTTCTATTTGCTTGATTATTCGGGTAAGGTCGCCTGTTCCGCAGCAAAGGTCAATGACTTTGGCATCAGGTTTTATATTCAGATTTTTTATACTTCTATATTTAATATATTTTTGTGTGCCGAATGACATTACTTTATTTAGAAAATCATATTTATCTGCAATAAGATTAAACATGGCCTGAACGGCTTTCGGCTCTTTATTAAATATTTTTTCAATTGTCATAATTGTTACCTTTTTGCTTAAATTCAATATTAACATATAATGAAATTATGAACATAGCTTTTATTCCTATAGATAACAGACCCGTTTGTTATACACTTCCGGAACAGATTTGTGCGATGGATAGCGGTATAAAGTTATTTATGCCGGAAAGAGAATGGCTGGGAGATTTAAAAAGGTTTGCGGATGTTGAAAAAATTTTCGGCTGGCTGGAAAATTTAGATAAAATAGATGCGGTAATTTTAAGTCTGGATACTGTTGCATATGGCGGGCTTATTTCTTCAAGACGCTGTCCTCAAAGCTTTGATGAGATAAAACAGAGGGTGTTTAAGCTCCGTGAAATTCTTGAGCAGAAACATGCTAAAATTTATGCTTTTTCAAGTATTATGAGAATTTCAAACAACAATATTAACGAAGAAGAAAAAGAGTACTGGAATTTGTGGGGAAAAAAGATTTTTGAGTACTCGTATAACACTCATAAATACGGTCGTTTTGATTGTGACGTGCCACAGGATATATTAAACGATTACCTTGAAACAAGAAAGAGGAATTTTGAGATAAATAAGATTTATCTGGAATTTCAAAAACAGGGATTGTTTAATACGCTTGTATTTTCAAAGGACGATTGTTCCGAATACGGGCTGAATGTTATGGAAGCAGAGGAGCTTGAACGGCTTGGCGGATTTGTGAAAACCGGCGCTGATGAAATTCCTCTGACACTTTTGGCGCGTGCTGTTAATGACTTTTCACTCCTCACTCCTCACTCTTTACCGGTCAATGTTGCTCCGATATTTCTCGCGCCTGAATACAAAGACTTAATTTCAAATTACGAAGATGTTTCAATTGAAAATTCCGTCAAAGGTCAGCTTGAACTCGCAGGGTGCACGATTTGTGAGCCGGAAGCTGCCGATATTCTGTTATATGTAAATAACTTTGAAGAACATCAGGGCGAAATTGTTATGAAGGTATCAACCAAACATTTTTCGGGTGAATGGAACAGACCCGAAAAACCTTATATGATTGCTGATGTACGGTTTGCAAACGGGGCCGATAATGCGTTTGTTGAAAAGCTTTTTGAAAAAGGTTTTGATGAAAACTTTTACGGGTATTCCGCCTGGAACACATCTGCCAATACACTCGGCAGCCTTATTTGTGCTGCTGTTGTTAAATGGAGGTCAGGAGTTCAAGAGGGAAGGAAGGCAGACTTATATAATCAATGCGTATTTAAAAAATTGCAAACAATTCGCTTTCTTGATGATTGGGCATATCAGGCAAATGTAAGACAAATGCTTGAAAAGCCGGATGAAGATGTAATTAAATCGAAAATGAAGCCGTTTGAAACCACAGTTTTTGAAAAATTGGGTGTAAATTATAATACATCATATAAGTTCCCGTGGAACAGATTGTTTGAGGTGGAAGTTGAACTTAGCTGAAATAACACTTCTTGCGGCGGCACTTGGTGTTGATTGCCTTGTTGTTTCTTTTTCACAGGGTTTGATTTTTACACAAAACAAGGTGAAAAATTCATCCGCTCTTGCGATTACTATGGGAACTTTTCAGGCTGTTATGCCGTGTATAGGCTATCTTGCAGCGGCTTCCGTCAGCAGGTATATTGAGCCTTATGCAAAATGGATTGTTTTTGCCATATTTACCATACTTGCCATAAAATTTATTTATGAGGCGTTTCAGGAAAAAGAAGATGAAATATGTTGTATCGGTTTGAAATGTCTTGTAACTCTCGGTCTGGCAACGAGTATTGACGCTATGGGAGCGGGAGTTAACCTGCATTTAACGTCTACACCGCTTATGTTTTCAGCGATTGTAATAGGCTTTGCATCTGTTTTAATGTCATTGGTCGGGTTCTGGCTCGGGAATTTTTTCAAAAAACTTCCTTCAAAATTTTTGGAAATTACAGGCGGTTTAATCCTGTTAATTCTTGGTATAAAAGCATTATTTTAGGTTTTCTGGCATGCCCGAAACAGGCATGGATACTAAAGAATTTACAATTCTTAATAAAGAATTAAATCATGGAAAACCATGACATGAGCATGATTGCATGATTTAAAATCTGCAAATCATGTGACAGCTTGATTTTTAGCATGATTGACTTTTGAAAAACGGCTGTATTGTACTGATTACGGGCTTTGTTACAAATGTTCATAATCTCATGTTCTGCCCTTGAAATAATTTCCTTATTTTTTATAATAAAGTTAAAGAGGTGAAACACATCTCTAATGGGGATTTTGACAGTTCATAAGAATTGTCATGGTTGCCATACTTGGGTAGGATATTTTAATTGGAGATTTTATAAATTGTTTAGAAGCAGGGATATGGGCAGAGCTGTTGCAGTAAGAAGATGGACACCGACAGCGTTGGAATGCTATAAAAGAGGTTGTAATTGTGAGGGTTGTTTTTACAGGGATTTCTTCAGCGGTTCTTCGCAGAAATGCCAGATGAAAGCATCAGTGCTTGAACTCGTTCGCGTAATCGGCACCCCGAATGTAGAATTACAACAGTTTATTATTGAAGATTAGCCTAAAAATTTTTTATGTAATTTTGCAAAAATGTGCTGAAAAGGCTTTAAAAATCAAAAAATATATGTTATAATATACAAGCAGTATGTTATAGGAGGTTCACGCATGCACATTTATGTTAACGGAAGAAACATTGAAATCACAGATGCTATTAAAGCTTATGTGAAAGAAAAATTTGGTAAAGTAGCAGCACACTATGACCAAATTCAGGGGATTGACGTTGTTTTGTCGGTAATTAAAAATCCCGCAGCTTCCGGCAAACACGTTGCAGAAGTCAGCTGTAAAATGAATACAGGAGTTGTCCGCTGTGAAGAAGCAGGAGAATCTATGTATGAAAGTATCGATTTGCTGGCTGATAAATTGGCAAGACAAGTTCAAAAATTTAAAGATAAAAGCTTAGGAACGGATAAGTCTTCTATCAGAACCGATGTTGGTGCCGTAGAAGAATCCGTTGAAGCTGTTGAAGAATAAATATTTTTATTGAATAAAAAAAATGAAAAAAGGTGCTTTTTAAGCGCCTTTTTTGTTTTATAATAAAGTTATGATTAATGATAAAAAAGTAGTTATAATAATGCCTGCTTATAATGCGGAAAAAACGCTTAAGCAAACTTATGAGGAAATTTATAAGCCGTTTGTTGATGAAGTAATCCTTGTTGATGACAATTCGCAGGACAATACAAAACTTGTTTCTAAAGAATTAAATATTACAACTATCGTGCACAAAGAAAATAAAGGATACGGCGGGAACCAGAAATCATGCTATAAAGCTGCATTAAAAACCGGAGCTGATATCGTTGTTATGCTTCATCCGGACTATCAATATACTCCGAAACTTATTCCTTCAATTGTTTGTATGATGGCTTTCGGGCAGTATGATGCGGTTCTGGCTTCCAGAATGTTAGGTAACTCAGCATTAAAAGGCGGTATGCCGCTTTACAAATTCGTTGCAAATAAATTTTTAACCTGGTTTGAAAATCTTTTTACGGGCGAAAATTTAACTGAATACCATACTGGCTTCAGGGGTTTTACAAAAGAGGTGCTTGAAACATTGCCTCTTGGTGAATGTGATGATGATTTCATTTTTGATAATGAAATGATTGCTCTTTTGTTTTATAACAATTTTAAAATCGGAGAAGTTTCCTGCCCGACAAAATACTTTAAGGAAGCGTCCTCAATAAACTTTGTCCGTTCATGTAAATACGGGCTTGGAGTTCTGGCAGTAAGTTTAAAATACAGGCTCGCTAAAATGGGCTTGAAGTCAAGAATTTTCCGCGCAGGTGCGAAAAAACTTGATCTTGATACAGAAATTGAATACTATTTCAAATAAGCATTTTGTTATTGGTATTATATTATGCCTTCCCTGTTTAGGGAAGGTTTGGATGGGTATCGGGCCATTTTTCTTTATCCTTCCCTAGTCAGTGAGGGAAGGGGCAGGTAGTAATATGAGTGAAAAACAAAACCGGCTCTTGATTTAAAGGCCGGTTTTATCCTTTTTGTTTTATTTATGAAAAGATTAAAGATTAAGCAAAAGTATTTGCAGGTTTTTTCTGTGCAGTAGCACCCGGGATTGACTGCCAGTTAGCTGCCATAATTTTCTTGAATGATTTCAATGCTGTATCTTCAAGTTCACCGAGTTCTTCAGCTTCCATAATCAATTCTCTCAACGGAAGCAATGCACGCTGATCGCGAAGTACGCCGAGTGCAGCAGCAGCACCTGCTCTTACAAGTTCGTTTTCATTACGGTTTTTCATAACATCAATCAATGCCGGAACTGCTTTTGTATCGTTTAATTTACCGAGTGAAGTTACCGCATAAATTCTTACGTTAACCCATTCGTCATACAACATATTGATTACCTTATCAACAGCCTTTTTGTTTCCGATTTCACCTAATGCTCTTGTTGCATCGCATCTTACGTTAACTTTTTCGTGATCTAATGAAGCGATTAAAGCATCAGTTGCAACATCGCCGATTTCAATTAAAGCATCAGTTGCAGTAATGCAAACCTGCGGGTTTTCATCATTCAAAGCTTCAACAAGCGGTTCAACAACGATTTCACCGCCCAAACGTCCTAAAGCACGGGCTGCACGAACTCGAACATCAACATTTCTGTCTTCGCGCAAAGATTCAATTAAGTGAATTGTAGCTTTAGAATCGCCGAGTTCACCTAAAGCACGGGCTGCATAAAGTCTTACCGAACCGTTTTTATCATGTTTCAATACATCAATAAGCGGTTCAACAGCTTTAGAATCGCCCATTTCGCCTAAAACACGTGCAGCGTTATATCTTACTTTTTCAGAATTACTTGTTTTCAAATCAGTTAATAATTCTTCAAAAGATTTTTTCACTTGTTTTTTCTTGCTGTTCACACTAATTGTCATTCACTTTCCTCCGACGCACAATATTAAATTCTACTACACCTTATGCATTTATAAAAAATTTTGCGAATAAAATATTGCCTTTTTTACCTACTTGTATTAATTTTTGTTAACATATTATTTTGGTGGTTGTCTTTTACTGTCATGAAGTGCAGTTACGGGTTAAAAATTTTTTAAGGGTAAAACTAACACTTTATATTAACAATATAACATATTTTTTAAATAATTGCTCGGGTTGGATTAATATTTTAAAAAATCGCTGTATTTGTTTTTTTAATAAAAGGTGTCTTTCAAGTATAAGTTAATCAAATTTGTAATAATTCTTAATACTTATTACTCACTACAGATAGTAATAATAAACTCGCTGCCCTTGCCAACCTCACTGTTTACAATAATTTTACCGTTATGCTTTTCAATAATCTTTGAACAAATTGCAAGCCCGAGTCCTGTTCCGATACCCGCTCCTTTTGTTGTAAATCCTGCTGAAAATATCTTGTTAAGCTGTTCTTCGGGTATTCCGCATCCGTTGTCTTTTATCTTTACAATAAGATTTTTATCTTTAAATTCTGTTGTGATTGTAATGGTTCCTTCACCTTCAATCGCCTGACATGCGTTGATTAAAATGTTTGTAAAGACCTGATTGAGCATGTTCGGAAAGCATTTAATGACGGGGATTTCGCCGTAATTTTTAATGATTTTTATTCTGTTTTTTGTTTCATGTCTGATAAGCTCAAGAGTTAAATCCAGCTCTTTATTGATATCTGCTTCCTGAAGTTCTGCTTCATCAAGACGGACAAATTTTTTCAGTGAAGTTACAATATTACTTATTCGGCTTACGGCTTCTTTATCAATGTTGTTCAATTCCGTCAGCATTTCTTTTAATTCGGTGTCTTCTATTGAGCCGAGAAGTTTTGCGGCTATTGCATTGTTTGATTTTATTGAGGCAACGGGTGTGTTAATTTCATGTGCAACACCTGCAACCAGTTGCCCTAAAGAGGCCATTTTTTCGGAATTTATCAGTTGAATTTGAGTTTCCTTCAATTCTTTCAGGGTATTTTGCAATTCTTTTACGGTTTGAATATTTTTTTGATAGAGTTCTGCGCGGGTTATTGCGTTTGATAATTGAGACGAAATTGCCTCAAGGATTTCAATTTCTTCTGACAGTTCTCTTTTTTGATAACTCAGTAAAACTATGACTCCCATAAGGTTTTGCATATGATGAACCGGTATAACTATTCTTAAAACAGGTTGTTTAAAAGGTTTGGCATCAAGATATTCCGTCAAAGAATTACATACCGAAATCTCCCGTCCGTCAATACTTTCCATTGTTTTTTCATCGAATTTAATTTTTTGGGGAATTTTGGATTTTTTTTCTCCGTAAACTTCTTCAATAACAAATGAATTGTCTTGACTTTTTGCATAATAAGCTTTATAAGCTCCGAACATGGTTGAAAGTTCTTTTAAAGCGGATTGAAGAATTTGAGATATATCAATACTTTCTCTAATGTTGTTTGAAACTTTGTTTATGAGCGCAATTCGGATAGCCTGACTTTGAGCTTTTTGTTTAATTTTTTGCAAGTCTTCATTTTCTTCAAGGAGTTTTTCGTACTTTTCTTTTAACTTTTCATTTTCGTTATAAACATCTTTGAGTTTATTCTGTGCGCTGACGTCGGTAAAAAATATTATTGTGTAATTACCTTTTTTTATTGCCTGCAGGTCATAGTAAAAAATTCTGTTAAGTTCAGATTGATAAGAAATTCTTGCAAAGAAATTTTCTTTAGAGATAATTGCGTGATAAACAGGGGAATAAATTTCAATATTTTCTGAATCCAGCGGGCAGATGTCAAAGCCTGTATTGTGTGAAAGTTTTTTCAGGTTTGTAAAATCTTTAAACCACCGTTTGAAAGTGTGGTTTCTGTAAACTACTTCCTGTTTTTTGTTTAAAATTAAAACAGCATCCCTAAACTGTCTGAAAAAATCAAACTTCCTCATGATATATATTATATTACATTATATATTGTAGTAAAGAGCGCCGGACATTTCTTTTTTTAAGCGGTTTTGCGTGGAATTTGTAACAGAATGTAAACTGGAAGTTTGATATTATTAAAGTTACAAAAAAAATATCCGTTATAACCATGCAGGTAAAAAGTTTACGATTAAAAAGGAGAAAATTCATGGGCGGTGTGGACAACAACGGAATGTCATTTGGCAAAAATCAGAAAATAAATTTTCAAAATTTTAACGGTATTCAAAAGTCGGATTTTGCGAATACCTGCGACACAACTCTTACAAATTCGTTATTTGAGAAGTACGATAAAAACAAAGATAATATATTGGATGAAGGTGAATTACAGGCTCTGGAAAGTGATGTAAACTCTTTTGCCAAAAACGATAAACTCAGCAAGCGCGAGGCAAAGAAATTTTATTCAAGTTTGGGGCTTGAAAAGGGACATGATTTAAAACGTGAAGATTTATATAATTTTCTGCAGACAATTCAAGCGGATAAAGATTCGGTATCAAAAGCAGTAACAAGTACCGGAGAAAGCGGTGTTAATGTAACTGTTGTAGAATTCAAACCCGATGAAAACAATATAGTTAAAAGAGTAGCATATTCAAATGAGTCTGACGGAACCCGCAAACCTGTGATGGAACAGGCGCAGGGTGAAGGTTTTACTAAAACATTTACTTATAATCATGACGGAACGGTCTTATATGATGAAGTGTCGGAGGGTAAAAGAATTCGCCTGCAATATGACGAATCCCGCAAGCCAATGGTTATGGTTGAAGAGGACGGTAACGTGGCTACGACTTCCAAATTCGGCGAGGACGGAAAGACTGTCACAACTAAATACAGGCAAACAGGTACTGTTACGGAAATTTTAGATCCGGAAAACGGTGACCGTGTAAAAACGCGCGTGACTGATAAAGGCAACGGTGTTACGGAAGCTGTTAATTTTACATATAATGAGGACGGCAGTATTACGGAAACGTTAGTCGATTCCGAAAACAGGCCTGTTTCAACGGTCACCAAAAAAGACGGAAAAGAACTGGCCAAATCTACTGTCACGGTTGCGGAAGACGGCTCAACAACAGAAATTACAACGAGCGGAGAAGGCGACAATATTCAGCGAGTGCGGGTTCAAAAAGACAAAGAGGGCAATGTAACGGGTAAAGTCAATGTTGATGAAAACGGAAATCCTGTTGCTTACAAGCATAAAGTCAATGACGGTGAAAACTGGTACGGTATTGTTGAGGCCAAATACGGAGTATCGGGCTATAAAACCGTAATGGAAATAGTTCATCAGCTTAAAAAGAATGCGGGAGTAAGCAGAAATTCTACCCGTATGCCTTCGGAGATAGAGCTTCCGCCGACAATTCAATTGAAAAACGGTAAAACGGTTTCTTTAAAAAATATTGATACACAGTTTGATGAAATAAATTCGGCTGCCGCAAGATATGATGTTTCAAAAATAAAAGTTCCGAAAGATTTGCCTTCCGCATATCCTCAGGACAAATTACCGGCCAAGAAGGTAACTGTTCCAAATGAATATCTGGAAGTAAAACCTGAAAATGCGGGTAAAAAGATAACCCAATCTGACGGCAAAGTATTTGAATATGATAATAAAGGCAGAGTCGGTTGTGTTTATAATTCGGAAGCTGATTCAAAAGCGGATGAAAATAATGCTATTTGGTTAGAATATGATGATTCAGGGAATTTCTCAGAGTATCAATTGAATGACTATGACACAAACGGACATTTTGTTGGTGCTAAGGTCTATGGTAAAGACGGAAAATTGTCATACTTTGTCGTAAATGAAGGTATCAATCCTGAAACAGGTCAATATGCCCGTCAGATAAGATATTCTCCTGACGGAACTGCTGAATATTTATTTGAGAACTATGTATACGATGATAAGGACAGATGTGTAAGTTATGACAGGTTTGACAATAATAACGGCAGATTCAAATTAGGTACTCATTTTGAATTAAAATACAGCAGTGACGGAAAACATACAAGAACACTTTGGTATGGTAATAATGGCAAACTTAAGCAGGATGATTTTTCTTGATATTGTCTTTCTTTTCCTAAGTAGGAATGGAAAATATAAAAAAAGCAGCCCTTCAAGGGCTGCTTTTTATTAAGTTATAGTTTGTAACTATACGCTTGCGAGTTGTTTAGATTTTTCCAATTGAAGTGTGCATGTTGTAACGTCGCAAACGCATGATGGTCCGAAATACTGGATTGCACCCGGGAATAAATATCTGTCATTCATAGCCCAGTCTTCTCTGTTTTGTTCAAGCTGTTTGAAAACAGGTCCGTCAAGTCTGACAAGAGCTTTTTGAATTACAGGTTTCATTTCACCGTGGCGTTTTTCCATATTCATCATCATTGTAAGAGGAACACCGCCTGCAACCCATTCTGATGCAGGTGCTGTTAAGTTTCTTACTGATGATAAATAACCTGTCAAACCAAAGTTAATTAATGCAAAAGCGTTAAAGCCTAATGAATAGCAGTAATCTGCATCAAAGTTTGACGGGAATGCACATCTTCCTTCATAGCCGAAGAAGTGTGACTGTGCATTGAATTTACCAATGTATTCGCCCTGTGATTTTAATTCGTCTAATCTTGTTGAAATCATTTCGATTAACAATTTTTCAGTTTCGATTTTAGAAACCTGAACATTGCCGTGCGGATCGCGGTCTGCTAATAACTGACCTTTGATTAGAGCAGGTAATGAGTTGTAAACTTTTGCATTTGCAGGGTCCAATCTGTTTTCAACGATTTCAAATTTATCGCGGATTGTTGTTGCATTTACAAAAGAAGGGTCATTTTCTAATGATGCCATAATATCGTTGAGGTTTGAAATCATTGATTTCATTTCAGGAATGAACTCAATTAAACCTTCAGGAATTACGGCAATACCGAAGTTTTTACCCATATCGGCACGTCTTACGATAATATCGCACATGTAATTTATGATGCTTTCCAGAGACATTTTCTTTTCTTCAACTTCTTCCGAAATCAAAGTAATATTTGGCTGAGTCTGTAAAGCAGCTTCCAATGCAACGTGAGATGCGCTTCTGCCCATAATTTTTACAAAGTGCCAGTATTTTTTAGCGGAGTTTGCATCACGTTCAATGTTTCCGATAAGTTCTGCATAAGTTTTTGTAGCTGTATCGAAACCGAACGAAATTTCAATCTGGTCGTTTTTCAAATCTCCATCAATAGTTTTCGGACAGCCGATTACCTGAATGCCTGTATTATTTTTAACAAACCATTCTGCTAAAAGTGCTGCGTTTGTGTTTGAATCATCACCGCCGATAATTACAACAGCAGAGATGTTTAATTTTTTACAAACTTCCAGAGATTTTTGGAATTGTTCTTCTGTTTCTAATTTAGTTCTTCCTGAACCGATAATATCAAATCCGCCAGTATTTCTGTAAGCGCCAATAAATTTGTCATCAAATTCAACGTATTTGCCGTCGATAATACCTGACGGACCGCCTAAGAAACCGTATAATTTATTTGAAGGGTTAGCCTGTTTTAAAGCGTCATATAAACCGGCAATTACGTTGTGTCCGCCGGGAGCCTGACCGCCTGACAGAATTACGCCCACATTCCTTACTTCTGATGCTTTTGAAGAAGAAGATGTTTTGAAAGTTACAACGGGTTTGCCGTATGTGTTTTTAAACAGGTTTTGAATTTGTTCCTGATCTCTTACTGATTGAGTTGCGGAACCTTCAGCCATTTCAAGGTTATTAATTCCGTTAGCAAGGCTTGACGGAAGTTTCGGCTGATACTTTAATCTTTCGATTTGCAATGGTGAAAGTTTTTCCATATTTCTCTTCCTTTTCTTGAGTAATACTATTTACAATAAATATTTTACAATAAAAAATATATTTTTCATAATACAATTTATTTTAAAGGCTGCTCCTGTATCGTTTTGTGTTAAAGAATATCCAGCGGGTCAACATCAACAACCATTTTAATATCTTTTGGCAAAGTTATTTTGTTTAGGAAACTTGATATAAATTGATGTCCTTTTTTATCAAGTTTGTTTTTTATAATAATCTGGAAACGATATTGGCCGTTAATTCTCTCAATTACACACGGAGTCGGGCCTAAAACCTCCAAACGTTCTGATGTTCCGAATTTTTCAATCATTGTACAAAGTCTTAAGGCTATTTCCTGCGCGGATTTTTCGGCACGGAAATTATTGGCCGAGCTTAATACAAGTCTTATTATCTGGCTGAACGGCGGGTAGTCAAATTCCTCGCGTGCTGTAATTTCTGTTTCATAAAATTCACTGTAATTTTGTGATTTAGCACTTTCAAGGGCGTAGAAATCGGGATTGTACGTCTGGAAAAAAACTTTTCCTGCAAATTCTCCGCGTCCCGCGCGTCCTGCAACCTGTGTGAGAAGCTGAAACCCGCGTTCGGATGCTCTGAAATCCGGCAGATTAAAACTAGCATCGGCCGAGATTACGCCTACAAGTGTTACATTCGGGTTATCCAAACCCTTTGCAATCATCTGCGTGCCGACTAAGATATCAATATCGCCACGCTGAAATTTTTCCAGCAGTCTTATGTGTTCGCCTTTTCTTACAAGAATATCGCTGTCAATACGTTCAACATTGTTTTCAGGGAAAAGCTCTTTTACATACTGTTCAATTTTTTGTGTTCCTGTGCCGCTGTTTTTAAAAGCATCTGACCCGCATTCCGGACAAACATCAGGGAAATATTCCGCATGGTTGCAATAGTGGCATTTAAGCATTTGATCTTTTGAATGCCATATCATTGGGATTGCGCAATTAGGACATTGAATAACGTGTCCGCACGCCTGACATTGAGTAAATGTAGAAAATCCTCGTCTGTTTATCAGCAGGATTACCTGCTGTCCTTTTGCAAGTGTTTCTTTAATCTCTGTCTGCAAAGGTATTGAGATAATATTTCTATATGAAGCACGTCCGTGTTCCTGCATGTTTATAACCGTAACAGGTGGGACTTTTGCATCGTTGTAACGTTTTTTAAGTTCAAAGAGATTTCCTGAATTTACCGCACGGTAATAAGTTGAAATATCAGGTGTTGCTGATCCGAGCAATAAAGGGCAATTGTGAAATTCTGCAAGTTTGCGAGCCACAACACGTGCGTCATACCGCGGGGCAGGGGTTGTCTGTTTATACGCGCTCTCATGCTCTTCATCAATTATTATCAAACCTATATTTTTTAGAGGGGCAAAAACTGCAGAACGTGCTCCGGCGAGAATTTTTATCTCATCTTTATAAAGTTTTTGCCATACGTCGTATCTTTCGCCGTCTGATATGCTGCTGTGCCAGATTGCGACATCTTGTGTGCCGAATTTTTTTGCAAGACGCTTTGTTAACTGTGATGCAAGTGCAATTTCCGGTGCAAGAAACAGAACATTTTTCCCTGCTTTTATTGTATCGTCGATAAGTTTGAAATATACTTCAGTTTTTCCGGACGCAGTAACACCATGAAGGAGCAGCTCGGAAGATAAGAGGGGCGGAGGATAGGAGGATAAACTTTTTTCAGATAATAGCTTACCTTCATACCTTCCTATCTTCTTATCTTCTATAATACTTTTTATCCCTTCATAAACTTTTTTCTGGTCGCCAGACAATTCAAAAAGAGGTTCACGTTCTGTTATGTTTAAAATATCAAGCGGATTTCTGTACAATTCCTCCTGAATAAGCTTTACACATCCCGCCTGTTCAAGTTTTTTTATTGTCGCACGTGTTGTTTTTGCGTATTTTTCAAATAAGATTAAAGGCATTTTGCCTGATTTTTGCAGTAATTCAAGAACTTGAAGCTGACGTTTTGTCGCACCTTCAAATTTTACAAACTCTACAAGCTGTTCTGTTTTTGATGCTTTTTCAATTAATTTCATAGGTATTGCAGCATTCAATACGGTAACCAAATCACAGCAGTAATAGTTTGCAACCCATTCAAGCAGTTTTAAATAATCAATTGAAAAAAGCGGGGTTTCATCAAGGATTTTGCTGATTTTTTTTACCTTGAAATCGCCCGGAAGATAATCGGAAAACCCGACACAAAAAGCATTAATCAGCCCTTGCCTGCCAAAAGGGACAAGCAAAGCCTGTCCGATTTGAATTTTATCTTTCATATCATCAGGAATTAAATAGCTGAATGTCTTAACCCCGAGACCTTTAATATTAACAAGAGCTGATGCGTATTTGTGTGAAGAGTGAAGAGTGAGGAGTGGATTTTGTTCATTATCCGTTAAATTTTTAACCATATTTAAATTCCCTTAAAAATTTTTTTCACTTCACCGTTCACTTTTTCACATTTCACTTCTAGACTTCTTCAGACATAAACTCTTTGCGTGCTTCCTGAATTGCTTCTTCCAGCAAATCAAGCTGTTCCGGAGTGAAGGTTACACCTTTTTTAGTCGGAAGCCATGTAGCACCGTCATCAGTTGTATAAAATATTCTCATATTTAAATAACTTTTGCCTTTATATTCGCTTATAGAAATTTGTAATTGTTCTGTGTCGCTTCTTTCAATAGCTGCTAAAAGTTTTGCATCTGCCATTATTTTTCTCTCCTTATTGTTATGTGAAGAGTGAAAAAGTGAAGCGTAAAAGTAATAATTTTCACTCTTCACGTTTCACGCTTCACTTTTTATTTTAGCACAGAAAATTTTTTTTATGATAGAGTTAAAATATATTTTATGTATTTTGAAATTTTATGTCTGTAATTGTCATTCTGAACGTCGGATTGAACTCCGTGTTTCAGAATCTGATTGAGATCCTGAAATAAATTCAGGATGACAGAGAACAACGAAACAAAACTAAGGAGAAAATCTATGATAAAAGTTGCAGTATGCGGTGCTTTAGGGAAAATGGGAAAAGAAGTTGTTCAGGCTGTCACGGATTGCCATGATACAGAGCTTATTGCCAAAATTGATATAGCAGGAGCTGAGTTTAAATCAATTGAGGAAGCTCATAAGATTTGTGAAATTGATGTTTTAATTGACTTTACACAGCCAAAATCCATTTTTGAAAATGCAAAATACTGCCTTAATAACGGAATAAAAATTGTTATCGGAACTACAGGTTTGTCAGATGAGCAGATTGATGAACTAAAAACATTATCAAAAGAAAAAAATACAGGCTGTCTGATTGCTCCGAATTTTTCAACAGGTGCTGTATTAATGATGATGTTTGCCCGTCAGGCTTCAAAATATTTTGATAATGCTGAAATTATTGAACTTCACCACAACCAGAAAAAGGATGCTCCCTCAGGAACTTCAATCAAAACAGCTTCTATGATGGCAGAAGTTAAAGATGATTTTACAAAAGGCAACTGTCCTGAAACTGAAACTATTGAAGGCGCCAGAGGCGGCAATTCTTACTCAAATATTCATATCCATTCTGTCAGAATGCCGGGTTATATAGCTTCGCAGGAAGTCATTTTTGGTTCATCAGGCCAGATTATGACAATCAGACATGACTCGATGGACAGAAAATGCTATATGCAGGGCGTGCTGCTTGCGGTTAAACATGTTGCCGAAAAGAATGACTTTGTATACGGTTTAGACAATATAATGTAATATATAAAAATAATTGCATTTTTATAAAAGAGGATTTACAAAATCCTCTTTTTTTATACGGATTTTGTTAATTCATTAATATCAACATCCAAAGCTTTGGCTATATCAATAATTTTAAGGATGGTCGGATTTTGCCTTGCTGTTTCAATAAAGCTTATAGTTATTCTTGAAGTGTCAACAAGTTCGGCAAGCTCTTCCTGAGAAATACCCTTTTTCATTCTTGCAAATTTAATATTTAAGCCCAGTGTTTTTAAACGTTCATTAGTCATAATCTATTATTTTAAAGAATTGACAATAATTAAACTATTAGATATAATTAAAATATGATTAATATATTTAACAAAAATAAAATATACACAACAAAAGGTTTTACATTGGCGGAAGTTTTAATTACTCTCGGGATTATCGGAGTTGTCGCTGCCATGACAATACCATCTCTAGTTGCAAAATACAGAAGTATAGTTGCTGTAAATCAGTTAAAAAAGATGTATTCTGTTATGTCCCAGGCGTTATTATATACTGTACAAAAAGACGGCGATTATTCATCTTTGAGTTTACCGGAGGACAATTTGGCATCTGTCAAAGAATGGTATAATTCTGCGTTAAAACCTTATTTAAAAATAACTAATGAATGTTTTAATGAAGCGGGATGCTGGGCTGACAGCGGTACCAAAACTCTTAATGGTCAAAGCCCATATTGGGATGCTGGGGATGTTGGACTCGGCTATGGTATTGTTGTATTCAATACTGTGGACGGATATTCTGTGAATATAGACAGTTATAGAGCCTCCTCTGACGGAGAATTCTGGGGAGCAGGGATTGACACCGGCAACTTTATTGCCATTTATGTAGATATTAATGGGAAAAAAGGTCCAAATATTTTAGGCAAAGATACTTATACATTTGTATTTTCTAATAAAGGCTTTGTACCTGCAGGGCATATTAAGTCCGATGATGAAGTTGATGCGGACTGTAGTAAGAGCGGGCGGGGATATTACTGCTTTGAAAAAATAATGAGAAACAGCTGGCAAATTGATAAAGAAAATTTATGGTAATATAAATTCATTGTGCTATAATCATAATAAGTCAATATAAATTTGGCTATTTTTAGAATTTTGAAAGGTGGCAGAATGAGAAACCCAAACATAGCTATTTTAGGTGCTACGGGCGTTGTAGGAAGAGAGATTACCAAAATAGTTGACGAATTAAAGATTGAATTTAATGAGATTAAATTCCTTTCAAGTGCAAGATCGGCTGGTACAAAACTTGAATTTCAGGGTAAAACTTACACTGTTGAAGAAGCAAAACCTGAAAGTTTTGACGGGGTTAATATAGTTCTTGCATCAGCCGGTGCCTCAACGTCAAAGCTGTTTGCACCCGAAATTGTTAAACGCGGTGGTGTTCTGGTTGACAATTCCTCTGCTTTCAGAATGGAAGCCGATGTTCCATTAGTTATTGCTTATGTTAACGATGAGGATTTAAGACACCACAAGGGAATTGTGGCAAATCCTAATTGCTCAACTTCTCAATTAATGCTTGTTTTAAAACCGTTAATTGACAAAAATCCTATGAAAAGATTAATAGTTTCAACTTATCAGGCTGTTTCAGGTGCAGGCTTAGCCGCAATTAACGAACTTACGGAAAATACAAAAGCGCGTCTTGCAGGTGAAAAATTTGAAAATAAATGTTTTAAAAAACCGATTGCTTTTAATGTAATTCCTCAGATTGACGTTTTTACAGAAAACGGATACACAAAAGAGGAAATGAAGGTTGTAAATGAAACAAAGAAAATTCTTCATCTCCCCGCTGATTTACCTATTTCCTGTACTGCGGCAAGAGTTCCCGTTTACAACGGACATTCAGAGGCGGTTGATATAGAATTTGAAAATGAAATTACCCCCGATGAAGTGCGTGAGATTTTAGAAAATTCATTCGGAGTAAAAGTTATTGATAATCCGGATAACTTTGAGTATCCGACAACGTATGATGCATCAGGAGTTGATCCAGTGTTTGTCGGACGTATCAGAAAAAATCTTGCTTTTAAGAACGGAATTTCACTCTGGTGTGTTGCAGATAACCTTCGAATAGGCGCTGCTTTAAATACAGTCAGAATATGTAAAAAATTAATAGAAATGGAGCTATACTAATAATGCAAATTACAAAATTAACACTTACCCCGCTTGCAAAGGGATGGCCCGGAGCAGTTATAGAAACCCCGTCAGCTTCAAGGGCAGGAAGATTGATTAAAGAAAGATTAGTTTCCGGTTATCAGGATAATTCAAGACCGCCGAGAATTTTAAGAAGAATTCCTAAATTTTTAAAAGGTTTTGTAAATCCTGCAGCGAAAGTTGTTGATAAAAAATACTAAGAATTTAATATTTCGTAATAGTTCTTATTAATAAGGCAATTTAATTCTCCAAAAAGTTTTTATAATAACAGGGATAAAATTGGGGGATTATTAAACATGGAAAAATTAGTAAATCAGAAAAAACGGGAAACATTACTTAAAGAGTCAAAAAATTTGGACAAACAGGAACAAAAAGACGTTGATTTTCCAAGGTTAACTTTTGACTATCTTGATGAAACATTACAGATTGCGTAAAACTGTATTTTTAATTCGTAAAAAAACACTCTTTTTAAAGAGTGTTTTTTTGTATAAAAACTTAACAAATAAGCAATTTTGTATATGTTTTTAATTTATACAGTTAAAAGGAGAAAAATTATTATGAAACTCAGCCCCGATTTCAGCGGCATCCCGACACGTTATGATGATATTTTGAAAGAAATACGCGAAGCCAAATTAAAGCAATATTACAATCAAAAAGCACCTGTAGTAAAAGAAGGCACCTACAAACTAGGTGATGTTTTCGGTGATGTTTTAGGGAAGGTTTTGGACAAAACTGTTTAAATTATTAAATCTTATTTAGATATTAAAATAATTTTATATATTACTTTTTGTTAAAACCCTTCTACTTTCTGACCTGTTTTTGGTACAATATATTTTAAGGAAACAGGGATATGTTAGTAAAAAGAGAAGATATCAGAGCCTTAATAGATGTAATTCATCACTCGGGTAAAACGGTTGTTACTACAAACGGTTGTTTTGATATTTTGCATGTCGGTCATATAAGATACCTTGAAAAGACAAAATCTTTTGCCGACTATTCAATAGTTTTACTAAATTCGGATAAATCCGTGAGAAGTATAAAAGGTCCTTCACGTCCGGTTAATAATGAAAATGACCGTGCCGAAATATTAAGTGCTTTGAGATATGTTGATTATGTGGTATTATTTGATGAGGACAGTCCTAAAGATCTCTTGGATGAAATTAAACCTGATGTTTATACAAAAGGTGCAGATTACACCATGGAAACTCTGCCTGAAGCGGATATTATGAAAAAAAACGGCACAAGGGTCGAATTCATAGAATTTGTACAGGGCAAGTCGACGACAAAAACTATTGAAAAAATGCAAAATGCATAGTTTTTAAAAGGAGAACGGGTTATGAGCGCTTATGTTTATATATTGTTTAATAAACCGGATGAAAATTTCATAATAGGTGTAACCTCAAATCTTTTAATGCACATGCACGAAATTAAAAATCAAATCAGCAAGATTTACGAAAACGAATTTTCCACAAATAAACTTGCATATTATGAAAAATATAAAGAACTCGATGAGGCGATTATTCGTAAAAAAGAACTTGAACAGATGAACAAAGCGGATTTAATATCTGTAGTAAATTCGAATAACCCTGATTGGAATGATTTACATGATGAAATTTTAAAAATCTGGGATGATTCATTAAAATCAAATAACATAGATCAGACAACATAGATTAAACTTATTTAATACGAAGGAGAAGATATATGAAAACCTTTACATTAGAAGAAATTACGCAAATTACAGGCGGTATGCTGACAAAAGTTCAGGACGTAAAAATTACTCAAATCGCTCCGCCCTTGCTTTCTGATGAAAATACCCTTGCACTTGCGCTCGGGGAAGAAGAAATTGCAAACCTTGCAAAATCAAAAGCTAAAGCAGCTCTTGTTCCTTTAGGGGTTCAAATTGACGGGCTTACAACAATTGAGGTTGAAAGACCAAGACTTGCTATGATGAAACTTCTTAATATGTTCTATACTGCTCCTGAAGTAAATAAGGGGGTTCATCCGACAGCTGTTGTTCATGAAACTGCTAAATTAGGCGAAAATGTTCAAATCGGTCCGAATGTTGTAATATCACATGATGCCGTAATCGGTGATAATACAAAAATTCTTGCAAATTCTTATATCGGCGGCGGAGCTGTGATTGGTAAAAATTGTTTCTTCCACCCCGGTGTTAATATCGGCGACAGAGTAAAAGTCGGAAATGATGTTATTCTTCATCACGGCGTTTCTCTCGGCGCTGACGGTTTCAGTTTTGTAACAGAAAATCCCGATAACATTGAACAGGCCAGAAAAGAAGGAGAAATTAAAGAAGCTTCTACAAAACAGGTTATTTTTAAAATCCCTTCAATCGGTTCAGTTGAAATAGGCAACAATGTTGAAATCGGAGCAAATACAACAATTGACAGAGGGACAATCGAAAATACAACAATCGGCGATGACACAAAAATTGACGACCTTGTTATGATAGGTCATAATTGTAAAGTCGGAAAGGGATGTTTCATTGTATCACAGGTTGGGATTGCCGGAAGCTGCGTAATCGGTGACAGAGTCACAATTGCAGGTCAAGCAGGTCTGGCAGATCATATCGAAATCGGCTCGGATACAATTATTACGGCAAAAGCAGGGGTTACAAAATCCTTCCCCGAAAAATCAATTGTAGTAGGTATACCTGCTATGCCGAGAAAAGATTTCATAAAACAATTAAAAACTATGAAAGATGCTCAGGAAATCTTTGCAAAATTCAGAAAATACGAACCGCTTTTGAAAGAATTTGAGGACAACATTAATCATGACCACAATTCTTAAAGAAATATCAATATCCGGAAACGGTCTGATGAAAAATAAACCGTGTACTGTTAATTTTTTCCCATCCAAAACAGGGAAAATACGGTACTTTGTAAATGGCGGAGAGGCGTTTGAGGCATCTGTTGATAATGTATTATCCACAGACCATTGCGTTGTTTTAGGAAATAAAAAATCAAAAGCAATGCTTACGGAACATTTGACAGCTGCTCTGGCTTTTTGCGGAATTGACAGTATTGATATCTGCATGGATGAAATGGAAGTTCCTGCACTTGACGGAAGTTCAAAAAAATGGGTTGAGCTTTTTGAAAAAGCAGGAATTGAAAAACATTTGTTTGAAAAACCTAAATATTATACAGTATCGGAGCCTGTTTATTACCTGAACGGAAAAACAAGCCTTGTCATCTTACCCGATAAAGAATTGTATATTTCTTATGCGGTAAATTACGATCATCCCGACCTGACCAGACGCTGGGTTGCTTATAATCCTAAAAACAAGCAGGAAATTATTGAGGCAAGAACCTTCGGTTTTTATAAGGATTTGAGAAAATTTCAGATGCTCGGTTTTGCTCAGGGAGTAAATATAGAAAATACATTAGGGCTTCAGGATAAAGGTTACACATCTGAGCTTCGCTCTGAAAATGAACCTATAAAACATAAAATTTTAGATTTAATCGGAGATTTATATCTGACAGGTGTTAACCCTCTGAATTTAAAATGCCAGATTTTAGTAAAAGAGGCTGGTCATGCAGTTCACTTAAAAACTGCGAAAATTTTAAAAGATAAATTAATAGAATGTAAATAAGGAGAGAAAAATGACAGAAGAAACTAAAACAGAAGTATTAAGCTTTGACATTATGGATATTATGAAAATGATTCCTCACAGATATCCGTTTTTATTAGTTGACAGAATTACTGAATGTATCCCCGGAAAAAGTGCCAAAGGATACAAAAATTTAACAATGAATGAAGAATTTTTCCAGGGGCACTTCCCAAACAACCCGATTATGCCCGGTGTATTGCAATTAGAAGCTATGGCACAGTGCTCGGCTCCTATCTTGATGACAATGCCGGAATTCGCAGGTAAATTGACTTTATATGCAGGAGTTGACGGCGTAAGATTTAAAAATATCGTAAGACCCGGCGACAAGTTTGAAATGGAAGTAGAACTTACAAAAGTTAAAGGCCCTGTATGCAAAGCTCACGGTGTCGGTAAAGTTGACGGCAAAGTCTGCGTAGAAGCAGATATGACTTTTGCTTTAAAATAAATTTATTTTAATTTTTATATAAAAAAGTAAATCGAATGTAACGATTTACTTTTTTATTGTCAAAAAAATTTTTTACAAGATTTATATAGTTCGGAGATCAAAAAATGAGAATAAATAGTTTACAAAATTATAATATTACCCCTAAATTAAATACTTATAAATATACATCCCAACCCGTTCAATCAGGACAGCCAGCTGAAATGACAAATACACAACTCCCGACAACCGCACAGTATTTGGCATTTACAGGCGGTTACAGCCTTGATTTGACCCAAACTGTTAAACAGCTTGACAAACTTGCTGAAAAAAATTCTTCTATATACCCGCCGAATATAAGAGAATGGGCTGGAATGGTTCTTGAAGAGGGTAATAAAGCAAAAGAAACTCTGATAGGTATTCACAAAAAATATTTTGCCGGTCTGAAAGAATGTTTTAGTTTAAATGAAATAAAAAAAAGATTTCCGGAGTTTAACGCTGCGATTGTCTCAAAAGAAGTAAAAACAAGCGCCGGTTCAGTTATAGATAAATTCCGTAAAGGAGAACTTGAATATTTTGACAATGATGAAGATTTAACTGTTCAGTTAATAAAATTATACTGGGGTGAAGGTTTTTCAACAAACGACCTTAAAAGATACGCTGACGGGCAAGATTTGTACCATACAATGAAAAAACTCAACATTCCGACTGCAAGCAGAGATTACGGCCATATTTTAAAGATTTCTGATCCTGAATATAATGAACGCTTAATGAAAGAGATGACAGAAAAACGTCTTGCCTCTTTGGATAGAAAAGCTCAATTAGAACAGGGTGAACCCGTATATATTAAACGCGGACCTCTCTCTGAAGAGCACAAACGGAGAATATCAGAGGCTTTAAAAAGATACTATCAGGAAAATCCTGAAAGAATTTATGAAATGTCTGAAAGACAGAAAGAGTTTTATAGACAAAACCCTGAAAAATCAGATGAATTATCTCGTGTTTTAAAGAAAGCCTGGAATCTTCCTCCCTCAGACAGAATCAAAGGTGCTTTGTCAAAATTTTTAAAAGGACGTAAAGTCGAGGTATTTGATCCGGAATTATCTCCTGAAACACTCAAAAAAGAGCAATCTGACGCTATGAAGGCATTCTGGGGCTTGAATGATTGGGCACGTAAAGCTTTTTCAAAAAACATGAAATATGCGTGGAGAAAAGTTAAAGAAGAAAATGAAACATTTTTCACCTTAAGATCAACACCGACGCAGCTAACAAGATTTATTGAACAAAAAGCAGGAATGAAACCTGGAACTTTAAATAATGATACTGTATTTAATCCCTATACACATGAAAGTTCAATAGACGAAACTGCTAATGAAATATGTACAAAATATACAGATATTAACGGTATAAATAATGTAATGGCAGATACATACCAGATTGCGGTATTGAATATTGTCGGGACTTTGAAAGATTACAAACCTCAAAAGAAAAATAAAGCTTTTGATGAACTGTTATCCCTTGCAGCATATACCGTTAAAAATAATATTGCAAAAGACGGAAAAAGTTACAAAGTTCAATACACAGAAGAAGCACAGCAGGATTTTGTAAGTTTAGCGGCTTATGCTGCCCAGAGCAGATGCGCAGAACTTGTAAATATAGTAAATAAAGCTCTTGATGATGCTTTTGAACTCGCAAGCAGTGTTCATCATGATTTCATATTAAAATAATATAAAAATTTTGTGACCAACGCGGATTTGTACTATAATTGATTTAATGGTAAAAGAGAGGAAAAACGGGAGCTAACCTCCGTGAACGACCGGCAAAAACTCTAAAAAACCAACAAAATCGATAAAGAGGGCAAAAAAGCGGAGGCAAAGCCGCTGACAATATAATAACAAGTAATACAAAAATCGACAAAGAGGGCAAAAAAGCGGAGGCGAAGCCTCTGACAAAAAAATAATAAGTATCACAAAAATCGACAAAGAGGGCAAAAAAGATGATAGACAAAACCGCAATTATTCATCCGTCAGCAAAAATCGCAGATGACGCAATAATAGGACCATATGTTGTTATAGGTGAAAATGTTACAATAGGGCACAGAACAAGAGTAATTTCAAATGCTCATATTGAATTTGCAGAAATCGGGGATGACTGTACGATTTCTCCATTTGCAACAATAGGGTCCGAACCTCAGGATTTGGGCTACAAGGGTGAACCTACAAAAGTTGTTATCGGTGACGGAACAATTATAAAAGAAAATGTAACTGTTCACAGAGGTGCTGCTTGCGGAGATTTTACAACAAGAATAGGTAAAAAATGCTTGCTCATGGTTGGCTCTCATGTCGCTCATAACTGTGTTCTTGCAGATGAGGTAATCTTAGCAAATCTCGTAACTTTAGGCGGGCATGTTCATGTAGGCTTCGGCGCATTTGTCGGCGGTATGAGTGTATTCCATCAAAATATAAGAATAGGTGATATGGCAATTATAAGCGGTTTCTCTGCTTCCCGTCAGGATATTTTGCCGTATTCAAAGGGCGAAGGCAGACCGCCCGTTCCGCGCGGCTTGAATGTTATTGCTATGAAAAGACGCGGCGTTTCTCAGGAAATCAGAACTGCTACTAATGAAGCATTTAAACTTTTGATTTCAGATGAATATAACACAACTCAGGCTATCGAAAAAATTAAAGCTGAAATTCCGATGAATGAGTATATTGAAAAAATGATTGAATTTATCCAGACGTCTAAACGCGGGGTGCTTTTAAAAACCCATAAGTCAGGTCATGAATCATTAGAAGCGTAGCAAAAAATTCTTTGCCCTCGCATCGTTTTGCTAGATGCACCATTACGGATAAATCTGTTTATAGGAGAAACCATGCAAAAAACAATCTGGGAAAAATACGCAGAAGTTCTTGTTGATTATTCGACAAATGTTCAAAAAGGCGACCTTGTTCAAATTAGGGCAACAAGTATTTATGCAAAAGATCTTGTTAAGGCTGTTTATAAGCGTGTTATTCAAAAAGGAGCGCATCCGATTTTGAGAACTTCGTTTGAAGATATGTCTGATATTTTTATAAAATATGCATCTGATGAACAGCTAGATTATATCGACCCCATTATTGAGCTTGAATACGAAAAAATAGACAAATTTATTTCAATCGGTGCACCTATGAATACAAAAAATATGGCGCGTGCAGATTTATCAAAGCTTGCAAGACGTTCAAAAGCATCTCAAGGATTATCAAAACTTCTTATGGACAGATCTGCAAAAGGAGAAGCAAAATGGGTTATAGCGGATGTTCCGACACATGCGCTTGCACAGGAAGCAAAAATGTCTTTTGATGAATATTCGGAATTTTTATTTAATTCCTGCTACCTGAATTTGGACGATCCTGTTGCCAAACTTAAAGAACTTGATGAAAAACAGACAAAATGGGCAGATTATTTAAACGGTGTGAAAAAATTACGCATTGTCGGCGAGAAAACGGATATAACTTTTGGTGTTGAGGGTAGAAAATGGATTAGCTGCTCAGGCCTTAATAACTATCCTGACGGTGAAGTTTTCACATCACCAGTTGAAGATGATATTAACGGTGAAATATATTTTGATTTCCCTCAAAACTACCGCGGAAATTCCGCAACAGGAGTTCATCTGTGGATTGAAAAGGGACAGATAGTAAAATTTGACGCAGAAACCGGACGTGATTTTCTTGAAGCAATGCTGAATACTGATGAAGGTTCAAAAGGTATCGGTGAAATTGCAATCGGTACAAATGACGAAATTCAGGAGATTACAGGCAATATTCTTTTTGATGAAAAAATCGGCGGAGCAATTCATATGGCAGTCGGGGCTTCTTATCCGGAAACAGGCGGTAAGAACGTTTCTGGCGTCCACTGGGATATGATTAAAAATATGAAGCCGTCTGATGAAAATGCCGGCGGAAAAATTTATGCCGATGACAAACTTATCTATGAAAACGGGAAGTTTATCATATGATAGTCAGAAATTTTACTGATAATGATGTTGAAGGAGCTTCTAAAATTTCTCATCTTGTCTGGGGGGATTTGTATGAAAAAGAAAGCTGCGAGCTTCAAAAACTTATCTATGATTTTACGCTTGAATACTATTATTTGAATAATACATTTTCTTTTGCTCTTGATGAAAACGGGCTTAAAGGGCTTGTTTTTGCCTCATTAAAAACTGATAAAAACGGTAGTGTTGAAAATTTTAAAACAAAAATTAAAGACCTGTCAGATAATGACAGAATAATTGCTCTCAATCTGCTTGACTATGTTGAAAATACGGGTAGAGAAGTTAAAAACGCGATGGGTGATGATGATTTGATGATGGGGCTTTTTATCAGCACACAAAAAGGCGGAGGTAGAATGCTTCTGTCTAAACTCATTGAAACCGCAAAAGAAAGAGATATAAAAAATATTTATCTCTGGACTGATACAACCTGTGATTTTGACTACTATCAAAAAAATAAATTCACGCTTGTTAAAGAAATTGAATGTAATGTAAATAACAAAAATATAAATACATTAATCTTTAAAAAAGAAATTTAAAAGGAGTAATTATGATAAAAGTTTCGCCTGATATTACATCACCTGTTGCAAAAAGAATTGCACAATTAAAATCCGACAGCGTTTTTTCTGCAGTAACCGGCGATTACAAGGGATTTAAACATGCAATAAAAGAATACGCTAAATTAGCTGTGGATAATTTTGAACTATCAAAAAATATATCAGCGCCGTCTGTTAAGGCTCCTTTGTTTTCTAAAGCAGGCCTGCGAATGGCAAAAGTATGGTTTTTAAATCTGTTTAGAATAAAAACACCTGAAGAAAAACTCCTGAAAAAAATGGCAAAACAGGAAAAATTGAAACAGCAAGCTCAAAAATATATGAGCAATGTTTAGTTAGCGTATTAACTTGAAACTCAATGTTTCTACTATTGTTTGAATATTTATATTCAGACGGTGTTCTTGTTTTGCTGTTTCTACAGCTTTTATGTCAGAAATCAATTTTACCTTCAACGGTAAATTATCAAGATTAGATTTTAAAAGAGCCTCAATATAATTTTGCATTTGGGTAAATACAATGTCAGGTTCATTTTCTCTTGCAAGCTCCAGAATTTTTTCGTTAAAATCGAGAACTTCTCCGCGTTCAAGTTCCAGATATCCGTCCATTGCATCTTTTACTAATGAAAAATCTCTATCCTCATCTTTCATTGAAGGAACATAAAAACACTGGGCGCGTGACACAACAGTCGTAATCATATCTGATTTATCCTTTGTCAAAAAGAAAAAAGTTGTGTTTGACGGCGGTTCTTCAAAAGTTTTTAATAGGGCATTTGCCGCATCCGCCTGAAAATTAAGCTGATTAAGTCCTTGAATATTACCTTCTTTATCTCTGTCACAGAAGATTAGGACCCTATGGTAGTCAGATGTTACAAGCAAATCATTTTTTATCATCCTTGCCTGATCAATTGAAATAACCGTTTTTGATGTATCATCAGAAGGTTTGTTGTCAACTTTAGAAATGGTCAAAACTGCAGGATGATTGTTTTCTCTTATCCATTTGCAATTAAGGCACTGGCAGGTTTTAGTATGGTCTCCGGTGCAATTTAACATTCTTGCAATCTCGAGTGCCAGCTCATATTGCGCCTGAATATCTGAGCCGTAGAAGAGAATACAATGCGAAATTTTGCGGTCTTGTGAAGATATCCCGCTGTTAAAATACTTCATTAAAAATGGATATTTTTCATCTAAAGAGTGCATTTTCCACCTCTTTTTCAACATCTAGCGCAAGTCCAGATTTAATCCTGTATTCAGCATCTGTCAAATTTTCTTTTAGTTTGACTAAATCTTTTAAATTATTTTTTTTCAGTTTTTGCAATGTTAGTTTGACAACATATTCATGCATTCCTGTCATTCTTGAAAGCTCCATCGGCGTTGCACTCTGCGATTTTGCTTTAAGAATTATCCAGCGTCTGAGCATGGTCTGTAAGGTTGATAAAATTTCAAGCGGATATCGTGTATCAAGCAGTTTTCTGTATTCAAGAAGCGCTCTGTCTTTCTCGTTTTCCATCAAAAAATCTGAAAAAGCAAACAAGTCCTCATTTGAAATACAGATTTCTCTCACCATATCTGCAGTTACTGTATCAGCCGGGTAGGCAAAAAGCTTTAGTTTATCAAGTTCGCCGTCTATCTGGCGAAGGTTGTTCCCTATTTGTGAAATTATTGCAGTAAGCGCATTTTTATCAAGTTTTATCCCTTTAGCTTTTCCCTGCTTAATAATCCAGCTTTCAAGCTCGGCTGTTTTATATGTCGGGATAAGCGGACATTCAAGAGAATTATATTTTTTTAGAAGTTTAAAGAATTTTTTACGGCTGTCGAGTTTTTTACCCTCGTTTCTCGGGAGTTGTGCCACAAAGACTATATCAAGGTTTTCGTTATTATTTTCAAGCGCACTTTCGATTTCTTTAATCTCTTTATCTTCAAAAGTTTTGGAAAAATAGTCAAGACAGTTTATAACAATAAGCATTTTCCCGAACATCATCGGTTGTGAACGCAAAATTGAAATTAAATCGGGAAATTTCGGATTATCGTAAGTTTTGAAAGACATTTCAAGAAAATTCTTATCGAGTCCTTTTTTCAATTTCCCGATTTCCTGTTCAATATTAAAATCTTCTTCGCCGTAGAAAAAATATACTGCCATAATATAAATTATTAGCAAAAACAAATTTAATATTCAAATTACCAAGGATAATCATCACTTATCTGCCAGCCGTTTTGAATAATAACCTTTGTACAGGCATAACCGCCATTGGCCGCATTTTTATTACACATGTGTAAAGTTGGTTCCAAACATTCGTCATCTACACAAGAACCAGATGGAGATAAACCATTTGTACTATTAATCCAAAATGAGAATAAATCTTTACCTAACATATTTGGTCTTCTATAACCGTTAATATCAACCATAACCGTTCGATAACTCCCGTCATCCGGTGTCCAAGAATCAACAAATATTATAGTTCCGTCCGCTAATTTTCTCACAGAAGTATCCGTTCCATTTGCACTAAATTCCGTAATTGTTTGACCGTTGAGATATTTATAATTGATTAATGTGTTAATGTCTCTGCCAGATGTTTTACCTATATTTTTCAGAAACGGAGTTATATATTTTTCCATAAAAGTATCTGAAGGCAAAGTTAAGTCCCAATATTCTATTTCACCGTTTTCATTCTCGGAGAGTTTTACAGTCTGGGCAAGCTGGGAATAAGCTTTTTTTAATCTTGTTACAGTTACCTGTTTTTGATAATTGGTGATTAAAGCCGGCAAAGTCATTGCAGCTACTACACCTATTATTCCCAGGGTTATCAATACTTCGGCAAGCGTAAATGCAGAATTTTTCATATTTTTATTCTTAAACTGATGTATCATATCATTATTATACATATTTATATCATTTTAGTCAATATAAAGTGATATAATTTATCATCACGTTATTTGTTTAAACAGTGTATATATAATTATTATGGAAAGTGTTAAAAATTTATTCGGAAAAAGAGTTAAAGAATTGAGAAAAGAACGCTCTCTTACGCAGGAGCAACTTGCAGAGATTATCGGAATTGAAACAAGAAATTTAATTAAGATTGAAAACGGACAGACCTTCCCGCGTGTAAATACTCTTGACAAACTAATTAAGGCTTTTCAAATTACACCTGATGAAATTTTAAAAACAGAGCATTTGAGAGATATTGATTTTTTGAAAAATAAAATAATAGACAAGCTTAACAGTGACGAAAAGCTTGTCCGATTGATTTATAAAATGCTTTTTTAATTTTTTTATTTTTGTCATCCTGAATTTATTTCAGGATCTTACATAGATTCTGAACCGAGTTCAGAATGACGTTGTTGACAAAAACAAAAAAATTATTCCTCTTTCTAACTTTCTATCAGCAAGCTTGCGCCGATAACGCCTGCAGTGTTGCCCAGTTGTGCCGGAACAACTTCGACGGCAGAACCTGCAACCCTCATTGCACGCTTGTAAAGAGTTTCTTTTAAAGGATTAAGCAATAAATCGCCTGCATCGGCAACCCCGCCGCCCACAATAATTCTTTCAGGATTCAAAAGGTTAACAACACTTGCCATACCTATTCCAATGTATTCACCCATTATTGTAAAAATTCTTTGGGCAACAGGGTCGCCTGCTTTTGCAGCTTCGCATACGATATACGGAGTTATTGCTCCGCCTTCAGCCATTTCGCGGAATTTAGCGGATTTTCCGCCTCTGATATAATCGTTTGCCATTGCTACAATTGAAGGGCCTGAGGCAAAAGCTTCCAAACATCCTGTGTCGCCGCAGCCGCATATCGGGCCGTCATTCATTTGGAGTTTAATATGACCGATTTCACCTGCTGCATTTGAGGCTCCGCGTACAAGCTTCCCGTTTACAATCAGTCCAGAACCGATACCTGTACCTACAGTAATACAGATTAAATTTTCACAGCCCTTACCGGCGCCGTAATTGAGTTCGCCAAGAGCGGCACATCTTACGTCATTATCAACTCGCGTCGGAATATGAAATTCATCTTCAATAAGTTTTGCAATAGGAACTTCAACCCAGCCGGGAATATTCGGGGCATTTCTTACAACACCTGCTTTATAATCAACCTGTCCGGGAAATCCAAATCCGATACCTTCTATGTCTTTTGTTGTTAACTTAGTTTCTGTAAGCAAGTCATGAATTGCCTGTTTAATATTGTTAACAGTATATTCATACCCCATTTCCGCACGTGTCGGAACTGAATTTGAATACTTAATTTCACCTTTGTCGTTAACGAGTGCAATTTTAACGTTAGTTCCGCCTACATCTATACCGATTCTATTTTTTCCCATATATTTTCTCCCTTTCTCTGGCTGTATTGGCTGTAAATATTATATTACAAAAAATACAATGATATTTATTATAATAATTTTGATATGTATTCTTTTGTTTTTTCACGAATTTCCGCATCAACCGCAAAAATCTCATCTATTGAAGGATTTTTTATAACAGCATGTTCATCGCACATTTTTTTGGTTATTTCGTATATATTATAAAGCTTTATTTTCCCGTCAAGAAATGCAAAAACAGCTTCTTCATTTGCAGCATTCATACAAACTGTTGCCGTCCCGCCTAATCTTCCCATTGCATAAGCAAGTTTTACTGTCGGGAACTTTTCGAAATCAGGCTTTTCAAAATCCAGTCTTGCAATTTCAGAGAAACTGAAACTTTTTGATTTAATACCTTCAAATCTCTCGGGATAAGTTATTGCGTATTGTATCGGAATATGCATACTCGGCAAACCCAATTGTGCAATAACGCTTCCGTCAACATATTCTATTGCTGAATGGACAATACTTTGCGGATGAACTACAACTTCTATTTTGTTATAATCAAAACCGAAAAGATGATGAGCTTCAATAATTTCCAACCCTTTATTCATTAAAGTTGCACTGTCAACGGTAATTTTTTTACCCATATTCCATCTGGGGTGAGCAAGCGCCTGTTCAACCGTTGCGTTTTTCATATCCTCAATTGATTTATGAAGAAAAGGGCCGCCGGATGCTGTGATAATCAGTTTATCAACCTGTTTAATATCTTTTATACATTGGTGAATTGCGCAGTGTTCGCTGTCAACAGGAATAATATTTACTCCGTATTTTTTAGCTTCCTTCATAACTATATCGCCTGCCATAACAAGAGTTTCTTTGTTAGCAAGGGCGATATCAATTCCGTTTTTTATTGCGGTTAATGTCGGTTTGAGTCCAATTTTTCCCGAGCATGCAACAAGTATAATATCGTTTTCTTTATTTGAACAAATTTGTTCAAGGCCTTCTGAGCCATGGAGGATTGTTAACCCCTCACCCCAACCCTCTCCCGCCTCGAGGTCAATCCGACAGGGCGAGGGAGCATTTGAACAGATATATTTAGGTTTAAATTTTTCTGCCTGTTTTTTTAAAAGTTCAACGTTGTTACCGCCTGCAAGGGCTATAATTTCAAACTTATCTTCTAATTTTTCAATAACTTCGAGTGCCTGACGGCCGATAGAGCCTGTTGAGCCTATAATGCTTATTTTTCTCTTCTTAGTTTCCATAACTGTTTTATTATATTATAAAAAAAGCGGTTTTTTAATTTCCGCCTTTTTTATTTCAATGTTATTAATTTTCAACCTGTTCTTTTATTGACTTGCTTTCATTTACGTATGATGTAACTTGTTTTAATGCAGGTTTGAATGCGTTAACAGTTGAATTTCCGCCGAGACATCCGCCTGTGCAGGCCATTACTTCAATCAGATTTCCTAAATCGCACATTCCGTTTTTGGCATATTTTTTCAAATCTCGAACTGACTGTTTCGTAAGTCCGTCTACTAAAACTACATGAGCCGGAATTTCTTCAGGTAATAACGTTTCGACTGCTTTTGCAACTCCGCCGGATACACAGTAATTTCTTCCTTCTGCGGAAGCCTCATGTTTAAACTCGCTTTCGGAGCATTCAGCAACCTGTATACCCAGAGCAACCATCCAGGCTCCTATTTCTTCATAATTCAAAACGTAATCAACGTTAGGATTTTGAAGAGCTTCACGTTTTTTTGCAACGCAGGGGCTGAAAAATACGGTTACGGCATCCGGATTTTCTCTCTTTACAATCTCTGCTGTGTAATACATTGGAGTTTTTGTGTCTGAACGGAAAGGCTTCATTTCAGGGATATGCTTATCAACAAGTTCGTTATATCCTGCACAGCACGAAGTTGTCATAAATTCAGCGCCTTTTACAAGTCTTTCCTCAAATTCGGCAGCTTCGGTTTTTGTTGTAACATCTGCACCTTGAGCAACCTCGTAAACATCCGCAAAACCAAGCTCCATTATAGCTTCTTTAAGCTGCTGCGGTTTACACGGAAGCTGGCCGAACATTGCAGGAGCAACCATTGCAATTACCTTTTTCCCCGCTTTAATTTGTTTAAGTACATCAATAATCTGGCTTTTTTCATGAACCGCACCAAACGGGCAGGCTGATGCACATTTACCGCAGGAAATACATTTGTCAAAATCTATTTTTGCATGTCCGTTTTCATCTTTGGCAATTGCACCGACAGGGCATGCACTTTCACACGGAACAATAATTTTCTGAATTGCTTGATAAGGACAAACCTGAACGCACATTCCGCAATTTTTACATTTTGCTGGATCTATAACTGATTTACCATTCTGTATTGAAATTGCGCCGAATTTACATGTATTTACGCAAGGCCTTGCAACACAGCCCTGACATAAATCCGTTACATAAATTCTTGAAGGAACGCAGCCTTTGCATGCGGTTGTAAGAACCGTAAGAGGGTGTTCATCTGGAACTTCTCTTTTTTCTGCTTTTTGGGCTAAGTCTGAGAGAAGAACACTGTCATCCGTATCTTCAATAGAAAATCCCAAACCGGCAATAGCTCTGTCCCTTAAAATTGCACGTTCTTTAAAAATACAGCACCTGTAATTGGGAACATCGCTGTTTTTCGGACGCATAGCATAAGGTATAAGTCTTGTATTTTCTTCAAAGTTACCACTCAAATATGCTTTTATCAGCCTTACTAAAATCTCTCTTTTTAAATGTGATGTTTCTTTTGGAGTGCTGGTATTCATTGCCATATATCTTTTTCCTCTTTACTATTCCATATATTTTATATTATGGCATGAACATAAAATTTTTCCAAATATATATAATAAAAGCTCCTATTAAGTATGGGAGCTTTTAACTAATTATATCATTTTTAATTTAAATACTATTTCAATTTTTCATCAATAGCTTTTAAAACCTTTTCAACAGTTGCTTCTTTAATCACCTCATCGTCAACTTTTACATAAGGTGCTTTTGAAAATTCCCAGTCAATTGAACATAAGCCTAAACAAGGAACTCCTGCAACTTCTACTTTGTCACCGTATTTTTTAGGAACCATTTCGATTAATTCCTGTAAATTAGACGACCCCATTACGAAACATGTTGTTCCCAAACATACTTTAACACTAACTTTTTCGCTCATTTTTCTTTTTACCCTTTCTATTAATATTCGTTATACTTCTGATATTTTCGTCAGAGGCTTTGCCTCCTTTTTATCCATTCCGTCAATTTTAGTTATACTTTGTTATATTTTTGCCAGAGGCTTCGCCTCCTTTTTAACCCTTTCTATTAACCTTCATTATACTTTATTGTAATTTTACAATTATAAATTTATTTTTTCAATCTTTTTTACATGTATTGTATATTAACTTTTTTAAAATATTTTTCTTGAAGCAAATTCGACATTTTTTTGATAATATTTTTTCTGATTTCGATTTCTATGGGAAGGGCTGGGTCATAATGCGCCTGATTTAGTTTTGCCCCTACCATAAAATATATGCAGTCGCTGTCTAATAAAAATCTCACCAGTTTCCCTGCGGCATTATCAATCTCAGGAGTATTTGCCTCCAGATATTCCATGGCTTTAGTAAGAGTAAGTATCCCTTCAGTTACCAGATCAACCCCTTCCATATATGAGCAGGCAGGGAGTTTGCCTATACTTATTGTTGTATCCATTGTAATAGGCCTGTTAAGTTCTCTTGATATTAAATTTGCGGTTGTACCCCCGCAGATTGCTTTTTTCCCTTTGAAATTAGCAAACATTTTTGCATATTCGGCATCTTTTTCCTGATGATAAGGCGGCCCTGTGAATACCAGTGCTTCTCTGGGTTCTCTGAAATAAATTGCGCATGCAGAAATATCATCTTTGGGAAGCCTGTCAGTTTCAATATTTCTTGCCTGATTTACTATATACTGGGCAAGTTCGGTACTTGAAATATCGGGATGTTCTTTCAGCTTATCCTGTAAAAGGACAATTAAGCCTTCACGTCTTAGCCCAAGCTTCAACCGCCCGCCGCCGAGCCCGGATTGTGTGACGCCGTCAGAACAGAAAATCAATCTGTCACCTAACTGCAATTTAATTTTATAAATTTTTAAACAACGGTTTTTAAAGGTTTTTGAAGGAATTGATTTATATTCAGGATCCATAACTTCATTGTTTCTAAGCCATATAAACCGTGGGTTTCCTTCTTCAACAATTTTTGCATTCCCTTCGTCATCCACCTCAATAGCTGAAAATGTCGAGTAACTTATTTTTCTAACCTGACATACGGGAAGCGAGTTCATAATAATTTCGGCAGCCTTGCTGATTGGTATCTGGTCGCCTTCTATGAATTTTAAAAGCATTGTTGCAGTCATGCAGGATAAAATATTTGCTTTAATTCCGCTGCCTAAACCGTCGGAAAGAACAGCAATCAGTTTCGCTTCATCGGGGTATCTTTTGGAAATAAAATAATCCCCGTAAGCATTCTGGTTATATTTTTTCATCTGGCTGCAATCAATATCAATAAACACTAACTGTTACCCTCATTGCCTGCTTCGTCTTTATCGTCGTAGTCTTCGGCAATCGAACTCAACAGGGTTTCTGTTTCTACCATGTGCTCACCAAGCAGACAGGCAATTTCCTGTACAATAGAGATATTTTTAGAAATAACTTCATGCGCTTTTTGAGAAATTTTTTCCCTATTTGTTTCCGCGGAGGTAACGTCAGTAATTACTGCCCCTACAATTTCATTTTCTTCAATAGTAAAGGCCGAAATATCGTAAAGGCGGTTTTTAACATGGTAGCGTTCTTTATGAAGATCTTTTCCGGTTTTCAAAATCGTTCTGAAAATGTCTGCAAAATCTATAATTCGGTCTATCGCCGCACCTTTAAGTCCGTCCGGACGGCTTTTAAACACATCATACATATCGCCTGTAAACATTTTCATAAAACTGTCGTTTGCCTCAATAATATTCATATTATTGTCAACCATAACGACGGCAGCTGGCATGCAGCGTATCATTGCCGCAGCTTTTCTGACGGCGATTTTTCTCATGTATGACACGCACATTGAGGGTTCTGCATCTCCGTCCAACAAAGCTTTGGCTAAGTCGCGGCATGTAGCATAACCGCAGCCTCCGCAGTTCAGCTCATCATCGACTGTATGTTTGCCGATTTTTTTAAGTGTTGCAAGAATATCTTCCAGAGGATAATCCGAATGAACAACTTTTTTCGGCTGAATATCATAATTTACAACAACTTTTGGTTCTTCAGGAATTTTGTCGCGCTTCTTTTCTTTTGTTAAAATATCGGACACCATTACAATACCTGCTTTTTCGGAAGAAATACAGGGACCGCCGACACATCCGCCTTCGCAGGCTAAAGCTTCTATAAATATTGTTTTATCAAGCTTTTCAACGTCAAGATTTTTTAACGCACGCTGCAGGGCATGAAGGCCGCACACTTCCAGAAGCTGTACGTTATCATTTACTCCTGATTTTTTAATGGTTTCATTCATTCCGCCGTCAATCGGATATAATGTCCCTTCATAAGCGGATTCGGGTACAAACTGGTATCTTTTGTCTTTTGCAATTTTAGATATGTCGATAATTTCATCATTAATCCACATCCTGAGTTCATCAAACGTCAGGGCAACATCAAACAAACCTGAATATGTAACTTCATTTTTCTTACCTATACAAGGCCCTATAAATACTATTGAAATATCATCCCCGTAAGTTTTTTTTAATAATTTGGAATGAGTCATTAATGGTGAGCCGATAGGAGTTATGTATTTTGTGAATTCCGGCATATAAAGCCTTATATAGTCAACAATAACAGGACATGCACTTGAAATAAAAAGTCCGCGCTCCGTATTATTAAGCATTTGAGTGGTTTTAATAGAAACTTCCTGAGCGCCTAAAGCAGTTTCCGAAACATCTTTAAATCCGAGGCGTTTTAAAACGGCAATCATTTTTTCTGCGGAATTTTCAAAAGAAGCACGCCATGAAGGTGCAAGTGAAACATAAACATCTTTTTGTGCAAGAATTAAGTTTTTTGCTTTATCAATATCATTTCTGACGCGTTTTGCGTTTGAAGGACATGCCTTAACACAGTTTCCGCAGGCTATACACCTTTCCGGAATGACAGATGCATGGCCGTCTTCGATTTTGATAGCTTTAACAGGGCATTCTCTGATGCATTTGTAACAGTCGTGGCATTCATTAACCAGTGTATATACCGGATATTGTTTATTCATTATTGTAACTCCATTATAAAGATGCGTTCGGAAATTTATGATTTTGTTAATCTGGTCAAAATTTCTTCAAGTTTTCTTTCATCAACTCCGTGGTATTCAACCCCGTTGATAGTAATATTCGGTCCTGTTGCACATTTATTTTCGCAGCGCGAGCCTGCAAGATCAATATCTGCTTCCAGATCATGTGTTTTCATAAAAGCTTCAATAAACGCGAGATTTTGCTGATTACCGCGCGCAAAACAAGAACTTCCCATACAAACAGTAATTTTGATTTTTGCCATTAATAAATTCCTCGTATGATTTATATTTTACAGTATGCCGGCTTATAAATCAAGTATTCTTTTATAAATTGTATTGATGTTTCTCAAGAATTCCTCTTTGTTGAAAATTTCGTCAATTTCTAAAGGAGTAAGTAATTTAATTACGTCTTTGTCATTCAAAAGGTTAACCCTGAAATCTCCGTCATTTTCAAAAGCATCAATCGCGTTGCGTTGAACAAGCCGGTATGCTTCCTCTCTTGTCATTCCTTTTTCAATAAGTTTTAAAAGAACTTTTTGGGAGAAAATTATTCCGCCGAATTTTTCGGTATTTTTCAGCATATTTTTTTCATGTACAACAAGATTTTCGACAATTCCTTTAAATCTGTTTAGCATAAAATCAACAAGAGTTAAGCTGTCAGGGAAAATTATTCTTTCGGCAGAGCTGTGAGAAATGTCGCGTTCGTGCCAGAGCGGAATATTTTCAAGTGCAACTATAGAATTTGCTCGGACAACACGTGCAAGTCCGCATAAGTTTTCTGAAAGAACAGGGTTTTTCTTATGCGGCATGGCAGATGATCCCTTTTGATTTTTACCGAAACCTTCTTCAACTTCCAAAACTTCTGTCCGCTGGAGGTGTCTTATTTCGGTTGCAAACTGTTCAATGACGCTTGCAATAAGTGCTAAGGACTGCATAAAATAAGCGTGGTAATCTCTGGCAATAATTTGTGTGGAAATTCTTGCAGGTTTCAACCCGAGATTTTTACATGTAATTTCTTCGACTTCGGGCGGAATGTTGCTGTAAGTTCCGACAGGGCCTGAAATTTGTCCTACTCTTATTTCATCAAGCGCGTGGATAAAGTTTGCTCTCTGCCGTTCAAGAATATCAATCCAGTTACAAATTTTTACGCCGAAGGTCATAACTTCTGCATGAACTCCGTGTGAGCGTCCGATACAGATAGTGTTACGGTGCTTGTCAGCCAAATTTTTCATTGATTGGATAGTTTCATCAAGATCTTTGATAATAATTTTCCCGCTGTCTTGAATTTGAAGTGCAAATGCAGTATCAATTACATCCGAGCTTGTCATTCCGACATGCATGTACTTTGCTAAGTCACCTAAACTTTCGTTAACGCAGGTTAGAAAAGCTATGACATCGTGTTTAACTTCTGCCTCAATTTCGTCAATTCTTTGAACGTCAAATTTTGCTCTCTTTTTTAATTCTTCAATGTCGTCTTTTGGAAAAGTTCCGAGTTCTGCATAAGCTTCGGCAACTGCAACTTCTACATTAAGGTAATATTGAAATTTAGATTCCAGAGTCCAAATTTCAGCCATTTCATTTCGTGAATATCTGTCAATCATAAGTTTATTTTAGCACAAAAACATAATATTATTAGAAGTCGATAAGACGTTAAGTCACTAAGTCGCTAAGTCGTTATGGTACGCTTTGCGTACATAAAATTTTAAATAATCTGCACTTAATGAAACAGTGTCAAAGCGGATGCTGTTTGAGTGGTAAAGAGATTGTGGATCAAGTACACAATGACACTAAATAATTATGTCATCGCGGATTTATTCCGCGATCTGTATTATAACAAATATTAGATTGCGCAACAGGTGCGCAATGACAAGAATATTTGGTGCGGGGCGCGGGGACGCAGAGTTCCCGCACATAAAATAAATCCTCCACCAATCATTTTCGTCATTGCGTGCTTGACACGCAATCGCATAAACTTAAAAGTTTGTTACCCACCCCTGCCCTCCCTAAAAAGGGAGGGAATAATTAATAACCCTACCTCCTTTGGAGAGGTAAATTATACTTTTAATAATATACATTATTTTTTACAAATCTTAATAAAAAAGCAATTATTTTGAATGTATATACTTTATATATATAAGAGTATAAATTTAGAGGCTTGCCATGAGTAAAGTAAACCAAACAACACGAATAATGACAGAGCAGGAATTTAATACAAGTCCGCTTAAAAATATGATGTCATATCAGGATTATTTTTCAAAAGCATTGAAGCTCGGCTCTGCATTTACGATATCACGCGCTATAAGTTTGAAGAATGCTGAGGACACTCATGATAAAATAGAAGATTCAGTAAATGGTTATTATGTAGAAAAAGAAGTTAAAAAAGATGAGGCAGAAGAAAAATATTATGCAGCTTTGGCTCAATATGAAGCGATGAAATCTGCCCAAACTACGGCTCTGAAAGATTTGCAGTATGCAACATCAATTTATGGTGAAGGTACTTCAAGGTATAGCGATGCATTAAAAAAATATAATTTATCAAGTAAATCTTTATTCGGAGCGGATGTTAATTTAGGTATTGCCCGTGACCAGTTTAATTTTGCAAATACATCGGCATTTAAGGCTTATCTGTCAACACAGTTAACGTAAAGTTACAATTTGCTTGCAATTTTTCCTTTATATATTATCATGCAACTTGTAGAGTGCTTACGCCAATAATCACTCAACAAGTAAAGGAAAATTGATATGAACTTAAAAAACAAACAGGAAATAGTCAAAAAATACGGTAAAAATGAAAAAGATACAGGTTCTACAGCCGTTCAGGTTGCTATGATGAGCCAGAAAATTACCGAACTTACAGAACACCTTAAATCTAATCAAAAAGATTTCGCTACAAAAAGAGGTCTTTTGATGATGGTAGGTAAAAGAAAAAGACTACTTTCTTATTTGAAATCTCAAAATCTTGATGAATACAGAGATTTAATCAAGAAATTGGGAATCAGAGGCTAGTTTTAAAGCTTTTGAAAAATTTCTAAAAAGGCTGTCATCTGGCAGCCTTTTTTTAGTATAATTATTTAGGTAAAAATAAGTATTTGTATTCATAAAAAATTTTAGAGAGGGAATTTAATTTGAAAACTTTAAAATCAATGCGTCTGCATATAGGAGTTTTTGGCAGAACAAATGTTGGTAAATCTTCATTATTAAATAGAATTACAAATCAAGAAATTTCTATTGTGTCGGAAATTGCCGGAACAACAACAGACGTCGTTGAAAAATCAATGGAGCTTTTACCTGTTGGGCCTGTTACTTTTCTTGATACTGCGGGATTAGATGACGAAACCCAATTGGGTGAAAAGCGTATTGAAAAAACAATGAAGATTATTAATCGTATTGATATTGCGGTTGTTGTTTGTGATTATAACGGGCTCGGTGATTATGAAAAAGAGCTTATCAAAAAGTTTGATGAACTTAAAATCCCTTATTTAATTGTAGAAAATAAATGCGATATTAAAAAGGTTAAAATCCCTGATTATAAAAATGTTTTATATACATCGGTAAAGGATGATGAAAATCTTGTATTCAAATTTAAAGATGCGCTTGTCAAACTTTTGCCCGATGATTTTGTAAATTCACCAAAAATTGTCGGGGATTTGGTTCCGCCAAAAAGTACGGTTATTCTTGTAATTCCGATTGATAAAGAGGCACCTAAAGGCAGAATTATATTACCTCAAGTTCAAACAATAAGAGATTTGCTTGATAGTGATTGTTTATCTTATGTTGTTAAAGAAACAGAATTGAAGCAGGCTATTGAAAACTTAAAAACTCCTCCTGCATTAGTTGTAACAGATAGTCAGGCGTTCAAACAAGTTAGCGAAATTGTACCTGAAAATATTCCTCTTACATCTTTTTCAATTCTTTTTGCAAGATTGAAGGGAGATTTGGAAGAATTTATAAAGGGTGCTGAAGCAATTGAAAATTTAAAAGACGGTGATATGGTCTTAATTTTAGAAAGTTGCACGCACCATGCAATAGAAGATGATATCGGCAGGGTGAAAATTCCTAATCTTTTGAGAAAAAGAATAGGTAAAAATTTGGTTATTCACAATTATGCAGGTCACGATTTTCCTGATTTATCTGATTACAAACTCGTAATCCATTGCGGAGCTTGTATGACAAACAGACGTGAAGTTTTATCGAGGATTTTAATTGCAAATCAGAAAAATGTCCCGATTACTAATTATGGGATAGTAATTTCATATTGTTTGGGAATTTTACCGAGAGCAATTAAGATTTTTCAAGGAATGAATTCTTAAGATGTTTATAAGTGTTCATAAACCATTTGGCAAGTGTTTTTGGGTTTTCGTCAGGGTTCATATAAAATCCCTGAATTTTATCGTGTCCATCAAGTTTTAGGAAAATATTTTCACGTTTTAGAATATTTGATGTTTTTTTTGTAGTTTTGCCTTTAAGGTTTACGTAAAATTCATTATAGGTTCCCGTTTTAACAAAATTTGCTTTTGAAGGATGCAAAGCACCTATTGTCAGAGTATTATTTTGGGGTATTTTTTCAATATTTTTTTTTATAATTTGAATAGCTTGTTTTAAATTATCTTGTTGTTTTGAGATGTGCAAGCTGTCAATATATTTTGTAAGGCTTGCATCTTGTACAAGATGCATTGTGAAACTTTGATTATAATTTTGTGTCGTATTTAAATTAACTTTCATAATAAACACCTCCAAAATAAAAACCATTTTTAAAACGTATTATATAAATTATCAAAAAAAAAAATAAAAAAAAGAAATATTAAAAAAACGTTACACTTGTAGTATTCTTTTTACATTAAAAAAATGATAAAAAATTTTATTTTTGGGTTTAATATATATATATGTATGATTATATGCCCGAAACTGAAGACAAAGAATTAAAAAAAGTCGGTCTTGAGCTGATGTTTATGACACCGGAAAAAGGGGCTGCAGAAAATTGGGTTACGGCTGTAGAGCTTGCAAAAATGATTGATTTGCCTGTTGAAACAGTAAAGAAAAAACTTGTTATTTTGCGTGATTCAGGAATTGTCAGAGTTAAGGGAATAAATCCGAAATATTGGAAATTTGATGATTACAGTTTTCAAAGAATGGATGAAGATGATGAAGTTTATAAACTTTTGTGCAGTTTTGACGATGTAGATTTTGACAGGTATTTTAGTTATTAATTAAATTATTTCTTTAATTAATCAATAATACATACTCCATAAATTTCAGGATGTTTAGTTCTTTTCATAGTAGTTACATTTATACCATTGTTACCATTTGGAGTAAATGAATGATAATCTGCAGAATATCCAACATTTCCTTCAACTGAACTCCAAACTGAAAATTGTGAAGGTAAACCTAGATTTTTTGCATTATTTTCCCAATCTCCTTTCTTAAGTTCATTTTTTAGAGCTTTTAGATCTGATATTGTCGGCATATTATTTTTGCCTCCACATTGTTTTGCAGCTCCCGCAAAGTAGTCATCATTTGCTGAACATTTATTTACTATACCAGAATTTATTAATTTAAAGCATTCGTTAAATGTTGGAGCGGAAGGTATAAAGAATGCTCCAAAGCATTTATCGTTAACTTCTATAGAACATGCATTTCCCAAACCATTTGCATTAAGAGGTATAATGTCATTTTTACCTGATGTAGTCATTCCAAAAGAGTTTGGTTTACTTGAACCGTTCCAGTCATAAATTGCTGCTACACAATTTGTAGAACTTGATTTACTACCAATCCAGCTTGGTGAAGTTGTTTGTGACATAGAACATTTTTTATTATATGACATTATAAAACTTGTACCGTCTGCGGTAATTATACCAATAGTGTTATCCCATTCATTATTTTCATCATTTACCATTTTTAAAGTCTTACCGCTAGTTGTTTTTGAAATATCCCATTCTTTACCGTTATTTAAAGTTACAGTGTCTGTTGGCCAGCAAGAACGAAGATTATTATTGTCACAAATTTGAGCAATGTTTAAATGTTTAGATAATTCATTTGCAAAAGATTGAGTACTGTTATAATCTTCCATTCCACTTGCTATAAGCATTTTATCTGTAGCTTTACTAAACTTTTGTTCTATGTTTTCTACACGTTTTGATTTTACGTAATTTTGAACATTAGAGATAAGTGCTGGAATAGTTATAACCGCAACTACTCCTATAATCCCAATTGTTATAAGTACTTCTGAAAGAGTAAATCCATTTTTAAGTCTTGTAATTTTATAACTTTTGTTTTCAGATAAATTTTTCATAATATTCCCTTTAATAAATTCATATTATATTTATACCCTAAAAGTATAAAATAAATTTATATATATTGAAATAATTTAATATTTTTTAATAAAAAATATAAATCAATTTTAGTTGAAGCAAACATAATAAATTGTAAAATTATTATTATGGATCATAAAAAACTTTTAGGTCAAAAAATTAAATATTTCCGAAAGGCTAAAAAGTTAACGCAGGAACAACTTGCAGAGCTTGTAGGTATGGAACCTAATTCAATAAGTATTATTGAATCTGGCAGAAATTTCCCTACATTAAATTCTCTTGAAAAAATAGCAAAAGCTCTTGATATTGAGTTAAATATTTTATTTAGGTATAACTCAAATAAAACAAATAGTGAAATTATTGATAATATAAATTCTGAATTAAATAAATTAAATAATGATAAATTGGAAAAAGTATTATTATTTATTGAAGATTTTATTTTATAAATTTATTATAATGCTTTATTTTCCGATACAAAAATGGTCAAAGATGTTATTTAAAATATCATCAGTGATTACTTCCCCTGTAATTTCATCTAAAAATAACAATGCTGATTTCAAATCAATCGAAATCAAGTCTTGAAGTTGATGAATTTTTGCGGCTTCAAGAGCTTGAGTTAAGCTCTCTTTGCATTTTACAAGACAATCTTGCTGACGGTTGTTTGTAATAAATTCTGTATCATCTAATGAGAAGTTATAAGAAATTTCTTTAATTTTATTTTTCAGTTCTTCAAGCCCTTCTTTTGTTTCTGTTGAAAGATAAAAAATTCCGTCTTTTCTTTCTTTTACTAAGTCACATTTGTTTGCGATAATTATGTGATTTTTGTCTTTTATCAAGTCAAGAATAGCTTTGTCTTCAGCATTCATTCCTTTGGAAACATCATATAAAAATAAGACTAAATCAGCTTCATCAGCGGATTGTTTAGAGTATTCAATCCCGATTTCTTCAACTTTCCCGACTTCGTCGTTATCTCTTATACCTGCTGTATCAATCAGAGTAATTGCAACATCCCAATCAAGAGTTTCTTTTAATACATCACGGGTTGTTCCTGCAATATCTGTAACAATTGCACGTTCAACATTTAAAAGTGTATTAAAAAGTGAAGATTTGCCGACATTAGGTTTGCCGACAATCGCAATTTTTATTCCCTGACGCATTATGTTTGAGGAATTTGCACAGGATAAAATTTTATTAATTTTTTCAAGAGCTTTTTCAAATTCAGAAATTATATAGTCATATTCAGGTTCTGCAACGTCTTCCGGAAAATCAATTCCTGCAATGATTTTTGATAAAACATCAAATATATCTTTTCTGATTTCTTTAATTTTTGTGCTTAAAACTCCTGACAAATTTTTTGCTGATTGTTTTGCAAAATCTCTTGTTTTAGCATGGATTAAATCTGCAACGGCTTCAGCTTGAGATAAATCCATTTTTTTATTCAAAAATGCACGTTTTGTAAATTCTCCGCGTTCAGCCATTCTTGCGCCGTTTTTCAAAACAACGTCAAGAATGTTTCTCACAACATTAATACCGCCGTGGCAGTGAATTTCAATTACATCTTCTCCTGTGTAGCTGTGAGGGTTTTTGAAAGGAAGAAGTATAACTTCGTCAATTTTTTTATCCCCGTCTAAAATCCAGCCGTGAGAAATTTTTCCTGCTTCCAAATTGTGTTTTGAATATATTTTATCAATGATTTCAAAACTTTTGTCACCTGAAATTCTAATTACTCCGACACCGCCTGTCCCGATAGGTGTTGCAATTGCAGCTATTGTGTCAAATTCCTGTAAAATATTCATAACTCGATTATAACGCAAAAATGAAATACTTATTTGAAAGTAGGATTAAAAATTAAAATACATCAGTTTTAATAGGATTTTTAAATTTAGTGATATTGCCTTGGAATAGAAGTTTGACAGTTCCTACAGAACCGTTTCTGTGTTTTGCGATAATAATTTCAGATTCACCTTTCGATTGAGCTTTTGCTGCCGCATCTTCTTCACCGTCTTCGGCTTTTTTGTAGTATTCATCACGATAAATAAACATTACAATATCAGCGTCCTGTTCAATTGAACCTGATTCTCTTAAATCCGAAAGCATAGGACGTTTGTCAGTTCTTGATTCAACTGCACGTGATAGCTGTGAAAGTGCAAGAACAGGAACATCTAATTCTTTTGCAAGAATTTTTAATCCTCTTGATATTGCGGAAATCTGTTGCATTCTGTCTTCTCTTCCTGCACTTTCCATTAATTGAAGGTAATCAATTAATACAAGACCCAGATTTTTTTCTTCCATCTTTAATCTTCTGCATTTTGCACGAATATCTGTAATAGTACAACCTGAAGTATCATCAATATATATTGGAGCTTGTGCAAATGCGTTCATTGCCGTTGCTAATTTTTCCCAATCTTTACTTTGCATATTACCGGTTTTAACACGTTGAGAATCAATTTCTGCCTCTGAGCATAACATACGCTGCATTAATTGATCTTTTGACATTTCAAGAGAAAATATCGCAACAGGAACTTTTGCTTTTAATGCTACATTTTGTGCAATATTCAATGCAAGAGCTGTTTTTCCCATTGCAGGGCGTGCTGCAAGGATTATCAAATCTGATTTTTGCAAACCGTTTAATATCGCATCAAGTTCGTAAAAATCTGTAGGAACTCCTGTTAATTCATCTTTATGTTCATAACGATATTCAATTTTTTCATAAGTATTTAATACCAAATCTTTTACGTGAACCAAATCTGATGTTGCTTTTTTGGATGCTATATCAAAAATAAGTTTTTCGGCACTGTCAAGTGATTGGTCAATAGGATTTACATCATATCCGAAAGATACAATTTCAGAACCTGCATTAATTAAAGCTCTTTTTATGGCTTTTTCCTGAACAATTTTTGCATAATATTCAATATTTGCGGTTGTGATTGTTTTATAGCATAAATCGTTGACAAAAGCACGACCGCCGATTGTTTCAAGCTTTGAATTGTAATTTAAAACATCTGAAACAGATACTATATCAATTCTTTCATTGCTGTTGAATAATTGAAGCATGGCATCATAGATATATCTGTGAGCTGGTTTATAAAAGCTTTCCGGTTTAATTATTTCAACAACTTTTGTTATAACATTAGGATTAACTAAAATTGCACCCAAAACAGCTTCTTCCGCTTCAATATTTTGCGGAAGCATCCCTAAATTATTTTCTTTTTCTTTAACAGCCATGCCTGAAATTCTCCTGTTACTCCATGATATTACATAAAAAGAAAAATTGCATGTTAAGATTGTTGACAATTTTTTTTTATTATTAAAAATCAATGTTATGAGTAATCTTATTTTAAATTTGAAGGCATCAATTTTAAGTGTTAAATCACAAATCCCCCACGATATAGGTAAAATTCTATTGAGAGAAGCTTTACAGATATCATGTGCTGAATCTTGTACAGGAGGATTAATAAGTTCAAGGTTAACCGATATCCCCGGAAGTTCTGCATATATAAAGGCTAATTTTGTTACATATTCAAATGAAGCTAAACATAAAATTTTAAATGTTTCGCAAGATACTATAAAAAATTACGGAGCTGTCAGCAAAGAATGCGCTTTTGAAATGGCTCAGGGACTTTTTAAGCTTACAGGCAGCGATATAGTAATTTGTACAACAGGAGTTGCAGGACCAACAGGAAGTGAAGAAAAACCTGTCGGCTTAATGTATGCTGCCTGCGGTTATAATGATAATATTCAGGTCAGGGAATTTAAGTTAAATTCCGGTTATTCCAGACGTAATATGAAATTTATGTTTTCTGAAGAAGCTTTAAAATTTGTTCTTGAAACAATAAAATAACAGAATATTATCAATTATAAAAAATTATTATTTCATTATAATATCTGCAATTACTTCCGGAAATTCATTCATTAAAATTTCAGAAAATTGTTCAGTGTCCATTTGAGTTATTACAAGTGACAGTAAATCATTAGGTAATTCTTTAATCATATTTTGAATATATTCAGGTTCAATAACAGACATTGCTTTAACAACTTCTGGTTGTTGTTTTTCTCTGTTGATTATTTTTGTATATGCATCTGCATCAAATAATTGAAACCATTCTTCATGTTCTTTGCCCAATGAAAGAACAAGTTGTTGTTTTTGAGTCGGTTGGAATGCCATTAATGCATCTTTATATTCAAGAGGGTTTAGTTCGCCGAATTTTTTTGACAAGTCGTAACTATTCATATTTTCATGCGATTCTCCGGTAATTTGTTCCAAGACTTGAGCTACATATTCTTCCGGAATTGATTGCATGTGTTTTAAAATTTTATTTTTATCAATCTCACTGCTGGTTAAAAATTTATTTAATTGTTCATCAGGCATAAATTTTACAATTTCTTCTTGAGAAAACATTTCAAAAACAGTGTTTACAAGTTGTTCCGGTGGTAATTCTTCAAGCATTTTCATAAGTTTGTCTTGAGTGAAAAATAAAAGTCCTTGTAATAAATCTTTTTCTTCCATTTCAGGCAAAAATACTTGTAGTTGTTGAGAAGTTAATTCTCGTAAAATCATATATTTATTTTCTGTATCCGCTAAATCGAATAATTCCATAATAAGGCTTGTGTTACTTGTTAATTCTTGTGCAAGTTCAATGGCATATTGATTACCCGCAGCGGCTTCGGCTTCTATGATATCTTCAACAGACATATCAGCATATTTTTCTTCAAAAGTTACGTTGCTGATATGAAGAATATTTTGTAAATATTCAAGATTTGAATCAATAACTAAACTCATAATACTCCTATTATTAAGATAGTAAACGGCAGTTAATTGTAAAAACTTTAATCTTTGTTAATTTTTGTAATAAAATTCTTAATAATTTAATCCTTATTTAAACTTTATATTTTAGTATTAATTTTGTTATGCTTTTATTATATATTTAACCTATGGCAAATAAACAAAATAATGATAAAATAGAATATTTAAAACAAGTTGTATTTTTTATTGATATTCTCGCATTTAAAGATATGGTTCAAGGTAAGAATAAAAAAACAGCAAATGAAATTGCTGTAATTTTACAAAAAATAAATAATTTTGTGGATAGCGATATATTTGGCAAAGACACCAGTAAAGCAGTAACTCAATTTTCTGATTCTGTAATATTATCATTTAATTATAATAAACCATCAGGATTATTTTATGCAATTTTAGATTTATTACATCTTCAATTTGAAATATTTCACGGTTACAATATTTTAATAAGAGGTGCTTGTTGTCTGGGTGACGCTTATCATGATGACAAATATTGTTTTGGACAAGCAGTAAATGAATCTTATTTGTTACAGGAAAAATGTGCGATATATCCTAGAATTATTATATCTGAAAAAATTATTGAAGAGTGCGCAAAACATTCAATACATGAAAATTATAATGAAGAGTCTGATATAAAACAAATTCTCAAACAAGATACTGATGGCTATTGGTATATAGATTATTTTAGTTATGGTGTTTTAATTAGTGAAATGGATGAACCAGAATATTGGGGATATTATATGCAAGAAATTAAAAGAAATATTGAGATAGGGTTAATTAACGATAATATCTCTATAAAACAAAAATATTTATGGTTAAAAGATAAATATAATAAAGCATTATCTGATAAATTAATTAATTTTTATGAAAATAATTATGGTATTAAATTGCAAAAACTACTATAAAAGATTTATTAGATAATTTATTGTAGGGATAAGCTTATTTTTATAAAAAACAATTTAAAATATAATTAAAAAAAACAGAGCAAAAGAAATTTTATATTTTCTAATAAATTATTGATTAAAACATGAAAAATTTTTGATATTAATAAAATAGTATCTTATTTAGAGTCAGTTTGATATTACCGGCGGCAACGGGAATTGAACCCGTGTCAACAGAATGAGAATCTGCTATCCTAACCCCTAGACGATGCCGCTATGGTATTTTTTATCTTTTTATACTTATATATTACATCAAAAAAATTTATTGGCATTGTTTATTTATGCATAAATCTTCACACAATATTATAGGGATTTCTTCTCCTTGTTTTGCATGATATTTAAGTCCTGGGGTAATCAATCCTGTAATTAATCCGACAGTTGTACCGACAGGGATACCTATTGCAAAACCTACTCCGAGTTTTGCCGGGTTAGGAATAAACGCAAAGCCAGTACCGGCACCTGCACCTACTACGCCTAGACCTAGTGTATAAGCTGCCAGTTTTCCTGCTGTATGCCATGGTCCTTCTTTTAATGATGAATCCTTAGTTAAAGGTTTAGCTGACATTTGAATTGCACTTCCGTCAGGTAATATAAGATATTCAAAATTTAAAAATACACGAGCATTTTTATTTGGAATTCTTTGTTTTTCTATTCTTATAATTGTGCCGACAACTTTTGAACAAGCCGGAATTAGCAATGTTCCTTCTTGAGTATATATTGCATTAGGCACTGAAAAATTTACTCTTTCTCCTGCTTTAGCACATTCTGATTGAAATTTGCAATCAAAAGCAACTTTAAAAACATTTCCTTTACAGATTATGTTGCGCAAATTTGTAATGGTAACGTTATTGTTCAATGCTCCTTTTTCGCAAAACATGTGTTCCCGTGCAATAATCTGTTCTTCGCAAACAGGACAGTTTTGGGCTTGGCAAGACATTCCAACTAAAAATATAAAAAATAAAATAATTAATTTTCTCATAGCAAATTTATGATTAATTAATTTATAAAAAATTTCTATTAGTCTTGTTAACAGAAATTTGTATATTAAAAATTAGTCCTGCAGGTAATACAAAAAATTAATATTTTCCTAAACTATTCCCAAAAAGGAGGAATCATGGCAAAACCGTATTTAGATAATATTACACAAACTTTTATTGATAACATTGAATCAAGAGGGGGAAAAACCGTTGATGAAATAACGCCTGAAGAAGCAAGGCAATTTTTAAGTGATTTACAGAAAGAATTTTATTCTCAGATAGAAGCTCAAATTGATGATGTTTCAATTTTCAATACAGAACACGGAGAAATAAGTGTTCGCCTTGTTCGTCCTATGGGAACAAGTAATGAGAAATTACCGTTAATAGTGTATTGTCATGGCGGCGGTTGGGTTATGGGAGATTCCGGTTCATTTGACATGACTATAAGAACTATAGCAAATCAAACAAAATCTGCTGTTGCATTTGTAAATTATAATCGTGCACCTGAATTTCAATATCCTGAAGCTTTGAATCAAATTTGCGATACTATAAATTATTTTGCAAATAACGGAAGCGATTATAATATAAATTCTGGGCGTATTGCTATAGCAGGTGACAGTGCAGGAGGTAATATGGCTGCAGCAGCTGTCATAAAAATGAAAAAAGAAGGAGGTCCAAAATTACATTTTCAAGCTTTAATTTATCCTGTGACTGATGCTGATATGAATTCGGATTCTTATAAGGAATTTAAAAACGGTCCTTGGCTTACTAAAAAAGCTATGGAATATTTTTTTGATGCTTATGTACCTGATAAAAATAAACGCAAAGAAATTTATATTTCTCCTCTAAAGGCTGATATAACTGAGTTATACGGGCTTCCTCCCGCATTAATAATAACTGCGGAAAACGATGTTTTGAGAGATGAAGGTGAAGCTTATGCAAGAAAACTTATTGAAGCTGGTGTTGACACTGCTTGTGTAAGAATTAACAATACTTGTCATGATTTTATGCTTTTAAATGCTTTAAGAGACAGTAAAGCGACACAAACCGCTTATAAACTTTTATGTGAGCTTTTACAAAATGCACTTTACAGCTAATATTTAATTGCTGTTTTTAAACAGTTATCCTGTTTGTGCTCAAAAATTTCGTAAGCTTTTTTTATATCATTAAAATAAAATTTATGCGTAATTAAAAAGTCTGTTGAAATTTTTCCTTCAGAAATCAATTTAATAAGATCTTTGCAATGAGTGGCATCAACACCGCCTGTTTTAAAAATCAAATTCTTTCCATACATTTGAGGTAACGGAAGAATTTGATTTTTTTCATACATTGCAACGATTGCGACAATTGCGTTAGGTCTTGCAATTTTATAGGCAAGCTCAAATGTGTCATCGGAACCTGCAGCTTCGATTACAGCATCTGCTCCGTATTTTGTTAAATCTTTAATTCCTTTTTCGCAGTCTTTAAATTTCAAGATAAAATCGGCAAATCCAAGTTTTTTGGCAAGTTCAAGTCTTGTTTCATCAATATCAATGGCGATAACTTTTTTAGCACCCAGATATTTTACGCACTGCATAGCACAAAGTCCGACAGGTCCAGCTCCTATTACTGCAATAATATCGCCTTTTTTGATTTCACAAAGTTCAGCGCCCCAATAACCGCTTGATAAAATATCTCCGACAAATAAAGCATTTTCAAAACTTACATTATCAGGTAATTTGCTTAATCCGTTATCGGCAAAAGGCACTCTGACATATTCAGCCTGACAGCCGTCTATTTTGCATCCGAGTTCCCAACCTCCGTTTATGCAGTTATTTATGTATCCTCTTTTGCAAAATTCACATTCTCCGCAAAAAGTTTCACAATTAACTGCAACTCTGTCCCCTTTTACAAAATTTTTGACATTATCTCCTGTTTCTACAACTTCTCCTACAAATTCATGTCCCAAAACAATTCCGTTTTTTGCAGCAGGAACACAACCTCTTATTATGTGTAAATCACTTGTACATATAGAAGATAAAGTTACTTTTACAATTGCATCTGTATTTTTTTGAATTTCGGGAAACGGTTTTTCAACCATTTCGATTTTACCATTTTTGCAGATTAAAGCTTTCATAAAATTATATTAACATAAAAAAGCTCCTTTTTATAAGGAGCTTTTTTTAATCTTCACCGGGTATTGTAACCATATTAATAATAAGACCGAGAAATGCCAGAACAACAGAACCGAGAAATGCAGCAAGAAAACTGTCAACTTCAACTCCGGGTGCTATGTATCCTGCAAGCATAAATAGTAAAGCATTTACAATAAGGGTAAAAAGTCCGAGTGTAAGTATGTTAATCGGTAATGTAATAAATACAATTAATGGTCTTATAAATATGTTTATAAGGGCAATGATTACTGTTATAAGCATTGCACTTTGGAAATTTTCAACTTCAATTCCCGGAACAAGCCAAGCTACAAATATTATGGCAAGAGTAAATAATATCCACCTTATAATTAAAACCATAAGCTTTCCTTTCTACTTAAATATTTTAAATTATCTGCTATATATTTTTCATTGCCAAAAAGAATAACATCTGACTTGCTAATACTAAACTTTATATGTATAATAAAAAACGTAAAATCAGAATGAAAAGAGGTTATAATATGAAAGATAATATTTTAATTGTACTTGCGGTATTAATAATTGCAACAATGTGGTTTCAAATTGCAAATTCAAATACAAAAAACAGATATGATGTTGTAACAAGCAATAATATGTTAACTATTTTGGTTGATAAAAAAACAGGTGAAACTTGGAGAAATTGTATTTGCGGAGAAAAATCAAATGTTCCAGGATGCTGGGAAAAAATGGTAACTCTTAATCCCGAACCTTTTAACAAACCTGTTGGTGAGGTAAAAGCAGTTAAAAAAATGCAGGCTCTTATTAAAAAACAAGAAAAATTACAAAAAGAAATGCAAGAAAATACACCTGTACAAACACAAGCTCCTCAACAAAATCAGGAATAACAAAACTTATCAGACCGGAATTTTAATATTCCGGTTTTCTTATTTAAAAATATAGACTTTATCCTTACTTATTAAACTTTACAATAAGGTTTTTGGCGTGATAATATTAATTTATGCTAGAACTTTTTGTGACAGGTGTTAATCAAAATTCGGACAAAATTTTTGTTACTGCTGGACTAACGGCAACTATGCAGAGTTTAGGATATTCCACAGCAGTATATAAGCCTGTACAAACAGGAGTTATTGAAAAAAACGGATTTGTTCAATCTCCGGATTTAGCATTTGTAAAATTTGTTGATCCGTATATTAAAACTTATTTTACTTATATGTTTAAAGATAAGTCAAATCCTCTTATAGCTGCGGCAAAAGAGGGTATTGTTATTGAAAAAAATAACATATTAGCTGATTACCAAAAACTTGAAGATGTCTATGAACTTCTTATTGTGGACGGAATATCAGGATTGGCAACTCCGTTGAGTAAAAATTTTTTGGAAGAAGATTTGATAAAACTTGTTGATTTGCCTCTTTTACTTGTTATTTCAGCTTTTGATGCAGATATAAATAATATTTTATTGACTATTAATCATGCTAAAGAAAAAGGGATAACTTTGCGGGGTATTATATTGACAAATTATCCTGAAAATTCAGGAAATTCTGATGTAAAATTGCTTCCGAGACTTATTGAAGAATATACTGATGTTAAAATATTAGGGATTCTTCCGAGATTAAATAAGGCTGATTTGAATCCTAATGATTTAATTTCTGAAATCTTGAGCGGTGTTGATTTGGAAGCTGTTGTAAATATTAAAATTGCAAAACTTCAATTGTAAAGATTTAATCTTGATATCTTTAAAAATTTACTGTTTTTAGATATAATATATAGTTATATTTTTTGTGTTTTTTAAGGTCTATAATTTTGTTTTTGGTCAAATTAAACAATTTTTCTAACTGAGAAAGGGTGTTTATTATGATAGAAAAGGTTAGCTTTGAAGCTGTTATTCCCACTATGAGAAAACCATATAAAAATGATGTTGTTTCACCTCAATATAAAAATAATATTCTTTATAATTCCCAAACTTATATTCTTGCGTCTTTGTCAGGTTTGGCAGTAATCGGTTTAGGCTGTTTGTTAGGTCCTAAAAATATAAATAATACTGTTCGTCAGGTTGTAAAGCAAGCTAAATAGTTATTTTAAATTAACCTTTTAAAAACATTACAAAATGTAAAATTATATATTTTTTATATACAAATAAGTCAATTTTTTCTTAACAAACTTTTTTATAAATATATAAAGAGGTATAATTGTTTTATGGATAAGAGAGAATTTACCGTAATTGAGAATAAAACAAAGACAGAAGAAAAAGTTGAGAAAAAAACTGTTCTTCACAGTACCAATCCTATTGTTAAAAAGTTTGTTGAATTTCATAAAGAAAATATCGGTAAATTCAGTGTTAAAGATTTGTTCAGGAAATAATGTACCAGATTAAAAATCAAATATATTTAGATATGACAAAAACACAGAAATCAGCTCTGTGTAATTTTTTGCGTGCATTGGTCAAGAAAATGCCTGATATGAGTGTTGAAGATATTTTCGATAAATTTGTAGAAGATGAAAAATATTATTTAGAAATAAACAACCCGCATTTTGAATTTTTACAGGATTATCTTGATGATGATAATTTTCAACAAGAAACGATACTTTATTTAAAAGAGTGCCGGAAATATTATGATTACAAGAAGAAACAAGAACCCATAATTCAGGCACAAAAAGAATATGAGAAAAAAAAGCGCGCTTTTTTGAGAGAAGTAAAAATGTCAAAAGAAACACCAACAAAAAAACAGCTTTATTATTACGAGCGTTTGTGCAAAAAATATAATATAGAGAAAAAAGAGTTAACTTCCAAATTGATGGCGCGTGATGAAATTGATAAAATATTGACAGAACACGATTGCCGTGAAATTTGTGAACAATAGAAAATTACTGAAAATTATGAGTATTCAAGATATTGTAAAAATATTAACCGATAGCGGAATTGAACCTAATGAAGCAAATGTTGAAGTAAAAATGCTGCTTGAACATTTTGCCAATTACGGCGTAAAAGATATTGTAATGGGAAATAAACTTACCGCCGACAAACTCGAAGTTGTTAAAGAAAAAGCACAATTCAGAGCTGAAACAAGACGCCCTATTCAGCATATAATAGGATTTGCAGACTTTATGGGCGAAAAATTTATTGTGAACCCTTCAGTTTTAATTCCCCGAGATGAAACAGAAATTTTGGTCAGAAAAGCTATTGATGTAATTAATCAAAATAATTTTAAAATGGCACTTGATGTCGGGACAGGTTCAGGCTGTATTGCTTGTATGATTGCAAAATATACAGATTGCCAGATTATCGGGTTGGACATTTCATCAGACGCCTTGAATACCGCACTTGATAATGCATCAAAATTAAATCTTTTCAATAAAGCTATTTTTAGAAAATCCGATGTATTTTCTAACGTAAAACCGGGCGAGACTTTTGATATTATTGTATCAAATCCGCCTTATATTCCGCCCAGCGAGAAAGAGAAAATTCAGTCTGAAGTGAAATTTGATCCTCAAGAGGCGCTTTTTACACATGATGAAAAAGGCTTGGAATTTTATGAAAGAATTAGTAAAGACTCCCCAAAAATATTAAATAAAAACGGATATTTGATGTTTGAACTCGGAATAAATCAGTCGCAAGACGTTAAAAACATTATGGAGAAAAACGGTTTTAAAAATATCGAAATAATAAAAGATCTTGCAGGTATAGATAGGGTGATATCAGGGAATTTGTAAACAGATGCGAGGGATAAGATTTAAGAGGTTTAGGCAAGTTTAGAGGAAAATACCCGAGTGCGTTAATTTTTCAAAGCGGTTGGACAAAAATTATGAAAAAGATTTTCGCATAACTTATTAAAAGCGGTTAGTAGAACAATCGTAGGCGTGGTAAACAGATGCGAGGGTTAAGATTTTGAAACAATAAAATGCCGGAAACAGTGAGGATTTCCGGCACATTACTTTAAATTTCTTAAAGTAAAGAGGTGATGATTATATGTGAATTTAGTTTACATAGTCATAAGGTTTGCTTCCTGTTGCCTTGTACAAACTGATTGCATCTGTCATACATTCAATTTTTTGTTGCGCAACAAGTTTTTCTATTGTGAGAAGGTTTTCTTGATATTGAATTAAATCCAGTTTAGAAATTGTACCTTCATCAAATTTGTGTTCATTGTATTTGTAATCTGCTTTTTCAAGATTGAATTGTTTTTCTGTTTGAAGCATCTTATCTTTATCAAGTTTTGATGCTACCAAAGCATCATTTACTTCTTGAATAGCTGTTAGATTTGTTTTGTAATAATTTTGCAAAATTCTTTCATAAGAAGCTTTTTTCAATTTTAAATTAGCTATTAATGAACCGCCTTGGAACAATGGGGTCATTATACCTCCTGCAAGTCCTAAGAGCATATTTTTTGTTGTAAATAGGCTTCCTAAATCTCCTGCATTAAATATTGCACCTCCTAAAATGTTAATAGACGGTAAAAATTCTTTTTTAGCGACTTTCACATCAATACCGGCTTTTTCAACCATTAATTCAGCTTTCAAATAATCCGGTCTGTTTGTGATTATTTCTGATGGAATTTGTGCTGGTACTGCAGTGTTGTAATTTATATTATCAAGGGAATTTCTTTTTAAAGAATTTGCATTTTCAGGACTTTCCCCAATTAGAACGCATAATTGGTGTAACATTTGTTCTCTGTTCTTTTTTAATTCTATTAAATCAGTTTGTCCTTGAACGAGTGATTTGTTTGCTCTTATGGTATCTGCAGTTGAGGTTAATCCTTCTTTATTACTTGCCAGCATTAAATCGTAAATTTCTTGTCTGATATTAACGATTTTTTCTTGAAGAGTAATCATTTTATCAAGATTAATTATATTAAAGTATGTTGAACCTACAGCAGATGCAACTGAAATATATGCTGCACGTTCATCTTGAATTGAACCTTCATAAAGTTTTTTTACTGCTTTAGTTTTATTATGATTCTTTAAGAATATATCAGCTTCGTATTGAACTATTATCGGAACTCCAAAACCTATATCGGAGCTTGTGCTGCCTGGTGCTTTGTACCATGCCGGTCCAAAGCCTGCTACTGCGGAAGGTAGCTCACTTGCAAATTGAACTTTAACATTTTGGTAATATTCTTCAACGTTAATAGTTGCCATTTTCAAATCATAATTGTTTATGACGGCTTTTTGGATATATGATGTTAAAATATCATCATTAAAATTACCCCACCAATTCATGTTTATATAATCAAATTTATAATCATCAGAAGTTTTTTTATTTTTAGAAACCATGCTTTTAAATTGTTTTGGGGTAGCAGTGGATGTTTCTGAATTTTGTTCTATTGCAAATACAGGCATGATATTTATGCTCAATATACTTGCTAATAATGTTATAGATATAACTTTTTTCACAGTATTTAATTTCCTTTTTTAAACTACTTGCATTTTTACTAATGCTATGTTAGCATAATATTGTTGTAAATGCAACATATTTTTTTTACAACATAATATATAATAATAATATAAATAAAAAAACGGATTATGAGTACAAAATCAGATTGTAAAATACATTATACAGATAGTATATATTATGAATTAGAACAGACTTCAAGGTTAATGAAAAAAACTACCAGTCAACTTTTTGTTAAATTGGAGATAGATTTAACATTAGATGAATATTTTGCGCTTGATACAGTTTCTTTTAATGCCGGAATATGTCAACGTGATTTGGCAAAATTATTATTAAAGGACAGAGCAAATACTGGCAGAATATTAGATACTCTGGAGCAAAAAGGATTTATTACACGCTTTATTGATACTAAAAATAACAGGTTAGTAAAAAAAATGGGGATAACAGAGCTTGGATTAAAAGAATTAAGTATGATTGATATAAAAATAGACAGATATTTGAGAAGTTTAACGCGTAAAATCAATCCTCAAGATGTTGAGAGAGTTCATGAAGCACTTAAATCTTTCAGGATTGAATTGGAAAAAGTTGTAGAGATAAATATATAATAGATTTAATAAGAGGTAAAAAATGGAAGAAAAAAATATAAATACAGAAGAACAAAATTCACAATCACAAGAGGAAGAAAAAGTAGTAAAACATAAACCTTTTAAGAGATTTATTTTTGTTGGTTTAGGTGCTATTCTTGCTGTTGCTGCAGCTTATTTAATTCATGATGCAATTGTTTATCAAACAACTGATGATGCTTATGTAGAAACAACAACAGTTCAGGTTGCACCAAGGGTTAGCGGTCAAATTATAGCATCATATATAACAGATAACCAGAAAGTTAAAGAGGGTGATCTGGTTGCGAAAATAGATCCTGCAGATTATGAAGTTGCTCTTGCACAGGCAGAAGCAAAATATCAGCGAATTTTATTGGACCAAAAGAATGCAAAAGCTAATTTTAAAGCAATGCAAACAAACATAGAAGTTGCTAAAAAAGATTTAGATCGTTATACAAACCTTTATGAAAAAGGTGCAGTATCAAAACAAACTCTTGATGCGGCACAAGCAAAATATGATTCAGCTCAGGCAAATTTAACAAAAGCAGAAGAATCATTACTATCTGATGGCGGTGGCAAAGTTGCAGATGCTGATTTAAAGGAAGTTAAAGCATTGAGGGATAAAGCAAAGTTAAACCTCGGATATACAAATATTTATGCTCCTCAAACAGGTACTGTATCTTCAAGGCGAGTTGAAAAAGGGATGTATGTAAATGTTGGGACTCCTTTATTTGTAATTGTTCCTGAAAATGTTTGGATAGTAGCCAATTATAAAGAAAATCAACTTCGTCATATGAAACCGGGCCAAGAAGTTAATATAAAAATAGATACTTATCCTGATCATGTATTTAAAGGTAAAGTTGATAGTATCCAAAGAGCATCCGGTGCAAAATCAAGTATGTTCCCGCCGGAAAATGCAGTAGGTTCATTTGTAAAGATTGTACAGAGAATTCCTGTTAAAATAGTATTTACGGAAAAAATTGATCCGAATGTATATAATATTGTTCCTGGAATGTCAGTTGTTCCAAAGGTAAAAGTAAAATAATTTTTAGAAGAGTAAGCTTGGAAAATCAGAAGATAAGTTTATATCCTAATAAAATTTTAAATATAGCTTATCTTCTGTTTTTTAAAACAATATAAGTTAAAGAAACAAATAGGATTTATAAAAAATGTCAGAAAATACAAATATCGTTAGTGCAGAAGAATGGACTCCTAAAACAAATCCTTGGCTTATAATTATGCCTGTAATGCTTGCAACTTTCATGTATGCATTAGATGAAACTGTTGCCAATGTAGCGTTACCTCATATTGCCGGATCGTATTCTGTTAGTAATCAGGAATCCATCTGGGTTTTAACAAGTTATTTAATGGCAAGCAGTATTGTAATTCCTATGATAGATTTTTTCTGTAAATTTATGGGAAGAAAAAATTTCTTTATGCTAGGTGTATTTATATTTACGGTAGCTTCATTTCTGTGCGGGATTGCAAATTCTATCGGCATGATTGTAATTGCACGAGCAATGCAAGGATTTGGCGGTGGCTGCCTGATGCCTATGGCGCAGGCTGTTTGTATGGAAAGTTTTACGGGTGAGGCAAGAAACAAGGCAATGGCTGTTTTTGGGTTAGTTGTTATTGTTGCGCCTATTTTAGGTCCTGTAATGGGCGGGTATATTACGGAAAATTGGTCTTGGCCTTATATTTTCTTTATTAATGTTCCTTTTGGTTTTTTATGTATTGCTTTAGCAAAACAATTTATGGAAGATCCTCCTTATGCTTCCAGACAAAAAAATATTCATCTTGATAAATGGGGATTTTTGTGGCTTTGTGTGTGGCTTGTTCCTTTACAAATTGTCTTTGATAAAGGTAATGATGCAGATTGGTTTAATGCATCTTGGATTTGTTGGTTGACGGCAATTGCTGTATCAGGAGCAGTATTATTTTTCTATATGCAGATAAAGGGAAAAAATCCGCTTATAAAATTAGATGTATTAAAAGATACCAATTATTTGTTCGGTACAGTGATGTTAATTTTAATTAATGCAGTATTATTGGCATCTTTAGCAATATTACCTCAAATGCTTCAATATATGCTCGGATATGATTCTTTTTTAAGCGGTTTAGCTATTATGCCCAGAGGTCTGGGATGTCTTACGGCTTTATTAATTTTCGGAGGTCTTGGCGGAAAAATCAGTTATAAGACGTACGGAATTATAGGATTGTGTGCTTTAGGCATAGGCGGATGGATGTTAAGTCTTTTAAATCTCGAAATTAATCCTCTTAATATAGCTATTCCTAATTATATTTTTGGGATTGGACTTGTCTTTTCATTTATGCCTATCACAACTTTATCTTGTATAACATTGAGAAATGACCAAATGACAAATGCTTCAGGGTTTCAAAATTTGTTAAAAACAATTGGCGGTGCAATCGGAACATCTCTTGTGGCAACGATGATTTCAAGATTTTCACAGGTGCACCAAAACGGTCTTGTTAAAAATTTGAGTATTTCAAATCCTGTTTTTATGGAAAAATTGAGTACATACGCAGGTTCTTTTGTTCATCAGGCAGGTGATATGGTAAATGCTACTTATATGGCAGGGAAAATGCTTTATAATCAGTTAATTCAACAATCTACTTTGTGTGCTTATATGACGACATTTAAAGTATTTTCAATAGCTTGTTTTATACTTATCCCGCTAATGTTTTTGTTAAAAAGTGAAAGAAAAGTGTCGGTTAAAGTAAAAGATTAGCTTTCAGCAGAATATTTATAGTATAATTTTGTTGAAAAAGGAGATGTGCGTATTATGAAAGAAAAAGCTGTAGATTATTATATAAATCAAGGTTATTCTTGTGCGGAGAGTGTATTAAAAGCAGCTTTTGATGAAGGTTTATGCCCTGAAGTACTTTTCTCTTGCGCAACTGCATTTTCCGGTGGAATGGCTTCAGGATGTGTTTGCGGGGCTGTTGCTGCTGCACAGATTATTAACGGATATAATTTCGGGCGTGAAAATCAAAAAGGTAATGAGGTTTTAGCACGTTTAAATGCTGCAAAAATTGTTGAAGAATTTAAAAAACGTAACAAAGTAACTTGTTGCAGAGTTTTGTCAAAAGGTTTGGAAGGTTCGGCAAGAAAACAAAATTGTTCTAAGTATGTTGCTGATGTTTGTGAAATTATTGAAGATATTTTGAAAGTGAAAGTAAATGTATAATATTCTGGCAATATTTGTAGGCGGAGGATTAGGTGCTGTACTGAGATATTTAGTCGGTGTTAATCTTGTCAAACATTTTGAGGTTAATCTTCCTTTATCAACTTTTTTGGTAAATGTATTAGGGAGTTTGATTATTGGTTTTTTATATTTTTTGTTTATAGAAAAAACAGATATAAGCCCTGTTGTTAAACTTGCTTTAACAGTTGGTTTTTGCGGTGGTTTAACAACGTTTAGTACATTTTCTCTGGAATTGTTTGAAATGGTTGGGAACCAGCAATTTTTTCAGGCTTTTGCGTATGTAATTTTAAGTGTTACAATTTGTTTAATAATGACAGCGATAGGAGCGTATTTTGCAAAACTTATTTAACTTTGGTAAATTGAATTTTATAACTGCAGGCATGCCGTTAAGGACCGGTAAAGGCAGTTATACATCAGCATTTGGAGTTTTAGATGATATGAATCTTGACGGTATGGAGCTTGAATTTGTACATGGCGTAAGAATGAATGATGAACATAGAAAATTTGTTAAAGAACAGTCAAAAAATTTTGTTATAACAGCTCATGGCCCATTTTATATAAATCTTAATTCTAAGGAAGAAGAAAAAATTGATGCAAGTGTTCAAAGAATAATCGATACAGCATCAGTAGCATCGCAAGCAGGGGCTTTTAGCATAACTTATCACGCTGCATTTTATATGGGTGCTGACAAAGAAACTGTATATAATCGTGTAAAAACTCAAACCAAAAGAATTATTGATGTATTAGAGCGGGAGAAAATAAAAGTTTGGGTTCGACCTGAAACGACAGGCAAAGCTACTCAATGGGGTGATGAAGATGAAATTATAAGGCTTTCAAAAGAATTTGAACAAGTTCTTCCTTGTATTGATTTTTCACATCTCCACGCAAGATCGGCAGGTGCGTATAATACTTATGATGAGTTTTCTAAAGTTTTGGAAAAAATCGGGAATGAATTGGGACAATACGCACTGGAAAATTTTCATGGTCATCTTGCAGGAATTGAATATACTGCAAAAGGCGAAAGACAACATCTGAATTTGGAAGAATCCGATATGAATTATAAGGATTTGATAAAAGTGCTGAAAGAATTTGGAGTTAAAGGTGCATTGGTTTGCGAAAGTCCAAACATCGAAGACGATTGCAAACTTTTGAAAGATTACTATAATTCATTATAAATTTACAGATGAAAATTCACTAACTCACAAACTTCGATATTTAAAGCTTGTGCAATTCTATAAAGTGTTAAAAATTTAGCATTTGTAGTTCCGTTTTCAATCATGCTAATTGAGCGCATATTAACACCTGCCATTTCAGCAAGTTTTTCTTGTGAGAGTCCGTGTTTTTTTCTCTCATAACTAATTTTAGATGCAAGTTTAAGTAAAATATCTTTATCTGACATAGTGTAATTATAAATTACTTGACATTACTGTTCTATGTATTATATTTATAATATATGATTTATAAATCATATATTATAAATAATGTTTATATGGAGATAAAAGTGCAAACAAAAATTTTACCAGATAAGCTTTATAAGAAATTTGTTAAAAAATATAAATATAATGAACAATCTACTTTTCAAGATATTTTTTATCAAATAGTATTTGATTCTTTTGTATTATATACACGTATGGCAATAAAATTCCAAATTATAAAAGATATTGCAACAGACATAGAGCCGAATATATTAAAAAAATATTCAAACAAATTCAAATCTCTATATTTATATATGGATAATATTATAACTGCATCTAATGTGATTGCATCTAATTTAGAAAAAATTACGAGATTACTTAAATAATCTCCTTTATTTGTATGATTAATTAAAGATTTTTTTATTATTTGACGTAATATTTGAAAATAAATATTTCTGTATCAATTTAATAATAAAAGGTCATGGAAACATGTTTAACAATGTAAATAATCCATTCGGAAACAGAGCTATATCTTCTTCTACGTCATCTGACAGTCATGGCAGACGGCAAAAAGAAGATCCTAAAGAAGAATTAAAAAAATATATTGATGAAGATGAACCTGATGAAGTTTTAATCGGCGGGCAGCCTATTTTGACAGAAGATGAAATAGTTGCAATGGTAAATCAATATATTTCAAAGTTGAAATCTGAACATGAAGACAATGAAAAAATTCAAAAAAAATTAGATAAATATATAGAAAGTTTCGATGTTAAAAAGTTTATGAAAAAAAATCCGAATATGACAAGTCCTGATTTTTATATGGTAATGTTTAATGAAACCGAAGAACTTGTAAAATAGCGGGAAAATCGATTATACAAGTGTATAAATATCATCTTCAAGTAATGATTTTTGGAATGCTTCGCATTCATCAATTAAATCGTTTAAAATCATATATTTTGGGGAATGCAAAACATTTGAAATATCTGTTTGCGGGTTATAATCCACGATGTAATAATCTTTTGTTCGTTCTTTTATTTTTATCAAGCCTATATCATCAAATATTGAAAATAAAAGTTCAAATACCTGATACGATTTTCCTAAAAAGCTTGCAAATCTTCTCAATTCAACTTTTCCGTTATTGTTATGGCAGGCAAATTTAAGCATTCCGCAAACTGTCTTTAAAAATTCTTCTTCATCTGTATATTTAATATCATAATTCATAAAATGAACTGATATAGGATTTGTTTGGTTTAAAATTCTGTTAAAAGTTTCTTTATCAGCAGGATAATCAAAAAACATTAAAGAATCGCAAGGACGAAGTGTATCACGATTTATTATCCTTGCAAAAAGAGCTGAAAATGGTTTTAATTTATCAGAAACTGTTTTACTTTCTGCAAAAATAAGAATATTTTGTTTGGAATTTTTTACATAATCATTAACTTGAGGTAAAATATCAGTTTTTTTACGATGATCGTATAGTTTTTGTTGCGGAAGATTTTCATCTTCTTTTAAATATTCCGAATGAATATCGTCAATAATTAATTGTACACTTGTAATTCCGTTATAATCATTAATTTGCGGGTGAAAAGCAATATCAAGCGTATCACCTTTAACAAGAGAAATATCACCCTCTTTCCATTTCAGACAGGTGAACTCAGATGTGCCTGTATTGCATATAAGTCTAAGGTGGTTTTTATTTTCTCCTATTAAACGTTTTTCTTTTATTTTTAGATTTTTTATTGCAAAAACAGGGCTCGGATTTGATGCTCCGAAAGGTTCCAATTGTGAAATTTGTTCTACAAGCTCAACATCAATATCATTAGGTTTAAGCTCCAAATCAATATTGATAAATGGTTTTAAATCCTTACCTTGTGACATTTCTTTAACGGTTTTGCATAATGCTGATTTAACTTGTTCAAATGAAGTTTTTTCTTCGCTAAAAGAAAGACCTGCAGCCATAGCATGTCCGCCAAAGCCGTCAAAAAGCTCTGTATTTGCAGATATTGTGTCATAAAGATTTATTCCTTCGACGCTTCTTGCAGAACATCTGAACTGTTTTGTTTCATCGGAATAAGTCATTAAAAATGTTGGTTTATAATATTTTTCAACAAGCATTGATGCGACAATCCCGATAATCCCTATATGCCATTCTTTATTGAATAATACGATAGCAGAATTTCTGTTATTTTCAGCCTTAACCATTTCATCAGCTTCCGCAAAAATATTTTGGCAAAGTTCTTGGCGAATTTTATTAAATTCATTTAGAGATTGAATTGCCATTTCAATTTCTTGTTTGTTATCTGAAATAAGAACTTTCAAAGCTGCTTCAACAGTATCTAATCGTCCTGATGCATTTATTCTCGGGGCAATTCCAAAGGCTATTTGTTCTGAGGTAATTTGACCTTTATATCCTGCGCTTTCCAATAACCTTGAAAGGCCGTAATGTTTGCCGTTTGAAATTAATTCTAATCCCTTTGTAACAAAATATCTGTTTTCTCCAACAAGCGGAACGACATCTGCAACTGTACCAACGGCTACATAAGGTAAAATTTCCGAAATAAATTCAAGTTTGTTATATTTTTCCAAAAGTCCATGAGCAACTTTAAAGGCTACTCCGACACCTGCAAGTGATGTAAGACTTTCTATTTGTTTTGCACTTAAACTTTCATCTAATGCATTTGGAGTTTTCGGGTTAATAATTCCATAAGCTTTAGGCAAAATTTCAGGAGCTTCATGGTGGTCTGTAATTATTACATCAATTTTAAAACTGTTTAAAAAGTTTACTGCATCAACATCTGAAATTCCGCAATCACAAGAGATTATAACTTTTGGTTTTACCTGTGTCATTATTTTTACAAGGGCTTTTGTATCAAATCCGTGTCCTTCTTTTTCTCTGTCAGGAATAAAATAATTTACATCAGCTCCTAAAAATTTGAAAGTTCTGTATAAAAGGGATGTTGATGTTACTCCGTCTGCATCAAAGTCACCGTGGATAACAATTTTTTCTCCGTTATCGATAGCAGAAACAAGTCTTTCCACGCATTTTTCCATATCCGTAAAGACTTTCGGGTGAGTTAATTTCATTTCAAGCGGGTGCAAAAATTCATAAACGTCTTCTTCCGACTTTACTCCTCTTGAGTGTAAAAGTCTTGTTATAAGAGATTTTTCCTGCCCGTCATATTTATTAAATATCCACTCTTTCATCAATTATCTCCCCTTATAAAAAAGTATAGCATGAAAAATTAAATGGTTAATATTGATTGAAAAAGCTGATATTAAAAAAACGGGATTTTAAATTAATCCCGTTTTTTATTAATAAATAATCGTTAAAATTATTTTTGTCCGTTAAAGGCTTGTAACCCCAAATATTTTGCAGCAGAACCGAGTTTTTGTTCAATTCTGAGCAATTGATTATATTTAGCCATTCTGTCGGAACGTGATGCGGAACCTGTTTTAATTTGTCCGCTGTTTACTGCTACTGCAAGGTCTGCAATAAATGTATCTTCCGTTTCACCTGAACGATGTGAAATGATTGTTGTATAACCCGCAGCATGTGCCATAGAAATTGCATCAAGAGTTTCTGATAATGTTCCTATTTGATTAACTTTTATAAGAATTGAATTTGCAACATTTCGTTTAATTCCGTCTGCTAATCTTCTTGTATTTGTAACAAATAAATCGTCACCAACAAGCTGGCATCTGTTGCCTATACGATTGGTCAGCATTTCCCAGCCTTCCCAATCCTGTTCTGCCATACCGTCTTCTATAGAAATTATAGGATATTTGTTTATCCATTCTTCTAAAAAGTCTGTCATTTCTGAATTATTAAATATTTTGCCTTCGCCTTTAAGTTCGTATTTGCCGTTATCATAAAATTCTGATGATGCTACATCAAGGCAGATTTTTATTTGATTAGTGTTATAACCTGCTTTATCAATAGCTTCAAGAATTACTTCAATACCTTCGGAATTTGAATTTAGATTTGGGGCAAAACCGCCTTCATCTCCTACAGAAGTTGCCATCCCTTTATTTTTCAATACATTTTTTAATGTATGAAAAACATTGCATCCCATTTCAAGTGCGTGTGAAAAACTTTCTGCTCCGACAGGTGCAATCATAAATTCCTGAAAATCAATATTATTATCAGCATGTGCGCCGCCGTTTATAATATTCATCATAGGTACCGGTAATGTTAAAGCATTAATTCCGCCTAAATATCTATATAGAGCCATTCCGTAAGCTTTAGATGCTGCTTTTGCAACAGCAAGTGAAACACCTAATATAGCATTAGCACCTAATTTGGATTTATTTTCTGTCCCGTCCATATCAATCATAAAAGTATCAATTTCTTTTTGATGTGATGCTTTTTCCCCTATAAGTTCCGGAGCAATTATATTATTAACATTATCTACGGCTTTTTGAACACTTTTACCCATATATTTTGCTTTATCGCCGTCTCTGAGTTCTAAAGCTTCGAAAATTCCGGTTGAAGCACCTGAAGGTACAGCAGCACGTCCTCTAACACCATTTGTTAATTTTACATCAACTTCAACAGTCGGGTTGCCGCGTGAATCCAGAATTTGTCTTGCATAAACGTCTTCAATATAGGTTGACATAACCATTTCTCCTTTACCATTAGTGCTACTTGTGTAGCCATTAACAATTTTTATGAATTTCTATTGTTGTGAAGTTAAACCTCAATGACAATTCTATTCATATTTTATGCAATTCTGTCATAAAATTTTTAACTTTGCAAGTGGCGAAATGTTGTATTTTAATGATGATTTATTCAATATTTAATGTATCACTTTGTAATTTACATTTAACCTTGTATATAATATGTTTCATGCTTCCGAAATATCCGAAAAACATGATAGCAGAAGCGCTTACCCATGCAATCGGGCCCGCATAAAATATACCGACATAACCGAATTTTATTGCCAGATATACTGCGGCAAATATTCTTACAACAAGTTCTGCAATGCAGGCAAGAAGCGGGAATAAAGTTTCTCCCATACCTTGTAAAGCGTTTCTGTATATGAAAATTTGCCCCAAGAAAAAGTAAAATATTGTACTTATTAACAAATAATTATGGGCAATATCAATGATTTCTTTAGATTTTGTTCCGATAAATGCTCCTATAATATCTGTTCCCCAAATCCTCATAACAAAAGCCATAACGACACTTAGTAAAATGTTTATTATTGAAGTTTGTATAACGCCTAATCTTATTCTTTTAAATTTAATTGCTCCGAAATTTTGGGCAACATAGGCAGCTAATGCCACTCCAAAAGACATCATAGGTAATGTTGCAATTTGCTCTATTCTTAAAGCTGCTGTGAATGCTGCAATAACATTTGAGCCAAAAGAATTGCAAACACTTTGTATAACGAGAATGCTTATTCCTATTATCGAAAATTGAACAGCCATAGGAACACCAACTCTTAAATGTTCATAAGCCGAATTAAAAAAATCTTTATCAAATTTTATTAGCCATTCATTTTTGTTAATTTTGAGAATAGGCATTTTATATTTTATGTAAATTAAACATAATAAAACGGAAATTCCCTGTGAAAGTAAAACTGCAATTGCAGAACCCGGAACTCCCATATGAAAAATTAATATAAAAATTAAAGCCAGAATAATATTTGCCAAAGATGCTATGATTAGAAAGTATAAAGGAGTTTTGCTATCTCCTAATGCTCTTATAATACTTGAAATCATGTTATA
>CALUQH010000031.1 GCA_944322885.1 Candidatus Gastranaerophilales bacterium | reverse complement strand
ACCTGTTCTTCGGTTAAATTACTTTCAACGGGTTCAAAATTATGTCTTCTTTCAATTTTATCCTGTTCTTTTACATGTTGTCTTTCAATTGCCATCTTTCTCCCCTTACAAATAAAACGTCATTCCGAACTTGTTTCGGAATCTTATTATATTTTACTTTCAAAAAATCTATTATGCAAGAATATCAAAAAAAGTTAATAAATCATTGTAATTAAGCTGTTTATATCCTTAAATATAATTATGGATATCATTGAAAAAAGCCGAAAATCTCTCGAATTTGATAAAATAGCAGAAAAACTCTCAAACTATGCAAAAATAAAGCAGAGCAGAGAAATCTGCTTGAAAACTCTGCCGTTTGACGATATCATAAAAATCAAAAACGAACTCAAATGCACGCGTGAAGCCAAGTTCATTCTTGATATGCCCTCAGACATACCAATAGAATTTGTTGCAGATATGAAACAAATTAAAAGAAATATCGGCTCAACATATCTTTCAGAAGAAGAACTAATTGACACTGCAAAAACTTTAAGAACTTCAAGGCTTGTCAAAAAATTTCTTTCTGAAAATCTCCCTGCAGATGCAATTATAAGAATTGCTTCGATAAATTTAACCGTTGATAAAGAGCTTGAAGATAAAATATTTTCTACCTTCGATGAAAACTTAAATATAAAGCAGGATGCAACGCCAGAACTAAAAGGGCTGTATTCTGCTCTGCGAGATAACGAAAAAAATTTAAAAACAACTGTTAATTCCCTTTTAAATTCTCCCGACTTTACAAAACATCTACAGGAAACTATCTATACAACACGTGATGACAGAATAGTTTTTCAGGTAATGGCTTCTTCAAAAAGCAAAGTCCCGGGAATTGTACACGATGTTTCCGCAACAAACAAAACATTTTATATAGAACCGCAGCAGATAGTTCCTCTCAATAACAAAATAAGAGAAATTAAAGCTAATATACACGCAGAAATGGTTAGAATTCTTGCAAACCTGACATCTCTCGTTAAAGATAAAATAAGAGAACTTGTTTTAACTGAACAAATTCTTGCAACAATTGATTATCATTTTGCAAAAGCGCGCTATGCTGTAAAAATCCATGCAACAGAGCCGGAAATTGTTACTCACAAATTCATTGAGTTTGAAAATATGAAGCATCCGCTATTGATTGGCAATGTTGAAAATGTGGTAACAAATAATTTTGAAATCGGCAAAGATTACAAGTCCGTTATAATTACAGGCTCAAACACCGGCGGGAAAACAGTTACAATAAAGACCATAGGGCTATTTATCCTTATGGCAAAAGCTGGAATGTTTCTGCCCTGCACTGCAGCAAAAGTTTACCCGTTTGAAAATGTTTACGCCGATATAGGAGATGATCAAAGCATTTTGCAAAACCTTTCCACATTTTCATCTCACATGACAAACATTATAGAAATTTTAAAACAGAGTAATGAAAAATCCTTTGTAATCTTAGACGAAATATGCGCAGGCACCGATCCTGTAGAAGGTGCAGTTCTTGCACAGGTAATATTGGAAAAACTTGCACAAAAAGGAGTTTTATCAACGATTACAACTCACTACGGGGAATTAAAAGCACTTGAATATCTTAATCCGTATTTCAAAAATGCGTCTGTTGAATTTAATACAGAAAGCTTGAAGCCGACTTATAAACTTCTTATCGGAATACCAGGTTTAAGCAATGCAATTTCTATAGCTGCAAATTTAGGGCTTGATAAAGAATTGACAGACAAAGCAAAAAATATTGTCGTCTCAACAAAAGACCCTTCAATACTTGTCGTTGAAAAGCTTCAGGAAACACAGGCAAAACTTGCACACAATCTTGAAGAAGCTGAAAATTTAAAAGAAACCTCGCAAAATCTTAAAGCAGAATATGAAAATTCTCTTGAACAGGTAAAAAAAGACAAAAAGAAAACCGTCAAAATAATAAAAGACAAATTTGACAGAGAAATGCTTGAAGCAAAAGCTGAAATCAAAGAAATTCTTGACGAACTCAGACGCGAAAAATCCGAAAAAATTGCCCGCAGATCTTATGCAAGACTTGCCATAACCGAACAGAAGTTTAAAGGCAAACTTTCTGAATTTGACGAAAAACAACAGTATGAAAAAATTGACTGGAATAAAATTAAAATCGGCGACAAATTGATTTTGAAAGAGCTTCATCAGCCCGTAACGGTTCTTGAACTGCCGGACAAAAACGAAAATGTATCTGTTCAAATGGGCAACTTTAAAACAAAAATCAAATGCGACAAACTCGCACCTTACGATTCGGCTTATGAAAAGAAAGAAAATGTTTACCGCCCGAGTTCTCTTGAAAAATTTGAATTAAGAAGAACAAATATCTCAAGTACGCTTGACCTGCGCGGTTACAAAGTGGAAGATGCTCTCGACAGTCTTGAATTTTACCTTGATAAAGCAAGCCTTGCAAACCTTGCCTGTGTAACAATTATTCATGGACATGGAACTGGTGCTTTAAAATCTGCCGTAAGAGACTTTTTATCAACATCACCTTATGTTGCAAAATTCCGTCCCGGAGAAGACGCTGAAGGCGGCGACGGAGTTAGTGTGGTAGATATTAATTAACGTAAATATTTATCCAGAGGAATTAACCTATCAACAGGAACATTTAAAGCAATTGCAATATTTACAATTACAACCAGAGATGGACTGTATTTTTCTTTTTCAATCCTTGCAAGATATTCAGGTGTAATATCCGCCATCTCTGCCAATTTTTCCTGTGAATATTTCTTTCTTGCTCTCTCTGCTCTTACATTTTCTGAAAAAAGTTTTATGATTTCCTGCCTATCCATAAAAATAGTTTATCCTGCTTGACTTTTTTACAAAATGATTTATAATTTAACTATACTGATTTATAAATCAGTAATTTTTTATCAATTGTGGAGACTCTTTCTATGAATATAATTTATACTGACAAAACCGGATTTACATTGGCCGAAGTACTGATTACCCTGGGGGTTATAGGAGTAGTGGCATCATTGACACTGCCTGCAGTTATATCCCGCTACAAAGAGCAGGAAACATCAGCAAGATTAAAAAAATTTTACAGTATAATGTCACAAGCTATTTTACTTTCGGAAATTGATAACGGACCGATTGAATATTGGGAAAAAGGCTCTATGGCCACAAATGAAAATGGAGGCTTTGATCAAGCGGCAAACAATATAATTGCAGAAGAATTCTTTGATAAGTATCTTGTGAATTACATGAAAGTTATAAAGCGCGGGTATACTACCATAAACGGTCGAAAATTATTTCAAATATATTTGCCGGACGGAATATCTGTCATAATTGGAAACGGAGGCTGTATAGATTTGATGGTTGATACAAACGGCGACAAAAAACCTAATTTTTTGGGGTATGATAAATTTGTATTTTTAATTTGCCCAAATAATAAACCTGCCTTTAACTCGTATAATTCAACATTAGATAAAGAAGAAGCCATAACAAAGTGTACAACTGCTCCTAAATACTGTTCAAGGGTTTTGCAGCTTAGTAACTGGGAATTTAATGACTATGTATACCCCTTAGTAAAACAAAGTATCTATTAAATAATTAACATAATCTAATCTCCGAAAATTACTTATTGTAAAAATCAAAAAAAATGCTAAAATAAATTCAGTAAGAGAGAGGATAAAATTATGATAATGATTGAAGATATAAGAAAAGAACATGAGCTTGTTGATTTGTTCTGCAGTCTTGCGGAAGTTCCATCACCTTCTATGCACGAAGAAAAAGTTGCAGAATGGATTAAAAATTATTGCGACAAAAACGGAATAGATTGCAAATTTGATGATTTTAAAAACGTAATTATAAATATCCCGGCAACAGACAGTTCTAAAGAACCTCTAATGCTGTCTGCCCACATGGATGTAATAGGAGATGGCAGCCCCGTAAAAACTTATGTTGATGAAAATGGCTTCATACACGCAATAGAAAGAACTCTTGGCGGAGATGACAAAGCCGGCGTTGCAAATGCTCTTTATTTTGCAAAAAATCTTGCAAAATCAACAATGATGCATGGCGGTCTTGAAATTATGTTTACCCGTGATGAGGAAAACGGGCTGTCTGGTATCAGAAACGCTAATTTAAAAAATTTCAAATCAAAATACGTTCTTGTCCTTGACAGCGACACTTTAGGGCAGTGCGAAGTATCAGGCGCAAGCTATACTTTAGCCAAAATTAAAGTTCACAGCTTTAAAGGCGGACACTCGGGCATTGATATAGGCGACAAAACAAGAGCTAATGCTGCAAAACTTATTGCCGACTTAATCTCAAATCTTCCTCAGGGAGTTTTCTATGAAGAAGAAGGGACAGTAATTACTTCTTGCAATCTAGGAGGAATTTCTGCAGGCGATATCAATGTTACGAATATCATTAACACTGATGCAGAAGTAAGTTACTCAATCAGAAGCTCCAGCCGTAAAAAAGAAGAAGAATTAAAAAATAAAATTACATTAACAGTCGATGAATTTAATGCAGCGCATAAAGATATTGCAGAAGCTTCAATTGAGTTTGAAGAACACCTTCCGCCTTTTGAAAAAGTTGACGATGATTATATCCCGATACTTTTTGAAGCTGTTGCAAAAAAAGTCGGAGTAAAACCAGATATAACATCATTCCATGCCGGTGCGGAAACCCACATTTACGCAAATGAAACAAACGCAAATAACAATAAATTCGTACCTTATTTGCTGGGTCTTGCAACAGTTTGTAATATGCACTCAAAAAATGAATATCTGGATTACAAATCAATGCTCAAAGGTCAGGAAGTATTAAAAGAATTATTCAGGGCTTTTAATTCATAAATAATGAAACTTAAATAAGTAAAACGGCATTATCCTAAAAACAATAATGCCGTTTTTTATTTAGACTTTTTTATCAACAATTTTTTCGGCCGGAGCAAGACCGGGTTCTAGATCGGAACCTGTTATCCATTTTCTGAATTTGAACTGTGCTTTTGGAAGGGCATAAGCAAGAAGAAAACTGCTTAAAGCCACATTCGTTAAAATATTAGCGGATTTAGCAAACTTCGATTTTTTTACAAAGGCCTTAAAAGCATCATTCGATAAATTTTTAGCGTTTTCTGCAAAAGATTGTATATCATTACGGAATTTTGCCAGATTTTTTATATCAACATAAGCTCTCGGATCTCTGACTCCATTATCTAAAGTTTGTATTTTATTGAATTTTTTTGCAAACTTAATAAACTGGGTATCTTTATTTGATATATTATCAACGAATTTTAACAAATCTTCAGCTTTATCGGATTTTGGAAGATTATTTAATATACTTCCGTCCTTTACCTGCTCTATAAATTTTTTATCAGCAAGCATTACAGGATCAAGCTCTACCCCTGTAGCTTTATTCAAAGCTTTTTCAATCCATTTGGGAGCAACAAAATTTAAAAACATCATGCCTGCCATTTTGAAAGAAATATCATAGGCCTCATTTTTATTTCTTGCAGTTCCGACACGTCCGATGGCATACCCGCCGTCTGTTACAGCCATCTTGTCCTGTGCGGAAAAATTTGCGACCTTTGCAACCCAGTTTCCTGAAAAACTAATATCCTTATTTTTATAAAATCTATCCTTTTGTAAAAAACTTATCTTATCAGTAGATTTTTGCTGTGCTTCTTTTTTTCTCAAATTTTCAATCTTTCTTGCTGATGAAGCAAAAATAAGTTTCGGCAGAATAAAGCCCATAAACAGAATAGGAATTGTTGTTGATGCAATAAATTTTGAAGCGAGCAATTTTTCATACATTTTTTTATTTTGTTTTACTTTTAATAAGTCTTTTACCGCATCAGGAGCAATATCCTTGAATTTTTTGATATTGTAATCAATCCCCTGAATTCCGTTTTCTTCCTTGAACAATTTCAAATTAACTTTAGGATTCAGACCTTTTGCTTTTATATACTTGTCACACAGCCAGCCGACCAAAGGAATACCGCCGAGCCACACTGCAGATACGGAATATTCATCCAAAAAACGTTCCCTTGCCGCAAGGTACGCGATCCCTTTTGATTCTTTTTTATTCTGCTCATACGTCAGAGCAATTTTTGTCGGAACCTCTATCCCGCAGTCGCGTACGATTAAAGGGTAAACACTGTTATTGTTGCCGATTGCCGAAATTATGTTTGCTATTGTCATTTTTTTTATTTTCTCCAATTCTTTAAGTAAAAAAATAGTCCCTCACGCATCTCTTGCTCCTTGAAAGACTATTTTTTAGCGGAATTGTTTTATCAGAAAGATCTTTAAAGCGTGCACCACCAATCCCATAGCCTTTCAAGGTCGCTATGATGATGGATATGATGGAGTTTTAAAGATTGATTTTGTAACATTTTTAATTTCCCTGTTAGTACACGATAATACAAAAAATTTAATATTGCAATACCACCCTGTACAAAGTTTAATAAAATTCGTAAATATTTATTTTTGCTAATTAATTTTTATCGAAAAAATTTTTTATTTCAGTTATTTTATCAGAACTGTTCAGCTTTATAAGAATAGTTTTATCTTTAGAAGTCTGCCCTTTTGCTATTTCAAAATTTGATTTCGGGACTTTTAACTGTTTTGATAAAAACTCTATAACGGCCTTATTTGCCTTGCCTTCAATCGGCTGTGTCGTGATTTTTAGCTTTATCATATCATCTGAAATTATTATTTCATTTTTGCTTGCGTTAGGCGACACGCGAATATTAATGAGCAATCCTTTTTTAACTTCTTTAATCATTTTTATAATCCTTATGAATGAATTTTTCCGATTTACTTGAAAAATTCAAATAAAATCTGTATTATGATTATATCATGAGTGAAAAACCTCTTTTTGACGATATAAAAAAAGAACTTATTGCACAAAACAGAGAGCCTTCTGAAATTGAAGAAATCGAAAAGGCCTATCTGTTTGCGAAACGTCTGCATGAAGGTCAATATAGAATTTCAGAAGAACCTTATATTATTCATCCCGTAGAAGTTGCAAAAATACTTGTAGGGTTAAAAGTAGATTCTCACACGCTTGAAGCGGCGTTTTTACATGACATTCTAGAAGACACAGATACACAGCCAGAAGAAATCGAAAATCTTTTCGGTAAAGACGTTTTATCCCTTGTTCAGGGGGTTACAAAACTCGGGAAATTACAATTTAAATCAAAAGAAGAAAGACAGGCCGAAAACTTCCGCCGTCTTTTTATTGCTATGGCAAAAGATATTAGAATTGTATTCTTAAAACTTGCAGACAGGCTGCACAATATGCGCACGCTTAATTTTATGACAACAGCCAAACAGCAGAAGATTGCCCGTGAAACACTTGATATTTTTGCTCCGCTTGCAAACCGTTTAGGGATTTACAAAATAAAAGCAGAACTTGAGGACTTGTCGCTCCGTTACCTTGAACCCGATAAATATTTTGAAATAGCGCGTCTTGTATCTCAGACAAAAGCAGACAGAGAAGCTACAGTCAAAATCCTTATTGACAAAATTACAGCCGATGTAAAAAAAGCAGGTATTAACGCTCAAATTACGGGCAGAGCAAAGCATTACTACAGTATTTACAGCAAAATGAAACGTCTGAATATAGCATTCCACGACCTTTACGATATAACGGCAGTCCGTGTAATAGTCGATACTGAAAAAGAATGCTATGAGGTTTTAGGGCTTATTCACTCCCAATTTAAGCCGATTCCTGGGAGATTTAAGGATTATATTGCAATGCCTAAAGGCAACATGTATCAGTCCCTGCATACATCAGTTATCGGGCCGCGTTCAAAGCCTCTTGAAGTTCAAATCAGAACCTGGGAAATGCACGAGGTTGCGGAATACGGTATTGCCGCTCACTGGAGATATAAAGAAAAAGGGTCGCAAAAAGCCAATGCACCTTCAGATATGCAGTTTTCGTGGATGAGAAAACTGGTTGAATATGATAAAGATATGGCCTCTGCCGAAGATTTTGTGAATTCCGTAAAACTGGATTTATTTTCAGATCAGGTTTTTGCATTTACTCCTAACGGAGATGTATTTGATCTTCCTGTTAATGCTACTCCGGTTGACTTTGCATACAGAATTCATTCGGAAGTCGGGAATAAAACTGTCGGAGCACTTATAAACGGCAGAATAGCACAGCTTGACACAAAACTGCATAACGGCGACATTGTAGAAATTCTAACTTCAAAAACACCTGCCCCGCGTCTTGACTGGCTTAACTTTGTCGTTACAAAACAGGCTTCCTCTAAAATTAAACAGTGGTTTAAGAAAAACAACAGAGAAGAACATATAGAACTCGGGAAAACCAACCTTGAACATGAGCTTACAAAAGCTGTTTTTGATGAATATACAAAATCAGGCGAGTTTGAAAAAGTTGCCAAGCAGATGAATTATTTAACAGCAGAAGATTTGTTTGCTGCGCTTGGCTATGGCGAAACAACCGTAAATAAAATAGTTAACAAACTCAAAAAACCTGAACAGCCAAGACAGCCCGCAAGTACTTTCCACGGCGGAACAAAAAGAAAATCCGAAAAGGATATTATCGGGCTTGAAGGGTTGATGTATTCAATTGCAAAATGTTGTTCACCAATCCCCGGCGAGCCCATTGTAGGAGTTGTAACCAGAGCAAAAGGCGTAACAGTTCACAGAATGGACTGTCCGATGCTTGATCACATTGAACCAGAAAGATTAATGACTATAAACTGGTCAGGGGACAACGTTAACAAAACATACAATACTACAATCAGGGTTGAAACAGCCGAAAAAATGGGGCTTTTAAAAGATATTATTGCTGCAGTTTCGGATAACAACACAAATATCAACTATGCAAATGTAAAATCCAAAAGCGGGAAAGTCGGTATTATAGAACTCGGAATTGAACTTGACAACATAGATACTTTGAAAAAAGTTATTTTAAGTATACAGGCAATACCCGATGTTTACAGCGTAAAACGTATACAAACCTCATATTCTGCCCCAAATATGCCAAGACGAAATAATGGCAAACAAAAACATAATAAAAACAAAAAAAATAAATAATTTTTCTCACTCAGCTTATAAAAAAATACTCCTTCAAAGATTTGAAGGAGTATTTTTTTCATTTGTTTCTAATTAAATTGCGACTGTCAAAGTTTCAAGCTTCAGCTGTATCGGTTTTTCATTCAACACTTCAACTTGAAGTTCCTTGGCATCCATAACCTGCCCCGTTGATGTATGTACAACAGGTTTAGAAGTAGTAACCGTTTTTGGTTTTTGAGCGGCATAAATACCTTTTCTTGCATTAACTACAGCAGGATCCGGATTAGTTTTTTGTCTGTTGACATCAGTCATAATTTTGTTTACGAAACGTCTTGTTTCTCCGAACGGAGGGATAGCATTGTATTTTTTTACATTTCCCGGACCGGCATTATATGCAGCTAATGCTAATTCAACAGAACCAAACATATTATACATTTTTTTATAATATGTTATCCCGGCTTTAATATTTTCATTCAGAAGATACGGATTGTAACCCATTCTTCTGGCCGTTGACGGCATAAGCTGGAAAACGCCAACCGCACCGTGAGAACTTCTCGCTTCGTGTCTGAATCCTGACTCTGTGCGCGCTATACTGAGCGCTATTGCAGGATCCACTCCCATTTCAATAGCATGTTTTACTATTGTCGCTTTTACAGAATTTACGTCAGCTGCCTGACATTGTGCATGGCAAAATAACATACACACCAGTGTAAAAGTTAACAGTAATAATTTTCTCAAAATGTAATCCTCTACGTTGTAAATTGAAATCCTTAAAAATTCCATAACGACTCATTTCTTCAACAAGTCAAAAACTTTTAAGAATGAAATTGTACTTACACTATATAACAAAAAAATAAAATTTCAACCCCCAAGATTAAAATTTGGTTTGGCAAACCCCGCATAAATCAAGATATATCAGGTTTTTAAGTGTATTTGTAACAATTGTTAAGCACATATATTTTTTTTATTTTTTACTATTTTACTATTTTCATGATAAAATCTATTAAAAAGGAGAGGTATAATATGGAAAATAAAAAATTAGCAGATATCGGTGTATTTGGGGGGTCGGGATTTTACAAATTTTTAGATAATATTGAAGAAGTAAAAGTTGAAACACCTTATGGAATGCCGAGTGATAACTTATTTATCGGAACAATCGGAGAACATAAAGTTGCATTTATGCCCAGACACGGAAGAAACCATACTATACTTCCCCATTTAATTAATTACAGAGCAAATGTCTGGGCTATGAAATCCGTCGGCTGCGAAAGAGTTATTTCTCCATGCGCTGCAGGAAGCTTGCAAAAACATGTTAAACCGGGTGATTTTGTAATATGTGATCAGTTTGTCGACTGGACTGACGACAGAAAGTCAACCTTCTTTGAAGGACCTGTTGTTACACACCCTTCTGCAGCTGAAACTTACTGTCCCGAACTCAGACAACTTGCGGTAAAAACTGCTAAAGATCTCGGCATTACAGTTCATGAAACGGGAACAGTTATCGTTATAAACGGACCGAGATTTTCAACTAAGGCAGAATCTAAATTTTTCACAAATCAGGGTTGGGAAGTCATAAATATGACAGCTTTCCCTGAAGCATATCTGGTAAAAGAAATGGACATGTGTCCGTTGAATATTTCCTTAATTACGGATTATGATGCAGGATTAGTAGGCGATGTTCCGCCGGTTTCTCATCATGAAGTTATTGAAGTTTTCAATTCAAATGTTGCAAACCTAAAAAATCTTTTATTCAAAATGATTGAAAACATTCCGTCAGAAAGAGTTAACTGCGAATGTGGAAATACTAAAAAGAAATCACAGTTATAAGCAAAAGGTAAAGAATGATTAATAATCTAATTTTTGTCGTAAACAGTTTTTTTCAAATATATTTCTGGTTAATCTTAGTAAGATGCTTATTAAGCTTTATTCCAAATATTGATTGGTACAAACAACCCTTTACCGGTTTAAGAGATGTTACAGATTTATACCTTGATATATTCAGAAAAATTATTCCGCCGGTCGGTGGATTGGATTTTTCCCCGATTGTTGCAGTAATTGTTCTTCAAATATTAAATTACATAATTATCTATGGACTTTTCCTTCTGAAATAACTCCAGCGCCTGTTTAATTTTATCTCTATGCGGGGTTTTGGGATTTTGAATAAGTAGCTTTAATCTTTCTGTATAATCCGTTAAATCTTTACCGGGTGTACGGTACATAAGTTTTTTAAAATACTTTAAAACAACTTTATCTTTTATAAATCCGGGGAATTTTAAACATCCGCCTACATCATATATTTTTCCGTTTATAGGTTCATTTGTTGTATCCGTATAAAATATTCTGGCAATATTTTCAAAGTCGAAGGGGGCACTTGTAACCGTAATATCAGAATCCGCAAATTCCGTCATTGAATATCCGTTTTTTAAATCAGACATATAATATTTTGTAAACTGAGTTTTGTCCATATTATGACCGATAATATTTTTTAAATATACCCAGAAATTTGTTTCAGCATATATGCCCTGAGAGTTTCTTAAAGATTTTACAGGACATGATATATTATAAAATATCTGTAAAGCTTTATCATGCATAATTTTTTCGCCGTAATCATACATTGAAAATTTAAAAACATTTTTCCATCCGCCTTTTCCGACATATTCAAGCTTTGCCTTTATGCCTTTAGGAACAATATTTTTTAACATGCTGTTTAAAAATTCTGATGATTTCTTTTCGAATAATTTCAAATCCTCGCTATCCATATCAGTAAAGTTAAATTGAATTATATTATTTTTTTTAAATTCAATATAGCATTGACGGAGATATTGAACACATTCACCCATTGCCTGCTGAAACTGTTTAATATTTTCCGATTTATTAACGCCAAAAAGGTTTATTATTTCTGGCGGGAAATTGCCTACAATTTGATTTTTCATATTCGGAATAAATTCATCATAGGTTTTATAATTAAAATTAGACCTAAAAAATTTTTTAAGTCTTGAGGGGTAACATTTTTCATAATCTGTAAAATTTATCTTTATCGCCATATTTTTTATAAGTTGCGTGAAAATTAAAATTGCCCGAATATTCAATACTTGTAAAAAAAATTAACTTAATATATAATTCAAATTATGAAAATTGTAATATACGGTGCAACGGAAATAGGCTGCCTTCTGGCTACCGAATTTTTTGAAGACCATGACATAACAATAATCGACAAAGAAGAAAACCGGACGGATGAATTTAATAAGCTGGATATAAGTTTTATTCAGGGTAATGCATCTAATATTGATGTCTTAAAAAGTGCGGATATTAAAAATACTGATATATTTATTGCCTGCACCGGAATTGATGAAGCTAATATCGTTGCCTGCCTTTCTGCAAAAAGATACGGCGGTGTCAGAACAATCTGTTTCGTAAGCAGAGAAGAATACAAAAAGACTCTGAACTTTGAAAAAAACAGCGAAAATTTCTGTGACTTTTTTATTGACTATATAATTTGGCCTGAAGAACTTCTTACACAAGAAATTTTCAGAATTGTAACCGTTGCACATGCTCTTGACGTTGAAAACTTTGCGGACGGCAGAGCAAGGTTACTGGAATACAAAGTTCAACCTTATCTTGATATTATCGGGAAAAAAGTTAAAGACTGCGGATTTACTAAGGATACCCTTATGGTAGGCTTAACAAGAGATTCACAGCTTTTTATTCCAAACGGTGATACTGAAATTATGGAAGGCGACAAACTTATTTTTATGGGGACATCTCATTCCTTAGACATCTTAGCCGGAACTTTCTTCCATAAAAAAGAAATAGTAAAATCAGTTGCAATTATAGGCGGCGGCAATGTGGGAATGATGCTTGCCAAAACTCTTGAAAAATTAAAAATTAAAACAAAAATTATTGAAAAAGATTATGAACGCTGCCAGCTTCTTGCAGAGGAACTTTCCAGTACTCTTGTAATAAACGGGGACGGAACAGATTTAAAGCTTCTTGATGAAGAAGAAATCGGATCTGCTAATGTGGCAATAAGTGTAACAAATAATGATGAAAGAAATCTTTTATGCTCGCTGCTTGTCAAACAACTCGGGATAAAAAGAGTTATAGCCAGAGTTTCGAAAGTTTTAAATATTCCGCTTTTTGAAAAAGTCGGTATAGATATAGCAATTTCGCCGAAAAATTCTGCGATTAACGAAGTCAGAAATGACCTGCTTGAAAACGATGTTGATATTCTTGCAACAGTTGAACAGGGACAGGGAGAAGTCCTTGAAATTAATGTAGTACCGGAATTCAATAACAAAAAAATTATGGAATTAAAATTCCCTGAACGTGCGGTTATAGGTGTTGTACAGAGAAAAAATAATATTATAATTCCTTACGGCGAAACAGAAATCAAAACAGATGATATACTTATAATCTTTACAAAAGCTGAAAACGCTGCAATAATCAAGGAATTTTTTAAGGTAAAGTAAAATGCGCTTAAATTATTTAGCTAACGCAATCGGTTTAACAATGATATATATAGGTCTGGTACTACTTGCACCAATTGCAGTTGCTATTTATTATCACGATTATTCATCTATATTGCCATTTTTAACGGCAGGAATTATCTCTGCAGGTTTTGGTTATATTTTCAGAAAAGTTGTTCCAAATGCCACAACACTTGAAAATCTAAATGATATTAAAAAGGCAGAAGCATTATTTATTGTCGCTTTCTCGTGGATTATCTTCGGAATAATATCTGCTATTCCTTATCTTTTTTACGGTATTTCTCCTATTAACGCTTTATTTGAAGCAGTTTCAGGTATTACAACCACAGGTGCAACAATTTTAACTACCTATGATTATCCGCATGCATTCTTTTTTTGGCGCTCACTGACACACTGGCTTGGAGGTTTGGGTATTATAGTTTTATTTATAGCAATACTTCCGCAATTTGCGGTTGCAGGACGTCAAATGTTTTTTGCCGAGGCTCCGGGACCTACGGAAGATAAATTTACGCCAAGAATAAGAAATACTGCATCGGCTCTGTGGAAAATTTACGCAGGCTTGACAATGTTACAGATAATTTTATTAATGGCGTTTGGAATGAACGGCTTTGATGCTATATGTAATTCATTTGCAACTTTAGCTGCAGGGGGATTTTCTCCAAATCCTGAAAGTATAATGGGATATCACTCAAATTACATTACCTGGATTACTTTAATTTTTATGTTCCTTGCAGGGGCAAGCTTTAATATACAATATCAGGCGTTAATACAGAAAAAGCCTTCCATATTATTCAAAAATGAAGAATTCAGAGTATATTTCGTAATGATTATGCTTATGGCAGTACTAATTACAATTTCCCTTGTTATAAATTGCCATTCAACAATATTCCAAGGATTTACAGATGCTTTATATCAGGTCATCAGTATTACGACATCAACAGGAAGTGCCAGTGTAGATTTTATAAACTGGGATTATACATCTAAACTTTTATTATTTATGGTAATGTTTATGGGTTCCTGTGCAAGTTCTGCGGGCGGCGGCTTAAAAATGGTCAGATGGATGATTATTTTTAAAGCAATGAAAAGTGAACTTTTAAAAATTCTTCACCCCAATGCTATTATAAATATTAAAGTTGATAATAAAACAGTATCAGGTGATGTTGCAAGACAAATTGTTGTTTTTGCATTTTATTATTTTTTGATATTCGGGATAACTTCAATAATTATTTCAATAATAGAACAAAGTACTACAATTGGTTTGAGCAGCGGTATAACTTCACTCGGTAACATTGGACCGGGATTTGCCAAAATAACAGGACCTATGGGTAATTTTGACGGGGTACATTTTTCTACAAAGGCAATAATGATATTCAACATGCTTATCGGTCGCTTGGAATTGATACCGTTTCTTGTAATGCTTCAAAAAGATTTCTGGTCTTTGAAAGATAATTAAAGAAACATCTACAAAATTTCCACCCCATAAATGATTAAAATGAACAAAATATATGTTTTAATCGTTACTATATTGTAACGAGGTTTAACTTGAAATTTTATATAAAAACAGCGCTAGTAGTAATATGTTTATTTTACTTTATTCCCGCATCATTTGCTGTAGAGCAAATGAGTGTTGAAAAAAATGCTGTTTTAAATATTAAGGACTGTATTCAAATCGCCTTAAATAACAGTCCTCTTATCAAAAAAGCCAGATATAATTATGGTATTGCAAAAGGGAATCTTGGAGTCGCAAAATCGGACTATTTCCCGACTTTAGGCGTTGGAACCGGATACAACTTCACGGATAACAAAAATAACAGAAGAAATACTAACAGTAGTATATATTCGGCAGAAGCAAGCATAAGCCAGCTTATTTGGAATTTTGGCAAAACCAATGCTAACATCAGAATGTATAATTTTGACAGAATTGCAGCTCTTTATGAATTTGAAGATACCGTATTAGAAACAATTTTTGGAGTTAAAACAAATTATTACGGGGTACTCGCAGCAAAAGCCACACTTGATGTAAACAGGGCAAATGTACAAATTAACGAACGTAACTACCAGCGAACAAAAGCGTATTTTGATGAAGGTATAAGGTCAAAAATTGATCTGGTCAATGCAGAGGTTAATCTAAGTGACTCAAAGGTCACTCTCGTAGAATCAGAACGTGCATATAAAAATGCTCTTGTTCAACTTAATAACTCAATGTACATAGCTTTTGCTCCTGAATATGAAATCGAAAATACAGAAACATTTAACTTTCAAACGAATTATGTACCTGTAAATTTAGAAAAGATTGATGAAAAAAAAGATTTGAGCAAACCGCCCAAAGACGTAAGTGATGCTTTTTTAACTTCACAGGTTGAAAAAATCAATATTCTTGATAATTATAAGTTTGACCCCTTCCCTTACACCTTTGAAGAAGCCGTTAATCTTGCATATAAAAACCGGCCGGATTTAAAGGTTTATGATGCGAGTTTAAATGCAATGAAAGAAGCATTGAAATATACAAAACGCGAATATCTTCCGGAAATTTCAGCAACAGCAGGCTACGGCTACAGAGACCAGTATAATACAAATTCTTTTAATGTAGGTGTGAATTTAAGTACTTCCGTTAATATTAAAGGGCAAAAACACAGAATAGACAATGCAAAGCTTCAGGTTCAACTGGCAGAAGCCGAAATTGATCAGGCAAAACAGGATATTTATTTTGAGGTGCAAAATCTCTACATAAGTATGATACAATTAGAAAAACAAATTCCTTTACTTGCTGTCAAAGTAAAACAAACTTTAGAAAACTTTGAACTTGCAGATGGCAGATATGCAGTAGGATTAGGTGACTATATTCAGCTTCAGGATGCAAAAGTTAATTACAATAATGCACAGGTTTCATACGTACAAACTGTTTATAACTATAATGTTGCAAGAGCAAATCTTGAAAAAGCCATTGCGCTGCCGCAAAGCATAACAACTACAATTGAGGATGATAAATGATAAGTTTTGAAAAATTTAAACAATTACAAATAAAAAAACGTCATATAGCAATTATTTCCGGAGCAATAGCCGTTTTAATAATCGGTTCTGCAAGCTTTGTTACCGCTAACAAAGTAAAGTACCGTACAAGGGCGGTTAAGCTATGCACCATTACAGAAGTTGTAGAGGCATCGGGGACAATTAATCCGGTAAACACGGTAAGTGTAGGTTCGACAGTATCAGGACTTATTAAAGAAATTTATGTTGACTATAACGATGTTGTAAAAAAAGGCCAGATATTGGCACAAATTGACCCGGCAAACTTTGAGGCAACTGTTCAGCAAAATCAGGCGCAGATAGCTAATGCACAGGCAAATGTAGCAAGATTACAGGCAGTAGCCGATTTTGACAGACAACAGTATATAAGATACAAAAATCTTTATGCCAAAAACTTTGTAGCTAAAAGCGAACTTGATGAAAAATACAGCACTTACAAATCAGACGTAGCACAAATTAACGCAGCCAAAGCACAGATTGCGCAATATCAGGCATCACTAAAAACAGCTCAGACAAATTTGGGGTACACAAAAATTATTGCTCCTGTTGACGGTACAGTAATTTCTAGAGAAATTGACCTTGGTTCTCCTGTTGCCGCAAGCTTTCAGGCTCCTGAACTTTTTACAATCGCTCAGGATTTAACCAACATGCAGATTGAAGTAAGTGTTTCTGAAGCCGATATAGGGCAAGTTGCAGAAGGACAGGATGTAACATACACAATTGACGGCTATCCTGATATGAATTTTAACGGAAAAGTCACACAGGTAAGACTTTCCCCGACAACAGAGTCCAATGTTGTAACATATACTGTAATTGTTGATGTTAACAACGAAGATTTGAAACTTAAACCCGGAATGACCGCGAATGTATCAATAATTACAAACAAAAGTGAAAACGTAAAATGCGTTCCAAATATGGCATTAAAATTTACACCGGATATCAACGGACCAAAATACAAAAATCAGGGTATCTGGATTTTGGAAAAAGGCAAACCAAAACGTGTTGAGATAAAAACCGGAGCAAACAATGACAGTTCAACAGAAATTATTTCCGACAAAATCCAGGAGGGTACACGGGTTATTGTCGGCATAAGAAGTAAAAACGAAAAAGCAGAAAACTCCGGCAGAATGCGTATCCCGAGGTTATAATGAGTCTGATAGAAGTCAAAGATGCAATAAAAACATACCAGACAGGCGAAGACAGCTTTAATGCCTTAAACTGTGTATCATTGTCCGTTGAAAAAGGGGAATTTGTCGCGATTATGGGTGCCTCAGGCTCCGGCAAATCAACTTTTATGAATATGCTCGGAACACTAGACAAACCTAATTCCGGAAGCTATCACCTTGACGGAATTGACATGCTTTCTCTGGATACTGATAACCTTGCAATGGTACGAAATGAAAAAATGGGTTTTGTATTTCAGGGGTTCAATCTTATTTCAAGAACAACCGCACTGGAAAATGTTGAACTGCCTATGATTTACAAAGGAATCCCTGAAGAAGAACGAATTATAAGAGCTAAAAAAGCTTTAGAAATAGTCGGGCTTGAAAAAAGAGAAGACCACATGCCAAACCAGATGTCGGGCGGTCAGCAGCAGAGAGTTGCAATAGCACGTGCTATCGTAAATGACCCGCCGCTTATTCTTGCAGACGAACCTACAGGAAACCTTGATACCAAAACAAGTATTGAAGTTATGGAATTTTTTGTTAACCTTAACAAAGAAATGGGTAAAACAATAGTTCTTGTAACTCACGAACCTGATATTGCACAGTATTGCAAACGCGTTGTCAGATTTAAAGACGGCAATATAATATCTGATGAAATAAATGAACATACGACAATTCCATACTAAAAATAAAACCTGACCTCTCGCATGGGAGGTCTAGGGAAAGGGTAAGAATGATAGATTTCAAATCTTTAGTAAAAATGGCGGTAGTGTCATTAAAAATAAATAAAATGCGCTCAATGCTGACAAGTCTCGGTATAATCATAGGTGTCAGCGCTGTAATCATAATGCTTGCTGTAGGTACAGGCGCCCGCGAAAAAGTTCAAAAAGATATGGAATCAATGGGGAGCAATCTCCTTACTATCCGCTCAGCTTCCGCAAAAACAGGCGGTGTAAGAATGGGTATGGGAACCCGTCCGACTCTGACAATTAAAGATGCAGAAGCGATAAAAAAAAATGCAAGAGGGGTAGAAGCCGTATCTTCAGTAAGTTCCGAGTCAAAACAGCTTACCTATGGGAACCAGAACTGGGCAAGCACTGTTTACGGAACAGATCCTGAATATTTTTACATAAAGAATTACGAAGTTAATTCAGGAAGAGGCTTTATTCCCGAAGATATTAAAAACTCTGCCAAAGTAACGGTTATAGGTTCAACGGTAGCCGCAGAACTTTTCGGGGATTTAGACCCGATAGGAAGAATTATGAGAGTCGGCGGAATTCCTTTCAAAGTAATCGGGACTCTTAAATCAAAGGGAAGTATGGGCCCTATGGATCAGGATGATTTGATATTCATTCCCATAACTACAGCACAAAAAAAGGTATTCGGTACAGTATTTCCGGGTACTGTATCAATGATAGTTGTCAAAGGTTCTGATCCAGACGATGTTTCACTTGCTCAACAGGATATAGAAGAACTTCTTGTGGCTCGCCACAGAATAGGCAAAAATCAGGAAAACGATTTTGAAATCAGAAATTCTGCCGAATTTCAAGAAAAAATGAAATCAACAGTACAGACATTTGCAATTCTACTTGCCTCAATCGCATCTGTATCGCTACTTGTCGGAGGTATTGGGATTATGAATATTATGCTTGTTTCCGTAACCGAACGTACAAAAGAAATCGGGATAAGAATGGCAATAGGCGCCAAACCATCTGATATAAGAATACAATTTTTGATAGAATCATTTTTATTATCCGTCATCGGCGGGCTAATCGGGGTCGCTGTCGGGATAATAGGCGCACAAATTGTCCAGGTATCCGGAGTTATGACTGTTTCAATATCACTTTTTTCGATATTACTGTCGCTTGGCTTTTCCGGTGCAATAGGTGTATTGTTCGGTTATTACCCGGCTTACAAAGCGTCTCTTTTAAATCCGATTGATGCACTGAGATACGAATAACCTATTTAGGCAGTTTTTTAAAATAATCCGGATCAGTTAATGCGTAATAAGAACAGGTAATTCCGTTATCTTTAGCGATAGATGTCAGAGAACAATACATCTCTCTTTTAGTATCATCAAATTGCGCTCCTTTAACGCCGTTAGGAATCAATTTTCCGGTTTCATTATCTATTGAAAATGTAAATAAGTCGTGTCCCCAGCGATTTGGGCGCTTTCCAACTCCATTTACATCTACAGACAGCATTAAATTCTTTTGATTATAATTTTCTATATAAATTGACATACTATCAGGCAAAATAAAACCTCCGCCTTCCATATAATAAGAACTTGTATTCACTTTATTGTTATAAGTTTTATATTCTTTCATATTTTGAATAGCTGTAGGTCTATCATCGTTCTCATCAACTTTAATTCTGTCTATACATCCGCTTGTTGTACAAAAATTAGCAATAATATAAGGTTTTAACGCATTATATAATTTCCAATTATCGCCGGTATACTCATAAGCATAATCTTTTACATTCAACGGCATACCTGTATCGTTTTGAACATCCAAAACAAGCTGATAAAGTATGGAATAAGCCTTTTTAAATTGAGTTTCCAAAACCTTATGCTGATAATTTTGTATAAGCGCAGGCAAAGTCATTGCTGCAACAACACCAATAATACCAAGAGTTACCAAAACCTCGGCGAGTGTAAATGCTCTTTTCATGAATAAACCTCTCATTATGTGATGTAAACCATCACTATAATAACAGATCTTTATATTTTTTTCAACCGCTGAAATTGTTGAAACTAGCCGGGAATGCCCCCCCCCCGAAGCTCATGACTTAATAATCTTTTCATTACAACTCCTTCTTTTAAACTTAACTCTATAATAAATTATAACATATTTTATGAATTTTTCAACCTAAAGTGCTTCCAGAGCAGCAATCTTCATATCTTTCCAATCCGGAGTTCTGCCTGGGCCAAACCAGATTTCCTGAGCCGCAACCGCTTGAAAAATAAGCATGTCCAGACCTGTTATAGTTCTTAAATTTAACTGTTCAGCAGCTTTTATCAAAACAGTTTTTTTAGGATTATAAATAACATCGTATACAACAGCTTCAGAATTTAATGTTTTCAGCGCTGACTCCTCAACAGGCATCATATCTCCTGCTTTCCCGAGCATTCCGATTGGTGTTGTATTGACAAGCATTGAATATTCACCTAAGTGTCTTATATTTTCTATCTGATAAACATTGAAATTTACAGAAGGGAATTTCCGTCTTACATAATTCATCAACTCAATAGAATTCGGAATATTACGGGTAAAAAACGCAATCTCCTCAACTCCGCATTCAGTAAGTGCAACGCAGGCAGCATGCGCAGCCCCGCCGGTTCCAAGGATTGCAACTTTTTTACCGCGTAAATTGATATCTGAAGGAATTGCTCTTTTAAAGCCAATAACATCGGTATTATAAGCCTTTAAAGATTTATCCGCGCCGATATAAACAGTATTAACTGCGCGGGCAAGATCGGCATATTTATCAACTTCATTTACAAAGAGAGAAATCGGGAGTTTTAAAGGTATTGTAACATTAAATCCTTTATAACCGTTCGATTTCAGCCATTTAATTCTATCCACTAGGCTGTCCGGCGGTGTTTCTAATATATCATAAGTTGCACTAATCCCAAGGCTTTTAAACCCTGCTTCATGTATAATTTTTGAAAGCGAATGCCCGAGAGGATATCCGATAAGTCCGAATTTATTCTCTCTGGTATCCTTGATTTCCGGTTTTACCGGTTCATTTATAGGATTGCTGTTATATTTTGGCGTTTCATCCATCCTTGAAGGACCGAAAATATATGACGGAACTTCTGTCCTAACAGTTTCCGGCTGCATACCGCTGAAAGGCTGATGAATATTTTCCTGATTCTGTTCATTATTTAATTCTTCCTGAATCGTTCTCTGAACATATTGAGGCTGAGCCGGCGGAATATTGTTAAGCTGAACTGCAGATTCTTCCTGCGGTTGAACAGGCGTTTGAACGACAGTTTTTTCTTCTGTCACAGGAGAAGAAGTCCCTTGTGCCTTTAATTCTTCTACTGTAATTCCTAATTTTTTAGCCTTTTTGGCAAGATAACGTTCATAAAGTTCCGGATTCATCAGCACTTTCTCCTGTTACTTCTTTTTTATAATGACATTTAATATTGGAACATGTAATTACATCGCCTTTTTTCAAAACTTTTTTTACAAGAAGCGAACCGCATTCAGGGCATTTTTCGCCGGTAGGCTCGTTCCAGAGGACAAAATCACAGTCAGGATATTTATCACAGCCGAAAAATACCGTCCCGCGTTTTGATTTTCTCTCAACAATAGTACCCTCTCCGCATTTAGGACATTTTACGCCGGTTGATTTTCTGTAAGGCTTTCTGTGTTTGCAGTTTTCGTTTGTACATTCCATATACTTGCCGTAGGGCCCAGTTTTAAATATCATATCAGAACCGCATTTTTCACATTTTTCTTCACAAACCTCAGGTTCTCCTGCCTGTTCATCATCGGATTGTTCGGAAAGCGCATTTAAAGACATCATTGTTTTGCATTCCGGATAACCCGAACAGCCCAAAAACTGAGAGCCGTTTTTGCCTATTCTTAATACCATAGGTTTTCCGCAGTTCGGACATTTAATTTTACTTTCAATTTTAACACGTTCATTATTTTGAAGCGCCTTATTAACTTCTTCAATGAACGGAGTATAAAACTCCTGTAAAACATCGTTCCAAACGGCTTTTTTTTCGGCAATTTTATCAAGTTTTGTTTCCATGCCCGCAGTAAATTTATAATCCATAATATCTGCAAACTGCTGTACAAGCTGTTTTGAAACAGTTCGGCCCAAAAGGGTCGGATGAAGCGCCTTGTCTTTCTTTTCAACATATTTACGGGTTTGAATAACCGTAATAATAGTTGCATAAGTAGATGGACGTCCTATACCGTATTCTTCCAGAGCTTTAACAAGCGAAGCCTCGTTATATCTCGGCGGAGGCTGTGTAAAATGCTGTTTAGGATTAACTTTTTTACAGTTAACCTTATCACCTTTTTCCAAATCAGGAATTTTAGCACCCGCATCTTTTTCTTCTTCATCTGCGTCATTATAAAGCTTCAAAAAGCCGTCAAATGTAACTTTACTTGTGCCTGCTTTCAAAGTGTAATCGCCCGCTTTAATTTCAATTGATTTATTTGCGATTTCAGCGTTTGCCATCTGTGAGGACATAAACTTATCCCAGATAAGTTTATAAAGTTTATACTGGTCGCTGTCTAGATATTTTTTAATACTTTCAGGAGTTCTTTCAGGGTAAGAAGGTCTGATAGCTTCGTGTGCGTCCTGAACATTTTGTTTTCCTTTAGCATAAATATTCGGCGTTTCGGGATAATACTTTTCTCCGTAATTTGCAAAAATAAAATCTTTGGCCATCGCTTGAGCATCGTCTGACACCCTTACACTGTCCGTTCTCATATAAGTAATCAAACCGACAGGAGTTCCGTCAATTTCAATACCTTCATAGAGTTTTTGAGCAACCTGCATTGTCTTTTGAACCCCGAAACCGAGTTTTGAGCTTGCAGCTCTTTGCATGGTAGAAGTTATAAAAGGTGCGGTCGGTTTACGTTTCATTGTCTTTTTAGTGACTTTGGAAACCTCAAACTCTCTTGAGGGGTTTTGAAGATAGTCTACTATTTTTTGAGCTTCTTCCTGATTCTTAATATTTTTTTCAACTGCTTTATCTTTAATTTTAGAAAGTTCAGCTTCAAAAGTTTTTCCGTCTTTTTCCAAATCCGTATGGATTGACCAGTATTCCTGCGGTACAAACGCTTCAATTTCTTCCTCGCGTTCGCATATCATCCTAAGCGCAACAGATTGAACACGTCCCGCAGAAAGGTTTCTGTTACCTATTTGTTTCCAGAGCACAGGACTCAATTTGTAACCTACGAGTTTATCCAGAATTTGTCTTGTCTGCTGTGCCTGAACCATATCCATATCAATAGCGCGTGGATTTTCAACCGAATGTTTAACAGCTTTCGGGGTAATTTCGTTGAATACAATTCTCAAAATCTTATCATCAGGCACTTTTAAAATCTGTCTTACATGCCAGGCTATAGCTTCTCCTTCGCGGTCGGGGTCGGAAGCAAGATAGATTTTATCAGCCTTTTTAGCCAGATCATTCAATTTTTTAACAACCGCCTGTTTTCCGGGAATTACTTCAAACTTTGGTTGAAAATGGTTATTTATATCAAATCCTAAATTTTCAGTTGAAGGATCTTTTGTGGGCAAATTTCTGACATGTCCGAAACTTGCTTCAATCTGATAACTGTCGCCCAGAATTTTTCTGATTGTTTTTGATTTTGCCGGCGACTCAACTATTACTAATGCTTTTTCTTTTTTTTCAGCTGTTTTTGCCATTTTATACTATATATCCTCTAAGTACTCCAAGAATGATTAAGAAACAACTCTTTTATACCTGTCCCCGTCGACTTGTTTAATTATGCCTTTAAGCTCCATGGTTGTCAAGTACATCAGCAGATTTTCAATACTCAATTTTGTAAATGCCTGCAGTTCATCAACACTTTTTTCTTCAATTTCAAGTGCTTCATAGATTGATTTTTCATCTTCGTTTAATTCAGGAAGATTAAATAAATTTTTCTGTTCCGTTTTAATTTCCCATCCGAGAGCTTCCAGAATATCATCGGCACAGGTAACAAGTGTAGCACCGTTTTTCAGGAGTTTATAAATACCCTCGGTATTTGGATTTGTTATAAGCCCGGGGATACACATTAATTCACGTCCCTGCTCAAGTGTTAAATTTGATGTAATCAATGCACCGCTTTTCAAAGATGCTTCCGCAACAAGCGTTCCGAAAGACAAACCCGATACAATTCTGTTTCTCTGAGGGAATCTGAATTTTAAAGGCTCAAAAGTCGGGTAGTATTCTGTCACTACAGCACCTAAACCGTTTTCAATTTTCTCGTAAAGCTCCTTGTTTGCAGCGGGATATGTATAATCAAAACCGCTTGCAATTACACCGATTGTTTTTAAATTGTTTTCAATTGCAGAAACATGCGCCGTCGTATCAATTCCCGATGCAAGTCCTGATACAATACAAATATCAGTTCCGCCAAGTTCCGATATAATCTTTGATAATGCCTCTTTAGCGTAAGAAGTTGCACGCCTTGAGCCGACAACAGCAAGAGTTCTTTCAAGATTACAGGATAATAAGTCACCTTTATAATAAAGTACGGAAGGCGGATTATCAATATTTTTAAGCATATAAGGATATTTTTCGCTGTCAAAAGTAAGGTAGCTTATACCCTTATCTGCAACTTCCTGCAAAGCTTTATCAGGATTTACTTTATCACGCAGTCTTAAAAATTTTTCGGCTTTTTTAACGCTCAAACCATCAATTGAAGACAAATCATTTGCATTAAAAGCTTTTTCAATATCGCCGAAATAATTGTACAGCCTCTGAATAAAACGGCTGTCAATTTCCTCTATTGATGATAAAGCTATCCAGTATTTATCTGATGTCATTGTTTCTTTCTAATTCTTTCTATCAGCTCTCTTATTTTGCCTGCTTCTTCTTCGGGGATATCAAGCTTTGTATAATCCTCAAAATATTCTATTGCATCCTCATAATCCCCGCGGGCAAGGAAAAGAATTCCCGCTTTTTTGTAAGCCGGAGAAAACATATCATTGTGTGCTATAGCTTTTAAGTAGTTTGAAAGCGCTTTATCTATCTCATCATTTGCTTCGTATGCTTCCCCGAGATAATAATATATCCAGGGATTTTCACTCTTGTATTGAAGAACATTCTCAAAATTTTCTATAGCACATTCATAATTCCCTAGTTCAAAATGCACTTTTCCAAGGTCATAATAAACATCATAATTATCGGGCTGTTTTTCTAAAATATGTTCAAGTTCATCTATTGCAAGATCAAGCTTTGCATCTTCCATATAAAATCTTGCAAGATAATGTCTGAGAACAAGATTGTCAGGGATTTCATAAATTCCCTGAGTAACAAGCTCAATACCGCTTCCCATATCTTTTCTGCGATAATAAATGTCGGCAAGATTTATATAAACCTGAGGCAGTTTCGGATTTAAATGCAGAGCCTTTAAATAATGTCTTTCAGCCTTGTCGTAGTCACCTAAATTTGCATAACAAAGAGCAATATTGTTATAAAGTTCCGCATTATCCTGACAGGTTTCAAGCACTGAACTGAAAGCATCTATTGCCTTTTTATAATTTCCCTTCTGGTACAACTCTATTGCTTTATCAACTTTTTCTTTTTCACTCATAATTATAATCCTAACCCTATTCCACCTTCAGAATTTCCGCCGTTATCTCCTGAGCCGATATTTTTAATTACTGTTCTGGTGTTGCCGTCCGCATGAAAATCTTTCGGGTTCATAGTCATTTTAATCCGGTCTGCATAAATTGTTCTGACACCCTGAGTAATGCTTGAACGCCCGACGAAATATACGTCGTTCGGCTTACCCTCTTTATTTGGATAAATAGCTATTTTCGGACCTGCAGCATAATAATCCTGATACCAGACACGAACATTGCCCGAGGCGTTAAACACATTCTTATCCTGCGCATACTCCTGACGGTTTGACTTCAATACAAGTTTTGTACCGTCTTCCATCAAGGCATTTGTTGTTGTGTTGCCAACAGCAGTAATAACTTTTGTACCCGCATTATAATAAAAATTATCTGCCAGCGACTCACTGCCCTGCTGTTTTACCCTTGCGTCTCCGATTAGCTCAATGTCTTTTAAATCTCCGTTTTTATCGGTTTTAATTTTTGCCTTATTTGAAAAAGTATCCAAATCTTTATATTTTATAGTAACAGCTCCTGTTGCAGTCATAATACCGGATTTAGTGTCATATTCCTGTTCATCGGCGTTAATTACAACCACCGGAACTTTTCCGTCAAATACAATGGATTGAGTATCCCCCTGTGCTTTAACAACTTTTGTAATAAGTGAGAGTTTCAAGATATTTGCTTTAACTTCACGTTTTTTATTTTTTTTGATTTCATAGGCATAAGGTTTGTCATAAAAAGTTGCCGTATCAAGTTTTTGATTATCATCCATGCTCACATCCGCCTTATCACCGACAACCCGTAAATCATCAACGGAAACTTTTACATCCCCTTCAAATTTTATTTTGTTTTCTTGTTCCTCGTAACTCTGTGTCTTAGATTCAATAATTAAATCCGAAGCCTGAACAACAAGCCCCGCCGTTAACAAAGATATCATTAAAGCTATAAAAATCTTTTTCACTTTTTCTCCTTATTATCATACATTTTGGAAACTGTATTCCCCGTAATCTTAAATTTATCATAATCAGGACTGATTTCAACTTTAGAAGCAGTTGCAAGAAATTCATCAGTTCTTGTAATTCTGACATTCCCCTCAGCAATAACAGGTACATCACGGCCTGACCAAACAAGTTTATTAGCTCGAAGAGTTGTTAAATCCTTTAATACTATAAACGTATCTTCATAAAGTATTATTTGTTTTTTATTTTCATTATACGTTCCTTTTGAAGATTCAAAGCTCATAGAAACCTGATTATCGTCGTCATAAAAATTTCCGATTACATTATCAAGCATGGCAACTCCGTTTTTACTGTCATAATTGCCTGTTTCACCGTATATTTCCCAGTATTTTTTTTCATCTTTTGTTTCTGTAAGAATAATACCGTGAATTAAAGCTTCCTGCCTGTCCTGATCGGTTTGCAGCTGACTTCTGTTGAAGTTATGCGTAATAACTCCCGCTGAAATAAAAGCCCAGATTAAAAGACCTATTATTGCAGCCAGAGCTCCAATATAAGCTTTCTGTTTTTTGCTGAGATTTTTTATTTTTTCTAAAAAGTCCATATATAAAAATTTTAGCATGAAAACAAGTTTGCAAGCCAAAAGTTTAATTTATATGAATTACCATGGATAATCGTCTTTTATCTCCCAGCCGTCAGCCATAATTTTAGCACCGCAGGCACGTGCATATTCTGTATTATTATTTATCTTTTCCTTTGTGCAATAATCCGGTAAAGAATGGGTATATCCTGATATAACACTACGCGAAGTGTTTATTTCAAACTGAAATACATCACGACCAATAACATTAGGCCCTTTTGCGCCATTAACATCTATTGACAATAATTGAAAATATTCAAGCCCCGGAGTGTCCGGATTATAACTATATGGTCTGATATAAGCATAAGTTCCATCACCGTATATAAATCCCGGAACATTAGATACCTGTCCGTAATATTTATAATTGTTTCGGTCTGAAACACTTGCATATCCTGTTATATTGTACCCGCATTCTGCCATTGTTTTACAAACTTTTATAACCCTTAAATAAGGCTTCCAGTATGTTTCAAAATATTTTAAATTATCATCATAAGAACTTCCCAGTTCTGTAACATTCCACTCGGAAGAATTGCCGTTTTCATATTGAGAAGTTACAAGTGCCTGAGCAAATGTTGAATATGCCTTTTTTAGCTGAGCCACAGTTTGATTCTTTTGATAATTTGTCAGCAGTGAAGGTAAAGTCATTGCGGCAACAACGCCGATTATTCCCAGAGTAATTAATACTTCCGCAAGCGTAAACCCTTTAAAGGAGCTTAAAGTGCCCCCCCCCCGAAGGATAGATTGCTGTTTAAAAATTTCATTTCAAACTCCTTTCATATTTTTATCATACTAGAATTAGTACATAACTTTGATATATTTGCAATAAATAACTTAATATTTTATGCTTTTTCATTTGGTTTGTTTTATAATTTTTTCAACAGGGATAGACAAAAGATTAGGGAAAGAGGTTTTTATGGCGTTAAGATACGATGCTGGTGAAGTCATAACTGCGATGGTTACACCTTTTAACAGTAAAAGAGAAATTGATTATGACAAAGCCGAACAATTAACAAAATATCTTATTACTCACGGAAGCGATGCCATTCTTGTCGCCGGAACAACAGGTGAAGGGCCGACATTAACACATGAAGAAGAATTTGAACTTTTGAGCACCGTAAAAAGAGCTGCCGTAAATAAGGCTAAGGTTATTATGAATGCGGGTTCAAATAGTACAGAAACAGCCGTAATGGCTGCAAAATGGGCTCAAAAAGAAAACGTTGATGCAATACTTTCCGTTGTACCGTATTATAATAAACCTTCACAGCAGGGAATGATTGAACACTTTTCAGCCGTTGCGGAAAGCGTTGATATTCCGGTAATTATTTATAATATCCCAGGTAGAACAGGAGTTAACATGCTTCCGGAAACGGTTGCCGCTCTTGCAGAAAAATATCAAAATATTGTTGCTATTAAACAAAGTTTCGGTGATATGGATGCAATCACGGAAATGAAAATCTGCTGTCCTTCAGATTTTTCAATTTATTCGGGCGATGACAGTTTAACACTTCCGATGATGTCACTCGGCGCAAGAGGGGTTGTTTCTGTCGCATCACACATATTCGGCTCGGAAATCAAATCTATGATAAGAAACTACAAAACCGGAGAATTTGTGGCCGCCGTTAATATGCACAAAAAATTGTATCCGGCATTCAGAAAACTGTTTATGGCTCCGAATCCGGTACCTGTTAAAGCAGCTCTTGCTCATAAAGGTTTGATTGAAGATTATGTCAGACGGCCGCTTGTAGAGCTTTCTTCTATCGAAAAAAAAGAATTATTTATGGTTCTTGATGAAATCAATGAAGATTAGCCTGAAAGGGTTATAACAAATTTCTGATTTTTATTAAAATAATATAAAAAAATACAATAAAGAGGTTATAAAAAAATGAAAAACAAAATTTTAATGTTCTGGTTTATCGTAGCAATAGTAATTGTGTCAACAATACTTATCTTCGTTAAACCGACCAAATTAGGGCTGGATCTTGTCGGCGGATCAAGACTTGTTCTTGAAGCTGAAACAACCGACAGTATCGCAAAAATTACACCTGATGTTATGAGTAGATTACAATTTGCGATTGAACAGCGTGTTAACAAACTCGGTGTTGCAGAAACTGTTGTTCAACAGGTTGGCGACAAAAGATTAATGGTAGAAATTCCAAACGTAACCGATTTAAAAGAAGCAAAAGCTTTTATAGGTGAAACTGCACAGCTGGAGTTTAAAAAAGAAGGAAAAGCAGAAGACGGAACACCTATTTGGGTTTCAACAGGTCTGACAGGTCAAGACCTTGCAAAGTCGACATTAAGCACAGATGCCACAGGCCAATGGGTTGTATCTCTGGAATTTAACGGAGAAGGTGCTAAAAAATTCGCAGATTTGACAAAAGCTCTTGTCGGTCAGCAGATGGCTATTTTCTTTGACGGAGAATTACAGTCCGCACCAAGAGTTAACGAAGCAATCTACGGCGGTAAAGCTCAAATTTCAGGAGGAGAAAGCGGATTTGCTTACGATGAAGCAGAACGTATGGTAAACCTTCTTAATGCAGGTGCACTGCCGGTTCCTGCTAAAATTGTTGAAGAAAATACTGTAGGACCGACACTTGGTGCAGACAGTATTGCTAAATCTAAAAAAGCAGGTATCATCGGTCTTTCTGCAGTTATGATATTTATGATTGCCTTCTACCATGTACCCGGTTTAATTGCAGACATTGCTCTTATAATTTACAGCTTAATTTTGTTTGCTTTGTTTAAAACAATACCGGTAACTCTAACACTTGCAGGTATAGCAGGGTTCATTCTTTCAATCGGTATGGCTGTTGATGCCAATATACTTATCTTCGAAAGAACCAAAGAAGAATTACGGGCGGGAAGAAACCTCTTCACTGCTATCAATTCAGGCTTTGACAGAGCATTTACAAGTATCTTTGACTCAAATATGACAACAATTATTACATGTACAATACTTTATCTTTTAGGAACAAGTGTTGTTAAAGGTTTTGCCTTGACACTGGCTATCGGTGTTCTTGTTTCAATGTTCAGTGCAATTACTGTTACTAAAAACTTTATGCACTTAATATTCGGAACGGGAGAACTTAAACATCCCGGCTTGTTCGGTTTGAGGAAAGATGAAATCGGACAAAGCTATGAAGCAACCGAAACTAAACGTGAAAAAGCTCGTTTCGGAATTTTGGATTAATAAAACTAAAAAGTACTGACTTAAATTGTCAGAAAGGATAAAAAAATGATTAATACAGGAAGAAAACATTTAGTTCATATAGTCAAATACAGATGGTGGTGGATGGCATTAACATGTCTGCTTCTTGTACCGGGAATTATTGCAATGATTTATTCTTCGGTAACATATCCTAACCATGCACCTATGAAAGTCGGTATTGACTACACAGGCGGAACAATTTTACAATACGGGCTTGAACAGAAACTTTCAAACAGTGATGTTGCAAGAACAAGAGAAGATCTTGAAAAAGCAGGGATAGAAAATCCTTACATTCAAATTTTGAATGTGAACAGCGAACAGCAGAAAAATACAAAATCAAATATAAATTCTATTATTTCAATAAGAACAAAATTTATTGACAAAAATTCTAACACAACAGAAGTTATCACTGAACAGCTTCAAAAAGATTACACAAATCCTGAATTGATTTCAGTTAGCTCCGTAGGCCCGACAATGGGTAAGGAATTATTCAAAAATTCATTACTTGCAGTAACTCTTGCATTCTTAGGAATTGTTGCGTATCTTTCTTTCAGATTCAGATTTGATTACGCAATGGCTGCTATATTAGGCGTATTACATGATGTGCTTTTTGTATGTGGTATTTTCTCAATACTAGGACTATTGTATAACGTACAGATTGACGGTTTGTTTATCACTGCGGTATTAACAGTTATAGGCTTTTCTGTTCACGATACAATCGTTGTATTTGACAGAATAAGAGAAAACCTCAGATATTACTCAAAGAAAATGTCATTCGGAGAAATTGTTGACGCATCCGTTAATCAAACATTAACAAGAAGTATTAATACATCTTTAACAACGTTAATAACATTGCTTGCATTATACTTCTTCGGCGGGGTTACAACAAAAGATTTCGTTCTTTGTATGATACTCGGTATTGCAATCGGAACATATTCAAGTATATTCTTCTGTTCAATGCTTGTTGATTTCTGGAACGATAAAAAAACAAAAGTAACAGCCAAAGCTTAAAAAAGTCCGGAACATTTAGTTCCGGATTTTTTATTGACAAAATGGCCAAAATAGTAAATAATAAAAAATGATGGAAGCATAAAAGGAGTTGAAAAATGTTTAATAGAGAAGCTTTAAGAGTGCCCCCCCCCCGCAAAACTCAAGTGTAGTAAGGATTTATAGTTTAAAAAAAATTAGAAAATCTGAGAGAAGAAAGGCAAGAGGTCAGGCTGTTATCAGTGAGCGAAGCTCACGAAATAATATGCTCCTTCCCTTTATAGGGAAGGATGGGATGGGTTTTAATCTATCAAACAATAGAAAATTGATACCCACCCTTAATCCCTCCCTAATCAGGGAGGGAGATAACCGCGTTTCACGCTTCATGTTTCACTCTTCACTAAAATCTAAAGTTGCCTTCACACTAGCAGAAGTATTAATAACTCTTGGAATTATAGGTGTAGTTGCGGCGATGACTATACCGGTTTTAAGCCAAAAGTACAACCATAGCGTAGCCGAAACAAGATTAAAAAAGTTTTATTCTATTATGAATCAAGCCATTTTACAGTCTGTTGCTGATAACGGAGATGTCGAAACCTGGAGCTATTTTAATAACGATATAATAGATGAAGATGGTAATCGAGTTAATCAGGCTGATAAAAATGATGAATCGTTTCAAAAGTATCTGGCGCCTTATTTGAAAATTACACATAAAAAGGAATCTAAAGATGCTGATGGAAACAAAATTATTCTTTATTTTTTAGTCGATGGAAGTGCTTTTTATTTTGCACAACATGAAAATCGAGACATATATTTTATACCTAAAAATCCCGAAAAATGTATTCAAAAACAGAATTCTATTGGTACTTGCAGATTTATTTTTGAGTTTTACCCAATAAATGAGGCTACTTATTGGAAATATTTATATAAGAAGGGGATGGAACCATGTTTATATAACTGGGATGGTGATGAAAATACATTATACACAGACAGTACAAGAGGATGTAATCAAAACACGGGATCTCATAACGAAGATGGCGGAGCATATTGTACTGCAATAATTCAAAGAAACGGCTGGAAAGTTCCTAAAAACTATCCGAGAAAAATCAGTTTTTAAAAACGGCTTTAATAGCTTCAATCATGCCGGTTTCATCCGCAATATTTTTACCTGCAATATCAAAAGCCGTGCCATGTCCGGGCGATGTTCTTATAACATCAAGCCCTATTGTCATATTAACAGTTTTGTCCCCTGCAACTGTCTTGATAGGGATTAACCCCTGATCATGATAATTTGCAATACAGCAATCATAGTCCAAAGCTTTTATAAATAAAGTATCTGCCGGAAGCGGATTTGTAATATTTACGCCTTTCCTGCGTAATTCTTCAACAGCCGGAATTAAGATTTCAATTTCTTCACGACCTAAAATTCCATCCTCTCCTGCATGAGGATTAAAACCGCACAGAGCAAATTTCGGCTCGGCAATTCCCAAATGTTTTACAAAAAAATCTTTTAAATTAAGAATTTTTTCCACAACCATATCTTTGGTAAGAACAATATCTTTTAATGGAACATGCCGAGTTAAAAGCAAAACTCTAAATTTTCCCGCAACAAAAAGCATTTCCGCAAGCTGATTATCATGTGCAAGATATTTTTGCAAAATTTCCGTCTGGCCGTTAAATTTGTGTCCGGCAAGGTACAAAGCATTTTTGGCGACAGGAGCCGTAACAATTGCCTGAGGTTTTATTTCACAGGTTTTTTTTACCGATTGAAACGAAAATTCACCTGCATCTTTGCTTACCTGACCGGGCAAAATATCTGCATGATATGGAATTTCAATAATATCGTAATCGCGTTTTAATTTGCCGTAGAAATCAAGTATTTTTTTATTAGATATAAGCAAAACTCTATTCTCCGGTAAATCAAGTTTATTCAGAGCTTTTATAGTAATCTCCGCCCCGATACCGTTAGGGTCACCGGTTGTAATTGCAATCTTATACATCCTGCAAACCGCCATGAGTATCAAAATATTTTAAAATATCCACTAATGTATTTGCATTACCGAGATTTCCCGACTTTGTAACAATCCACTGCGCGTTATGATCAAGACACAGTGCAATTGCAGGAGCGACCTCATCAATCAGCTGAAGCTGACAGGCATCTATTGCATTACAGCATTTGAAAGATGTTTCACCGCCTAAAGTTATTAAAATAGTTTCTTTTTCCTTTGTTACACGTCTTGTAAGCTCTGCAAGAAAATCCGTAATTACAGATGCTAAATTAGCTTTAGTTAACTCTGCATTCAAAGAGTCTTCAGAAAATCCGTCAAATTCTTTTATTAAATTTGAAGTATGAACAATCACGGTATTATCAAAGCGAAGATTTGAAACAACCCTGTTAACCAATTCATCCGTAACTCCGCCGAGAACAGTTTTTAAATCCAAACTGATAGAGAGAATATCATCAAATTCATCACTTTTTTCAAGTTTATCGATCTGGTTTGCGGTAATTTGTGTAGCACTGCCTGATACAATAAATTTTGGAAGCCGCGGAAATGTTTTTATTATATGTTCACTGTCCAAATCGGCAAGCCAGAACTCGCTTAACGCCTGTGCAAAAGCAGATGTACCGGCAGGAAGAATTTTATGTTCGCTCTTTTTTATAGCGAGGGCAATCTGCTCGATATCAACAGTAGATACAGCATCCGCAACTATAAGTTTCTTGCCGGAATTTACAAGTTCGTTTATTTTTTGTAAAATCGGACCTGCACCTTTCATAACAGTTTTAAGTTCAAGCTGGCTGACTAAATCCTGATATTCAGACAAAATCTGCGACTTTAAAAGTGTAGGCAGATGAGATTCAAATATAGGTGAATGAGGATCTCTCGCCATTTCTGTTCTTTCAATAGGCACACCGCGAAGTAAATGATACCCTCCGACAGTCGTTCTTATCTCTGCGGGGAAAGCTGGCAGAACAATTGCCGCCTCATAGTCAAGCGCATGCATCAAACCCAAGACTTCAACAGCAATATTACCCCTGACAGTTGAATCAATTTTTTTATAATAATAATCAGGATTTATTTTGTCACGCAGCATATTAGCAGCTCTGACAACATGTTCGTAAGCTATCTGCGGCTCCACATTCCGCGATTCTGTTGAAATAGCCCATGTTTGAGTTCCTTTTATATTTAAAGGTTCTATTTCATCAGAAAGTAAAATTTGAGTGTTTGCTCCTTTCAAATGAAACTGCAATGCTGTATCATTTGCACCGGTTAAATCATCTGCAATTATACCTACAATATTAGAATTGATTATCATATTTCTTGAACATCTCTTTTTGAACCCAATAATCTTATGCTGTTAGCTATAATTAAAAAGTTCTCCCTGTCATTTCCGGTAACTTTATCAGTCCATTTGTTCTGTCCAATTCTGCCGTCAACAACTACCTGAACACCTTTTTTAACATATTCACCCGCAAATTCAGCCAATTTATCCCAGACATCAACATTAAACCAATCTGCAACTTCTGATTTTGTCTTAGGATCCCAGCGGTTAACAGCAATCGAAAAATTTGCCTTTACCTTGCCTGATTCAAAATATCTTATTTCAGCATCTCTGCCGACTCTGCCTACTAAAACAGCCGTATTCATTAGTTAACCTCATTTCTTTAATAATAGATATTTTACAACAAATAATTTCATGCCGGCAAAATTATGTAACTTTTTGTTACAAGAGATAAGCTTGTAATTATATTATATTGGTAGTATAACCTTAATTGTAGTTAGTTAGGGGGATCCACCCCGGGGGTAAAGGAAGTTTATTTAAAAAGTTGTTATTTAAACCGAATTTGCCATAACCCAAACAGGGTACGAAAGGATAAAAATGGAAAAAAACAACGAAACTTTAAGTGTTTTAAGACACTCAACATCACACATTATGGCTCAGGCTGTTCAAAAGCTGTTTCCGTCTGCAAAGTTAGCAATCGGACCGGCTGTTGAAAACGGTTTTTATTATGATTTTGATTTGACTGATGGTCATGCCTTTACTCAGGAAGATCTTGTAAAAATCGAAGAAGAAATGAAAAACATCGTTAAACAAAATCTAACATTTGAAAAATATGTAATACCTGATGTGGACAAACAAATTGCTGAATTTAAAGCAGAAGGTGAAATTTACAAAGCAGAATTGTTGGAAGAACATAGAAATGACAACCCGACTTTATATTTAACAAAAGATAAGGACGGTAACGTTCTGTTCAACGATTTATGTGCAGGTCCTCACCTTCCGAATACCTCATATATAAAGGCAAACGCTTTTAAATTATTAAAGGTTGCAGGAGCATACTGGAGAGGCAACGAAAAAAATAAAATGCTCCAGAGAATTTATGCAACAGCATTCTGGACAAAAGAAGATTTAGCTGACTATCTTCATTTCCTTGAAGAAGCAGAAAAACGTGACCACAGAAAATTAGGCGCTAAACTTGATTTATTTTCAACAAGAGAAGAATTAGGCGGAGGACTTGTTCTGTGGCATCCTAATCTTGCAATCGTAAGAGAAGAAATTGAAAACTATTGGAGAACAGAACATCGAAAACGCGGATATGTTATTGTAAATACTCCTCATATTGCGAAATCAAAACTCTGGGAAATTTCAGGGCACTACGATCACTACCGCGAAAATATGTTCTTTATACAAAAAGATGAAGACAGCGACGATCAATTTATCTTAAAGCCGATGAATTGTCCGTTTCATATACTTATTTATCAGGCAAACAGGTATTCATACCGCTCACTTCCTTTGAGAATGGCAGAACTCGGAACTGTATACAGAAAAGAAAAATCCGGAGCTTTATCAGGCCTAACACGTGTTCAGGGATTTACACAGGATGATGCACATATTTTCTGCACTCCTGAACAATTAGTTGATGAAATCAATGAAATTATTGACTTTGTAGCTGATACAATGAAAATCTTTAATATGTCATTTGAAGTTGAACTTTCGACCCGTCCCGAAAGTTATGTCGGAGAAATTGAGAACTGGAACAGGGCCGAAGCCGGCTTAAAAGAAGCCATGGACAGACGCGGAATGAAATACGAAATCAACGAAGGCGACGGAGCATTCTATGGCCCGAAAATTGACTTTAAAGTTAAAGACGCGTTAGGCAGAACATGGCAATGTGCAACAATCCAGCTTGACTTCAACCTTCCTGAAAGATTCGACATAAAATATCAGGATAAAGACGGACAAATGAAAACACCTGTTATGCTTCACCGTGTAATATTCGGGTCAATGGAACGTTTCCATGGTATCCTAATTGAACACTATGCAGGAGCTTTCCCGACTTGGCTTGCCCCGACACAGGTCGCAATCGTTCCTATTTCAAATGAAAAACATATTGACTTTGCGGAAAAAGTTTATAAAAAAATGCGCGATGCAGGTATAAGAGTTAAACTTGATGACCGTTCAGAAAGTATGAACTACAAAATCAGAGAAAGCCTTCAAGATAAGAAAATCCCTTATGTATGCGTAATCGGAGATAAAGAAATTGAAGCAGACTCTGTTGCCGTAAGGGCGCGCGGCATCGGACAAGTAGGGACAATGAATGTTGATGAGTTTATTGCAAAAATTGAAGATGAAATTCATTCAAGAAGTTCAGATTCATTTGCAAAATCGATTGTAAAAGCTTAAAATACTAAAAAGGAACTTCTTAATGTGAAGTTCCTTTTTTTTTAATCTTGACAAACATTAAACAATCGGAAATAATAAAAGTATAAATTTCGATTTTTAGGAGGCAAAATTATGAATAAAGAAGAGCTGAGAATCGCCCCCCCCCCGAAAAGATAAGCAAAACAGGGATTTTTAACATATTATTGGCGTTTACACTGGCTGAAGTTCTGATTACTCTCGGAATTATAGGCGTAGTTGCTGCTATGACTATACCCGTTTTAATTCAAAATTACAGAAACAGCGTAGCTGAAACAAGATTAAAAAAGTTTTATTCTGTTATGAATCAAGCAATTTTACAATCTGTTGTTGATAACGGAGAATTTGAAAATTGGAGCTACTTTAATAATGGTATTCAAGATGATGAAGGGAACTACATTAATCAAGCAGATGAAAATGATAAATCTTTTCAAAAGTATCTTGCACCATATTTAAAAATTACCCATAAAAAAGAATCTAAAGACGCTGATGGAAACAAGATTATTCTTTATTTTTTAGCCGATGGGAGTGCTTTTGCCTTTAATGCATTAGAAAATCGCGATATAACTTTTTACCCTAAAAACCCCGAAAAATGTATCGAAAAGGCTAATGGAGCCATGGCTTCAATACGGGGGATATGTTATTTTTCTTTTGAATTTTATCCGATTGACGGTAAATCCCCTAATTGGAAATATCTTTATAAAAAAGGTATGGAACCAACCTTATATGCTTGGGATGGTAATGAAAATACGTTATACACAGATGGTACAAGGGGCTGTAATATTAATACCGGTGGTCAATATTGCACTGCAATAATTCAAAGAAACGGCTGGAAAGTGCCAACAAATTATCCGAGAAAAATCAGTTTTTAAAATAAAGCGGCAGGCTAAATAACCTGCCGCTGCATTTTAATTTTATACTAACCCTATTGATTTATGTTTTTCGTAGATACTTTCTGCCATTACATCAAGATGTTTAAAATCATCTTCTGTAGGTTTTCCCTTTACCTGTAAAGGTTCAATCAAATCAAGTTTCAAAGGCGCAAGAATTTGAGCTATTAAATCAAAAAGTTTTCCGCCCCAGCCGTACGAACCTACAAGTGATGCAAATTTAGCTTTCGGTCTTAAAACTGCTGCAAGGTATGCAACATTTACTGCCATAGGGTGAGGTCCTGCAAGAACCATTGAAGTTCCCATAACAATTGTAGCTGCATCTACCAAAGCCATCGCCAAATCGCCCAAGTCATCATCTACAATATCAAATTTAAATGTTTTAACACCTTTAGCTTCCAATTTTTCACTCAGATAATCAATCATATCCTTTGTACTTTCATACATTGAAACATAAGGAAGAACCACAAGATTTTTCGGAGTATCTGAAGCCCAATCTGTATATAAATCAAGAATAAAATCAGGATTTTTATAAACAGGGCCGTGGCTCGGTAAAACCATATCAACCTTCATATCTTTAATCATTTGAGTATATTTTTTGCACATTGTTCTGAAAGGCATCATAATTTCGGCGTAATAACGTTTAGCGCTTTTTTCAAGCTCAACACTTTCCTGCGCAAAAACATCTGAAAAAGTATAATGTGCACCTAAAAAGTCACAAGTACAAATTACGTTATCTTCTTTTATATAAGTAAACATTCTATCAGGACAGTGAACACCGGGCGCAAAAATAAATTTCAAAGTTTTATCGCCAAGAGAAACTTCTTCCCCATCAGCGATTACTCTAATTTTTTCATCGGGAACATGAAGCATTGATTTAATATTTTCAGCACATTTAGGATTTGTTAAAACAATTGCATTCGGATATTTTTCCAACAAAGCAGGAATAGAGCCTGAATGATCCTGTTCTCCGTGGTTTGCGATAATATAATCAACTTTACCAACTTGATTTTCAACTAATCTTTTTAAATATTCTTTAGTTTTAGGCGGGTACATTGTATCAATGATTGCGGTCTTTTCAGAACCCTTAACCAGATAAGAGTTGTAGCTTGTACCGTGCTCAAGAGGAATTAATTCATCAAAAATTCTTCTGTCGCAGTCATTTAATCCGCAATAAAAAATATTGTTTTTAATTTCTTGAAATTTCATATTTATATTTCTCCTTTACTATTTATTTGGCTTTTTATAAAAAAATACTTCTTCTTTTAAGCATAAGGGGCAGTAATCAGGTTCCTCTTTCTGGACAAAAACCGCACCGCAAGTACTGCAAACCCAGTTATATGTTCCGTCGCTGTTAGGTTCAACAGAATCTTCCAGCTTCCAGATTAGTTTTTTTAACCTGTCATAATGGATTTTTTCAATATTTTCAATGTTTTCCAGAAGCCCCGCAATATGCTCCAATCCTTCTTCTTTAGCTTTACGGGCAAAATTTTCATATAAACCTTCTATTTCATCCTTTTCCTGACTAAGAGCATTTTTAACACAATCAAGCAGGTTAGGAAGGCTTCCGCTCTCACATTTTAACCATTTATACCACAATTTTGCATGCTCCTTTTCGTGGTTTGCAAATCTGGTTAAAAGGCGGGCGACATCATTAAATCCGTATTTTTCAGCAACTAAAGCGTAAATATCGTATTCCATGCGTCTTTTTGCATTAATCTCGAAAGCTTTAATCAAATTATTTTCAGTTTCTGTTCCCCTTAGTTCCACAAAATTTCCCTCTTATTTATACACATTAATATTTTATCATAAAAAAGGCTTTGTTATAAACAAAGCCTTTTTTTCGTTTAATAATTTTTAGCTTTCATAAAGAAATAGGCTTGAGGATGTTTGCAAACAGGGCAAAGCTGCGGAGCTTTTTCTCCGGTATGGATATGACCGCAGTTTCCGCATTCCCAGACTACAACCTCATTTTTTGCAAAAACTGTACTGTTTTTTACAGCCTCTAAAAGAGCTCTATATCTTTCTTCATGTTCTTTTTCAATCTTTCCGACAAGTTCAAACAATGCAGAAAGAGTGTCAAACCCTTCTTCTTTAGCTTCTCTTGCAAAAGTTGCATACATATCAGTCCATTCGTAATTTTCACCTTCTGCTGCATCTTCAAGATTTTTCAAAGTATCAGGAATTTTATCTCCATGCAAAGCTTTAAACCAAATTTTTGCATGTTCTTTTTCATTATTTGCAGTTTCTTCAAAAATTCTGCTAATTTGAACAAAACCTTCTTTTTTAGCCTGAGAAGCATAATAAGTATACTTATTTCTTGCCTGCGACTCGCCTGCAAAAGCCGTCCACAAGTTTTGTTCTGTTTTTGTTCCCTTTAATTCAGGCATAACACTTCCTTTCTAAAATTATTTAAATAGCAAAAAATCCTATTATTGTTTTTCAAATAAATCTTTACCCACACCGCATAAAGGGCATACATAATCATCCGGTAAATCTTCAAATTTTACTCCGCCATTTTCTTCCGGATCATAAACATAACCGCAAACTGTGCAAACATACTTTTCCATTTAAATTTCTCCTTTACTTTTCCTAATTACTCTCTTTTATTTGTTCCAGACAATCTTTGCATAAGCCGCTGAATACAATATCATGTTTTTTTACAAGAAATCCTGTACTTTCTTCGGTTTTCCTGATAACATCCGGAGCGACATCCGCACTTATATCATAAACTCTCTTACATTTTTCACATATAAAATGGTAATGCTCATGCGTATTATGGTCATAATGCGAAGATGATTCCAGACCGTCAATTTTTTTTATTATATCATTTTCTGCAAGTTGATTCAAGTTTCTGTATAAAGTTGCAAGACTAATATTCGGTTCTTTTTCTTTTAATACTCCATACAGATATTCCGCTGTCGGATGAACAACATTTGACTTTAATGTTTGTAAAATAACTTCTCTTTGTCTTGAATAATTCATATTTCCTTCCAAAAATAATAATAATTCTCATTTTATAAAATTTTTAAATTTTTGTCAAGAATACAACTTAATATAAATACACATAGGGCGCAATTTATTTACATTTTTTGTTTTTATAGAATTATGACAGGAAGTGTTAGTGTAAATCCCAATATGAAAAATCCGCCGCTTACTGTGGGGATTATAAATCCGCCGGATAAATGTTACAAACCGGTGCTGTATTCACCTTTTCAAGCAGAGAAAGAATTAGGCGCATTGAACCAAGATGTATATGTTTCTATACAAAACAGCGAAAGTATTACCAAGAAAAAAACTCCCAAATCCGTTTTTGCTTTTCTCGGACTCGGAGCATTAGCACTATCTTTCCCGATTTTAAAAAAATTGTTTAAACGTTAATATGAACTTGAAATATTATGTGTTATAAGTTAAAATATAAATACATAAGAAATCAGGAGGCAAAATTATGAATAAAGAAGAGCTGAGAATCGCCCCCCCCCCGAAAAATCAAGTATAGAGAGGCCTTTTAGATTTATAATTAGAAGACTGGAGGGCAAGAAGGCAAGATGGCAGGCTGTTATCAGTGAGCGAAGCTCTCAAAAAAATATGCTCCTTCCCTATACAGGGAAGGATGGGATGGGTTTTAATCGATCAAACAATAGAAGATTGTTACCCACCCTTAGTCCCTCCCTAATCAGGGAGGGAAATAACATCATTTCACGTTTCACATTTCACATTTCACTAAAACAAAAAACAGCATTTACTTTAGCAGAAGTTTTGATTACACTTGGAATTATAGGTGTCGTTGCTGCATTAACTATGCCGGCTTTAATTCAAAATTACAACCATAGCGTAACAGAAACAAGATTAAAAAAATTTTATTCTGTTATGAATCAAGCTATTTTACAATCTATTGTCGATAACGGAGAAGTCGAAACCTGGAGCTACTTTAACTATGATACAAGAGATGATGAAGGTAATCTGGTTAATCAAGCCGATAAAAATGATGAATCTTTTCAAAAGTATCTGGCGCCTTATTTAAAAATTACACAAAAAAAAGAATCTAAAGATGCTAATGGAAACAAAATTATTCTTTATTTTTTAGCCGACGGAAGTGCTTTTTATTTCGCACAACACGAAAATCGTGATATTGGCTTTATTCCTAAAAATCCTGAAAAATGTATTGAAAAGGAAAAATCTACAGGAAGCTGCAGATTTGCTTTTGAGTTTTATCCGATTGACGGTAAATCTGCTGATTGGAAATATTTATATAAAAAAGGGATGGAACCGACATTATATAAGTGGGACGGAGACGAAAATACATTATACACAGATGGTACAAGAGGCTGTAATGCAGGCAGCGGAGTATATTGCACTGCAATAATACAAAGAAACGGCTGGAAAGTGCCCAAAAACTATCCTAGAAAAATCAGTTTTTAAATAAAAAAAACGTCATTTTCTATAAAATGACGTTTTTTTTATCAACTTTTCTAACAAAAATAAATCTGTTTACTATATAAAAATTTATTGTATTATGTTTAATATAGGTTATGTGTATTTTAAGAGAAGGGGATAAAATGAAAAAACTTATTGTTCTATTAATAACCGTATTATTTGCCAATATTGTAAATGCGGCAGATTTTAACGTTTATAAACTTGATAACGGCCAGACCGTTGTTATAAAAGAGGTTAAAACAAATCCGATTGTAACAATAGACACCTGGATAAAGACTGGATCAATTAACGAGGATGACCAGAATAACGGAGTTTCTCACTTTTTGGAACATTTATTTTTTAAAGGCTCTACAAACCATGGACCGGGCGAATTTGACAAAATCCTTGAAACTAAAGGAGCCGTTACAAACGCCGCAACAAGCAAAGATTTTACACACTACTATATAACAATTCCATCCAAAGATTTTAATCTGGCTCTTGAAATGCACTCGGATATGCTTCTGCATCCGCTTATCCCCAGAAAAGAACTTGAAAAGGAAAGAAAAGTAGTTATTGAAGAAATTATGAAGGATGCAAATTCCCCGAACACCCTTGTTTACGATAATCTTGTAAATATGCTTTATACAACACACCCTTATAAAAGAAAGGTTATTGGAAAAGCAGATATAATAAGCACTATACACAGAGATCAAATCCTTGATTACTATAATAAGCACTATTCCCCGTCAAACATGGTTACGGTAATAGTAGGTGATGTAGATTCCGCATCGGCTCTTGAAAAAGTGAAACAGGATTTTAATTCAGAATACAAAAAACCGGTAAAAAATACTTTCCCGAAAGAAAAAATACTTACATCACAAGCTAAAAACATTGCTTACTCTGATACACAAACAGGGTATATGCTCATAGGCTTCCGCGGAACAAAAGTTGATGACAAAGATTCTTATGCACTTGACATACTTTCAACAATTCTCGGGGACGGACGCTCATCTGTTTTTTACAGAACAATTAAAGAACAAAAACAGCTTGCAACTTCTATAAGCGCCTCTAACAGCGGTTTTAGGGATGACGGGATTTTTTATATATCAGCAACTTTTAACCCTGAAAAATGTTCAAAACTCGAGCAGACAATTTTTGACGAAATAAAAAATATTCAGAAAAACGGAGTGACACAGGAACAGTTGAGGCTTGCTAAAAACATCATTGAAAGAGATACGTATTATGCAAGAGAATCAATTTCAAACATAGCAGGCGAAATCGGCTACACTTATGTTACCACTGATGATATAAAATACTACGAAACATATCTTGACAATATCAAAAAAGTTACGGCCGAAGACGTAAAAAGAGTCGCTGATAAATATTTAGGTAAAGAAAAAAGCGCAGTTTCAATTCTGCTCCCGAATACCTGCAAAGAAGTTAAAGTTTCAAACACAGCAGTAAAAAATTCTCCGGCCAAATTAATAAATGAAAATAAAAATACTCAAAAATATCAACTTTCAAACGGTACAACACTTCTGCTTACTCCAAATCAGGCAAATGACATTATTGCAATTTCAATATTCTCAAAAGGCGGAGAATTTATAGAAACGATTCCTGGAACTGCAGATTTAACAGCATCTGTTTTGACAAAAGGGACAAAAAAATATTCATCCCTTGAATTTGCCCAAACTCTTGAAGATAACGGAATAAAAATTGTTCCGTCAGTAAAAGCTGACAGCTTTATGATAACTGTTCTTACAACTAAAAATGAATACGACAAAACTCTTGAGCTTTTAAACGAGGTTATTAACAACGCAACTCTGGACGATTACGAAATAGAAAAATCAAGAACCGATAAACTCAATGCAATAAAAAAGAGTAAAGATATTCCGCTGAATATTGCCATAGATAATTTCAAAAACTATATATTTGAAAATACTCCGTATTCAATTTCTAATTCAAAACTTGAAAAAACACTCCCGCAAATTCAGGTTGAAGATATAAAAAATTATTATGCAAAAGCGTTCTATCCGCAAAATGTAGTAATATCTATTAACGGAAACATTGATAAAGACAAAACCATAGACGAATTTACCAAAATTTTCAATAATAAAAAAGGCGAAAAATTTGACTACGCCAAGTATTCAATACCTTCACTAAAGGAAGGCAAAAAAGTTTCAACTTCCATAAAGAATCTTAAAACAGACTGGATTTTTATGGGCTGGCAGACATCGGGGCTTTTAAACAAAAAAGAATATGCAACTTTGGAAGTTATTGACTCTCTGTTAGGAACAGGAATGAGCTCACGCTTATTTAAAAACCTCAGAGATAAAGACGGGCTCGCATATCAGCTTGGTTCGCAGTATTCGTCCAACGTATTAAAAGGCTCTTTTATAGTTTACATAGGAACAAACCCGCAAAACCTTGACTATGCCGTCAAAAGACTTCAGGAAGAAGTTTTCAGACTAAAAACAGAATTTGTAGGGACAAAAGAACTTCAGGAAGCAAAAGATAAACTCCTCGGCCACTACATAATAGGTCAGGAAACAAACCTCGACAAAGCTACAACTTTAGGCTGGTTTGAAGCATCGGGCAGAGGCTATGAATTTGATGAAGAATACGCAAAACTTATAAACAGCGTAACAGAATCGGACATTATAGAAGTTGCAAATAAATATTTCAATAACAATTATGTTTTATCTATTGTGAAACCTTGAAGGGAATTCTAAATTATATAAATACGGTCAACTTTAAATAAAGTTGACCGTATTTTATTTACGAGAAAAACTTAACCGTATATTTTATTTAATCTTTCGGCCGTTTCTTCTGTTGTTTCCACTGTATGTTCTTTTTTACCCATTTCTTTTACGATTTCTTTCGCATAATTTAATCTGGTTTCCATATCATTTGTTGAGGACATTTCTTTCAGGTTTGGAACATCTTCCTTAGTCCAATAGTCAACTTTGAATAACATGTCATTTTTAGCTTTGTTTTTTACGGAATAAAAAACGGATGCACCATCAACCAAAGGTTTCTTATTTGCAACCTGATAAATATCAGCTGTCAGATGATCTCTTACAAATACATCTTTGCCGTCATAGATAACTTCACTTTTAAATTTTTCAACAGGTTTCACAAAATTTTTAACAAAGTAACTTTCAGCAATCCCCGGATCACTGAAATTGTGGAATTTTTCGGCGAGTTTTTTTGCACCTTCGCCATTTAATCTAAAAGCCATACCAAAATTTTGAGAATTTTGAACACTGTTTACTCTCATATAAACTCCTTTCTCTTTACCCAAGATTATATAAAAACACTAAAAAAATTTTTTGCCAGCATGTTTAACAAAAATTTACAAATAAAAACAAAAAAGAATCTTACCGGTTTAGAGAATTACCAGTTAGTACGGGTCAAAGTTTGCTTTGCATGTCTGTCATACATTTTATCTTTATACCACGCACCTATAAATTTTTTATCGGATTCGTACATATACTGCATATCATGAGATATAAAATATATTGCGCTTACTAAAGTTCCGTTTGCCCTGTATTGTTTTGACATATAAGGAAAATTCGGATAATTTTCTGAGAATTTATCAATATATCTGAGTTTTCCCAATGCGTCATAGTAATAAACAGTCCGCAAATCATTTTTATATTGGACGGCATAACTTATAAGTAAATTGTCTTTATAATAGAAACCGCAAAGGTTTTCTGTATCTGTTTCTTTAACACCTTCGCTGACCAGTCTGTAATGTCTTTTGTAATCCTTATCTTTTAAATAATCACTGTACTCTGATCTGAATTCTTTCTTTTTATACTTATAAACAGTATCTTCCGTAAAAAGTTCATTCTGATACTTTTCAATAACTGCATCTCTTTGGACCTGTGAAATATCAAGCCAGTCGAAAACAAGATTTCCTGTCAGTACAATTTCCGACGGAACATTTTCCTGAATAATTTTTTCCTGTACAACAGGCGCGACATCCGCGCAGAATGAAACTTTCCCTAACATTAATATAAGTAATAAAATCGCAAATTTTTTCATATAACCCCCATCTTTAAATATTATAATACTATGTAAACTCCGTATGTACAGACTTGACACTATAAGTCAGATATAATCAAGCTTTCCGTCCGTTAAAATCAAGCATCTAACAGTTTGTAACAATAATTTAACATATTTTTCTAAAATTAAGTATATTTTCTTGACGATGAAAATTGATGTATTATGATTTAAGAACATGTTAAATTTAAGTTAGGTGTATTGTGCCTAAAATTAAGTTGAAACATTAAAGTTCATTAAGCTGAAATTCAGTAAAATGAAAGGTTTACAGCCTCAAGTTAGATAATCATTTAGAGATGCTGAAAAGCATGATATAAATTCAAAAATTAAAAAATTTTTTATATAGTAAGTACACATAGACGAGGTGAATTAATGTCTAACACAAAATATGCAGAAAGAGTAACTCCAATGGGTATACCGCATACTCGCTTGGATGATTTACCGGACCTTATTGAAGTGCAGAAAAAATCGTTTGAATGGTTTTTAAAAGAAGGTTTAAAGGAAGAATTACTTTCTTTCTCTCCTATTAAAGACTATACAGGCAGATTAGAATTACACTTTTTACCAAACTATACTTTCGATAATGCAAAGTATACAATTGAAGAAGCAAGAATTCATGACGCTACTTACGCAAAACAATTACGCGTTATGGTAAGACTGGTTAACCGTGACAGCGGTGAAATTAAAGAACAGGAAGTATATATCGGCGATATTCCGACAATGACTGACAAAGGTACTTTCATTGTTAACGGTGCGGAACGTGTTATCGTTTCTCAAATTGTACGTTCTCCCGGCGTTTACTTCAAACGTGAAGTATCCCCTGCCGGAAAACGTTTATATAACGCAACTATGATTCCTAATCGCGGAGCATGGTTAAAAATTGAAACAGACGCAAATGATATTATTTACGTTAAAATCGATAAAAACAGAAAAATTTTAGCTACAACTTTATTAAAAGCTATGGGTATAACAGTTTCTGAAATGGAATCTTTATTCACTCACTTTGAATTCTTAAAGAAAACTCTGGATAAAGATACTACAGAAACTACTGATGATGCTTTAATTGAAGTTTACAAAAAATTAAGACCCGGCGATCCTGCATCAGCTGCAGGCGGACGTTCTATTCTGGAAGCTCGTTTCTTTGATGAAAAGAAATACGATATAGGACGTGTAGGCCGTTATAAATTAAATAAAAAATTAAATTTGAACATTCCTAAAAACCAGAGAACATTAACTGTTCAGGATATAGTTGCGTCAATTGAATACTTAATTAACTTAACTTATGATGAAGGAACAGTTGATGATATCGACCACTTAGGAAACAGAAGAATACGTTCTGTCGGCGAGTTGCTTCAGAACCAGTTCAGAGTCGGTCTTTCAAGAATTGAAAGAATTGTTAAAGAAAGAATGACTCTGCAAGATTCTGAAACTTTGACTCCGTTGAACTTATTGAACACTAAACCGTTAGTTGCTTCATTAAAAGAATTCTTCGGAAGTTCACAGTTATCACAGTTCATGGATCAGATTAACCCGTTGGCTGAATTGACACACAAAAGACGTATTTCAGCTTTAGGACCGGGCGGTTTGATGAGAGAACGTGCAGGTTTCGCAGTCCGCGACATTCACCCTTCACACTACGGACGTATTTGTCCTATTGAAACTCCTGAAGGTCCGAACGCAGGTCTTATCGGTTCATTGGCTACTCACGCAAAAGTTAATGACTACGGATTTATTGAAGCTCCGTTCTTTGTTGTTAAAGACGGAAAAGTAACGGATGAAGTTGTTTATATGACAGCTGACGAAGACGAAGAATTCAGATGCGCTCCGGCAGATGTTCAGTTAAATCCTGATAAAACATTCAAGGATGAGTATGTACCTGTTCGTTACAGATCTGAATTCACGATGGATCAGTCAAAAAGAGTTGACTTTGTTGGGGTATCTCCAATTCAGATTATCTCTGTTGCAACATCTTTAATTCCGTTCATTGAACACGACGATGCTAACCGTGCCCTGATGGGTTCTAACATGCAGCGTCAATCTGTACCTCTTTTGATTACACAAAGACCGGTTGTCGGTACAGGTATGGAAAAACGTGCTGCAAGAGATTCAGGTATGGTAATTGTATCTGATGTCGACGGCGTTGTTGAAAGAGTTGTGGGTGAAGAAATTGTAATCCGCGATATTCAAAATAAACCGCATGTTTATCAATTAATGAAATATGTAAGAAGCAACCAGGACACATGTATCAACCAGAAACCATTGGTACACGAAGGTGATAAGGTTCAGGCAGGCGATGTAATCGCTGACGGTGCTTCTACAAACTGCGGAGAACTTTCATTAGGTAAAAACGTAATTGTTGCGTATATGCCTTGGGAAGGTTACAACTACGAAGATGCTATCCTGCTTTCTGAAAGATGCGTACACGATGACATCTTCACATCCGTTCACATTGAAAAATTAGAAATAGATGCCCGCCAGACTAAACTCGGACCTGAAGAAATTACACGTGAAATTCCGAATGTATCAGAAGATGCTTTAAGACATCTGGATGAACGCGGAATTGTTCGTATCGGTGCCAGAGTTTATGCTGACGATATATTAGTAGGTAAAGTTACACCGAAAGGCGAATCTGAACATCCGCCTGAAGAAAAACTTTTAAGAGCAATCTTTGCTGAAAAAGCAAGAGATGTAAAAGATAACTCATTAAGAGTTCCTCACGGTGAAGGCGGCCGCGTACTCGACGTTAAAGTATTCGACAGAGAAAAAGGCGACGAATTACCGCCTGGTGCAAATACCGTAATCAGAGTTTATATTGCTCAAAAACGTAAAGTTTCTGTAGGTGATAAACTCTCAGGTCGTCACGGTAACAAAGGTATCGTATCAAGAATATTACCTAAAGAAGATATGCCGTTCCTGCCTGATGGAACACCTGTTGATATCGTATTAAATCCGCTTGGTGTACCTTCTCGTATGAACGTTGGGCAGACTTACGAATTATTATTAGGTTTGGCAGCGTACTTAACAGGAAACTACTACGAAACTCCGTCTTTCGATGAAAGATACGGCGATAACCAATCAGAAATCGCAACTAAAGCGGAATTGCTTAAAGGTATAAAAGAATCAGGTTGCGATTGGGTTAACGAAGACGGTAAAGTAAGACTTATCGACGGAAGAACAGGGGAACCGTTTGATGAACCTGTTGCTGTCGGTCTTTCTTACATACTTAAACTTGTCCACCTTGTAGACGACAAAATTCACGCACGTTCTACAGGTCCTTACTCACTTGTTACACAACAGCCATTGGGTGGTAAAGCTCAATTCGGCGGTCAAAGATTCGGTGAGATGGAAGTTTGGGCATTAGAAGCTTACGGTGCAGCTTATACTCTGCAAGAAATGTTAACAATCAAATCAGATGATGTTAACGGACGTAACAGAGCATACGAAGCAATCGTTAAAGGCGACAATATTCCAAGACCGGGTATTCCTGAATCATTCAAAGTACTTGTAAGAGAATTACAAAGTATTGGTTTGGATATTACGGTAGCGAAAAAAGACGGTACAGAAGTTGATTTAATGACAGATATGGATGATTTGAGAAAATCTGCTCCAAGAAGAGTCCTTTCAGATATGGATTCAGAACTGTTAAATATCAATTTCTTTGAAACACCGACTACATTCGGAGATATATAATAGAAGGTAAGGAGATAGGAAGGTAAGAAGGTAAGCTATAAAGCAGCCAAACTTCTTAGCCTCCTACCCTCTAATCCTCAAGATTTATAAAGGAGATATAAATGTCAACAAGCATAGATTATTTTGACTATATACGAATTAGTATCGCTTCACCGGAAAGAATACTCAAATGGTCTTACGGCGAAGTTACTAAACCGGAAACAATAAACTACCGTACATTAAAACCGGAAAGAGACGGCCTTTTCTGCGAAAGAATATTCGGACCTTCTAAAGACTGGGAATGCTATTGCGGTAAATATAAAAGAGTAAGACATAAAGGTATTATCTGTGAACGTTGCGGCGTTGAAGTTACTGATTCAAAAGTAAGACGCCAGAGAATGGGGCACATCAAACTTGCTGCACCTGTTTCTCACATCTGGTTCTTAAAAGGTATCCCATCATACCTTGGCTTGCTTTTAGATATGACTTTGAAAGATCTTGAACAGGTAATCTATTTCAATAATTATGTTGTTCTTGATCCTGCCGACAGTGAATTCAAAAAATTACAATTATTGTCAGAAGAAGAATACGAAGACTATATGGCAGAACATGAAGATTCCGAACTGAAAGTCGGTATCGGTGCAGAAGCTATTAAAGAACTTCTTTCTGAAATCAATACAAAAGAACTTGCTGAAGAAATCAGAACAGAACTTGCAGGCTCTGTAAACTCTGTTCAAAAGAAAAGCAAACTTATTAAACGCTTAAGACTGCTTGATTCTTTGATTTCATCAGAAACAGATCCGACCTGGATGATTATGGATGTACTTCCTGTAACTCCTCCGGATTTAAGACCGATGGTTCAATTGGATGGCGGACGTTTCGCAACATCTGACTTAAACGACTTATACAGACGTGTAATCAACAGAAACAACCGTTTACAAAGACTTTTGGAAATGGGCGCACCTGAAATTATCGTAAGAAACGAAAAACGTATGCTTCAGGAAGCTGTTGATGCTTTGATTGATAACGGCAGACGCGGAAGAACAGTTGTCGGGCCTAACAACAGAGCCTTAAAATCATTATCTAATATTATTGAAGGTAAACAGGGTCGTTTCCGTCAAAACTTACTTGGTAAACGTGTTGACTACTCAGGCCGTTCAGTTATCGTTGTAGGTCCTCAGTTGAAATTAAATCAGTGCGGCTTGCCAAAAGAAATGGCAATTGAATTGTTCAAACCATTTGTTGTTAATAAATTGATTGAAAGAGGATACGTTCAAAACATTAAATCAGCTAAAAAGAAAATTGAACGTTCCGAAGCAATTGTATGGGATATATTAGAAGAGGTTATCGACGGACATCCGGTTTTATTAAACCGTGCCCCGACTCTTCACAGATTAGGTATTCAGGCATTTGAGCCGAAATTGGTAGAAGGTCGTGCAATTCAATTACATCCGCTCGTATGTACAGCATTTAACGCTGACTTCGACGGTGACCAAATGGCTGTTCACGTCCCATTATCAATTGAAGCTCAAACAGAAGCTAGGATGTTAATGTTAGCAACTAACAACATCTTAGCTCCAGCTACAGGGAAACCTATTATCACTCCTACACAGGATATGGTATTGGGTATGTACTATTTAACAATCCTGAAAAATCCTGAAATGGAACCTAAAGGATATTTCTACAACTTCCAAGATGCAATTTCTGCTCTAGAAGTAGGTGTAATCGAACTACACGACAAAATCGTTGTAAGAGATGAACACGGCGAAAGAATTGAAACAACTGCAGGAAGAATTATCTTCAATGAAGCTGTAAGAAATGCTTTGGCTTAAATCAAAAAATTGACTTGAGACAATAAAAGAAAAAGGATATAAATAAAATGGAAACAACATACACACATGGTAAAAAAACAATAGATTTCATTAACAAGCAAATGGACAAAAAAGGTTTGAACAATTTGCTTTCACAAATGTATCTTGAGTTTGGCGGCGCTAAAACCGCAGAATTGGCTAACAGCCTTAAAAACCTTGGCTATAAGTATGCTACAAAATCCGGTACAACAATTTCTATTGCAGACTTGCAGGTTCCGGAAGTAAAAAAAGAGCTGCTTCAAGAGGCCGAAAAGGAAATTGAAAAATCTACAAACAGATACCTTAAAGGTGAAATTACAGAGGTTGAAAGATATACAAAGGTTATCGACACCTGGTCTGAAACAACCGCAAAACTTACATCACAGGTTGTTGAAAACTTTGATAAATTAAACCCTGTATATATGATGGCATTCTCCGGTGCGAGAGGTAACCTTTCACAGGTATCTCAGTTAGTCGGTATGAGAGGTTTGATGGCAGACGCGCAGGGACAAATCATCGACTTGCCGATTAAATCAAACTTTAAAGAAGGCTTATCCGTTACAGAATACATCATTTCATCTTACGGTGCAAGAAAAGGGCTTGTAGATACAGCGTTAAAAACAGCTGACTCAGGTTACTTGACAAGACGTCTGGTAGACGTTGCTCAGGATGTAATCATTCGTGCAGACGACTGCCACACTACTAAATCAATTAACATGAAGCCTATTACAGATGGTGATAACGTAATTGTCCCTCTAATTGACAGACTTCTTGGAAGAACAATTGCTGAAGATATCGTTGACGCAGACGGGACAGTTCTTGTAAAAGCAGGAACTACAATGAACAGACAAGATGTTCAAAAAGTTAAGCACTTGAACCTTCAGGAATTAAAAGTTCGTTCAGGCTTAACCTGCGGACTTGAATATGGTATCTGCCAAAAATGTTACGGCTGGGCAATGACAACCCAAAAACTCGTTGACATTGGCGAAGCCATCGGTATTATCGCAGCTCAGTCAATTGGTGAACCCGGAACGCAGCTTACAATGAGAACATTCCACACCGGTGGTGCTGTAGGCGTTAAAGATGCAATTAAAGAAGTTATTGCAAAACAAGACGGCGAAGTTGTTTCAAATGTTAAAACAAGAGAATTGAGAACACGCCACGGTGATGTCGTTAATATCTCTAATTATGAAACAGACATTGAAATAAAAGGTGCTAAAAGAACTGAAAAATATCATATTCCTGCAGGTTCTACAATCTTCTTTACAAACGGAATGAAAGTAGAAAAAGGATTCAAACTTGCTCAATTTGAACCTGCTGCTCAAGGCGGTTCACGTCTGACAGAAAAAGCAACAAAAGATATTACATCAGATCTTTCCGGTGAAGTATTGTATGAAGACTTTGTAGCTGACGAAAAGAAAGACAGACAGGGCAACATATCGAGAACAACAAATAAACAAGGTATTATCTGGGTTCTTGGCGGCGACGTTTATAACCTTCCGGGCGGTTCTAAAGTTCTTGTAAAAGACGGACAGGCAATTAAAGAAGGGGAAAAACTTGCCGAAACATTAATGATTTCTGAACACGGCGGAGAAGTTCGCTTCGGCGAAGACTTGGTTATTGAAGATGTTAAATTTGAAGGCAAAAAAATCAAGAAAATTGTTCACGGTAAAGAATTAACAATTGTCATTGCTTCTTTAATGCCTGAAAATGCAACATTTGAACAGACTAAAAAAGAACAAATCTGGACAGTGAAGAAAACCGGCGAAAAATATATTGTTAAAGCTCCTGTTGATACAACTGTTGAAAACGGTATGATTATCGCGGAACTTATTGACGATGAATGTGCTGTAACTTCATCCGGTGAAATCAGATACGTTGATGTTGAAGTTGACGAAAATCAGATTATTACAAAACCGGGTTCCGTTGTATTTATTCCGGAAGAAATTCACCAGATTAATAAAGATTCTTCTTTAAAAATGGTTGAAAACGGAACACATGTTACTGCGGGCACAGAAGTTGTAAAAGACGTATACTGCCACATTGACGGTATTGTTGAATTCAAAGAATACAACGATACAATCCATGAAATTACAATCCGTCCGGGAGAAATCCACCAGCTTTCAAGCGTCTCAGAACTTAAAGTTGATGAAGGCGAAGTTGTGAAAAAAGGTACTGTAATTGCTGACGGTATAAAAGCTAAAGAAACTTCTATCGTAACAATTATGGATTCATCACTGGATGATCTTGATATAGATGATTTAGATGAAGAACTTGATACATCTTTATCTCTTGATGAAGATAATATTTCTAACCAGCCAATACAAATTCTTGTAAGACCGGTACAAGTACTGGATGTACAACAAAAAGATGTATCAATTAAATTCAACACTTCAGATAATTTAATTGATATCGTTCCTGTTACACAATTGCAGTACAAAGACGGTGCAAGAGTAAGAAACTTAGACGGTTCAACAATCACCAGAACAAGTTTAGTTCTTCAAATGCAGGGTTATTTATCACACCTTAAAGGTATGGTTGAATTGGATGACAAATCTAATTTAAGAATTGTTGTTCTTGAAAACTTAATTGTTCGCCGTGAGTTTGAAGGCAACGCAAAAGCAATGTCTTCATTGCAGACAGAATTACTGGTAAAAGACGGTGAAGTTATTGAACCCAAAACACCTGTTGCAAAAACTCAGGTACTTGCTATTAATGACGGTGTTGCATCTATTAAAGCAGATAAAGAAGATGCAAGAAGACTATTGTTAACAAGTGATACTTACGAAACAGTTATACCTGTTAAGGGTAAAGCAACCGTTAAAAAAGGTGATTTTGTAAGATTGGATTCAATCTTAACTGATAATGGAGAAAAATCATCTGTTTCAGGTATGGTAACAGCTGTTAACAAAGGCGGAATTTCTATCAGAAACGGTCGTCCTTACCTTATCAGCCCGGGTACAATGTTACAGGTTGAAGCCGGTGCCCTTGTACTTCGCGGTGATAACATTGCAACACTGGTATTTGAAAGACAAAAAACAGGCGACATCGTTCAAGGTCTTCCGAGAGTTGAAGAACTTCTTGAAGGCCGTAAACCTAAAGACTGCGCTATCTTGGCAGAAGAAGACGGTGTAGCTGAAATCGTTACCGATGAAGATCTTCCAAGATTATACATTGTTAACGACAACGGTAGAACTGAAATCAAATACGCAATTGATGCAAATATCATTGTTCAAAACAAACAGAAAATTACAAAAGGTCAGCCATTAACAAGCGGTCCTTTGAACCCGCATGATGTAATAAGACTTTGCGGACCGGAAGCAGCTCAACAGTATCTTGTAGACGAGGTACAACGTGTATACCGTTCTCAAGGTGTTGAAATTGCTGATAAACACGTTGAAATTATCGTAAGGCAAATGACTAAGAAAGTTAAAGTTGTCGATGCCGGTGATACAACATTACTTCCAGGCGAGCTTATTGAAATGCAAACATTTGAAAAAGAAAACAAAGAAGTTGAAGAAAAAGGCGGAACACCTGCAACTTGTGAATACATGCTGTTAGGTATCACAAAAGCTTCTTTGAATACGGAAAGCTTTATATCAGCAGCTTCATTCCAGGAAACAACAAGAATCCTTACAGAAGCAGCTGTTGAAGGTAAAAAAGACATGTTGAGAGGTTTGAAAGAAAACGTTATCATCGGTCGTTTAATACCTGCCGGTACAGGCTTCCACCATCTTTCAAATGCTAACGAAGAAAGAGAACGCGAAGAAAGAAAACGTGCAGTTGCTCAAAGAAATCAGGCAAGAAAACCATCTGCGATTTTGGAAGAAATCGAGGGTATGTTCGGTGCTCCTGACTTTCAATTGGGCAATGAAGACGAAGAATAAAAATAATTCGTATAATCTAAAAAAAAGACCTCTTCTAAAAAGAAAAAAGAGGTCTTTTTTTTATTCCTATTTAAATCAATATTCCTATACCTTAAATATGATTTTACAAAAGTTTCAGCAGAAACTTCCGTTTAATATTTTGAAAGGAATTTTGAAATGGCAAGAATTATTGAAGGAGAAAGACGGATTATAAAAATGTCAGTTGATGATATTTTAAATATTGTAAGGGAATATCAGAGGATTTGTCATAAATCCTGCTGTTACGAACACACAAGAGAGCTTTTGTCTAAAGCCGATTTCTATATACCCGAAGATTAAAATAAACTATGTTATTGGAATGTTTCCCTCTTTCGGAAGGGGGATAAATTGAGATGGTTTTATTATGCGGGAACTGTGCGTCCCCGCACCCCGCACCTAGTATTCTTTCTCTTTGTTGCGATGCAAAGAGAAAGAATACTGGACAAGAAAGAGAAACCCGCTGACCGTCTAATTACTGCTAAACTCAACTAGAAACGAGTGAACTCACTATATGTTATTCTAAACTTGTTTCAGCATTTAATCTTTTTACCGCTCAGACAACACTCGTTCTGTTGTTGTTTCGTTAAGCAGTAATTGTTAAAATCTAATGCGGCGATAGCGTAACGAGCAATAATTACAGGCAAAGCAAATTTCAAAGGCGTGTATTGTTTGAGCATCCGCGAGTTTACACGCCTTAAGGCTGAGCCGCTGCAATTATTAGTGAGTGAAGCGTGCCGATGGTTTTGAGGCACTTTTGCCACCAAAAGTGCCCCTGTCTGGAGGACCCGCCGGAGGCTATAACATAGTTTATGTAGTTATACAGAACTACCCGACTGTGGTTTTTAAAAATTCCTTTTTAGTTTATGCTAAAATAAAACAGAAAGGAGTTTTCTAATGAAAAAAAATGCCATTATTATTACCCTGATATTTGCAATCCCATTATTTGCATATATGCTTCTAACAGCTTCAAATAAATCTACTGCGCAAACTGCACAAACAGGAAAACCGCAGGTTATAAAATTTACATCAGCAATGTGCCTTGACTGCCAGACAATGAACAAAATATTTAAAGAAATTTTCCCAAAATATGAAGGAAAAATAATTCTGACTGAAATTCAGGTTCAGGATAAAAACTCTTTTAATGATAATCAAATCAAAAAATATAATGTAACACTTGTTCCTACTATCATACTATTAAATTCACATGGACAGCAGGTAAAAAGATTTGAAGGAGCAGTTTCAAAAGAAGAAATGAACAATTGTTTAAAGGGACTTGAATAATAATGGAACAGTACATTAATCTTTTCTCACAACAGGGAAGTTTACCGATATTATTTGCATTATCTTTCTTAGGCGGGCTTATAGCCTCTATTTCACCTTGTTCGCTTGCAATGCTTCCGATTATTGTAGGATATGTCGGCGGATATTCTGATGCAAGACCGTTAAAAACATTTATTCAAATGCTTTTCTTTGTATTCGGAACAGCAATTGTATTTTCTGTCATAGGTATAATATGCGCAATCACGGGGAAAGTATTTATCTCATTTGCAGGCGGATATTTCGGAATTGTTCTTGCCGGAATAATTCTTGTTATGGGGTTAAAACTATTGGGAGTTCTTGATTTTGAACTTCCCGTAATAGTAAAGGAGATGCCAAAAAATGAACATACAAATACTTATTTGTACCCGATAATTCTGGGCGGAGTGTTTGCTCTTGCAGGAACTCCCTGCTCAACACCTATTTTAGCAGGGATAATGGCATTTGCTTCATTATCGGCAAGTGTTACAAGTGCACTCATTATGCTGTTTCTATTTTCGTTAGGTCAGGGGTTGATTTTAATACTGGCAGGCTTTATTACCTCACACCTCAAAAACAGTAAATGGTTTTACAAACTTTCAGACTGGCTTTTGAAAATTAGCGGCGGTTTACTCGTCATTGCTTCAATATATATTTTTTATAAGATTTTTGCACCTCTTATTGTAAAATAGATACAAATGCGTTAAAATTATTGTATCTATAGACAACGGAGAGTAAAAAATGAAAATATACGAAGGTCAGTTAGTAGCAGGAAATGAAAAATTTTGTATAATCCTATCAAGATTTAATGATTTCATCGGATCTAAACTTCTTGAGGGTGCAATTGATGAATTAAAACGTCACGGAGTAACTGATGAAAACATTGATATAGTCAAAGTCCCCGGGGCATTTGAAATTCCGGTTACAGCACAAAAATTTGCACAATCAGGGAAGTACAACGCAATTATTACGTTAGGTGCAGTAATCAGAGGTGCTACTGCTCATTTTGATTACGTAAGCGCAGAAGTTTCCAAAGGAATAGCACAGGTAAGCCTTCAAACCGGTATTCCTGTTATATTCGGAGTTTTAACAACTGATAATATAGAACAAGCCATAGAAAGAGCCGGAACAAAAGCCGGAAACAAAGGTTCTGAAGCTGCCAAATCGGCTATTGAAATGGCAAACCTGCTTAAATTAGTTTAGTGTTTATTATTAAATATAAGGGGAACGGAAAATGAGCGACATTATTACGGAGTACAGAAACGAGAATACAAAAAATATTGATATTCTTCCCACTATTGAAATTGTCAGAAAAATGAACGAAGAAGACAAGCTCGTTGCACTTGCGGTTGAAGAGGAAAGCGAAAATATTGCATCCGCAATAGATATGATTGCCAAACAGTTCTTAAAAGGCGGTAAATTATATTACTTCGGCGCAGGAACATCCGGCAGACTGGGAATTCTGGATGCTTCAGAGTGTCCTCCGACTTTCAGTGTCCCAAGGGATATGGTACAGGGCTTTATTTCCGGCGGTGATGAAGCTATAAGACATTCAATTGAAGGTGCTGAGGACAACCCCGATTTAGGTTATGACGATGCAAAAGTTTTAACAGATAAAGATGTCGCTGTTGTAATTTCCGCTAGCGGAAACCCGAAATATTTACTCGGAGTCTTAAAAAGAGCCGAAGAAGTTAACTGTAAAACAATCGGTGTTACCTGTAACCCCAAAGGAAAAATTGCAGAAGAAGCAGGCCTTGTAATCTGTCCTGAAGTAGGTCCTGAAGTTATTGCAGGTTCTTCACGACTCAAAGCAGGTACTGCGCAGAAAATGATTTTAAATATGCTCTCAACAGGTGCAATGATTAAAATCGGTAAAACTTACGAAAACTTTATGATTGACTTGCAGCCTGTCAACGAAAAATTAAAAGACAGAGCAATCAGAATTGTGGCACAAATTGCAAATGTTACACACAGCGAAGCGCTTGCAGCATTATTGAAATCCGGATGGGAAATAAAGACATCCATAATTTCTATAATGATGAAAATTGATGTTGAGCATGCAAGAACTGAATTAAAAAAACATGGCGGCGTGCTGAGAAAATTACTAAATATAGGGCAGCCCGTATAAGGAGAAAAAATGAAATTAACAGTATTGGGAGCAGGATGCTGGGGATTAACACTCGCATGGCTTTTAACAAATAATTTTGACAGGATAACAGTTTGGGGCAGAGAACAGGATTTGTCAGAGGATTTAAGACAAAACAAACACTGTTCAAAACCGTTAGAAGTTCAATTGGATAATAAAATTGAGATAACATCAAATCTTTCTGATGCAGTCTCAGATGCCGATATAATACTTTCTGTTGTGGCGACATCAGGGACACGTGATGTTTGCGAAAAACTTAAAGAAGCCGGTATAAAGTCCGAACAGATTTTAGTAAACGCTTCCAAGGGTATTGAACTTCCTTCTTTGATGAGAATGTCAGAAGTTATCAAAGACGTGCTTCCTGAACAAAATCTTGCGATTTTATCCGGTCCTACTCTTGCAAAAGAGGTTCTTGCAGGGCTTCCGACAGCAGCAACCGTTGCATGTGAAGACATAAAAACAGCGGAATTTGTCCAAAAAGCTTTAAATGTTCCGAATAAATTCAGGCTATACACAAATACCGATGTAATAGGTGTGGAACTTGGCGGTTCTCTAAAAAACGTTATTGCAATAGCTTCAGGTTTTGCACACACAATGGGTCTGGGCGATAACTGCTCAGGAACACTTTTAACAAGAGGTATGGCGGAAATAGTAAGAGTAAGCATTAACCTTGGAGCTAACCCGTCTACTCTTTACGGACTTTCCGGAATGGGCGATTTAATTGCTACATGCTCAAGCCCTATGTCAAGGAACTATACAGTAGGCTCAATGCTTGCTAAAGGGAAAAAGATTAATGATATTCTTGCGGAACTGGGGTCTGTTGCCGAAGGCGTTAAAACTTCAAAAGCAATCTGCGAGCTTGCAAAAAAATTAAATATTGAAGTTCCTGTATCAAATGCAATTTATGAGGCAGTATACACAGATATTACCCCTCAGGCGCTATTAGAGAAATTAATGAACAGAAAACTGAAAGAAGAAGAAAGATACGTATAATGAAATTTGCCGTAAAATACTTAAAGAATACTTTTTACCCGTTGGAAGTACCTGATACAATAAAACTTGAAGACGGACAAATGGTGCTTGTCAGAACAGAAAAAGGAGAAGAAGCCCTAAAAGCGTTTATAGTAAATTCGACGGTAGCTGACATATGGGAGCACAGCAATACTAAACCTGCACCTTTGCAAGTTATCAGGACACTTTCTCAACGTGATCTTCAAACACTTGACGAAATAAAAAAAGAAGAAGTTCAATCTTTTTTCAAATGTCAGGCGCTTGTGCAACAGCATAAACTAAATATGAATCTTGTCCAATGCAGAATTACATTTGATAGGAGAAAAATAACATTTTATTATACGGCACCTGAAAGAGTTGATTTCAGGGCTTTACTTAAAGATTTAACACAGGTATTTACCCGTGTAAGAATTGACCTGAGACATATCGGCGTACGTGATGAAACATCCATCATTACAGGAACGGGAATCTGTGGAAGACCTTTTTGCTGTTCCAGCTTTTTAAGAAAATTTGCAACTATTAATGTAAAACTGGCAAAAGACCAGGGAATGCCTATTGCTCCGGGAAAAATTTCCGGCACCTGCGGAAGACTATTGTGCTGCTTAACGTATGAATATTCCCACTATATCGACGCAGCAAAAGGTATGCCGCCTGTTGGTTCGTCAGTTATGACTCCTGACGGTCTGGGTAAAGTTTGTTATCTCCAGTTTTTGAGCGGAAAAGTTGCTGTAAAGATGGAAGATGGTAAAGTGAAAGAATTCTTCAAAACAGATATTGAAATGGTTGATGCTGACGTAAATGTTGAAATAGACATACCTGTTATAAACAGCTATGATTATGAAAACGAAAATATTGATATTAAACAATTAGAAGATGACAAAAACAGCTCTACAGGTAATGTTTAAATTTTACTTATTTTTGTTGGAAAGTTCTGAAAGAATCATATACCAGGGTTTTTTAACAAACAGATAATAAATTTCGCCATTAGTCAGTTTAATTTCATATCTCATCATAAATTTATGTTTTTTATCAGGAGCTGTTTCTTTTATCTCCGCAACAAGCTCATCATTAGTAATATCCTGCAGTTCTTTCATACTAACGACTTCTTTGTCAACTATCCTTATTAGCTTATTATAATCACTCATATAAATATTATATCATATTTTAAACAAACTTTCAATACAGCATTTAGATGGGTGAATTTACTTCTTAAAAGTATTGGGCTTTAAAACAAGTTCAATTTTACGTAAAGCTATATATAAAGCCCAGTTTAGTCCAATGAATCTTTATTTAAATCCACTAATAAATTTTTTATAGCCTTCTTCCATTCATCCGAAGTTAGAATTCGATGCAAATAATCCATATTTCCCTTAGAAATTATCCATAAAGAACATCCACCGCCGCTCCACCAACCGCTTTGGGATTCTGTTGTACAATAAGTTCCATTGCTGGCACCTATCCACCATTTTGCAAAACCGGAGATTACCGGATAATTTGCTCTACTGTTTAAAGTGAAATAAAATATATCTTTTCCTAATTGGTTAGGTCCTTTTAATCCATTAGTATCAACTTGTAATAATGGCATATTTAGCTCTGTTTCATACTGTATGGAAACAATTGTACCGGCATTCAAAACAAATTTATAATGGTTTCTTGTAAAAATATTATTAGAACCAATATTACGTCCATCAAGATCATGATAAGATATTTTATTTATAGCTTCTGGACGTTCATATCCCCAGATTTGCACAACATTCAAATAAGGCGATAATATATCAAAATATTTTTTAGCACAGTCAGTATTTTTTTCAGGACACCATGTGCTTGCAATGCCATTCTCTTGATAGGCCATTAAATATGCCTGATACAAAACGGAATAAGACTTTTTAAATGCTGTTAACCAAGCCTGTTCATTGTATTTTGAGATTAAAACCGGTAATGTTATTGCCGCGACAAAGCCAATAATACCGAGAGTGATTAAAACTTCTGCTAATGTAAAAGCTGATTTCCTTTTTAGTAAATTTTGTTCTTCAATAACAGCATGATATACAGCCTTCTTACTCTTTTTACCTCTATTTTTTAGCTCGGAGCCCTCCTCTCGAAATTGTAAAAAATTAAACTTTTTCATACTTTAGCTCCTATAAAATTTATCAAAATATTTATAAATTTATTATAACATACCTTAACATTAAACTTCAACTTTAATTTTAGTCAACTAATAAATGAATCACGTATTTAGTTCATAATTATTTCCTGATTTTTAAAACGTTCATGCTCATATAGCTTATATTTACGAAACACTTTAGTCAATATAGCATTGTCTAAAATCTGGTGTACAAAAGCTATTGTAACTGCACTGGCCCTATTTCTTGCTAGCAGTTTTTTAAATATAGATTCCAGTTCCTTTTTTACAGTACTTTTGCTTACAAATAATATTGCGGCGATTTCATGATTTTTAAATCCCATAGCAACAAGAGACAAATACTCTTTTTCACGTATAGTCAAAATACTTTCAACTGCTTCTTTACTAAGAACAAATAATGTTTGTCCCTCAACTTCCATATAAATATAATATAAGTTTGATACTTTTTGAAATACTAGGCTTTTGGCTATTATTTATAAAAAGGGCGCAATATATTAGGATTAACTGTAATAAAATAGAAAAAAAGCTATTACAAATTGTTAATTTACTTTATTATAACTATACTTGACAATTATTAGATATCTAACTATAATAAATTGGGATTGTTTATTAAGGGATTATTATGGATAAAATTGAACGTAATGAAAAAATAATGAAAAAATTTGAAAAGATGATTAATACAGCAGATGAAAAGCTTGCAGAAGAACTTATATCAGATTCAGCATCTTTTTATACTCCCGCCTCTCTGGAACCTTTATACGGCGGTAAAGGTTATTTATCTGTTGTACATTGGATGCGGAGCGGATTTTCTGATGTTCAATGGAAGTTGGAAGAAATGATTGTAAATAAAAACAAAGCAGCAGTCCGTTGGACGTTAACAGGAACACATGATGGTGAATTTCTTGGCGCTATACCTACAGGGAAAAAGATTTCAACAACTGTTATGAATTTTTACTACTTTGATGAGAACGGAAAAATAATAAATGACATTGCCGCCGAGGGCATGATTGGAATTTTAAGACCTCTGGGATTAGCAAAATAATATTAAAAAAGACTCCTTTCAGAGCCTTTTATATGGTGTCGAAGAAGGGACTCGAACCCTCAAGGCGTTAACCACACGAACCTGAATCGTGCGCGTCTACCAATTCCGCCACTTCGACATAAATATTATTTAATTGTTACGGTACATGTCAGATTGTTTGTGGCGGATGCGCTTCGCGCCCTCTCAAAAAATGATTATCAATCATTTTTTTTCGGCAGAGTGCCACTTCGACATAAACATTCCATAAGAAAAAAATAACACAAACAATACAATATGTCCATATCATACGAATATTTATCGGGTTATTATTTTATTTTTCTGAAAAATTCATCAGAAATCAACTGGGAATATTTATTTTTTTCATTTGCAGATATTAAAAGTCTTGGTTCTCCGTCTTTTGTCTGCGCGACAGAGATAATCCCGCCGACATCACCTATCGGGAGCTTTTTTACTTTTGCTTCAAATTTCACAAACGGGACATCTTTCCCGTATGAATTCATTGTGCCGTGCTTTGTTACTTTTAGTTCATCCACCGATATCGCCTGATATTTAACCTTACTCATTGCTTTCTTTAATTTATCTTCAACATCAGCAGATTTGATATCATCTTCCGTAAGTATTGCCTTATTTCCCGATTCAACAACAAACATTTTCTGACCCGAAGCCTTGTGCTCAGCAACTACGGCATTATAACCCATTATACCTGCGGCTTTTTCTATTTCAAATTCATCATTAATCTGCGAAAAATCACCGACTTTTTGAGCGCGCTCCATCAAAGTATCTTTTGACGGATGTATATAATTATTAACCAAACTTAAAACCAATTCTTTTCCCCCCAGCGACATAAAACCAATCACAGCAAGGGTAAGAATTATTGCTCTTAATATATTTTTTAAACAACCCATATTGAAATCCTTGTCATGTTATACTATTATTATAACTATGAAAAAACCGGAAATCAATTATATCAATACTGCTGACATTAAGGTGGAAGATTTAACTCCGGCGATGCAGGAATATTTAAAAATCAAGCACCAGCATCCGGATAAAATTCTGCTTTACAGACTCGGTGATTTTTATGAAACTTTTTTTGAAGATGCAGTTACAATGTCGAAGGAATTAGAATTAACCCTTACAGGCAGAGAACAGGGAAAATTCGGAAGAATACCGCTTGCAGGAATTCCGGCTAAAGCAGTTAATTCATATCTTGAAAAACTTGTTCAAAAAAACTACAAAGTAATAATTTGCGATCAGCTTGAAGACCCGAAGTTTGCTAAAGGAATTGTAAAACGCGGGGTTACAAGAATTATTACATCAGGAACACTCACTGAAAGCAACTTCTTAAAACAAAATTCCAATAACTACATTTGTGCGCTTTTTAAAGATGAAAAAAGCGATTTATACGGTTTTTCATACGCAGATATTTCCACGGGAGAATTTAAAGTTACGCAGGCTCCTTTGGATCTTATTATGGATGAGCTTGCAAGAATAACTCCTACAGAGGTAATCGGGCCTTCTGTAAGAGGGAAAATTATGCCTTTCCAGATTGTTCCAGATGAAAAAATAAATCTCCCGGAAAAAATTACAGCAATTTATAACTGTTCTAAAATTCCAACATCAGTATTTGAAGAAAACTTTTCTGCAAATAATCTGAAAGCAGTATTTAAAACCGAAAGTCTTGATGCTTTCGGCTATAATCAGTATAAACTCGGTTTCAGAGCCGCAGGAGCATTACTTGCCTATGTTTGGGAAAACATGATGGAAAATGTCCCGAAATTTGAAAGAATTGAACCTTACGAACTTTCCGAATTTATGATTTTGGACGGAAGTACAAGAAAAAATCTTGAATTAACAGAAACTTTAAGAGATAAAAATAAATTCGGCTCACTTTTATGGGCCATTGACAAAACAAAAACCAATATGGGGGCAAGGCTGTTAAAAAATTGGATTTGCCAGCCGTTAAAAAATGCGGATGACATTATTGAGCGTCAAAATTGCATATCGGAACTTGTTGAAAAAAGTGACGAAAGAATAAATTTAAGTAACATTCTTGAAAAAATTTATGATATTCAAAGATTGGCTACAAGAATGTCAAACAGCTCTGCAAACCCGAAAGATTTTTTAAGTTTAAAGGTTTCTCTTTTTGTTCTCCCTGAACTTCTTGAAGCGTGTTCTAATCTTAAATACAATCCGCTGGAACAAATCGAGAAATATAAAGACGAAATTGTTGAGTATACAAAACTTATAGACAAAACAATTGCCGAAGACGCTCCTGCATTGATTAAAGACGGGGGAATTCTGAAAGAAGGGGTTTCGGGCGAACTTGATTATTTCAGAGAACTGTTAACAGGAGGAGAAAACTGGCTGAAAGATTTTGAAGAAAGAGAAAAAGAAAGGACCGGAATTAAATCTCTTAAAGTCGGATTTAACAAAGTTTTCGGTTATTTTATAGAAATTTCAAATTCTTACCTTAATCAAATTCCGGAAGGTTACATAAGAAAGCAAACTCTTACTAACGGGGAAAGATTTATTACGGAAGAATTAAAAAAACATGAAGATGACGTACTTTCTGCCAAATTTAAATCAACCGAACTTGAATACAAACTTTTCTGTGATTTCAGAGAATATTCAAAAGAATTTGTTTCCAAAATCAGAGAAATAGCACAGTGTATTTCATTATGCGATGTATACACATCTCTTGCTCAAACTGCGGTTGAAAACAATTACTGCAAGCCGATTATTGACGAATCAGATGATTTTATCGTAAAAAACGGACGCCACCCTGTTTTGGAAAAAATTCTACCGCTGGGAGAATATGTGCCGAACGATTTGGAATTAAAATGTAATTCATCTGATACAACACAGTTTATGATTTTAACAGGGCCTAATATGGCAGGTAAATCAACATATATGCGACAGAATGCTTTAATAGCAATTTTAGCGCAAATCGGCTCATGGGTTCCTGCGGATTTTGCTAAAATAGGTGTAATTGATAAGATTTTTACAAGAGTGGGAGCATCAGATGATTTAACTCTCGGTCAGTCAACATTTATGGTAGAAATGGTTGAAACTGCTTGCATTTTAAATTCCGCAACAGACAGAAGCTTTATTTTACTGGATGAAATAGGTAGGGGAACAAGTACCTATGACGGTGTTGCAATTGCATGGGCAGTTGCTGAATATATTGCAACAAAAATTAAAGCAAGATGCATATTTGCAACTCACTATCATGAATTAAATGTAATGACTCAAACTTATCCACAGATAAAAAATTACAGAATTACAATATCTGAAGAAAACGGGGAAATTGAATTTTTAAGAAAAATTGTTCAGGGCGGAGCAAGCAAGAGTTATGGGATTCAGGTTGCCAAAATGGCAGGACTTCCCAATGCTGTTATAAAACGCTCTGAAGATTTGATGACAAGAATGCAAAAGGATTACTCTAACAATCTTGCAACACGCAAGCGTAATGCTGATGTTCCGAATGTGGAAGTTCCGCAGTTAAATTTGTTTAATTAGGATTGACAAAAGATTAAAAATCGGGAATAATAAAATAGAAAAGAAGGAGATTTATTATGTTTAAGAACGAAGCTTTTAAAATCGCCCCCCCCCCGAAAAGTCTAGAATAGAAAGACTTTTGAATAAAGAACTTTATTTATATAAAAATCACAACAACAAATTTGGGTTTACTTTGGCAGAGGTTCTGATTACACTCGGAATTATAGGGGTGGTCTCGGCATTAACACTTCCAAGCCTTATCACAAGCTACAAAAAGCAGGACGCAAGCGCAAGATTAAAAAAATTCAACTCTATGATGGGACAGGCGTTAATTTTCTCTGTTGAAGAAAACGGCGATGTAAATGAATGGGATTTATCATTACGTCCGAAAGAATTTGCAGCCAGATACTGGGCACCGTATCTTAAAACTCTATCTATCGAAGAAAAGGGAGGTCGGGCTATAATATATTTTTCTGACGGAAGCAAATTAACTATATATAGAGGCAGGTGTATGGACTGCGAATTTGATATTAACGGCGACAAAAAACCTAACGTTATAGGTAGAGATATATTTATATTTTTAGCCTGCGATAAAACAATTACAGAATGGTGTCATAACAAAGGCTGGTGTACATACAGATCTGATCAAATACAGACAAGAGAACGTGTACTGGAAAAATGTAAAAACAACGGCAAATACTGTTCAGCACTTCTTGAAATTGATAACTGGGAATTTAAGGACGATTATCCTTACAGGTTATAATCCTCAGATAGTAAAAAATTCAAGAAAATCGGCATTCATCAAGCCTTTTGTTTCATTATCATCCAGATATAACCATACAATCGGATCTTTAATATCAAATGTTTCATAAGTCTCATTATTTACAGTAACAGGTTCTACAGGTTTATTAATAACTGTTTGTGTTTGAGATAAGTCATCATCAATTTTGTTCATAATTAAATCCTCATTACCTAATTTTTTAATAATGATTTTTTAATCAAAGTCAAATAAGATTTTTATAATGTTCGTTGTAAAAATCCCCAAACCTGTCTTGCAGAATTGCTTCACGACATTTTTGAGAAAACTCTATAAGGAATTGAATATTATGAATAGATAAAAGTGTGGCTGCTGTTGCCTCACCGCATCTCCACAAGTGTCTTATATAAGCGCGTGAATGATTTTTACACGCATAACAATTACATCCTTCAACCAGCGGACGCTCATCATCGTAATACTGTTTTGTTTTAATATTTGATTTTCCTTCCCATGTAAAAAACGAGCCATGACGGGCATTACGGGTTGGTAGAACGCAGTCAAACATATCAATACCGCGCTTAATTCCGTCAAGCAAATCCTCAGGAGTTCCGACCCCCATAAGGTAACGCGGTTTATATTTAGGAAGCAGAGGAGCCGTAAATTCCGTAAAATGGTTCATTATATCTTTTGTTTCGCCTACACTCAAGCCCCCGATTGCATAACCGACAGCGTCATAAGAAGATATAACAGAAGCACTTTCACGCCTCAAATCATCGTAAAAAGCACCCTGTACAATAGGAAATAATGCCTGCTTTGGATTTGTTTTAGCTTTAAAACATCTTTCAAGCCAACGGTGCGTCCTCTCCATAGCCTTCTTAGCCGTATCATAATCACAAGGATAAGGCGCACACTGATCAAATGCCATAATTATGTCAGCACCTATGTCCTGCTGAATTTCCATTGAGACTTCAGGATTTATAAAATGTTTTTTACCGTCTTTGGGGTCACGGAATTCAACACCGTCTTCCGTAATTTTGTTTAAATGGCTCAACGAAAAGACCTGAAAACCGCCAGAATCAGTCAAAACAGGTTTATGCCAGTTCATCCACCCGTGTATTCCGCCAAACTGCTTTATTAATTTTGTACCGGCTCTCAAATAAAGATGGTAAGAATTTGCAAGAATAATTTGCGCACCCGTATCAGCTACCTGATCACAGGTCAACGTTTTCACGGCAGAATTAGTTCCGACAGGCATAAAGATAGGAGTTTTAATCATTCCGTGCGGAGTAGTCAAAATTCCTGCTCTTGCGCCTGTCTGTTTACATTCATGAACTAATTCATAATTAAAGTATTCGTTTTTTATCATTTTCATCTTACTCGTTCGCGTTTAACGGGTCTACGGTTGTTACCTTATATGGCTTTTTGCCATAAGGTAACAAACCTCGCCCTCAGCTCACTCGCGCGCATCAATATCCTCTGTTACAATTTCCATCATATTTTTGTAATCAGGACATAATTCTTCCGGCTTAAAGTAAATGTTGATTTCTCTTTCAGCACTTTCAACACTGTCAGAACCGTGAATAGTATTATATTCCTTAAGCTGTGCATAATCAGCTCTAATTGAGCCAACATCAGCTTCACAAGGGTCAGTTGCACCTAAAAGATGACGGATACCCTGAACAGCCTTATAACCCTGAAATACCATAGCTACAATCGGGCCGCTTGTAATATATTTTACAAGGCTCGGGTAAAAAGGTTTATTAATATGTTCTTCATAGTGTTTTGCGGCAATTTCTTCGGTTACCTGAAGCATTTTCATGCCGATAAGTTTATAACCCTTCTTTTCAAAACGGCTTATTATTTCTCCGACACAACCTCTGATTACTCCGTCAGGCTTAATAGCCACAAATGTTCTTTCTTCTGTATGCATAAATCCTCCATTCAAGTTTATACTACCATAAAAATAAGCTATTTGACAGTTTCCAAATTTTTAATACTTTTGATTAACATGAAAACCATTATTACACACAGGATTACAGCAGCAGACGCAAGCCCGTACCAGAACCCTTTCAAATCCAAATGAAAATGAAATGCAAGTGTACACCCTACAGGAATTGAAATCATCCAGTAAGCTATAAAATTTGACAAAAGTACAATTCCTGTTCTTTTCATTCCCTTAAATATTCCGGCAAGAGATATCTGTAATCCGTCAAATATCTGAAATACCGATAATATATATAAAATCGGAACAGATATTTTCACAAGATTAATATCCTGAGTAAACAGACCGACAAGGAAGTGCGGGAATGATGAAAACACCAGTGCACTCAGCATCATAAAACCTGTACATATAACTATCCCGACAAAAGAATACCTTTTTAAATCCTTAATATTTCCTGCACCGTTAGCAAACCCGACCTTAACAGCAATTGCGTTTGATACCGCAAAAGGAACCATAAATGATATTGTTGTTAGTGTACAAACTAAATTCTGTGCAGCCGCATAAACTCCGTCAACTCTGCCCATAAGGATTGCGATACTGTTGAATGCAATAAATTCAACCATAACAGCGCATGAAATCGGGATTCCTATTTTTATCAAACTCTTATAATACTCAAAATCCTTATGGTCTTTAAAATTCATAAGCGTAAAACAATATATCAAAAGAGCAAATCCCATAAAATATCTGATTATAAAACTTGCAACAGCCAAGCCCACAACCCCCATAGATGGAATAGGCCCGAACCCGAAAACCATTGCAAAACACAGTGCAATATTTAAAAATACAGCAATTGCAGTAATTAAATTAGGGAACACAACAATTTCAAAAGCCTGCAAAAATTCCTTTAATGCTGAATGTAAGTATGCTCCGAATGTTGCAAATGCAGTAATAAACATATATTCCTTAATCATAGGAACTAATCTCGGCGCGAAATGCAGATAGTCTATAACAGGGATAAATGCAAGAACTGCAAGCATAATTATAAATGCCAGAAGCATGGCAAATCTTATAGTCGGATAAAAATATTTTTTTGCGCTCTTCTTTTCACCCCTAAAATTTGAAAGCAGAGGCGAAACACTTGAAATCAACCCGACGCCGAATGTTTGAATACAATTTGTAATAGCCGTAGCAATACTAATGGCCGCCAGAGTGTCAGTGGAATGATGCCCTGCAACCAGCACATCCCCGGCACCAATGAGGATAAACCCGAGGTTTCCCATAATAATCGGCAGGGCAATGTTTAAAAGTTCTTTGGCATAATACTTAAATTGTGTGCTCATACAACTTGATTATACTACAAACAAATTTAAGCGGAATAATCAAGTTTTTCGCCAACCCCTTTATTTTTTACAGCCTGCGCCTGCATTTTTATATTTTCAGCCTGAGCCTTAACTCTAAAATCCTGATCCGAAGGATCTGAAGGCGCCATTGCAGAACGAATAACCGTATTTGCATCGTTAATTGTTTTCTGCGGATTATTAGGGTCTAATGACGGCATTTTTATGTTTACATGCCCGCCGACAGGGATACCGTCAGCATTCTTTTCAATAACAATACTGCCCGCAAGAGATCCGCCGGCACTTTTATGCGCAAGTTCATGGGTATATATTTCATCATAATTTTTCTTTATCAAAGCATCTTTTTGTTTTCTCTGCTGCTCTTTTTGTTTTTCAACCGGATTGGAAAAATTATAAAATAAATTTATACCTGCCATACAAAAACCTCACACACATACTACCTACTATCATTGTAGCATATTTTTATGAGGTTTTCAAGATATTTGTTAAATATTATTTCCAGGGATAATCGTCTTTTATCTGCCAGCTGTCCATTAATATTTTTTCACCGCACATCATTCCGACCTTATCTTTTGCACAACCTGCATAATTTGACTTAATTTCACTGCTGTTTAAACCATGCCCAAACATAAACAACCCGGGAGAAGCTATTTTATGTGAACTATCAAAAAACGGAGCTGCTGTTAATGTAAATAAAAAAACATCAATACCATAAGTATTTGGACGCTTAGAACCGTTAATATCAACATTAATATGCACATGGTTGTTGTCCTGCTTGCGCATAGCAATAAAGGTTCCATCTGATAGAGTTAATTTTGTTCTATCTCCTCCCGCCGCAAATGTAGGCGTATCTCTATATTTTTGACCGTTCGGCATAAAAGTACCATCATCGTTCCAGCACCCTTCATCTCTCCCACAGTATTTAACAACCGAAAAATTTAAACTTAAATACTTATTAAAAAATTCCTCAGTACTAAGTGTCCAATCCCAGTTTGCTATATCGCCGTATTCAGCTTGTGAAGTTTGTACTGACTGCTGCATTGCAGAATAAACTTTTTTTAACTGTGTTACTGTTTGAGCTTTTTGATAATTTGCGATTAAACTTGGCATTGTCAATGCCGCAACAACGCCGATTATTCCGAGAGTTATTAAAACTTCCGCTAAAGTAAATGATTTTTTCATCAATACTCCATATTGTTCTCTTTAAGACTACATACATTTTATAATATAACACATAAAATAAATTTGTGAACAATAAGACTACAAAAATTTTACAATTAGGCAGAAATATATTTAAATTTAGAAAAGCAAAGGGTCTTTCGCAAAATCAGCTTGCAGAAGCATTAGATATTTCAAGAGAACATCTTGCCAAAATTGAAACAGCCAAAAGATGTGTAAGTTTAGGACTTTTAATAGATATAGCAGAAAAATTAGATATACCCGTTAAAGATTTCTTCGATTTTTAAAAAAGCCTGAGATATGCTCAGGCTTTTTTATTATTTTTTATCTTTTCCTGTACGTTTATAGAAATCTTCTATAAAACCGGTGTTGAAATTCCCGCTCATAAATACAGGGTCTTCTATAATTTCCTGATGGAAAGGAAGCGTTGTTTCAATACCCGTTATAACATATTCTTTCAGAGCCCTGTACATTCTGCGTCTTGCTTCATTACGGGTTCTGCCCCAGCAGATAAGTTTTCCTATCATTGAATCGTAATAAGGCGGAATTGAATAATCTTGATAAGCGTGAGAATCAACCCTTACCCCAAAACCGCCGGGAGTTACGTAACCTGTAATAGTACCCGGATTTGGCATAAAGTCTTTTTCAGGATTTTCAGCATTAATACGACATTCGATTGCATGCCCGCGAAGCATAATTTCATCCTGAGTAAAATCAAGTTTTTCACCGGAAGCAATCATGATTTGCTCCCTGACCAAATCCACATTTGAAATCATTTCCGTTACGCAATGTTCAACCTGAATTCTGGTATTCATTTCCATAAAATACCACTTGCCGTCATGGTCAAGTAAAAATTCACAGGTACCTGCACTTTCATAATTAATAGCCTTTGCAGCCCTGACAGCCGCCGCACCCATTTCTTTACGTGTAGCTTCATCAATTGCCGGAGACGGGGCTTCTTCAAGAAGTTTTTGATGACGTCTTTGAATAGAACAATCTCTTTCTCCGAGGTGAACTACATTGCCATACTGGTCAGCAAGAATTTGGACTTCAATATGACGGGGATTTTCCAGATATTTTTCAGCATAAACATCAGGATTCCCGAAAAAGTTTTGAGCTTCAGACTGACAAAGATTCATATTAGTTTCAACATCATCATCCGAGCGGCAAATTCTCATACCTTTCCCGCCGCCGCCTGCTGTTGCTTTCAAAATTATCGGATAACCGACTTTATGAGCGAATTCTTTTACCTCTTCAGGTGTTTTCAAAATTCCCGTACCCGGAGTAACAGGAACATTGTTTTCAATCATTGTTTTACGGGCTGTTGCTTTATCGCCCATTTTTCTCATAGCTTCAGCAGTCGGTCCGATAAATTTAATTCCGTGTTTTGCACAGATTTCGGCAAAATCCGCTCTTTCAGACATAAAACCGTAACCCGGGTGAATTGCATCAGCACCTGAAACGATTGCTGCGGAAATAATTGCAGGAATGCTCAAATAACTTTTAGCACTTGAAGCCGGTCCTATACAGTAAGCCTCGGTTGCAAGTCTTACGTGCAAAGAATTTGCATCTGCCTGAGAATAAATTGCAACAGTCGGAATCCCGATTTCTCTGCAGGCTCTTATAATTCTTACCGCAATTTCTCCGCGGTTTGCTATTAATACTTTTCTAAACATATTTTTATACTTCCTTGTAAAAAGAAGGGGAACACACCGTTTACCCCTTCAACTTTTAAACATGAATTATTCTATATACATTAAAACCTGACCAAATTCAACAGGCTGTCCGTCCTGAACACAAATTTCAGTAATTTTCCCTGCGAATTCAGCTTCAATCTCATTCATAAGCTTCATAGCTTCAACAATACAAACCACATCGCCTTCTTTTACGGTTTGACCGACTTTAACAAACGGTTCAGCATCCGGTGACGGTGCGGAATAGAATGTTCCAACCATAGGAGATGTTAAAGGTTTTCCTTTTTTAACTTCTTTTTGTTCGGCAGCAGAAGAAGCAGAAACTGTTTGAACCTGCTGCGGAGCCGGAGCTGCAACAACAGGAGCAGCAACACCCATAACTTCTTTTCTCAAAGTAATAGCCTGTTCACCATCTTCAAGAGAAATTTCAGTTAAAGAATTCTCAGCTAAAACTTTGGCTAATTTTTCTACATATTCAATATCAAATTTCATATTTTTGCCTTTCTTTTAAATATAGAGAAAAGTGAGGGGCGAATAAAAGGAGCATTGAAAAGATTTTGCCCCTCACACTCAAAAACTTTTAATTATGCACGGTCAAGATATTCATTAGTTCTTGTGTCAACTCTGATTTTGTCACCGTTAGAAATAAAGAACGGTACATTAACAACTGCACCTGTTTCAAGAGTTGCAGGTTTTGTACCGCCCTGAGCCGTATTACCCTTTTCCGACGGAGGAGTGTCAGTAACTTCAAGAATTACATGAGCAGGAAGATCAACACCGATAATTCTGCCGTCGTGCATTAATACTTGAACAATCATATTTTCTTTTAAATATTTAATACCGTCACCTATCTGCTCTTCAGTCAACTGAAGCTGTTCATAGGTTTCGTTATCCATCATAACGTATTCTTTGCCTTCTTTATATAAATATTGCATTTCACGTCTGTCTAGCATAGCTTTTGCAACTTTTTCTCCGGCGCGGAATGTTTTTTCAACAACCTGACCGGTTTCAACGTTTTTAAGCTTTGATCTAACAAACGCGGCACCTTTACCGGGCTTTACGTGTAAAAATTCAACAACAGACCATAAACCGTTGTCCAATTGAAGTGTCAAGCCTGTCTTTAAATCGTTTACTGAAATCATATTTTTCCCCTTTAAATAATTAATAATCAACTGTTAAACTGATGATATCATAAACATTATAAACTTCAAACAATTGTTACAATTTCGAATTAAATTAGTAACAAATAAAAAAATTACTTGTCATTTCGCTCTAAAATAATATTATAGCCTAAAAGTTTGCATATTTGCTGAAATTCCGATAATTTCAACCCATTTCTGCGAATTTTACAAGAAAAAGTGCTTTGAGGAATTTCCGCACCTGTATCTTTCTTTATAGAATCCAACAAAATTTTCTGAGTAATATGCCCCCTCGCCATGACAAGACGCATTATCTCATCATTATTCCAATCAGTAATATCCATAATAAAAGTATAAAGTATTGACAAAAGCTTTCAAATCTTGTAATATTTATTGCATATTTCAATATTATATTTAATATATAAATATTTTTATACAAAAGGAGAGCTATGACCTACAAAGGATTTACACTTTCGGAAGTATTAATTACCTTAGGAATTATAGGTGTGGTTGCAGCAATGACTATGCCCTCTTTGATTGCCAATTATAAGAACAAAGTACTGCTTAATCAGGCGAAAAACTCTTATTCTAAATTATCAAATGCTTTGATAATGTCTAAAAGCCGTAACGGCTATGATTCCTACGGGGATTTATTCGGCCCTGCATATACTGACGACGAAATAATTCAAGAGTTATCAAAAGACTTAAAAATGGTAAAAATATGCAAAGCAAATCAGGGCGGCTGCTGGAACTGGAAAACAAAATCAAATAAAAAGAAATACTCTAACGGAAAAACAGTTTATAATAATTATGCAAACTCCAGCAGTGCCATTTTAAATGACGGAAGTGTGATTTTTGTTAACAGATATAACCATAATGGAGACTGCAAATGGACTAATACATGGACACAAACGGATGATAAAGGTAACCCTGTCAAAGATGCAAACGGAAATGAGATAAAATTAAGTAGCACTGAGGGAAGATGCGGCTCAATTAAAATAGACGTAAACGGAGCGAAAGGTCCCAATCAGTTCGGTGCAGATACCTGGGATTTAGATGTATATCCGCAAAAATTAAGTGCACAATATCATTCATTCTTGTATGATGATAATCTTCAATATGAAAATTATCAGGAAGGTGAAGATTAAAACTTTTTTATGTTAAAATGATTCAGTAATGGCTGAAGGACAAATATACAAAATTCACTCTGATTTTTACTACGTTGACGATGGGCAGAATACTCACGAATGCAAAATCCGCGAGGTTCTAAAAAAACAGAAAGAAAAAATCCTCGTAGGCGACTTTGTAGAATTTGAAAACGGCGTTATTAAAAATATTCTTCCACGCAGAAATTTTATAAAACGGCCGAGCGTCGCAAATATCGATCAAATAATTATCGTATCAGCATTAAAAGAGCCCGATCTGGATTTACACCAATTAAACCGTTATATTGCTCTTGCAAAATACTACAATATTCCCGCTGTACTCTGTTTTAATAAAGAAGATTTAAAGTGGGACAAACACCTTAAAGAAAAAATTAAAAATATTTATGAGTCAATAGGATACAAAATAGTTTACACATCCGCAACAGAACATAAGGGGATTAAAAACTTTGGGAAGCTTCTTGAAGCTAGAATATCCGTTTTATGCGGAAATTCAGGAGTCGGGAAATCAAGTCTGGTTAATGCAATTAATCCGGAATTAAATCTCAAAACAAAAAAAGTAAGCGAAAAAACTCAACGCGGTACGCATACAACAAGACACTGCGAAATTATAAAAATCAATGACGTTTCCAAAATTGTTGACACTCCGGGCTTCAGCAACGTAAGATTTGACTTTATACTTCCTGCTGACGTAGATTTACTTTTTGAGGACATCTCACAATTCCGCGATGAATGCAAATATGCAGACTGTCTGCATATACATGAAGACGGATGTAATGTGCTTAAAAATATTGATAAAATTGACAGCACTCGATATGAAAGCTATCTTGAATTTGTGAATGAGGCTAAAGAATACAAAGAAAAAGTTAAGTATGAGGGGAAAAAAGAAGAAAATTCAAAAAAACTTGTACACAATAAGCACATTGCTAAAATAAGCGAAAAAAAACGCCAAAGTGCAAGAAATACTCTGAAACAACAGATTTATAAGGATATCGCCAATGAAGATGAATGATTATATTGAACTAATAGACAAACATATTGATAAATTTATGCCGGTACAATACCCGCAAAGAATTTTCAAAGCGATGAAATATACTGTAACCTTACCCGGAAAACGCCTGCGCCCTGTAATGTGCCTTGAAACCTGCAGGATATTCGGCGGAAATTACGAAGACGCAATTCCTACGGCCTGCGCTATAGAAATGCTTCATGCACAAACCCTTATTCATGATGATCTTCCCTGTATGGATAATGACGATTACAGACGCGGGAAATTAACCAATCATAAAGTTTTTGGGGAAGCACATGCAGTTCTTGCAGGTGATGCGCTTTTAACTTTTGCCCCGCAGCTAATCTTAAAACACTCAAAAGCACTCGGAGCCGACAAAATTATTAGAATTATGGAAGAATATTTCCAGGCCGCAGGCGCATTTGGAGTTATTTCGGGACAGGTGGTAGATATCGAAAGTGAAAAACTTATGCAGTCTTTTGAATTTTCAGGGAAAATTGATGTTGAAACAGAAGAGCTCGCAAAAACACTCCAATACATCCATACACATAAAACAGCTGATTTGTTTAAACTTGCATTGAGAACAGGAGCAATAATAGCCGACGCAAATGATGAACAAATTAAACAAATAACCGAATTCGGACAAAACTTGGGGGTAGCTTTTCAAATCGCAGATGATATCCTTGATGAAACTTCAACTTTTGAACAAATGGGCAAAACAATCGGCAAGGATAAAGCAGAAGGTAAACTTACATATACAAGTCTTTACGGAATAGAAAAATCAAAAGATGAATTAAACAGACTGATTGATAAATGTTTTAATATTTTAGAGAAAAATAATCTTAAGTCTGGAGTATTTGAAGAAATATTGAATAAAATGAATAAAATCAGCATTTGTTGATTTACATAACAAATATTATAGAAAATATAATTTATCCTCTACAAAGTAGATAGGATTATTGATTAACCCCAACCTTTTTAGGGAGGGCAGGGGTGGGTAACAGACTTTTAAGTTTATGCGATTGCGGATCAAGTCCGCAATGACAAAAATAATTGGTAAATAGTTTATTTTATATGCGGGAACTCTGCGTCCCCGCACCCGCACTTAATTTCTTTCTTTTTACATCGCAATAAAAAGAAAGAAAAACACGCTGACCGTTTAATCTGCACTAAATTCAACCCGTGCGGATGAACTCGCTATATCTTTCCGTCATTCCGAACTCGTTTCGGAATCTCTTTACCGCTCAAACAACATCCGCTTTGTTATTGTTTCATTAAGTGCAGATTATTATAATTTTGGTGCGCTTTTGCTCACTGATACTGGCTTGCCCTCCTACCTTCCTGCCCTCTGTTTGCGAATCTTTTTCCTCTTCTTGGGAGAGGAAAAAGATTCTTATAATATTTGTTATGTTCACATATTTTACACAAATTATTTTCTTATGCTATACTTGAATAACGTAAGAGAGTAATTAAGGATATATATGATAAAAAGCATCTTAAATACAGGTTATGAAGCTTTAGCAGCCGGAGTTTTAGCTGCTTTTATAGCTCAACTTATTAAATTTATTATATTCACTATAAAAACAAGAAGAGTAAATTTTAAAATCTTTACAACAACAGGTGGTATGCCTAGTTCTCATTCTGCAGGAGTAATGGGACTATCTACAGCAGTCGGAATTATCGAAGGTTGGGATTCCATAGCATTTGCAGTTGCTATAGGATATGCTTTAATAACAATGTATGATGCAGCAGGAGTAAGACGTGCGGCCGGTAAAACTGCAGCTTGTCTAAACAGGATGATGGATGATTTTTATAAACATGATGTTCAGGCAATCGGCGGAAAACTCAAAGAATTACTCGGACATACCCCATTCGAAGTTATTATGGGAGCACTTTTCGGCATTGTATTCGCATATTATTTCCATTTTTATATTTTATTGGGATAAATCTATTGCCTTTTTTTATTCTTTATGTAATAATATCATTGTTGTTATTAAGGGCTTATAGAATTTATTCTATATCCGATAATTTGTACCCTTAGGGAAAGAAAGAGATACTCTAAAACATAATGAGTGTTAAACCACAGGAATTTAATTACAAATATATAAAAGAAAATGCAAGTGCGGGAAGCTGGCGCAGAGGTTATGAATACCATCTTAAAGATATGGTATTTGATAATTATCCTGAGAAAAACTTTTATATGGCAAAAGTTAAAGGGAATTTTCAGGATCACTACAATACTGACCTAATTTTTAAGAAAAATAAGGTTGAAGCCAGATGTAACTGCCCGCTTAAGGAAGAATGGTGTAAACATGCGGTTGCGGTTGCACTAAAAGCAATTGATGAGCATGCCTATGAAGATTGGCTTGAAACCAAATACGGCATGGAATTTGATTTTCCTGATGAAAATACAGCACTTACAGAAGAGCCGCAAGGGAATTATATTTTTCACTTTAATTCAAAAAGAAAAGCAAACTTCTTCTCTGTGCTTGTGCGCTCAAGAGAAACAGGAAAAGTTGTAAGACAGATTGAACCGATTTTAAGAGCTTTAATAGAAGCCCAAAAACAAAATCCTGACTTTGAATTAAACAATTCTCAAAAGGTTGAAGTTGCAATATTCCAGCAGCTTTTGACAATTTCAAGACAGGACAAAAAAGCCGGCTGGTACGATATTCCGATTACCAAATTCGGACCGATGTTCACGCTTCTTTCAAAAGCGGACGAAGTTCTGGATGAAAAAACAAAAGAAAGACTGAAATTTACAGATGAAGAATGGAAGCTCGTTTTAACAGTTAACACTGGCGCACAGGGAACAATTTTGCTTTCCCTTGAATGGAAAAGACCGGATAAAGATGATGTTTACCCGCTTGAAGAAGTAAGATATTTTTCAAGACATTTAAAATGGGGAAGATATAAAAATATAATTTTTCCGACCAATATTGCAATGAGCTCAATCCCGCAAAATATTCTTAAATCTTCATTTACGGATTTAAAAGATGCTGACGGCGGTAAGTTTATATATGAAGAATTACCAAAACTCAGAGAAATTATGGATGTTGAAATTGCTGACAATATCAGCAAGCTTATGCTGGAAGAACGTCCGCCACTAAATATTGTTACTATGGGGATTGATTATGACCAATCTCTAAAAGCCTCATTGGAATTTGAATATGACGGAGTTGTTGTCCCGTATTCTAAAACTACGGCTGAAAAGGCTCCATATATTACGATTAAAAAACAGGGAGAAGATCTTGTTTACTGGATTAAGAGAAATCTTAAACACGAACAGGAAGCTTATCAAATGCTTCTTGCCTGCAAATTTGTCCCGATGCAGACAAATAACCTTGCACTGGAAAAAGAAAATGCCATAGATTTTTATAATTACTATATTAAACAGGCAGGAGAAGGCTGGAAGTTTGTTGAAAAAGATGATATGAACTTTTTTAAACTTCTTGATGCCCCTTTCAGATTATGCGCAAAAATAGATTTTACAGAAGAATCCGAGGACAGTTTTGAAATATTCCTCTACGGACAGGTAGGAGATGAAATCATTAATTTTGATGAGATTTATGACACTATTCAAAGCGGTGAAAAATACAGCCGTATAAGAAGTCTCGGCTTCGTTGAATATCCTGCACAAAATATTTATGCAATGATGCGTGCGTTCAACTTATTTGACGTTTACAGAAACAATGATAACAAATTTATCGTAAAAACATACCGTGCAGGTTTGATTAACGAGCTAAAAAACCTTGATGTAGAACTTGTTTTGAGTGATGAATTCCAAAAATTCTGGGAACAGATGTCAACATTCTCTACATCGGAAAATCTTGAACTTCCGAAAGGTATTAATGCAGAATTCCGCGAATACCAGACTAAAGGTTTCGGCTGGCTTTGGTTTATGTATAAATACGGGCTTAACGGAATACTTGCGGATGACATGGGGCTCGGGAAAACTCTGCAGGCACTTGCAGTTATTCAAAAAGCAAAAGAAGAAGACGGCCCTGCTCCGACTCTTGTAATATGTCCGACAACTGTTGTGTTTAACTGGGAATCGGAAATTCAAAAATTTGCACCGACATTAACAACATTAAAATTGTCAGGTGTTGACAGGAAACAACTGTTCAAAGAAATTCCGAATTATGATGTTGTAATTACAAGCTATGCACTTGTAAGACGCGACATTGCAAAACTAAAAGATTACAATTTCAGATATGTAATTCTTGATGAATCACAGAATATTAAAAACGCAATGTCTCAGACGGCACAGGCTGTTAAAAAACTGCAGGCCTCACATAAGCTCGCGCTTTCAGGAACTCCGATTGAAAATAAACTTGAAGAATTATGGTCTGTATTTGACTTTTTAATGCCGGGATTCTTGTTCAGCATGTCTGAATTCAATTACAGATATGTAAACCCGATTATGGAACGTCAGGACAAAACAGTTGAAAAACGTTTAAAATTACAGATTTATCCGTTTATCCTGCGCCGTATGAAACGCGATGTTGCAAAAGATTTGCCTGATAAAGTTGAAAACATTGCATACTGCGAACTTACGGATGAGCAAAAAGATTTCTACTTACAGGTTCTTGACAGTACAAAAGAAGAATTGTTCAAATCTATTGAACAGAACGGACTTGAAAAGAGCAGACTTTCAATATTTTCTGCACTTCTCAGATTACGCCAGATATGCTGTCACCCGAGACTTTACGACAAAGAAAATGTCAAAAATATTATGAAGTCCGGCAAGTTCGAAAAACTCAAAGTTATGCTTGAAGAAATTATTGACGAAGGGCACAGAATTCTGTTATTCAGCCAGTTTGTAGATATGCTTGATTTAATTAAAGGCTGGCTTGAAAGAGAAGGTATCCAGTACGAATACCTGACAGGCAAAACAAAAGACAGGCAGGGAGCTGTTGAAAGATTTAATTCAACACCGTCAATTCCAATCTTCTTAATCAGTTTGAAAGCGGGCGGAACAGGCTTGAACCTTACAGGCGCTGATTATGTAATCCATTACGATCCGTGGTGGAATCCTGCAGTTGAAGATCAGGCAACAGATAGAGCCTACCGTATTGGTCAGACTAAAAAAGTATTTGTTTACAGACTTATTACAAAAAATACTGTTGAAGAAAAAATTCAGAAACTCAAAACAGTTAAGCGTAACCTTGTTGACAGCGTAATTTCAGTTGACAGAAACATCGTTAAGTCGCTGACAATGGACGATATCAAAGAAATCTTCTCGGTCGACTAGGCAGCGTGCCGCTGTACCCGTTAATCGGTTTTTGGATAAACCCGTTTTATCTTAACTAAAAATAGCATAGCCGCTGCACAGCCAAGCAGAGTTTGAAAGTAATTCAGACTTAATTTTTCTTTCTTATTTCAATAGAAAAACCCAATATAACTATTTGTTTATACAGACCATTATAACGATAAACATTTTCAACAGAAAAGATATTTTTTATGAATGATTTTTTCAATCTAAACACTTTCTTAAACATGTCCTTTGAAAGCCTTTTCTTACATAATATTTTATACTCTTTTCTTTTGGCTTGAGGCAGCAAATAATAAATCATTTTAAAAAATTCGACTTTTTGGGCATTAAACTGTTCCTTTAAATCATCAAAGCACCCTTTACTTTTTAGAAATTCTTCTATTTCATCATAGCAAACAAAAGGGCAATAAAAATATTTCTCAGATTGACGTCGGCAAAGTGAATTTCCTCTTATTCTATAATTATACAAATACTCATTTAAATAATAAATTTTTGGGGAATAATACAGTGTCATTACCCCAAATAATCTATCTTCCCCAATAGGAATTTCAGAAAATCTTATATTGTTTTCTATTATAAATTTTGATGAGTATACACGTCCCCAGGTGCCTCCACTAGAGTTAAAAAATTTATTTTTATGTTCTCTCCAGTCAAAAAAATCATTTTCGGAAATATCAGTTCCACAATCTTTTTTCAATCTATCTTTAAATTTTGAATATTCAATAGATTTATGAGAAAATGTATATGCATTATCATACCGGTATATCCAATCAAATTGTAAAACTTCGGCATTTGTTTCTCTAAGTTTTTTATACAAAATCTCCATAGCATTAAGTTCAAACCAATCATCAGGGTCAAGACATGTTACATATTCACCCTTTGCAACCTTTAACCCCTTGTTTCTTGCAATACCCGGGCCTTGATTTTTTTGAGAAATAATCACAAATCTTGAATCATTTTTTGCATAATCTTCAAGGATTTTTAGAGAATTGTCTGTTGAACCGTCATCAATAAAAATAAATTCCAAATCATTTAAAGTTTGGTTGACAAGGCTTTCAATACATTCCGGTAAATATTTTTCAACATTGTAAACCGGCAATACAATAGATATTTTAGGCATTTTTGCCTCCAAATACACTGTAAATACCTTGTCCTAAGCTGTTATATGCCCCCCCCCCGAAGTTATTAAAATTTATAATTATTCGCATGTTATATACCTTTTTTTCATAAACTACACATTTAATGTAACATAAAAAATAAAAAAAGACACTCTATAAAGAGTGTCTTTAAAATTTTTAATTCAAAAAATTGCTTATTTTTTGTTAACAGCTTCTTTGAATTTTTTACCAGCAGAAAATGCAGGAACTGTAGTTGCAGGGATTTTTAATTCCTTGCCAGTTTGAGGATTTCTGCCGATTCTTGCAGCTCTTTTTCTTGATTCAAATGTACCGAAGCCGACTAAAGTAACTTTTTTGCCTTTAGAAACTGTTTTTTGGATAGTTTCAATTAAAGCACTCAATACTTCTGAAGCTTCTTTTTGAGTTACACTTGATTTTTTTGCAATTTCTTGTACTAATTCTTCTTTGTTCATAATAAAAACTCCTTCTTCTTTGTACATAAATCATTATAGCCGAATTTTTTTATAACGCAAGCATTTTAACGATTTTTTACAAATTTATGGGCGAAAAACATATAAACAGATGAATTTTTTACAAAAAGTAATGAAATATATGAAATTTAAACACTTAAATTTAGTTTTTGATATAATATTGTAGGAATTACGGGAGTACAAAAAAGGTATTTCACAGATGAAAGAAAGAGTTATATTATTTACGATAGTCTTTGGGCTCGGAATTTTTATTTACATCTTTCAAAGTTATTTTAATACGGTTTGGGGGCTTGCACTTTTATGCACATTTATGTTTATTTATGCACTTTTCCTGAACCTTTCTTACAAATTACAAAAAAGAAAACTTCAAAAATATCCGCAGATAATAAATCCTGATTACAAACCTTTTGTATCTGTGCTCATACCCGCACATAACGAGGAAACTGTTATAGCTAAAACTGTCGAAAATATTTTGAACATGGATTACGGGAATTTTGAAATTATCGTAATTGATGACAGAAGCTCTGACAATACAGCCTCCGTTATAAAAAATTTAGAAAAAAAATATGATAAAGTAAAAGCTTTAATAAGGGATAAAGATGCATTCCCGGGTAAATCTGCAGTTCTAAATGACGCATATAAAATTGCCAAAGGAGAAGCAATTCTTGTATTTGACGCGGATGCTACGGTAGAGCCGGATTTTCTTTCAAAACTTATTCCGCATCTTGAACCGAAAGATGTGGGAGCTGTTCAGGCAAGAAAAGTTATACGAAATAAAAATCAGAATCTGTTAACAAGATGCCAGAATAATGAATATACAATGGATACACATTTTCAGGTCGGACGTGATTCTATAAAAGGGGCTGTTGAACTTCGAGGAAACGGAGAACTTATAAAACGTCAGGCAATAGATGATATCGGCGGATGGAATAACTATACAATCGTAGATGATCTTGATATGTCTACAAGACTTCATATAAAAGGCTGGGATATAAGATTTTGTCCCGATGCTATTGTATATGAAGAAGGAATTATATATATAAGACCGCTTTACAGACAGAGAAGAAGATGGCTGGAAGGTACTATCAGAAGATACCTTGAATATGCCGGAGATGTATTATTTTCTAAAGATATGTCTTTGCGTGCCAGCCTTGATATGACAGCATATATAACGCAGTTTATTATGCCGGGCTGGTTTTTAATGGAAATACTCATAAGAGTTTTTAAAGTACTTGCAAAACAGGCACCGCCGCATATGCTTTATTCCTCAATTTTTATTGGATGTATAATTGGATTTGGCTTTTTCTTCGCAGCAAGATACGCTCTCAGACGTTATGATTATATGCCGAGATTAGATGCAACTTTTGAGGCTCTTGAAACATCTGTTTATCTATTTATAATATGGTTTCCGCTTGTACTATATATATGTTTCAAAATCCTATTTATGAAAAAAGATATGAACTGGGGTAAAACCGCACACGGCCTTGTTATGGAAGAAGAAGCCAGTATAAAAGCTTTCATAAAAAAAGAATTAGAAAAAACAAAACAATATACAAAAGAATACACTGAAAAATATACAGAAAAGTTAAAACAAATTCTGGCCGAAAAAACAGAAACTTTAGCCTCAGTAGCTAATTACACTAAGACGAATAATGAAGCCGAAAAGGAGAAAAATAATGACAACTGAAACACTTATTGATGTAAAAAATAAAATCAGGGATGTAAAAGATTTCCCAAAACCTGGAATTATATTCAGAGATATTACAACAGCGCTGAAAGATCCTGAAACATTACGGGTTATGATAGACTACCTTTGTGAGCAATTTAAGGATGTAAAAATAGATTATATCGCGGGTATTGAAAGCCGAGGATTTATTTTCGGTATGCCGATGGCCTATAAATTAAATGCAGGTTTTGTCCCCATTAGGAAGCCGAATAAACTCCCTGCAGAAACCTATTCTCAAGAATATTCACTTGAATACGGCACAGATAAAATTGAAGTTCATAAAGACGCATTTCCGCAGGGGGCAAATGTTTTAATAGTAGATGATCTTCTTGCGACCGGAGGAACAGCGGAAGCAGCCTGTAAACTCATCAAAAAAACAGGAGCAAATCTTGTGGGAATAGCATTTTTAATAGAATTAACCGACTTAAACGGGCGGGAAAAATTAACAGATTCTCCACGAACTGTTTCAATGTTAAAATACTAAAAAATCAGGCATAATGCCTGATTTTTTTTATCTCTTATAAATATGTTCTTTTGTTACCGCTATATTTTCGGGTATATAATTTTTCAAATATTCTATTGCGTCAACCGGAGTTTGCGCTATATAATAGAGTTTTCCTGAAGCTTCTCCGGCGAACTTTTGAGATATAATTTCATCAAAAAACTCAACCAATTTGTCATAAAATCCGTTTGTATTCAAGAGCACTATAGGTTTGTTATTATATCCCAATTGTTTTTGAACAATCATTTCTGAAAGTTCTTCTAAAGTCCCAAAACCGCCGGGCAACGCAACAACAGCGTCTGATAGTTCATCCATTTTTGCTTTCCTGCTTCTCATACAAGGCGTGACAAAAAGTTCCACACATTCATCAGTAAAAACTCCCATATTATGTAATTTTTCAGGCATAACCCCGATTATTTGAGAACCGTTTTCTTTTACTTTTTCAGCGCACGCCCACATCAAACCTAATGAACTTCCACCGTACACCATATCAAATCCGGCTTTACCGAGCAAATCCCCAAATTCAGAAGCTGCTTTGTAATACGGTTCATCCAAAAAATTGCAGGAAGATGCGAAAACACATACACGTTTGATATCAGTCATCAAACCCCCCGCCGATTTTATAATAATAAGAACAGCTTACCCCCGTACCGGTTTCAGAACAATCCTTTTTCAACTCATCCATACTTTCATCAAAACCGAAAGGTTCAATCTTACCTCCGTCATAAATATTCACACCAAAAATATCTTTTCCCCATCTGTTCGGCGGCAAAATACCATTCATATCAAACATCATAATGAACAAAACATCATCAGATTTTTCATTCTTAATATCTTTTATTCCGACAATTGTATTATTTTCCGCAAAATAAAAATCTTCAAAATAATATCTCTGCCCTTTATATACCCTTACACCATTCATATAACGCGGTTTATAATGCCTTATAGGTAAACTTTTTATACGCATATATGGTTTGATTATCGCAAGCAATAAATTTTCACGCTCTGAGGGAGTTTTAGCTTTCTTCATGCTTTTCAGCATATCATCAGTTATATGAGCATTTATTACTGTAAACATATATTCAACACGATTTAATTTTTCATTCCATTTGGAAATAAAATTTGCCTGACGGGTGCTTTCTATCGAAACAGGCATTATAAGCAAAAGAACCCCAAGCATTACAAATAATGCAATAGAATATTCAAGTTTCCAAAAACGTTTCTTCCGAGCCATAAAACCTCAAGCCAAATCTATACGTTTTTTTTCTTCAACAAGCTTGTCATAAACCCATTCCGGAACAAAATTCTTACCTAGAATAATTTGTCCGTTCATAATATTGGGGGCATGAAAATCAGAACCGCCCGTTACAATAAGTCCTAATTCCTCGGCCATTGAAGAAAAATATTCAACACATGCAGGAGAATGCTTTCTGTGATAGGCCTCTATTCCGCGCAGTCCGTATTGCATCAATTCCTTGATTAAATCTTCAGCAATATCAATATCATGAGGATGTGCAATAACAGGTATTCCCCCGGCATCATAAATAATCTCAACCGCATCCTGAGGCGAAACAGTTTTTCTTTGAACATAAACAGGTGAATCATCATGGATGTATTTTGAATAAGCCTCAATAACACTTGAAGTTCCGCCTGCATTTGTAATTGCTTTTGCAATATGAGGACGGCCTATACTACCGCCTTGAGCAACCTGTTTTTTTATATCTTCAAACTTAATCTTTATTCCTTCCTTTTTTGACAGAAGATTTATTATTTCTTTAGTTTGTTTTACACGAGCCTGCTGTTGAATTTTTAGCATATTTTGGAAATCACTGTTATTAACGTCCATAAAATATCCTAAAATATGAACTTCGTAATTTTTATAGAGGGTATTGACCTCTATCCCTTGAATAATTTCCAGTTTATCATCTCTGTTAGTCTTTCTCAGGTAATCTTTTGCAACCGGATATGACAAAACATTGTCGTGATCCGTAAGAGCAATTACCTGCAGACCGACATCTATTGCCGTATCGACAATTTTTTCGGGAGAAAAAACACCGTCCGAATACAGAGTATGGATGTGTAAATCACTTTTCATTGTCCGCGTCCTTTTCTTTATCTGATAACAAAAAAACTCTTTTTATAGCAACAGTATGTCCGCTTATCGGGTTTATTTCAACCTCAACAGCATTAAGTTGGACGACATTACCGTCTGCTACATCATAACGTTCCGGAATACAGGTTATGAAGCGGTTAAGAGAAGTCTTATAATCCATCCCGATTATACTGTCATATATCCCGCAAAAACCGGCATCCGTAATATACCCCATACCATTTATAATTCTTTCATCTGCTGTTTGGACATGAGTATGTGTCCCGAAAAACGCACTTACACCGAGCTCTGAACAAAAACGTCCAAAACATATTTTTTCTGCAGTAGCTTCCGCGTGTAAATCAACTATTACAATCGGGGTTATTTCTTTTAAATGTTTTATTTCATCAACAGCTTTGCCCCATTGGGAATCAACAGGGGACATAAACACTCTGCCCAAAAGATTTATTACAGCAATTTTTACACCATTAGCAAGCTCAAAAATACGGCTTCCGAATCCGGGAGTATTCAAAGGATAATTAAAAGGTCTGACTAATTTATCAGCCTTATCGATGTAGTTTAAAATCTCTTTTTTGTCCCATATATGGTTGCCAGAAGTCATGCAATCAACACCATATTCAGAGATTTCATTATAATTTTTTTCAGTTAAACCAAAACCATGAGATGCATTTTCTACATTAGCAATTACAAAATCATATTTTTCTTTATGTTCCGCTAAGTAATCACGTAAAACATATCTGCCGGGTTTACCGACCATATCTCCGAAAAATAAAATTTTTATATTTTGTTCATCACCTGTCATTTGCACCTCTAAAGTGAAGAGTGAAATGTGAAGAGTGAAGAAAATCTACTTCACGCTTCACTGTTCACTTTCTCACCTATTTTGCGATTTCCGTTGTCCTGAACTCTCTAACCACCGTCACTCTAATCTGCCCCGGATAATCAAGTTCATCTTCTATACGTTTTGCAACATCTCTTGCAAGCTTTTGAGAGGCCAAATCATCAAATTTTTCGGCTTCAACGATAATTCTAACCTCACGTCCTGCCTGAACCGCAAAAGATTGTTTTATTCCTTCGTAACTGTTTACAATTTCTTCAATTTTTTGCAGACGTTTGATGTAAATTTCAAGAGTGTCACGTCTTGCACCAGGTCTGCCAGCCGATATTGCATCCGCAACTTTTACAAGCACTGCTTCAATTGTATTTGCAACAACATCATCATGATGAGCCTCAATTGCATGGATAACCTCAGGACTTTCTCCGTATCTGGATGCAAGTTCAACACCCAGTTGGATATGCGTACCTTCCTGAGTCTGGTCAACGGCTTTTCCGATATCATGCAACAGGCCTGCACGTTTTGCAATTTTCTCATTAGCACCGATTTCCGCAGCCAACATTCCTGCAATATGACCGACTTCCAAAGAATGTTTCAATACATTCTGACCGTAACTTGTTCTGTAATAAAGACGTCCGAGAGTTTTTATTAACTCTTTATTCAAACCCATAACGCCCATTTCAAGAGCAGCGTTTTCGCCTTCTTCCCAGATTTTTCTGTCGATTTCTTCCTGTGCTTTTTCAACCATTTCTTCAATACGTACAGGGTGAATACGTCCGTCCACAATGAGTTTTTCAAGTGCTAGTTTTGCTATTTCACGTCTGACCGGATCAAAACATGACAAAACAACAGCTTCAGGGGTATCATCAATAATCAAATCAACACCGGTTAATGTTTCCAAAGCCCTGATATTACGTCCTTCACGTCCGATTATACGGCCTTTCATCTCATCGTTTGGCAGAGCTACAACAGATACTGTTGTTTCAACAACCTGTTCTATCATACATCTTTGCATAGTTGTTGAGAGAATTTCTTTTGATTTTTCAAGGGAAATCTCTTTTATTTTCGCTTCATTTTCCCTTACAAGCTGCATTTGCTCCTGCGCCAGATCATGCTTCAGCTGGTCTAAAAGCATATTTTTTGCGTCCTCAGCAGACATTCCGGAAATTCTTTCAAGTTCTGTTGTCTGTTTTTGAACAATTTCAGCCAAATAATCTTCTTTTTCAAGAAGCTCATCTATTTTTCTTTGAACCTGAAGATCTTTATCAGTATATTCCTGAATTTTATCTTCAAGCATATCCTCGCGTTTTGCAAGTTTTTGTTCCTGTCTTGTAAGTTCCTGTCTTCTTTCTCTTTCTTCTTCGTTAAGTTTTTCTCTGTCTTCTTGCAATTCTTCAATTGCTTTGATTCTTGCCTCTTTTAGGAGCAGTTTTTCTTTTTCTTCCAATGCTTTTTTGTCTTTTTCAACGGATAAAAGCGCAGATTTCATCTTGCTTTGCTGGACAAAAAGCACAGCGATTAATGCTATTACCGCAATAACCGCAATAATCAATAAAAAGTCCATAAAGTTTTATACCTTATCCTTTTCTATTTTTTAATAATACACGCAATGCCCGATACATATATCCTATCGAGCTTCAAACTATTTAACTATTTAAATTAATTTTATTGCATATATTTCCAAAAAATATTTACCTACTACATCTGTCAATATGATACCATGATTATACATTTTTGTATAGTATTAATTTAAAAATTGATACATATATCAAATACGGATTTACAAAAGGGGTTGAAAGTGGTATACTTGCAACCGTAAAAAGGAGAGAGACACTATGGAAATTAAAGTTTCACAAGACGTTAAAAATACTCCCGTTGAAGTTCTGGTTATCAATAAATTTGAAGGTGAAAAGACTTCACAGGAGCTTGCTAATACTTATGCAGTTGATAAAGACCGTTTTGAAGGCAAATTCGGACAAACTTATCTTTTGCATACTCTCGGACAAATTCCTGCCGATAAAATCCTGGTAGTCGGCTTTGGTAAAAAAGAAGAATTTGACCACAATAAAATGAGAGAGGCTGTTGCCAAAGCAGTAAAAAAATTACAACAGATTAAAGCTAAAAAAGCGGCTTTTGACTTTGATGTAAATGCCGATTACGGTAAATCTGCAGCTATTGGAGCTATGATAGCTGATTATGCTTACGACAAATACAAATCAGAAAAAGCACACCACCTTGATGAAATTACATTTGCAAAATTTTCTCAGGAAGATGTAAATGAAGGAATTATTTTTGGCGAAGCAATGAAATTTACAAGGGATTTAGCAAATACTCCGGCACAAATTGCAACACCTTCAAAACTTGCAGAACTTGCAAAAGGTTTGGAAGGAATTGAAACAAAAGTATTTGATAAAGAAGAAATCGAAAGAATGGGAATGGGCGCATATCTGGCTGTCGGTCAGGGAAGCATTCAACCGCCAAAATTCATTCACATGAAATATACAGGCAAAAATATTAAGAAAAAAATTGCACTTATAGGTAAAGGCATCTGCTTTGATTCAGGCGGACTTGATATTAAACCGCCATCATCAATGCTTACAATGAAAGATGATATGTCAGGAGCAGCATGTGTGTTAGGTGTAATGAAGGCGTTGTCAAAATTACAACCTGATATGGAAGTTCATGGTATAATTGCAGCCTGTGAAAATATGCCTTCAGGCTCATCTTACAAGCCGGGCGATATCTTAACAGCCAAAAACGGAAAAACAATTGAAGTAGATAACACTGATGCGGAAGGCAGATTAACTCTTGCAGATGCACTATGTTATGCCTGCGAGCTCGGAGTTGACGAAGTAATTGATATCGCAACTCTTACAGGTGCCTGCATGGTAGCTCTCGGCACAGTTGCTTCAGGAATTATGGGCAACGACGAAGAAATGATTGCAAGACTAATCAAAACAGCAAAAGATTCAGGTGAAACATACTGGCAGTTACCGATGTTCAAAGAATACAAAGACAGCCTGAAATCAGATATTGCTGATATGAAAAACACTGGTTCACGTTATGGCGGTGCATCAGCTGCAGGCGTATTTTTACAGGAATTTGTAAAAGATACAAAATGGTGCCACATAGATATCGCGGGTACTGCATATCTTGAAAAACCGCAGAAAGAATTTATCGCAGGTGCAACAGGCGCAGGCGTCAGAACTCTTTTGAACTATGTAACAAGATAATAATTTAACCAGGTCGGGCTTCTGCCCGACCTGGTATTTACTGCCACATTGAACTTGTTCCAGTGTCATATCCTTAAAAATTACCTATTTAACTTTTGCTAAAAATTCACCAACTTTTCTCAGCCATCTTTTTGCAATAGGTGAAAGGTTTTCTAAAGAATCACCGGATATTCTCCCATTCCTATCAACAGGAATTTTTAATTCGTCTACGGCTTCAACTTTTCCTCCTTGTAAGCGACCGGAAAGTGTTAATTTATCACCATCAGTAATTTCAAAAGACCAAGGATTAATACTAGAAGAAACATCTCTATAATGAGAATTCTTTCTTGTAATAGTAGAACTACCTCTCTCTTTTGTTATAAACGGTTCTGAAACTGAGCCGTCATATTTAATTTCACGTAAAGTTGCCTTATAAGACTTAGGGTCACCATGAATTGTATTTGTTTCTTTTGTAAATAAATAAGTTCGACCACCACGATTAAATAATCTTGTATCCATTGACATAATTTCTACCTGCTTTCTTTTTTTGTTTTAACCTACACAGTTTTATAAAGTTTTACAGGCTAAAAAAATTGCTACGGGTGCAATACATCCTATCCTATCCTATCCTATGAGGGATTATATCAGGGTTTTAGCCATTTTAAAATTCAAATTTACATTTTGTTACATAAAACAATTTTAATATTTCGCGTTCACGAAAGAAAAATTATAACGTTATTTTTACAATATTAAAATGCTAACTAAAGAAATGAAAAAACAGATTTACTTAAAGGCTCTATCTAAAGCCGCAAAACACTGTATCGGGAATAGAAAACCTTCCCGTATTGCAATTGAATACGGGATTTCAACATCAACACTCAGCACACTTGTTAATGCTAAAAAAGATTTTAATGTTACTACAATAGCCCAAGTTGCAGAAGCTATAGGTGTAAAAACATCTTATTTATATGAACTGACAGAGGTGTATTTGCCAACAGGATTTTCCCTTTTGGACATTTAACTATCTTCCGAAATATTTTTCCAAACTGTCTGCAATGGCTTTTGCATACTGTTGTTGAAAGTCAGGGTTAATCAAATTTGCGTTATCCTCGGGATTTATAAGATATGAAACTTCAATTAAAAGACTCAAGGCATTTGTATTTCTGACAACCGCCAGACTTCCCTGTCTTACTTTATCATTAGGAACACCGATTTCAGAAACAACAGTATCCATAATTAGGTCTGCAAGAGGTTTTGCCTGATTATAGTAATAATAAATACTTGTGCCGCGGTTTTTATTCGGATCTAAACCATCGGGGAGTGCGTTCCCGTGAATACTTATAAACACAACCGCATTCCCGTAGTTTGCAATTTCAACCCTGTCTTTCAAACCGACATAATTATCAGCGTTTCTCGTCATTATGACCTTTGCACCGCGTTTTTTTAATTCAGCTTCAAGATATTTGGCAATTGATAAGTTTATATCCTTTTCCTTGTCGCCGAGACATCCTGTTGCTCCGTTTTCATAGCCGCCGTGTCCAGCATCAATTGCTATTCTTATATTATGAAGCGGACGCCAGGAGTGAGTTATAATAGGTTTTCTTATCTTCAAAATAAAATCATTATTTTGATATTCTCCGCTGTAACCCAATAGTTTCCGACCGCTTAAAACATCATTAACAGGGACTTTCATAACATAAGTTTCGTCGGGCTGATTTTTTACGTTATAAAATTTCATAAGAAAATTTTCGCCTTCAACCATTTCAAACGGAACTTTTTTGTCTAAATGAAATATAAAGGTATAAAAATCCTTGCTGTCAATGTATTCATAACCGAACAATTCAGCAGGAGTAACGGAAAAATTATCAAAAGCCTTTACATTAGACTTTGAAATCCAACCAAAGTTATTCTTGCCCAGAACAATTCTGTAAAAACCGCTCTGCTCACCGTCCGAGAGAAGTTCAACATTACGCTGTAAATGAGCTATTCTGTTAATCCCCCCGTCAACCGGAGTTGAACGAAGCGGCGCATCTTCTGTTGTAACATAAAAAGATTTTTTCTCATTATAAGGTGTGAACACTGATGTTTTTGATGCATTTTGCTTTATTTGAGGACGGGTTATAACAAATACCTGCCGTTCATCCCCCGACTGAATAATAAAAGTATTTGCCCCTGTGTTCAAATTTACAACATAAGCAAAAGCTCCCGTCGGATGCAAAGGGACATCCTGTCCGTTAATTTTAAGTGGTTTATCGGAAGAACCTACAAAAAATGTTGATTTTGCATTTATTATTACATCGTTTTTTGAAGGATATACTATATTAAACGCAAAAGCCTGACAGCCAAATAACAACAACCCCGTTAACAAAATTATTTTTTTCATAACCTAATTATACTACAAAGTTAAAATTATTTAATATTTACTTCTTTTATAATTGATTATGATAAAATAATTTAAGAGAGGGATATGTTTTGAGAAGAAGATTGCGCAATGAGCCGGAAAATGAAATAGAAAAACGCAATAAAACATTCGATCAGGTAGTAGGATTTTTGCACATATTTTTTATATGTTTTATGGTGCTTCTGGTTATTTACCTGTTCTTTATACAGGTAATTGACGTCGGAAAGTATAGAGCAAGGGCAAGAAGCCAACGTGTCGGAAGAATTTTTTCAATGCGCGGTGATATTTTTGACAGAAACGGGATTAAACTTGCGACAGACAAAGTTTACTCAGATGTCTATGCACATCCGGCCGACTACGACCATTCGCCGGAAGAACTTGCAAAAATGCTTGCTCCTATTTTAAAAATGCCAAAAGATACGTTATTACAAAAGCTCAAGAAACCGGGGCCGGTTATAACTTTGAAAAAAGATATAGATAGAAACGCCGCAAAAGAAATTTCTAAATTGCATTTAAGAGAAATAAGCTTAGGCAAAAAAAATACAAGAGAATACCCGCAAGGGACTTTAGCGGCTCATGTTCTCGGGTATTACAACTTTGATGCCGACATTGCAAACGGAGTTGAATACACGGCAAAAGACAGACTTGAACATGTAATAAATACGGTAAAGTACCAGAAAACACGCGACGGGAAAATTATTTATGATTTTACAACCGACCCCGTTGCAACAACAACAAATCCTAAAGGGGAAAATGTAACTTTAACTATTGACGCAGCCATTCAGCACGTTTGCGAAAAAGAAATTGAAAAAATGGTAAAGGAAAAAGAAGCAGAGCGCGGGACTGTTATTGTTATGAATCCTAAGAACGGAGAAATTCTAGCTTATGCCGTCTATCCTGCATTTGACCCTAACAATTATAAAAAAGCAACACCACAACAGCTGAAGAACTGGACTTTAACAGATGTATTTCCGCCCGGTTCAACATTTAAAACGGTTACTGTAGCAAGTGCTATGGATCTTGGAAAAATTAACGAGCATTCAAAGGTTCTTGATACCGGTAAAACCACTATAGGTAAATGGGAAATAAAGAACTATGACTATGATATTCGTCCTTATCCGGGAGAAATATCGCTTGAATACCTGTTTGAACATTCAAGCAATATAGGCTCAATAAATATCGCTAAAACAATGAGTCCTTCAGAATTTTATACTGTTTTAAAACGTTTTGGCTTTGGAGAAAAAACAGGTATTGACCTGCCGGGCGAATCAGTAGGCCTGCTTCCGTATTGGACGCATTGGGATCAGGGAATTCAGGCCACAATGTCTTACGGGTACGGAACATCAGTTACCGCAATCCAGATGATTTCTGCAGTTCAGGCTCTGGCAAACAACGGTGTCCGCATTACCCCTCATGTTATTAAATATAATCAGGAAGAATACGACAATAAAATACACCATATTCAGGTCGTAAAGCCGGAAACAGCTCAGGCAATAACCAGATTGCTCGCAGCCGCCGTTAATAACGGCCGTTCGGTAATAAAAATGGATAAATACAATCTTGCGGCTAAAACAGGGACTTCAAGAAAACCAAAAGAAGGCGGAGCAGGTTATACACCTTATATGTATACATCAACTATAGGTTATTTCCCCGCCTCTGATCCTCAGGTGCTCATATATGTTATGGTAGACAGCGCAAAAGTCGGTGCAATCTGGGGGAATACTGTTGCAGGCCCGGTTTTCCATGAAGTTGCAACGCAAGTCGCCAGAATTTTGAACTTAAAACCTGATAAAGCACCGGAAAAACAAAAAAAGAATTAAATTAGTTTCACAGGAGATAAAAAATGAAGTTAGATGAATTAATTGAGTATTTGGATTACAAAGATTTAATAAATTTTAAAAATGTTAATATAACGGGAATTTCTTATAATTCTAAAACCACAAAAAAGGGAGATATCTTTGTATGTCTTGTCGGAGAACATACCGACGGACATGAATTTGCTCAAAGTGCAATAGAAAACGGTGCTGCAGCGCTTCTTGTCGAAAGGAAAGTTGAAGGGACAAAAATTCCGCAGGTCGTTGTATCTTCCACAAGGCATAAAATAGCTGATATTGCGGACAGATTTTATTCCAGTCCTTCAAAAGGAATAAATCTCATAGGAATTACGGGAACAAACGGAAAAACAACCGTAACTCATTTAATTCAAAAAATCTTTGAAGAAAACGGCCAAAAATGTGCGCTTATAGGGACTCTCGGGTATAAACTTTCATCAAATGGTGAATATCGTGATGCAAAACATACAACCCCGCAGGCTCCGGAACTTCAGGCTACATTAAGAATGATAAAAGATGTCGAAAAAATTGACAATGTTGTAATGGAAGTCAGTTCACACGCTCTTGATCAAAACAGAGTCGGCGGGTGCAGATTTAACGGTGCTGTTCTGACAAACTTGACGCAGGATCATCTTGATTACCATATAACAATGGATAACTACTTCAAGGCAAAGGCACTGCTTTTTGAAAGGTTGAAAGAAGGGAATTTCGCAGTAATTAATGCAGATGACGAGTATGGCGACAGATTTATAAGCGTTGTACCTGAAGGTGTTAAAATTTACACTTACGGTGTAAGACAACAGAGCGATGTTATGGCTCATAATATTAACTTTTCTTTAAACGGTGCGGAGTTTACTCTTGTTGCAAATGCAAAAGAATATAAAGTTAATCTCCACATGAACGGAATGTTCAGTGTTTATAATGTGCTTGCAGCAGTTACGGCAGCGCTTGCAATGGGTATTGACATTGAAATCGCTCTAAAAGCACTACAAAACGTAAAAGGAGTTGCAGGGAGATTTGAAGTTGTTGTAAAAAAACCGCTTGTAATTGTTGATTACGCACACACACCGGACGGATTGGAAAATGTATTAAAATCCGCAAGAGAAATTACCCCCGAGGATGGTAAACTTATCTGTCTTTTTGGATGCGGCGGTGACAGAGATGCCACTAAACGTCCCAAAATGGGGGCCATAGCCCAGAAACTTGCGGATAAAATTGTTATTACGAGCGACAACCCGAGATCAGAAGATCCTCAGGTTATTATAACTGATATTATCGCAGGTCTTAAATCGGTTGATACCGAAAACGTTATTGTTGAACCCGACAGAGGAAGCGCTATTGCCCTTTTAAAAACAATTGCAAATAACAATGACGTTGTTGTAATTGCAGGAAAAGGCCATGAAGATTATCAGATATTAAAAGACAGAACAATTCACTTTGATGATAGGGAAGAAGCCCGTAAAGTCTTTGAAGTAAGCGTTATATAAAATAAATGCCTCCCCCTTGAGGGAGGGAGGAAATTTATTTGATTTTCAGGAGGGATATTGAGAACAAAGCTTTTAATTGAACAACATTTTCACGGATGTTTCGGAATTGATTTTAACAAAGCTTCAGTTGATGATGTGCTTTATTTATCAAAAGAAATCCTAAAATACGGCATAGGGGGAATATTCCCGACCATTGTTACAGACTCGGTTGAAAACACAAAAAAAGCAATATCCGTTATAAAAGAAGCTGCTTTAAAGCAGTCAGATGATATGGCTAGAATTTTAGGAATCCATCTGGAAGGCATATTCATTAATCCGCAAAAAAAGGGGATTCATAATCCTGAACATTTTCTTAAATTAACACCTGAAAATTATAAACTTATTGAAGATGATTTTATAAAAATTATAACTCTTGCACCGGAACTTGATGAAGGACTATTGGATTACTTATCGGATAAAAACATTAAAATTCAGGCTGGACACTGCATTGGCGGGAATTTAAGCAAATGCACGGGATGCACCCACCTTTTTAATGCAATGTCGGGAATTACGCATAGAGGAGAATCTACGGCACTTTCTTCACTAATTAGTGACGATATTTATGCAGAAATAATTGCAGACGGTATTCATGTTTCAGATGAAGCATTAAAACTTGTTTTTAAAACAAAGCCTTCAGATAAAATTATTTTGATAAGCGACAGCCTGCCAATAACTAAAAGTAATTTAAAAGAAACTGTATTTGCCGATGAAAAAGTGTATTATGACGGAATAAAAGCGACCTCAAAGGATGGCACAATAGCCGGCAGTACAACAATGCTTCCTGATATCATAAAACGTCTGGCAAACTTAAACATGTTCAATCCCGAATACATTAATAATCCGTATAAGTATCATAATATTGACTTGAACGGTTATATTGAGTGGGATAAAGAATGGAATATAATAAGGGTAAGAAATAAATGAAAAGTGATAATATAAAAAAAGGGATAGCAAGAACTCCGCACCGCGGTCTTTTGATGGCTACAGGCGTTAGTAAAAAAAATATGAAAGCTCCGTTTATCGGAATTGCAAGTTCATTTTCTGATTTGGTTCCGGGGCATATCGGAATGCGTGATTTAGAACGGCAAATAGAAAAGGGGATACATTCTGCAGGCGGTCAGGCATTTGTTTTTGGGGTTCCTGCTATTTGCGACGGAATTGCAATGGGACACAGCGGTATGAGATATTCTCTCCCTTCAAGAGATTTGATTGCGGATTGCATTGAAAGCGTTGCCGCAGCTCACCAGCTTGACGGAATTGTACTTCTTTCAAACTGCGATAAAATTACACCGGGAATGCTTATCGGAGCATTAAGACTTAATATTCCTGCTATACTTGTCACTGCAGGGCCTATGCTTGACGGAGAATGCCGCGGACAGCACAAATTAACCATGGTAACCGGATCTTTTGAAGCTGTAGGGCGTTTCAGAAAAGGAGAAATTACTGAAGAAGAACTTCTCGAATTTGAAGAAGAATCATGCCCTTCAGCAGGTTCCTGTCAGGGAATGTACACGGCAAACACAATGGCATGCCTTGCTGAGGTTATGGGAATGAGCCTGCCTTATTGTTCTTCCGCTTCTGCCGTTTCATCAAAAAAACGCAGAATAGCATTTGAAAGCGGTATGCAGATAGTTGAACTGGCAAATAAAGATATAAAACCTTCTGATATCATCACAAGAGACAGCTTAAGAAATGCAATAACAGTTGATTTAGCGCTGGGCGGTTCAACTAATACATTTTTACACCTTCTTGCAATAGCAAATGCAGGTAATATAGATATAACCCTAAAGGATTTTGAACAAATAAGTGAATATATTCATCAAATAGTGAAGATTAACCCGTCGTCAACTTTGACAATGGCAGATTTTCATAATGCTGGAGGAGTTCCTGCTGTTCTAAAATCATTGAAAAAGTTTCTTACTGATACTACAACCGTATGCGGGCTAAAGATAGACGAAATTGCCGAACAAGCCTGGGCAGATACAAATATCATACCGGAATATGACCATTCCACATATACTCAGCCCGGTTTAAGTATTCTATACGGGAATCTTGCAAAAGACGGATGCGTTATAAAAACTTCAGGTGTCGCTCCGGAATGCTACACATTTGAGGGAAATGCAAAAACTTTCGACAGCGAAGAAGAAGCAATGTCTGCTCTTGAAAATGACAAAATTAGAGAAGGTGATGTAATTGTAATTCGCTATGAAGGACCCAAAGGCGGCCCCGGAATGCGGGAAATGCTTGCTCCGACATCGCTTCTGGTAGGGAAGGGGCTTGGAACAAAATGCGCACTTATTACAGACGGCCGTTTTTCCGGTGCTACACGCGGAATTTGTGTTGGACATATCTGCCCCGAGGCTGCAAACGGCGGTACAATAGCTTTAATTGAAGACGGGGACAGGATAAAAATTGATATCCCTAACCATAAAATCAGCCTGCTTGTTGATGAAAAAATTCTGGAAGAACGCAGGAAAAATTTAAAACCGTTTGAACCTAAAGTAAAATCCGGCTACTTATATAAATATTCACAAAATGTTCAGGATGCTTCGCACGGAGCAATAGTTTAAAATCTTGACAAAAAAGAACAAATCGTAAATAATAAAAAAGTCAGGAGGATAAAAGTCATGAATAGAGAAGCTTTTAGAATTGCCCCCCCCCCGAAAATGCAGATATAGCAAAGATTTGCAGCCATAATTACAGTTTTCGTAAAGCATTTACTCTTGCAGAGGTTTTAATTACTCTTGGTATTATCGGTGTTGTTGCCGCTATGACTATGCCGTCATTGATTGCAAATTACCAGAAAAAACAAACAATTACGCAATTAAAAAAGGTATATTCAATTATATCTCAGGCCTATGAAATGTCTAAAAGCGACAACGGAGATTCTAAAAATTGGGTTGACACAACACAAACTATTAATACCGAAAATGTAAAAAAATATGTACAAACTTACTGGCTTCCGTATTTCAAATATTTATGATATATAATGATAAAGTAACAAATTACTGTCCGACGAAAAACAATAATGACATAAACAGCAATTGCAGTAAAACCGGCAATTGTCACTGTTGTTCAGCAAAAATTATGAGAGACGGCTGGGAAATTAAAGATGATTACCCATGGTAATTTCCGTGCTATCATGGAATCATGCAAAAACTGGAAGAATTTAAAGAAGATATAAACAAGTGTTCAAAATGCGGCCTTTGCCAATCCGTATGCCCTGTTTACAAAATCACCGGCAACGACTGCGCGGTTTCTCGCGGAAAATTTGTTATGCTGGACGGAGTGTTAAAAGGGGATTTAAAACTCAATAAAAACATAAATAAATATCTTGATTTATGTCTGAAATGCGGGAAATGCGCCGATTTTTGCCCGAGCGGAATAGATGTGTGCAAAATCTTTGAAACCGCAAAATACCAGTATGCAAAAAATACATTAACAGGTAAAATAATTTTCTTTTTGGAATCAAAATTTGTTTTTGGCAATTTAATAAATATTTTTAAGATTATAACTAAACCTTTCAGGAAACAAACAAAAGGTAAAACACACAATTGTCTTAAACTTCTTTATTTTAAAGGTTGTGTTAACAATTTATGCCCGAGTACGGACATACATTTAAATAAAATATTCAAAAATTGTGATATTGAAATTATAGAAAAAGATTTTGACTGCTGCGGTCAGCCTTTTTTATCAAGCGGAAACCTTGAACGTTTTGAACAGGTAAAAAAACATAATCTTAAAATTATTGAAAATTCTGAGTTTGATTATATATTAACAGACTGTGCAAGCTGTGAAAGTACGCTTAAACAATATATGAATGCAAAATTCATAAATATCGGAGAATTAATAAATAAAAAGGGGTTAAAGTTTAAATTTCCCAAACCTGTAAAAGTCACCTTCCACAAACCCTGCCATCTTAAAGATGACAAATTTTTAATTCCGTTATTAAATAATTGCGACAATGTCCAATATATTCAAATGGAAGATTACGACAGCTGCTGCGGGTTCGGCGGAGAATTCGCAATAAAGAACCATAAAATTTCAAATGCCATATCAAGAGAAAAAGCCGAAAATATAATCAAAACAGGTACGGACTATGTAATAACCACATGTCCCGGATGTATTCTCGGGTTAATACAAGGATTGAACGGATATAAAAACAGACCTCAAATTGTAAGTTTAATAGATTTTCTTAATAAAGCAAATTTTTAAGAATTGTCTTTCCTTTCCATTCTCTAAAATCTTTATAACCTGATGATACAGCCTGCTGGTCAGATACGGGATCCGAAAATTTTAAAAGTTTTTTGTCCGGAAGTTTTCCTGAAATAAACGGTTCTAAAAAGCCTTTTGAATATATTCGTGCAATAAATTTTGACATTTTTTCGGGAATACCTATCAATGCACATAAAAAGCCGTAAATATTATTTGACAAATAATTCCCGGTAACAACTTTTTCATTATATCTCGCATATTGAACACGCCCGAGTTTATCACGGCCGGGAAAATCCATTGAAAATTTTGTGTCCCACTTTGCTCCCGTTGCAAAATTATCCAAAAATAGTTTCAAAACCCTTAATCCGCCGAAAGGTTTTCTTTTTTCATTAATAGTTTCAACTATCATTTTATGTTTAAATGCTTCATAATCTTTTGTAACATCAGGATATGCTCCATAACGCGCACCGGAAGTAACAGGAAATTTATAATATTTTACTCCTGTGTATCCGTCATAAGTAGCATCTATACTTGATGGACAGCCAATCATTTCAAGCCATTGAGCTGTTTTTATTTTTTGCTTGTTTATTACAAATCGTTTTGGCAGTATGTTCATAACTTTTTGAAATAAAACAACGAATAAAAACAAATTTTTTTGCTAGAATGTAAATATTTATTTACCTAATTCACTTGCTTTTTGTGCTGTCTTTGAAATCACATCATAAAAGAGCTTTTCAGAGTTTTCTTCACTCATTGCTGACACTCCGACAAATGTACACCCGCCTTTTGTCGCAACATTATCTATCAAAGTTTGAACAGAAAGTTCACCCCTATTCATAACCATTTTTGCCGAACCCAGAGCGGTTTGCGTTGTAAGCATCAATGATTTTTCATATTCAAGTCCCAATTTTTCACCCGCACGAGCCATATCTTCAATTACCTTATAGAAAAATGCAGGTCCGGATCCTGAAATAGCTGTTACAATATCCATTTGCTCTTCTGAAACTTCAATACATTTACCAATACTTGAGAGCAGCTCCATAACAAATCCGGCATCTTCATCCGAAGCATAAGAGCCTTTGCATATACCGCTCATACCCTCAAGAACAAGAGCCGGCGTATTAGGCATTACACGAATTACCCGATTTCTTCCGATTATATCTTCAATCTTTGAAGTTGAAACCCCTGCAGCTATAGAAACAACTAATTTTTCAGGTGTTAATTCCTCTTTAATTTCATTCAAAACCGCACCTGCATAATTTGGTTTTGTTGCAACAAAAATAACATCACTGTCCATCGTAAGGCACTTGTTATCCGTTAAAACTTCAATTCCCAAACGTTTTTGAGCAGCTTCAGCCACATCGCAATTTACTTCAGAACCCTTCAAATTTTCAACAGGCACAAATTTAGAAGAAATTATCCCTTTTATGATTGCGCTTGCCATTTTTCCGCAGCCAATAAATCCGATTTTACATTTTTTGTTCATATTATTTAACCTGCCCCTCTTTTTATGTTGACTAATATTTTTTTTTCATTTAACATTTGAATTATACGACAAATATAAACTAAAAGGAATAAAAAAATGAGACGTACACTAGAAGGAACAAAAATTAAAAGGCAAAAAGTCAGCGGATTCAGAGCCAGAATGGCAACTCCGGGCGGACAGGAAGTATTGAACAGACGCCGTGCTAAAGGCCGTCACAAATTGGCTATTACCGCTAAAAAACGTGCATAAATAGCAAAAAAAGATTATGAATTAAACACAGCAGGTCGGAATATTCAGGCGTGCTGTGTTGTTCTGGGAATATTATGTTAAAAAAACAATACAGGCTAAAAAACAAATCAGCATTCACTGCAACCTATAGAGTTAAAAATTCTTTTCACAAAGGAGGAATTACTCTTTTTGCCGGTCTTTTAAAAAAGGATGGAAATACTCTGACCAAAGTTGGTTTTGTTGTAAGTAAAAAAACTCACAAACGGGCGGTCAGAAGAAACAGATTAAAAAGGCTTATGAGAGAAAGCTACCGTCTGGTACTTAAATCAGGAGAACTTTATAATTCACAAAAATATATGTCTTTAATATTTACAGGCGGAGAACATGCACTTGATAAAAATTTTACGGAAGTACAAAATATAATAAAAAATCTTTTGCAGAGGCTTGAATAATGTTTGAAGGAATGTATGTAGAAAAGGTAATGACTCAGAAATATATCCGCCCTTATCCTCAGCAGCCGCAGGAAACGGCTGGATACAGCATCGGCAGTCAGGCTATTTACAGATATTCTTTAAAAGACTCGCAATATCCGACTCTAATTATTCCCGATCCTATTTATAACGGTCAAGGCGGCATGATAAAACCCGGACACTATGAAATTGCTCTTTCAGATTCTATGGAATTTTTAATATTGCTGGAATCCAAAAATCCAATAGCAATTATTCCTGTAATTAAAATTGAGGAAGATGCAACAGAAAAAGAGAGGCTTAACAATAAAACAGTAAAAAAAGAATTAAAAAAAGAGAAAAAATTACGAGAAGATACTAACAAAAAACGTGCAAAAGTCGGCATGCCCGCAGATGAACCTAAAATTTTTATGGACGCTTCGTTAGAATATATTCCGAAAGGGGAATACTATTTAATAAAATACCAAAAAGGCACTATAAAGGCCTGGGGTGCATTTAAGGGCTAAACTCTCTTTACATTTCTTAAAATTTTCTAAAGTTAAGCAATTTTTGAGCCGTAAAATACTTTATTAATGTATGTGCAATAATGAGGTTTTTATTTTCTAGAAAATTAAAGAAAAGGAGTATAAAAATGGGTTAATAAAAAATGCTTAATATTTATTCACAAATGCGCAAATTAATATTTTTTTGTGCGTTTTATAAGTATACTTGTTATAAGTATATTTGTATCTAAATTGTGAAAATTTACCAGAATGTTAAACATAAAGGAGTATTTTATGAACAAAAAGCTTATGATTGCGGCAATTGCAGCATTCTTATCCGTAACCAGCGTTTCCGCGGATACTTCTAATATCTCCGGAATTACTCCGGGCGAAGTTCAAAGCGGCAGCAACACTTGGGACATCGCTCCTGAAGTAACTAATGGCTCTGTTGGTTACAGACAGTATGACAATTTTAAACTTGGTCAGGGAGATATAGCAAATTTACTATATCAACTTGGCGTAAAAGATATTGATACATTCATCAACCTTGTAGATGGCAAGATTGATATTAACGGTATTGTAAATACCATGCGCAGCAACAATTTCTATGACGGGCATGCTATATTTATTTCACCGAACGGCATGGTTGTTGGAGCTTCAGGTGTATTGAACGTAGGTTCTTTATCAGTTGTAACTCCAAGTCAGGAGCACTATGATAATGTACTTATGAGAGATTATAACCAATCTCAAAAAGTTTTTGACAATATAAATAAAATTTCGGATATGAAAGATGACAGTAATGCTGCTATTGATATACAAGGTGACATTATTGCACGAAGCGGCATTGATTTGCGCGGTACGGCAATTGACATCTCCGGAAGAATTGTTAACGGCGTAAACGGAATTAATAATCTTGCAAACAAAGCGGAAGCTGATGCTGTATTTAACAATCTTGTTAATACAAATGGTATGCTAACTGCTAATGCAATCCAAAATGGTAAGTTAATTCTTATCAGATCCGACAATAAAGACGGTGCCGGCATCAACGTTTCAGGAACAGTAGCAAACCTTGACAACGGTGGTATATTCTTAACAAATGAAGGTGAAAACGGCATAACAGTCGGACAAGGTGCAACTATCGCATCAAACGATAAAGCACAATTATATAACTATGGCGGCGATTTAAATGTTAACGGTACAGTTTCCAGTAAAAATAATACATTAATTGTTACAAACAGAGAAACAGGCGAAAACGTTAATATCGGATCAGATGCAAAACTTGTAACTGATAATGAAATTTCTATTTCTAACAGAGGTACAGGTAAATTAACTGTCGCAGGTACAACTTCATCTGTCGGGAAAACTGACATTACAAACTACGGTGCAGGCGGTATGGAAATCGCAGGCGACATTGGTGACGACGAAGTTGATACTGTAAGAATCGTTAATTACAACGGTAAAATGACATTTGCAGGCGGCAGCAACGTTAAAGCGGAAAAAGTTTTACAGGTTGAAAACAGAGGCAATGACGGTCTTGAAATTCAACAAAACGCTAATTTGGCTTCTAAAGAAAACCTCGGTTTGAAAAATAAAGCCGGTGAAATGAAAATTGATGGCATTGTCGGCGTTGAAGACGGGGATATGAATGTTTGGAACGAAGAAAACGGTACAAAACTCACTCTTGCTTCAAACGGACAAATTAACGGCAACGGCAACCTTTCAATTAAAAACAGCGGTGCACAAGGTATGACTCTTGAAGGGACACTTACAAATACCGGTGAAACTGCTATTAATAACACTAACGGACAGTTAATGGTCAATGGTGTCATCAACAATGAAGGCAATATGGGTATCATTAATAAAGAAAACGGTTCCGGCCTTATCATTACTCAAAATGGAAAAATTACCAATACTGGCGACCTTAAAATTGTTAACTCATCAGGTGCTGACGGTTTAACAGTTGTCGGAGACGTTGAAAACACCGGTAATATGAGAGTTTATAATGACAACGGACATTTAACAATAGCTAACAATAAAGATTTAACAAAACAAGGCTCATTGAAAAACCATGAAGGATATATGTACATCTTCTCAAGAGATAAATCAACAGGTATTACAACTCAAGAAGGTACTAATATTTCTAATGAAATGGGCAATATTGCCATCAAACATGAAGGCACAACAGCCGAAGGCGAAAGAGGTATGGATCTTCAAGGTAACATTACAAACTCCGATGCTGAAACAGCTATCAACAACTATAGCGGTGATATGTATGTTTCCGGTAACATCAATGTTACAGACGGTAACCTCGGTATAATCAACAGACAGGGCGGCGGCAAAGCAACATTTGCAAGCGCAGGAAAGATTAACCAATCAGGTATTGGAACTACAAATATTAAAAATTACGGCTCAGGTGATATGACTGTCAATAATGAAATTACTCACGAAGGCAGATTGAATATCTTAGGCAACACAAACCACCTCTACCTCGGCGGTAAAATCCACAACAACGGCGGAGATTATACATACGCTGCCTCAAGAGAAAACGGTACAGGTTTGACAGCTACTGAAGGCTTCAAAGTTGACGGTTCTGGTAATGTATTAATCAAAAACATTACAGGTTCTGACGGTTTAGATTTCAACGGAGTTATTGAAAATACTGATGGTACTCAATCAGCTCTTGTTAACCACAAAGGTGATATGAATATCTCAGGTGATATTACAAACAGCGGTTCTTCCGTAATCATCTCTAACAAAGGTGAAGGTTTAAATATCACAGAAGACAGTACAATAACAAATGATGAAGAGGTTAAAATCGTTAACACAGGTACTAAAGAAGCTCAAATAAATGGTACAGTTAACGCACCCGAAGGCAAGTACAATTTCATTGAAAAATTGAAAAACCTTCTAGGAATGAACTAAAGACAAAACCATAACTAAATAAAAATAAAGTCCGAATTTAAAACAATTCGGGCTTTATTTTCTGCTATAATAAATTTATGCAGATTTTATTGAATACTGTTGCTATCTTCTTAAGAGTAATAACAAATTCTTTAAGTAATGTTTTTCAAAAAAAACTTGCAACAGAAGGGGAAAATCCTGTATATGTAAATTTTATAAATTATTTATTACTGAGTCTGGCATCGTTGCCCATGCTGTTTTTTATTGATTATTCATGTTTCAATTTGATATTTTGGAAATATGCAATACTTGGTGCAGCCTTTGGAACAGCTTGTAATTGTTTTATGATTCTTGCTTTGCAGTATGGTGAATTATCTGTTTTAGGGCCGATAAATTCCTATAAAGCTATAGTCGGAATGATTTTCGGGATAATCATATTACATGAAATACCGAATTTATACGGAATTTTAGGGATAATATTAATCGTTATCGGTTCATATTTTATATTTGACAGTGCAAGTCCTAAAGTACTTTTAAGAAAAGATATTCAGTACAGAATTTACGCACTTATTTTCTCTGCTATAGAAGCAGTATTTATAAAAAAAGTAATAATTCTATCCTCCGTTATGACATCATTTATTGTATCAAGTATTTTAGGCGCAGCTTTTGCATTCATTACTTTAAAAACATTAACAAAAGAAACAATAAAAAAAACGAATAAAATACACTCTTTTTTTTATTTGTCGGCAGCATTGTGTTTTGGGGTAATGACGTTCAGTACAGCTTATGTTTTTAAATATATACAAGTTGGATATGCACTTTCATTATTTCAAATCTCAATTATTATTAATGTAATATTAGGGTATAAACTTTTTAAAGAAAAAAATCTGATAAGGAAATTAACAGGTTCCTTAATAATTCTTATAGGTTCAGCAACAATTTTAATTCTCGGTTGTTAATATGATAGAATAAAATTATAAAAAGGGACTATTATCTTGATTACACCTGTAAAAGGAAATAAAGTTGAATATGATATAAGGACTTACAGAAATCACAGAACTGTAGTTTCTGAAAAATCTGAAACACCGCTAAAATTAAAAGTTACTGCGGGAGCTGTTGCTGGTACGATTCTGCCGATGATACTTCTTGCAAAAAAACAAAATGCTAAACTCTATAATATTAAATACGGAATGAAGGAACTTCTTTTGGTAAGTACGTGCGGGATAGCAGGCGGAACAACTGCAGGAGTATTTGCGGAAAAAGAACACAGTAAACAAAAGCTTAATGAAGGGGTATTTCAATTTATGAATGCAAGTATCCCGACTTTACTCTGCGGAGGGTTATTAGGATTCAGCAAAAAATTCAAATGTTTGAATAATAATATTTTTAAAATCGGCAGTACAGCTGTTGGTCTAATCGCAGGTATGCAGGTTGCAGCAGCACTGTCCAATAAGATTAATGACCCGATGGATAAAGTTCCGGACAGAAAACTTACTATTAAAGATTCTATTGCAAACATAGATGACGCAATAGGAATTCTTGTATTAACAAAAGTTCCTATTGCTGAAAAATTGCATGTAGATAAAATTTTACCGGTAGTATTCAGCTGGTGCGGTTACAGAGCAGGCATGAGCAACTAATTTTCACTATCATCATTTTCAATTTTTATCTCCCCGTTTTCTTCAACAAACTTTTTCTTATGAAAAAGCTTATTTATAAGGGGTTCCCTTGAAGAATTTTTCTTTTCAAATCTTTCTTTTTCGGTCTGAACATCATTATAGTCATCAAGCACTTCACGCCTGAATCTCTGCTGATTAATCATTTGCATATCATGAACCTGAATAATCGCAGCATCAGGAGGCGCAATGGCACATACCGGTAAAGTTATAGCAGAAAATAATAAGATATAAAAAATCTTCTTCATAATATAACCTCTGAATTATTTTATACGAAATACCACATTTGCAACCGCCGTAACTTTTTTATCAACAGTCGTTGTATCGTTAATGCCCATATCCGATACATTAGTAGAATCAACGGGAGTAATCTGGAAAACTCCCATACGAACTGACTGAATTTTACCCGGTTTATTATGAGTAGCCTTAAGCATTGCAGTTGCTCTGTCTTTTGCATCAGTTGTTGCATCCTGAAGAAGCTTAACCTTTAAATCTCCAAGTCCCGAATAGAAATATTCCGGAGAACGAACAGTAATGTCAATGCCTCTGTCCAAAAGCTGCTGGATATCGGTTGATATTTCTTTTATTTTTTGTACATCATCAGATTTTATTACAACAAGCTGAGAAAGATTAAAATAAGCTATATCGTTAGTCATATTACCGTTAGCGGTATATTTATAGGTATGATAACCGTTTGCGGCTTTTACTTCAATATCCGTAATTCCTTTATCCTGAAGATATTTCTTTACTATAGGGAGCTGGGCTTTTACTGTATTGTAAGCACTTTGTTTATCAGGTTTACGTGCATTCAGTTCAATTTCCAGACGCCCTGAATCGGATTTAACTATCTGATAGGCAGATCCTGTAACAGTGATACTATCTTTTGACACACTGCTTGTTCCTATCTTTACCGCACAAATTAAGCCAAATGCCAGAATTACAGCCAGCCATACAAGCTGAAATTTTTCAAATTTTTCAAACATATTACACTCCTTAAACAAACTATATGACTTATTATAAACTATTTTTAATAAAAATCAATTGCATGTGACAAAAAAATATGTTACAATTTTTTTACAAAAAAGCAGGTGTTTATGAATAAATATATAAAAAAAGTTTTAAACGGGCTTAAAGAAAAAAATATTAATGAAAGTGAATATCTTCAAGCTGTTGAAGAAGTTTTGACATCAATTGAACCGGTAATAAATAATCATCCCGAATATGAGAAAATCGCTCTGCTTGAACGAATGATTGAACCTGAAAGAATTATTACATTCAGAGTACCCTATGTAAATGACAAGGGACAGACTATTGTCCATAGAGGTTACAGAGTTCAATTCAGCAGTCTTATCGGGCCTTATAAAGGAGGATTAAGATTTCATCCGAGCGTCAATCAAAGCATTATCAAGTTTTTGGGATTTGAACAGATATTTAAAAATGCACTTACAGGTCTTCCGATAGGCGGGGCAAAAGGCGGCAGCGATTTTGATCCTAAAGGAAAATCTGATGATGAAATTATGCGTTTCTGCCAGAGTTTTATGACAGAACTACAACACCACATAGGGGCTGATATTGATGTTCCGGCAGGCGATATTGGAGTTGGAGAAAGAGAAATCGGGTATTTATTCGGTCAATACAAAAGAATTAAAAACAGGTATGAAGGCGGTGTTTTGACGGGTAAAGGCCTTTCATACGGCGGCTCGCTTGTGAGAAAAGAAGCAACCGGATTCGGACTTATATATTTTATGCGTGAAATGCTTGCCCACAACAATCAGACACTTGAAGGAAAAACTGTTACCATATCAGGAGCCGGCAATGTTGCGATTTATGCTTGCCAGAAGGCTCTGGAATACGGAGCAAATGTGGTTGCAATGAGCGATTCAACAGGCTGTATTTATGATAAAAACGGTATTGATTTACAGTTAATAAAACAAATAAAAGAGGTTGAGCGCGGAAGAATTTATGAATACCAGAAAGTTCATCCGCAAGCAGAATATATAGAATGTAAAGAAGCTGATTCTCCTATATGGGAAATAAAAACGGATATTGCACTTCCATGCGCAACGCAAAATGAAATTACACTGAATTCTGCGAAAAAATTGGTAGAAAACGGGGTAATTGCAATCGGTGAAGGTGCAAATATGCCGTGTTTGAAAGAAGCAACCGAATATTTCCTTAATAACAACATTCTTATTGCGCCTGCAAAAGCTGCAAATGCCGGCGGAGTTGCGATTTCAGCGGTCGAAATGAGTCAGAACAGTATGAGATATTATCTACCATTTAAAAATGTCGATGAAAAACTAAATCAAATAATGATTAACATTTTCAATTCCTGCAAACTGGCATCAAATGAATATCATTTAGAAAAGAATTATGTTGCGGGAGCCAATATTGCATCATTTACAAAACTAGCAAATGCAATGGTTGCTCAAGGTATAGTTTAACTATAATATTACTACATAGGTGCAAATATTGCATTAATACGTTCGGGCGAACAAGCCTGAGGGTCTTTTTTTACATACTTGTATGTATTGTATTTGCAATACTCAGTTATAATTGCCTTATAAGTATCAATTTCCCTGTTATTTATATTAATTATAAAGTTGGACAACAAAATAGGATAGTCATCTTTATAATTTTTATCTTCAACATTATTTGCACTAGGGAAAACAGTTTCTATCAGCCTTTGTCTTTCTGATTGAAACATAAGACAGGTTGATCTTATATAACCTGCAAGTCTATGGTCAACCCGGAAATTATCAGCAGCCCTCTGGCATACCTCATTATGGAATTTCTGACTGTTAATCATTGCATTATAAGCCTGTTTTCTCTCTGCCTTATCCGAAGCAAAAACAGAACCTGCAAAAGTTATTAACAAAAACGTTATTAATAATATTTTTTTCATAATTGTTTTATTATACATAAATCAGCATGTCATGGCCGAAATTTTACATTCATTAATACAAGGGAGCTCTATATTATAAATATTATAATTTGACTCTTTGCTTTCTGCATAAATTATACCGTTATGAGCATTGATAATCTGCTTGGCGAGGTAAAGACCCAAACCGCAACCAACTTTACCCATTTTTTCGGCAGCAGTTGAATAGCGTTTGAATAAATTCCCGATATCTTCCGACGATATATAAGGGCTTTCAAAGCCAAGAGATAAAAAAACATTTTTCCCGTTAGCGGTCTTTTTAATATCACAGACTATTTCTGTATTTTCATAAGCACTAGAAACACAATGGTCAATTAAATTTTCAAAAGCTTTTTTTATCTGGCTTTTATCAGCATATACAGTAAAAAATTTTTCTTTTGCTTTTACTTTTATATGAATATTTTTATGGTGCATAGATTTCACGTATTTATGAAAACATTCATCCATAAGTTTCATTACCTGAATTTTTTCATAGGTAAGACATATATCTTTATTCTCATACTTGTAAGTTGATAAAAGAGTCGAAAGCATATCGTACATATAACGGCAGGAATCAAGGGTTAAATTAAGAACTTCATTTTGCATTTTATTAATTTTCCCGAGATTACCGTCCAACAGTAATTCTAGAGCTCGGATCTGCGCAAGTGTCGGAATTTTCAAATCGTGGCTCAGGGTTGATATATATGTTTCTCTCTGTTTTTGTGCAGCCTTTTCAATATCAATATTCCTTCCAAATATGACAAACCCCTTAACATCATCATTATCATTCAAAATAGGAGCTTTTCGGATATTGAACCAATGCTGTTTCCCTGATTTTAACTTGACAATCTTCTCTGTAACAAAAGGCTCTTTAGTTTGAATTATAAGCGAATTTTCCTCCCGAATCATCTCCAAAGTATCTTTTTCAAAAATCATTTCGGGATATCGCAATTTTTCAATATTATCTTCAGCATCAAAAAACTTTACAGCCTCACCATTACCGGTTATAAATCTGCATTCCGTATCAATAATATATGCAACAAGCGGCAAATTATTGATTATTGTTGCAAGATGTTTTGAACTGTGTTCAATTTGACGTATTAATTTATTTTCTCTTTCTTCATTTTCCCTATCAATTTGTCTTTTTGTCAAATACAAATTACAATAACTGTTAATAAGACAGCTTAATATTATAAAACTTAAAATATGCACAGAGCATTCAAAGTTTAAAATAAAACACAACGAAGTGCTTATAATCAGAGACGACGTAACACATAGTATATAACTCTTTGCTAAATTCGGCATACTTTCCTCTATTTCCCAATTAGTATAACAATACTAAATTAAGAAATAAAAAAATACATTCCCCACATGTGTAATTATTAATCATTCACAATTACATTTTTTCTTGCTTATTGGACTGCCGAATATCATTCTTAAACCGCCGAAAGATTTCTTCATTGTACAATTTATGCCGGAAGTCATTTCTTCAAGATTGCATAAAACTCTGTTTAATTCCTCTATAGTACACCCGATTTGCGGAACAGTCTTATTAAATTCGCCTGTTATTGACTTAATATTATTTCCGACAACAAGAATATCATCCGTTGTTGATGTCATTGCTTCTTTGTCAAAAGAATCATCAATATTTCCGGTCAGACTGCTTACATTTTCAGAAATCTTAACAAAATTTTCACCGCTTTTGCTAAGCTCTGACGAAGCTTTTACGACATTTGGCCTAACATCTGCCGCTATAGAATTCACCGTATCAAATAACTGCCCCAATGCCTGAACTGTTACATTTAAGTTTTTAACGGTTTCCGCTACATCTTCCTTTATATCATCAAGAGAATCAGGATCCTGATTAGAAAGATAAGTTTCCAATTCAACGCTTGATTTACCTGCAATTCTGTCGCCGTCCTTGATTAAAAATTGCGATGGATGCTCAGGATAAATTATGTCTATATAATCATATTTATCATTATTTTTATTCTTTTCTCTTTTAAGGCATGCAGCTATATTTATCGGGAGCCTTAAATCCATGGGGTGAAGCCGCAGCGTAACAATTGTCGCTGTATATGTTTTATTTGGACGCACCCTGACAACTTTCCCGATTTCAAATCCGTTATAATAAATCGGCGCTCTGTCATGAAACGGACGTAAATTATCAAATTCAGCAGTTATATAGGTTCGTGTTCTGTAAAAATAATAAGAAACACCAATAGAAATTAAAATAGCCGATAAAATTAAATATTTAAATAAATTGTTCATATCAGAAATATTATTTCTTATAAAATCAAAACACATTCCCGAACAGACTAATTTTGTAGTACAATATAATTATGGACAATAAATATTCAGAAAAAGCAGGGGAATTATTCAGGGAAGGCTACAACTGCGCGCAATCAGTATTTTGCGCGTTTGCAGAAGATTTGGGAATTGATTTTAAAACAGCGCTGAAACTATCATCCTCTTTTGGCGGAGGAATGGGAAGACTAAGAGAAGTCTGCGGAGCTGTCAGCGCAATGTTTATGATTGCTGGACTTAAATACGGCTACACTACACCGAATAATGATGAAATAAAAGGGGAGCATTACGCCAGAATTCAGGAACTTGCCGAAAGATTTAAAGAAAAGCACGGAACAATTATCTGCCGCGAACTTTTAGGTCTTGATATAAAAGTTGACAGTCCTATACCTTCAAAAAGAACCGAGCAATACTACAAAGACCGTCCATGTGAGGGCATAATCCGGGATGCAGCAAAAATAATAAGTGAATATATATCCTCAACAAAATGCTCATAAAATTTTTTGTAACAAAATAATAAATAAAATAAAATTACCTGACTGGAGATTATACTTTATACTATAATTACATTATCAAAAAGGATATGGATTAATACATTGCCTGAATTGTTAATTGTAACGAAAAAATCGAATGATACAATTAACAAATAACATAGAGAGGTAAAATAATGAAAAAACTTATAGCAGGTATATTAACACTTCTGTTTATCGTTAATGTTACACCGGCAGGATTTGCAATTAATGCCCCGACGATTTCGCAAATAACTAACAAAACAGAAGAAAATACGATAATTCCATCTAAATTAGAAAAAGAGATAAAAATATCGCTTGCTAAAGTATACGGAGCAGAACACGTTGATGAAATATACTCAAATATATTGAAAATTGCAGAAGACACAAAAGCAAAAAGACCTGCAAATCTTGTTGCGGAAGATTTATCAAGACCTTCTGACTGGTATAAAGACGAAGTTATTTATATGTTTTATGCAAATCATTTCGGAGTAAAAAATCCGGATAAAAATAATACGTTCAAAGACGATATACACATGCTGGACTATCTTAAAACACTTGGCGTAACTACTATTTACATTCTTCCTTTTGTTGACTCTCCAATGGAAGATGCAGGATTTGATATAAGAAATCCCCGCGGGATAAGAGCAGATTTAGGCGGAATGTTTGAATTCCAAAAATTTATAACAGCAGCAAAAGAAAAAGGCTTTAAAATCAAGGCAGATTTAGTTCTTAACCATTTTTCCGACCAGCATGAGTGGTTTCAACAGGCGCTAAAAGGCGACACATCTAAAATCAACTACTTTGTTGTAAGAGAACAAATGCCGGAATATACAAAATACAAAGATGAAAAACTCGGCTGGGTTGCAGAATACAAGGAACCAAACGGAAAAATCTCAAAAAGAAGAATTATTTTTCCGGAAATAACCGAAAATAATTACAGAAAAGTAACAATAAAAAATAAAGATTACTATTTTTATCATACTTTTTATCCGTTCCAGCTTGATATTAACTGGAAAAATCCCGAGGTGCTTTATTATAACTTAGAAACCATCGCATTCTGGGCAAATCAGGGAGTAGATATTTTCAGAATGGATGCAATTCCGTACCTTATAAAAGAAGACGGCACAAATGCAGAAAACCTGGAAGAAACCCATCGAATTATTAAAATTCTAAGCGCATTTATTCAGGCAGTTGCACCGCGTTCCGTTATTCAGGCAGAGGCATGCCAGATGCCGAATAAAATTCTTCCCTATTTTGGCACAGAAAGAAAAATTAAAGAAAATATTAACGGAGAAGAAAAAGAATTAACAAGAACGGATGAAGTGCAGATTGCTTATCATTTCCCCTATATGCCCGCAATCTGGGCATCACTTGTAACTGCCGACAACAGCTATTTCTGGAAGGCATACAAACAAACTCCGCAAATTCCTTCAAGCGCTTCCTGGGCAATATTTTTAAGAGTTCATGACGAACTTACTCTTGAAATGGTTAACGAAAAAACAAGAGAAATTCTATTTGAAGACTTGGCCCCAAAGGGTGCTTCATTTAGAAAGGGATTTGGAATTTCAGGCAGAATGGCAAACTTCCTTGACAACAACCCTGACAGAATAGGTATGGCTTTCTCAATTCTGATGTCGCTTCCGGGAATTCCTATAATTTATTACGGGGACGAAATAGGTATTCAAAACAACTTTGCCAATGCAAATAAAAGTGCAAAACTTCGTGAAGCAAAACAAAAAAACAATAAAAACATTAAAAATAAAGTCAAAATGCTCAGCTACTTTGACAGCCGCGATATAAACAGAGGTCCGATTACCCAAAAAACTTTTGAAGATGCGGTAAATCACAAAGGGACATACAATAACAGAGTTTATGAACGTGTAAAACAACTTATAAAAGTCAGGAAACAATATCCGGTAATAACCAGAGGTTCATTTGTCGAACTTAAAACAAAATCTCCGGAAGTCTTTGCCTATGTAAGAGCTACAGACACAGACAGAGTTGTTGTAATAAACAATTTATCAGACGATAAGATTAAAGCAACGGTTGTGTTTACTGACGACAACTTCGGCAAGAAAGGTAAAGACATTTATTTGAAAAACCTTTTAACAGACAAAATGGTGCGTGCACGTGTTGAAAACAAAGAGCTCACAGTAAGACTGAATGCATACGATGCAATGTGGCTAAAGATATAGGGGGAATAGAATGAATATTAAACCAGCAATAACAAAAATAAAAGAATGTATAATACCTAAAATTTGTCCTTTTTGTGGTAGAGAATTAATAATTAAAGAACCAGATATATCAAAACGAACAACTCTTGAAGATTTAAGATGTTTATGTTGTAATGAAATAGCCTGTTGGTGTAGCTGTGGAAATATATATTTCCCTAAATCTAATAATAGTAGTAAAAATTTGGATTTAACTTGTCCAATATGTAAAGAGAAACCACTAAATCATTAACTATTATTTTTTGACGAATAAACTATACAACCTTTTCTGCCAGACGCCAACATAAGTTGTAACAACCATAGTTACAACAAAATATAAATATGTCGTTTGCACAGGGTTATAAATCCAGTAAATATCATGGTTTGCGCGCTCCTCTATCGGAATACCGTGCAGCCGCAAAAATATTGCTGTCATTATATACATTACAAGCAGATGGTTTGCCATAATATGGTATGTAACATTTCCCATATCCTGAATAAACTTTATATCTTTTACATAAGGATAAAGAATTTTTACCGTAAACAACGATGCCCAGATACCTGTTAATGCAGTGATTATCGGAACTATTAACTGATCATCAAATCTTGCCCAGACAAGAACATAGCTTAAACCAATCCCGTGTTCCGGATCATAATCACGGTTGAAAAGCCATAATATCGACTGCAAAACAAACACTGCACCGAACCATTTCGGGGTAAAAATATTGTAATTGTCCTTTATATAATGCGTGTAAAAATACCCCAGATAAACAAAAAACATAGAAAACATTGTTCTAATAACAATCAGCATTAAAGGGGTAACAGCAAACCATTTTGAAAACGGAATTGCCAAAATACCAAGCAGGCCGAAAAATCCAAGATGAACAAATTTATTTTTACTGACAGCACTTACTGCCCTGAATAAAAATAAAAATGTTATCATTGTCATAAACAACTGGGTTACAAACCACAAAGGACAAGACAGGTCAAACTGATGCCCGTTTAAAAACGGTGTGATAAAAAAGTTCTTGAAACTCAATGGCATTCCCCAGAATTTTCCTGTAAGTTTGGCAATTAAAATTGTAACCAGCATATAAAATAAGTTGTACCAGAAATACGGCACCAATAAACTTTTTATTCGTCTCTCAACAAATGTTGCAACATCAGTCAGGTACTTATCCTTAAACAAACAGCCCGATATAAAGAAAAACAAAGCAAGCTGAAAAGAATAAGGGGGGAAAATTCCTAAAAGCGAAAATTCCAGATGGCCTGAAACCACAAGCAAAATTGCAAGCGCCTTTAAAACATTCATCTCGTTTGAAAAAACTTTATCCATACAAAAAATAATAACATAAATATTTTGATATATAATAGAACACAAGGAGAAATATATATGACGATTTTAGTTTTAGGCGGTGCAGGCTACATCGGTTCTCATACAGTATATGAACTTATCAGCAGAGGAGAAGATGTCGCGGTTGCGGATAATTTACTGACAGGGCATATTGAAGCAGTACACCCAGAAGCCCGTTTTTATAAAGGCGATATAAGAAACAGAGAGTTTCTTGACGAAATTTTCAAAAAAGAAAAAATTGATGCGGTAATACATTTTGCCGCCAGCTCACTTGTCGGTGAGAGTATGCAAAACCCTTTAAAATATTATGACAACAACCTTTGCGGGACAAAAATCCTGCTGGATTCAATGGTTGCAAACGGGATTGATAAAATCGTTTTCTCCTCAACAGCAGCTACATACGGGGAACCGGAAAGAGTTCCAATACTTGAAACCGACAAAACAGAACCTACAAATACATACGGGGAAACAAAACTTTCCATGGAAAAAATGTTTAAATGGGTAGGCAAAGCTCATAATCTCCGCTATGTTTCACTGAGGTATTTCAACGCCTGCGGAGCACATATTTCAGGGCAGATTGGAGAAAATCACAATCCTGAAACCCATTTAATCCCGCTGATTTTACAGGTACCTAACGGAAAAAGGGAATTTATATCAATATTCGGAGATGATTACGACACAAAAGACGGAACCTGCATAAGAGATTACATCCATGTAACGGATTTGGCGCAGGCACATATTCTTGCTGTCAAATATCTTCAAAACGGCGGGGAGAGTGATATATTTAACCTCGGAAACGGAGTCGGATTTACCGTTAAAGAGGTAATAGAAACTGCAAAAGAAGTTACGGGGCATCCTATTCCAGCTCAAATTGCCACTAAACGTGCCGGCGACCCTGCAAAGCTTATTGCTTCAAGCGAAAAAGCAAAAAAAATTCTTGGCTGGACACCAGAACACGCTTCACTTGAAGAAATTATATCTACAGCCTGGAAGTGGCACAAAAATCATCCGAACGGTTTTGGAAAATAAACAAAGGAGATATCATGATTACAACGGAGATTTTAGACAAAAATTTTAACAATATTTCAATAAGATTTAGTGATAAATGGGCAAGAATTGTATGTGATGATTACCTTTTTGACTTTTTAAACCACCAAAAAGGAAATTCAGCATTAAAACTTGCAGAATATATTCTGTCAAAATATGAAGAACTTGCAGGATGCCCCCTAAATATAAGAAAAGATTCATTAACAATAGAAATTCTCTATCATGTGTATATGGATATTCTTTCAAACCTAGTTCTGATGTCAAAACCCGCTATTCCCAAAGAATTATATAAAAAGCTTGAAACAACTTTTAAAGAAATCAAACGACACATGGATATAATCGACTGCGGAGAACTATCGGTAGACACAAACAGGCATATTTGGGATGACCTTGAAAAATTTCACAAATATATCTATAAATTCTATACTGTTGCTAAAAAAATTGCCGTTAAAAAAAAGAAATAAAAAAAATAACGTCAAATCATCTTAGAAAGATAAATCCACAAACACCGGCAGATGGTCGCTTCCAAAATTTTTACCGATATCAAAAGACTGTACTTTTATCTCCGGCGAAACAAGAACATGCTCAAGAGAAATCCTCATAAACGGAAAATGTTTTGCGTTCCAGGTGCCTTTTAAAGTCTTTGCCAAAATTTGTGCATCTTTTAGATTTGAAGATTTTATATACTTTTTGTAGGAAATTGAATACGCTGAAGTGTTTAAATCTCCGGCAATTATTAGCGGATATTTGTTATTAGAAAAAAGTTCATTTATTTTTGAAAGCATTTCATTTCTAACCCTGAAATATTCATTACCAGTGGGCGGAAGAGTATGTACGCCATAAATTTTTAAAATATTATCGTTAGGCTTTATTTCAGCAGTTATGACAGGGACTTCATAATCCGTCCATGTTTCAATCTTAGAATTTCTAAGAGGGAATTTAGAATACAATGCAATACCAAAGTTATCCAATCTCGAATATTCCAAAAAATAAGGATAATCATTTTTTAACTCTTTTATATTTTCAAGCCAAACATCATCAACTTCCTGTAATATGATAATATCAGGTTTTTGCTCATTTATTATAAGTTTTAATTGATTATATTTATTATTTTTAGTTAACACATTAAACAGCGCTATTTTTATTGAACCATCAGACTGCACAATATCAGATTTACCTAAATAAACTGTAACCTCAGCAAAATTAAAACAAATTAAAATTAAAGATACAAATGAGCATATTAAAAACTTCCGGTTTTGAAATGACAAATAAACAAACAGAAATAAAAAAAAGATATTTATAAGAATATATTGAAATTTAAAATGGGAAAATATGTCAATAGCAATATTTTCTAATGGCAGCAAACCTGCTATGTTGAAAAATATAAAAACTATAAAGAAAAATAATCCTCTTGTTTTCAAATAATTATCAATTTTACTTTTCATAATTTTTAAATGTTATCATTATTAAGTGTATAAATCAAATGTTTCATATCTTTCCCGCGGACATTTTTGACAAATTCACCTGTTACAACAGTCCCGCATTTTTCGGCAACTTTTCTTGACGGAATATTTTCAGGACGAATTTCAAATATTACATTTTTTATTTTTAACTTGTTAAATGCATAATTTATCATCGCCTCTGCGCCTTCCAAAGCATACCCCAAGTGCCGGAATTTTTCTTTTAGAATATAACCTATTTCATAATATTCAACACCATCTATAATATCAGGCATCAGCGCAATCTGTCCGACAACTTCATTTAAAATTTTATCAACCGCCAGAAAATAACCTAAACCATATTTTTTGTAATATTCTCTGTTTTTCTTTATCCAGCCCAATACATCAACATCGTCAAATACATATTCCCAGGCATACATAACGTTTGGATTTTTAAGCATTTCTGCGACATCTGAAAAATCAGCCTCTGACATCCTTCTAAAAATAAGTCTAGAACTTTCCGTAAAAATATAATCCACAAAATAATTATATATAAAAATTTTTTTTAAGTTTATTCTGGGTGAAATGAAATTGTAAATAAATATAAAATTATATACATCTAAATAGCAAAAAAATATATGTTATTCTTTATAAAAGAGTAATACCTCAATAAAGCAGGAAAAATTTATTTTAAAGTTAATTAAGGAGGCATAATGCGAGTAAACAATATTAATTCAAACACAAACTTTGGAGCAATTTTTAAATATACCAAAACATCAAGCTCGGCTTGTGATATTATCGAAAAAGCACTAAAAGAATCAACAGTTCCTGCAGAGGCAGAAAAAATTAGTAAAAAATTTCAAATCGGCGGCGGCTCTTTATATGTATATGTACCTGATGAGAATATGAAAAAATTGTTTGACAAATTAAAATATATCACAAGAGAATCATACATTGACCTTCTAACCAGAGTAGACTAAATTTTAAATACAAATCAATAAATAGCGAGTAGATTAGGTTTTCAACCCAATCTGCTCTTATTATTTTCTGAACATTTGTAAAAGTTTTTTTAAGAAATTATTAGATTTTTTACTTACAGAACTATGAGCAATGTTATTTACATCTTCATTTCCAATAACTTTAAGCTGTGCAAGTTTCCCATAAAGTTTACCTATAGATTTTTCTGCAGATTCAAATATATCTTTAGACAACTCGTCATTTGAAGTTCCTTTTGTTGTTATCAAGCAATCGGTTGCATAATAATGAAAAAAGCCAACTTTCTTAGATGCCGTTGTTATATAAAGATCATGCCCCGGCAAATATTTATTTTCTTTAGATTTAGACGTTCTAAGACTAACTTTTGCCTCATCAGAAAGTGCATTTAATTCTTTTTCATTATTAAGTTTCCCTTTTAATAAATCATTAGCTTCCCAGCCCGTAAACCTTATCTGTGTTAGTCCATTAATTAGCATTTTTGTTTAAACTCCAAAGTTAAAAAATAAAAAACAGAGGGGATGGGATTCGAACCCACGGTGGAATTGCTCCCACACAACCTTTCCAAGATTGCACCTTAAACCGCTCGGACACCCCTCTTTAGGTTTTAGTTTATTCGCTCAAATCGTTTTCAACCTGAGTATTCTTATATTATCACAAACATTTATTTTATGGTAAAATTATTTTATGCAAAAAATTATCAATAAAAACAAAAATGGGCTAAAAGGCTCAGTTAACATCCCCGCCGATAAATCTATTTCTCACAGAGCCGTAATGTTTACCTCGCTAGCTAAAGGGGAATCAATAATTAAAAACTTTTCCAAAGGACAGGACCCGCTATCCTCGCTCAACGTTTGTAAAACACTCGGGATTAACGCAGAGTTTAAAAATGACCTATTGATAATTAATTCTACAGGAAAACTATCCGCACCTTCATCAAACCTTGACTGCGGAAATTCCGGAACCACTATGCGACTTATGTCAGGTATTCTTGCAGGACAAAATTTTAACTCTACCCTTATCGGGGATGAAAGTCTTTCCAAAAGGCCTATGAAGCGCGTAATTGAGCCGCTTTCTCTTATGGGAGCAGACATTAAATCAAATGATTATAAAGCACCTTTATATATCCACGGACAAAATTTGCATGGTATTGATTATGTTTCAAAACTTGCTTCCGCGCAGGTTAAATCCTGCATTCTGCTTGCAGGGTTAAACGCCCAAGGTAAAACGAACTTTACAGAACCCTATGTTTCACGCAACCATACGGAAATTATGCTCAAATATATGGGAGCAAACATCTCTGTTAATAACAATACAGTTACCGTTGAAAAATCAGAATTAGAACCGCGCACAATAGAAATTTGCGGAGATATATCTTCTGCTGCATTTTTTATTGTTGCAGGGTTAATTGTTCCAAATTCAAAAATTATTCTGAAAAATACAGGTCTAAACCCGACAAGAACAGGCATTCTTGAAGTTGTCGAAAAAATGGGCGGAAATATTGAAATTCTTGACAAACGAACTGTTTCAGGAGAAATTGTCGGTGATATTCAAATATCTTTTTCTTCTCTAAATGCATGTACAATTGAAGGGGATATTATTCCGCGTCTTATTGATGAACTGCCGGTTATAGCTGTTCTTGCAACCCAAGCGGAAGGTACGACAATTATTAAAGATGCTCAGGATTTACGCAACAAAGAATCTGACAGGATTAAAGCTGTTGTTACCGAATTACAAAAAATCGGAGCTGACATAGAAGAAACTCCCGACGGATTTATCATTAACGGTAAGACAAATTTAAAGGGCGGAGTTGAAGTTGAAACATATCATGATCACAGACTTGCAATGAGTTTATTTATTGCAGGGCTTATTTGCGAAAAACCTTTGTCTATAAACGGTTTTGAATGGGTAAATATATCATTCCCCGAATTTGAAAAATTATTTGAATCTTTATTTTTGTAAAGAAATATTAACAACCCTTTCTATAAAAAAGCAATTTTTAGAAGAAAAAATTGTTTATATAAATAAGGTTAGGTTATTTAAATTTTTGGAAAGGTAAAGGTATTTTATGTCTACAGCAATTGACAGCTTAGGATTGTATAACAACAACCCTTACGGTTTATATAATCCGTATTCAACAGGGGCAGTGAATGATGATTTTATGGCTCAACAAATGTTCCAAAATTACAGCCAAAATAGCGGGGCTCAAACATCATTCCAAGGACTTCAGCAACCTCAAGCCGACACATTTGAAAAATCAGGTTCTGGTTTGTCAACAGGCTTAAAATTAGGTGCAGTAGCAGGCGTCGGTACCGGAGCCGGAATGTATTTCTTCGGAACAAATCCTGTTCAAGACGGTAAGTTTAATGATGATATCTTAAAAGCCGTTGATATAGATGTTGAAAAAGTTTCAAAACAAAAAGCCGAGCAATTATTTGCGAATAAAAAAGCAGAAATTTTCCAAAAAGCCGGTGTAACTTTACCAGAAGGAATAAATTCCGAAAATATAAAAGCCTATGCTGAAACAGGTAAAGCACCTGCTGAGCTCAAAGCTGCAATGACGCAGGAACAAGCAAAAGCAATACACAAAGAATTGACCGAAATTGACCTAAAAGAAATCGGCAAAAAAGCATATAATGAAACCATTGAACAAACATTCCAGGGAAGAAAAGATAAACTTGCAAACCTGCAGTCACAAAGAACAAAACTTGAAGCACTTGCTGATGATGCCGATTTAGAAAAATTCTTCAAAGAAAACCCAAAAACTTTTGGAATTGAAGGAGATGAAAAGGCTATAGAGGCAGAAGCAAAAAAACTTGCCGCAAAATATAAAAATAAAGCAGAAGCCGTAGCTGATTATACAACCCAAATTTCAAATCAAGAAGCACTTGTTAAGTCAACAAGAGAAACATTAAACAGCAAAGTCAGCGCATACTACGATGATGCAACCAAAAGTTTAAAAGCAAGTGCTCCGGAAAATATTCAAAAAGCTTTCAAAAACTTTAAATGGAAATCAGCCGGCAAATGGGCAGCCATTGCGGCAGGTGCAGGCTTAGTTCTCGGATGGATGTTCGGCGGGAATAATAAATAAAATAAAAATATAATAATATATAAAAAAGACAGGGGAAAACCTGTCTTTTTATTTTAGGCTCAGAGGGGCCTTCTTGCTCTCTCGCGTTTAACAGGTCTTCGGTTGCCTGCTGAAATGATTTATAGATTTTGCAGGCAAACCTTCGCCTTCAGCTCGTTCGCGTTCGAACCGGACAAGGCTTACGCCTTGTGGTTCTCGCCACTTATAAAATAAAAGACAGGATAAAAAACCTGTCTTTTTATTTTGGGCTCAGAGGGGCTCGAACCCTCGACCAATTGATTAAGAGTCAACTGCTCTACCAACTGAGCTATAAGCCCGCTACATAAATTATTATACAACCTGATTTTTAATTTGCAATCTATTATTTTTTGCGCTAAAATTAAAACAATTATGAGTAACTCAATCAAAGCTATGGTGATGTCTGCAGGTGTCGGATCAAGGCTTGATCCGCTTACAAAGGTTGTTCCAAAACCTCTGGTGCCTGTTGCAAACAAACCGGTAATGGATATTCTCTTTGAAAAACTCGTTTCAATAGGCGTAAAAGATGTAATCTGTAATACCTACTATTTAGCTGATAAAATTATTAAAAGATACGAGCATAATAATTTAGGGATAAATTTCAACTATATAAAAGAAGATAATCTGTCCGGAACTGCAGGCGGAGTAAAAAAATGCCAGTTCTTTTTTGATAAAGAAGCTCCGTTTCTGGTACTGTCTGCTGACGGACTTTCCAATGCTGATTTAGAAAAAGGTATTGATATTCATAAAAAATCTAATGCTATTGCTACAATCGGAATAAAAAAAATTCCTCTGGAAGAAGTTTCACATTTTGGAGTCGTTGTAACCGATGATAAAGGTTTTATAACAGAATTTCAGGAAAAACCGTCCGTAGAAGATGCAAAAAGTACTTTCATAAATACAGGAATATACATTTTTGATTACAAAATATTTGATTATATTCCTGAAAATACATTCTATGATTTTGCAAAAAATGTTTTTCCAAAACTATTAAAAAAACATGCCATAAACACTTTCCCAGTAGAAGAATATTGGACTGATATAGGAACTATTGAACAGTACAAACAATCATCCCAAGATTTATTTGACGGGAAATGTTCATTTGCGCATGAGCCTGTTGTAGAAACTCCGGATGGTGCCTACATAAGTGAAACAACAAATATAGATAAATCAGTTAAATTTATAGGAAATTCCACAATAGGTAAAAATGTAAAAATAGGAAAAAATTCTGTTATTGAAAATAGCATAATCTGGGATAATGTTACTATAGGAGACAATATTCATGTTGCAAATTCCGTAATTGCGTCCAACTGTACGATTACGGTTGATTTGTATTCTCAAATTATCGGAGCAGGCGAGCTTATCGCCCCTGAAAATTTAAAAATTTGTACTTGATTTTTCAAGTTTTTGATGATAAATTAAGTATATTGCGAAAGCTTATACCAGTAGATCTGGGACTGTGGCGCAGCGGTAGCGCAGGGGACTCATAATCCCTTGGTCGTGGGTTCGAATCCCTCCGGTCCCAGTTTTTTAATGCATTGATGTGGTTTGAGTTTTGGCGTGTGTGTACAATTTATCAGGGAAAACAATAAAATACGAATTACATTAAAAGAACAGATTGATTTCTTAAATAGCTGTAATATCTAAATTGTCACCCTGAACTTGTTTCAGGGTCTAACTATAAAGAGATGCTGAAACAAGTTCAGCATGACATTATTACAGATATTTAGTATAAACTGCGGTACAAGTCCCTAAAATATGAGCTTGACAAAGTTTTAGGTATATAGTATCGTGTACAAGAAAAAGACTGCAAAATATAGCCCTATGGTTAATATATTTTATTTAAAGTCTTTTTTGATAATGGATAAAAAGTAGAATGGGATGTTTATTATTTTAGGTTTTATCATGTGAACTTATAAGTTCTAGTTAAAAATAAAAAATATTATATTCTACTTAAAATTGGAGTTAATGAATAAGTGATGAAAAATGTGAAAAGACTTTTTATAATATTTTTGTTAATTTTTGGAATTATTATATCAGCTTCCTGTAGCTCTTTTGCTGGCGGAGTACCTAAATATAATCCAAAAGATC
>CALUQH010000030.1 GCA_944322885.1 Candidatus Gastranaerophilales bacterium | reverse complement strand
CAATTCTTGGACAGTAATCGGACAATCAAGACCATCAAAAGACCGTTTTGTAACATGTAAAACGATTACTTCCGACCGCTAAAGCTTAAACACAAAGCCAACTTTGCCGAATAATCTTTTTATGCGTGCAGATAAAATGTCCCGTTAAATTACATGAATATAGTATAAAATATTACAAATTTTACTATAATATTAATAAAATAATAAATATAACAACTTTTGGGTATAAAAATAACAATAATTCTAAAGAATTAATAAATACATTTATTAATACAAATAAAAATATTGGCTTATGGATTATTGGAAGAGATGGAGAACATTATTTTACATGTCCGTCGTACAACGATGTTTTACAAATTCTTAAAGAAAAGAATTTAAAGTTTGAATGCGTCAAAACAAATGATTTATATTTAATACATATAAATTAATTTTGATCTTGCCACAATGTTTCTAACTGAATATTATCCACATTATCAAATTTCAACTTATTATAATAATAAAGTTCATCTTTATCCTGATTGTCTTTTATCATTTTATTGATATCAATATGTTTTATGATACTAGATCTTTTTAAAATTGTTACACTTGAGTTATCCATTCTAAATTTTTCAACAATATCATAATGTTCAGCAATATACAAGCCTGATAAAGAAGTCTCAACGTCATATATATATGGGAGGTGAAAATTATTTAAATCAAATCCTTTAAACAAAATAATATAATCACTATTTGTTTTTTCTATTACATCTTTCGCTTTTGCTTCTCCATATGCATCATGGTATAATCTATCCATCATAAAACAATTCATATCAACTTTTCGGTCAGTTAAAAAATTAATTAAGGTTCCTTCAGGTAATGTTAATATAGTATCATCTTTATCCACATGCTCATTTATATAACTTATTGTATCATTTAACAATATGCCGTAAGTATATTTTGTATATAAAGTACCTTTATTGGACTTTAACGGATAGACAGCATCTTCTTTTAATAAACATAGATTATAAAAATGCATTGAAATAAGTATTATTAAGAAAAAATTTATAAATCTGTTTACATTAACATCCAAAATCTGAGGAGGTATATACTTTTTTATAATAATTAATAAACTTAAAAAATACATTGGGAAAGAATAAGTCCCGTAGTGATCCAAAGTTAATCTAAAAAATTCTCGATGTCCGGCAAGAATAGAGGCAAGAATTATAAAAAATACGGTCTTGTCATTTGTCAAATTATCTTTAAAAGTTATTAAAAATAATATAGCAACAAGATATGGTAAAAAAGTCCAATATAAACATATAGTATATGTATTAAAATAAAAATAAAATATAATTATCGCAAAACAAGGCAGAAAATATTTTTTTGCATATTTATATTCTAGTTTTAAAGCAATATAGCTAAAAAACAATATTGTTAATAATGCTGGAATATATTTCATTATTATTTTCAATTTACTAACGAAGTTGAATGGATAAACACCTGCTATTGACAGGAACTCTGCCATAACCGGAGTTGCCGAAAACCTTATACCGAACTTAATAGCACCGATAATATCAGAAATTGATATACCTTGATAACATAGTAAAAAACAAGTAAATAATGGGGTTATTAAACCCGTTAACAATATTTTGAAATATTGTGTAATCGTCAATTTTTTATACAATAATAATCCGATTAAAAATAATACAACTGTTACTATAAATTCAAATTTACAGCAAAATGCAAAACCGGTTAAAAATGCAGATAGATATAAAAATTTAATATTATCGGTTTTAAACAATTTTACAAAACAGAATATACTAAAAAACGAAGCAATAACACCGTAAGCTCTTGCAAAAGAATAAGGGAAAATAAGACTAAATAAATCATTACGGGCAAATACACAACTTACTGTAATCAATAAAGTAAGCAGCAATGATGTTGTTTTGTTTATAAACTCTTTTGATAAAAAATAGAAAAACAGCATATAAACAATACATAGAAAAGTTTGTGTAATAAGGAATGTATAAGTTGAAATTCCAAATAGTTTGTATAAAAAGGCATTTATATAATATGCGAAAGGAAAATATATTAAAGTGATATCTTTATAAGGAATTTGACCATGCAAGATTTCCTGCGGGATAATAAATTCCCTCCCCCTGTCTGATAATATAGAACAGTGAAGATTTCCGAAGAATACTACGCAAACTAACATTACTAAAACTATTATGAACGGATTAATTATAGATGAATTTTCAAAAATTTTTTTTATTTTTTCCATTTACGCTTCGACCTTTTAAATCCTCAAAACTAATCTCACTTTCAACTTTCACAATAATTTTATAGCTAGTGTGTCATTATATATCGTAAAGGCCCCATGTCAAATGATCCCCAACAATCATATATCCTAAATGGGATTCTAAACATATACGTATCATAAAACTGTTCAGGTTTACCATTATACGCATTTGCTTGAAAAGGCCCAGTTAAATAACTTTCAGTCGCAGTAACGGCCTTTGGATCAGTGCCCTTTGTTATTTTATTTGGTCCTGTTTTTCCATTTACATCAATATATCCATAAATTTCACTAGAATAAGAATTGGATGCTGGCCTAAAAAGAAAATTAACAGTTGAACCATCAGAGAGTTGATATGAGTGTGTATTAGAAGCAGAAAAACCATACGCATTATAAGCGTTAATTTCATCATGGTAATTCTTTGGATGATTAGGATCAGTGTTTGAGATATACCTTGCCCCAGATAATGTGGAATTAAAAAGGGCACAAACTGAGTAAGTTGAAGGCAATTTATCATTTTCGCCATTTACACAAGAAGTAGTCAAGGAATCGAGATCAACATCATAGTTAGCTTTAGCTAAACTTACAGCCTGAACCAATGCAGAATATGTTTTTTTGACCTTTGATCTATATTGCATGCCTTGAATATTCGAAACAATTGAAGGTAAAGTTATTGCGGCAACAACTCCAATAACACCTATAGTAATTAAGACCTCTGCTAATGTAAATGCAAAAAACTTTTTCATAAAACCTCCGCTATAATTGTGATATCGTACATCACTATTATAACAAATATAATTATTTTTACAAGTTTTTGATTTTAAAAGCTTGGAATGCCCCCCCCAAAAAAACTCAAGTATATCAATAGTTTTCATACATTTCCCCTTTCTTTTTTATTAACTTATACTATTATAACATACCTTAAATAAGATTTAATAAATTGTTACTATTCGTAACATATTAGGGAAAAATTTTTAACAAAAAACTGGGACCGGAGGGACTGTCTTGCTCGGCGGCAATAAACGGGTCTACGTTTGACGTCTGCATGGTTTCACCATTTTGCCGTCAAACCTTCGCCCTCAGCTCGCTCGCGCTCGAACCTTTACAAAGCTTCGCTTTGTGGTTCTCATACCGCCACATAAAAAAGACCCTTGCGGCCCCCAAAAAACGGAGAGGGTGGGATTCGAACCCACGGAGAGTGTTACCCCTCACAGACTTTCGAGATCCGCACCTTAAACCACTCGGACACCTCTCCTTTTTTATTTAAATTTTAATATCATTATGATGAAAACATTTTGTTCCGTCAACATAATCTTTTACTATATTGCCGTTGCCGATGAGTTTATATTTGTAAATGGTTAAACCGTCCAAGCCTACGGGACCTCTGGCGTGGGTTTTGTTTGTGGAAATTCCTACTTCTGCCCCGAAGCCGTAACGGAATCCGTCTGCAAATCTTGTTGATGCATTAAAGTATACTCCTGCTGAATCTACTTTGTTCATAAAATTTTCTGCATTTTCAATATTTTTTGTAATAATGCTGTCTGTGTGTCCCGAACCGTATGTGTTTATGTGTTCGATTGCTTCATCAACATTTTTAACGAGTTTGAACGAAAGAATTTTATCTCCGTATTCATGCGACCAGCTTTCGGGGTTATCAATTAATTGGATTTCCGACAGCTGTAAGGCAGCCAGAAGGTTATCAATTTTTGGGAATTTTTCGTGAATTAAAAGTGTTTCAACAGAATTGCAGGCACTTGGATATTGTGTTTTTGCATCTGTTACAATTTTTATTGCCATATCAAGCTCAGCGGTTTCATCGACAAATATATGACAAATTCCGTCAGCGTGTCCGAGAACGGGAATTTTTGTATTTTCTTTAATGAATTTAACGAGTTTATTTCCGCCGCGCGGTATAATCAGGTTAATATATTTATCACATTTTAGCATTTCTGCAACATCTTCATGTGTAAACACCTGTTGAACAACATTTTTTGGAAATTCTTGAACTTTTTCAAGAGCCGAATTTATAACGGAAAGAATTTTCTTATTTGTGTTAACACTTTCTTTTCCGCCCTTTAAGATTACTGCATTTGCGGATTTTATTGCAAGGGACGAGATTTGGGCAATCACATCCGGTCTTGCCTCAAAGATTATCCCTAGGACTCCGATAGGACATGAAACTTTATATAATGTAAGGTCGCTATCGAGTTCGCGGACAAGTAATTTTTTATTTACGGGATCTTCAAGTTTAGCGACGTCTCTAATACCTTGAATCATATCGCGCATTTTGTTATCATCAAGCTTTAGGCGGTTAAATGTAGATTTTGAAAGTTTGCCGTTTTGAACAAGTTTTTCTGCATCGGTCAAATCTGTTTTATTGGCTTCAAATATTTCGTTTTTGAATGCTTCAATTTCATCTGCTATTTGAATTAATGCTTTATTTTTTATTTCAGTTGATAAATCTGCAATTTTTAGTGAAGCTTCTTTTGCGTTTTTAGCTATTTGTATAAAGTCCATTTGTATTTTACCCCTCACTCTAACCCTCTCCCGCACGGAGATCAATCCGATGGGGCAAGGGAGGATTTGTTAAAGCAATGTAATATTGTCGCGTGTAATTATTGCATCATAGTTTTTGAAGCCGAGAATTTCCATAATATTATCAGAGTGGCATCCGATAACTTTTCTGCAGGAATCCGAGCTGTAATTTACTATTCCGCGTGCAATTTCGTTATGTTTTTCATCAAGGATAGACACAACATCACCCTTGTTAAATTCATTTATTACCTCGCAAACACCGATTGGGAGCAGACTTTTTTGCTTAAGCAGTGCTTTTTTTGCTCCGTCATTGACGACAATCTGCCCGATAATATTTGTAGCGTAGCCAATCCATCGTTTTTTGTCAGGTAAATTTTCTGTCTGCGGTAAAAACATTGTCCCGATATCTTCCCCTTCAAATATTTTTTTGATTACATAAGGGATTTTTCCGTTTCCGATTAGGACTTTACCGCCGAATCTTGTAACAATTTGTGCGGCTTTAAGTTTTGTTCTCATTCCACCTCTGCCGCCTTCCGAGGCATCAGTGCCGAGTGCGAGAATGTCTTCTGTTACTTCTTCAACAGTTCTGATAATTTTTGCATCCGAATTTGTTTTCGGGTTTTTGTCGTATAAACCTTCTACATCAGAAAGAATTACGAGTAGATCCGCATCAAGTTCACTTGCTACAAGTGCAGACAGTTTATCGTTGTCAGAAAAACATACCTGCATGTGTTCAAATTGCGGGTGAACTTCAACTGTTGATACTGTGTCATTCTGGTTAATAATCGGAACAACGCCGAGTTCCAGAAGTTTATTTAATGTAGTTCTGAGGCTTAAATATCTTTGTCTAAGAGAGAAATCGTCTTCTGTCAATAATATTTGTGAGGCAATAAGTCCGTAAGTATCAAAACCGCTTTCATAAATGGACATTAATTTACTCTGGCCTATTGCAGCACAAGCCTGTTTAAGGGCAACTCCTTCGGTGCTTTCAATTCCTAGTCTTTTTTTCCCTAAACCTACGGCGCCCGAGGTGATTACGATAACTTCTTTCCCCTGTCTTGCGAGGCGTGCAAGATCTTCAATAAATGAAAAAACTCGTGGGAGTGATACATAACCGTCATCCCCTCTTAAAATATTTGTTCCGAATTTGAAAACGATACGTTTTGCGTTAATAAATTCCTGTCTGTCCATAATTTTATTATATTACAAATATTTTTCTGTAAACTGTTTAATTATCTTGAAAATTCCGGTAATATTTGTTATACTAATCAAGTGAGATAATATAAATAAGGAGCAAGGTATGAGAAAAATGTTAACAAATGTAAATCGGGGGGGGGGCGCTTCAGAGCTTTAAGTAAAAATTTTTCTGTTGCATACCGAACAAAAAAATATTATAATTGTGATATGAAACATTACAAAAGAAAAAGTTCTTTATTATTAAGACATTTATTTTCTGTACCTGCATTTACACTCGCTGAGGTTTTGATAACCCTTGGTATTATTGGTGTGGTTGCTGCAATGACTATGCCGGCGTTGATTACTAATTACCAAAAGCAAAAAACAGTAACCCAGTTAAAGAAAACATATTCGATATTGAGTCAGGCTCTTGTTGCGGCACAACAGGAGTATGGTGATATGTCAGGCTGGGAATACAGCGGAATGAATTTGGAAGCAGATGAGACAAATGATGCATTGAATAATTTTGTTCAAAAGTATCTGGAGCCTCATATAAAAATTATTGAATATTGTTACGGTGATTCTTCAAATAAAAGTTGTTTTTATAAATATTATTCTCGTGGCGGGGTTCTACTTAGTAGTGGTTCGCCAACATCAAATTCTGCATCTTTTATAATGAATGATGGTGTTGTTGTTAGACTTGAATTTAATAATGACGGTAATGGCAAATTTGGCGGAACTATTTTTGTAAAAGTGGATTTAAACGGGAAAAAACAACCGAATATGTTAGGAAAAGATAGGTTTGATATGGTTATTGAACCAAATACTTCAAAAATAGAAATGTTTGGAATCGGTCAAACGCGTGAAAATTTATTAAATTCTGGCAGAGGATGCAACACAAATTCTTCTGCGCATGCAGGTGAATATTGCGGCGGTCTGATACAATATGACGGCTGGGAAATTAAGGATGGTTATCCTTGGTAAATTGATTGCACCATAATAAATTTAGTTATATACTAAAGTTACTATGAAAAACATTAGACAAACAAATATAAATATTCACAGAGACAGCTGGGTTGAGATTAATTTGGAAAATATCGCATATAATATGCGTTCTATAAGAAAAAATACCCCGAAAGGCATAAAACTTCTTGCGGTTGTAAAAGCCGATGCTTACGGGCATGGATCAGTTATGATTGCTCCGACACTTCTTGCATCGGGGGCTGATATGCTCGGCGTTGCATCAATTGACGAAGGAGTGGATTTAAGGCAGGCAAAAATTAACTGCGACATACTTGTTCTCGGAGCAGTGCCTGTGTGGGCGGTCGAAAGCGCGGTTAAAGCGGATTTAACAATTGCAATTTTTTCAAAAGAACACTTAACTGCCTGCAAACAGGCTTACGAAAGAACAGGGCAGAGACCGAAAGTTCATGTAAAAATTGATACCGGCATGAACAGAATTGGTGTTTCTTCTGATGATGCGGCAGAATTTATTAATGAAGTTCGAAAAGCTGATTATTTAGAGTTTGGCGGTGTATTTACACATCTTGCTAATGCCGAAAACAGGGCCAAAACGCAAATTCAGATTGACAGATGGAATAAAGTTATTTCCCAAATCGACACAACAGGTTTGCTTCTGCATATCTTAAACACTGCAGGTGCTATGTGTTATGATGTACCGAATTCCAATATGTACAGGGCAGGTATAGGAATTTACGGGCTTTATCCGGATTTGCCGGAAGATGGTGAAGTCAAAAAGCCTATATGCAAAACAGGCGGAGATTACAATAGTTTTCATAGTGTGGTAAAAAAGCCTGATTTAAAACCTGTTATGTCATTAAAAGCGCGCATTGTAAATATCCATGAAGCCCGTGACGGTGAAGGAATAAGTTATGGGCACACATTTACGGCTCATGGTAATCGAAAAATTGCAACAGTTCCTCTGGGTTATGCCGACGGTGTACCGCGCGGACTTTCAAACAAAATTTCAGGTTCTTTGAATGGAAAAGATGTTCCTCAGGTCGGAAACATTACGATGGATCAAATGATGTTTGATATCACTGGAGTTGATGCAAAGCTCGGTGATGTGGTTACTGTGTTGGATGAAAAACATTCAATAGATAACTGGGCAAAAATTCTCGGAACTATTAATTACGAATTGACCTGCCGCTTAAAGGTCAGACTGCCGAGAATTTATACCAGATAACAATTTTCCCTTGCCGTTTGGAGAGAGGGACAGGGAGAGGGTATTATGGAAAATAAATTTGATTTAGGTATAATCGGTGCGGGGCCCGCAGGGTATACTGCAGCATTTCATGCGAGAGCAAAAGGATTATCAGTTGTTCTGTTTGAAAAAGATAAAGTCGGCGGTGTTTGCCTTAACAATGGTTGTATCCCGACAAAAGCTATTTTACATTCGGCTGAGCTTTATGAAGAAATGAAGTGTTCTGATGATTTAGGTATAACCTGTTCTGATATTTCAGTTGACTATGCGAAAGTTGTTGAGCGCAAAGACAAAATTGTTGAAAAATTGAGAAAATCTCTTGAACTTTCTTTGAAAAATGCCGGAGTTGTTGTGATTAACTCTGAGGCGACCCTCTGTAATAATTCTGAGACCCTGAAACAAGTTCAGGGTGACGTAATGGGTTGTATTTTAGCAGACGGTGAAATATATGAATGCAAAAAAATCATTACGGCAACTGGTTCTGAACCGAGAGATTTTGAAAATTTAAGATTTGACCACGAATTTATATTAAGCTCAGATGATATTTTAAATTTAAAAACACTTCCGAAAAGTATCCTTATAATTGGAAGCGGAGCAATCGGAGTTGAATGGGCAAGAATTTTTTCCGCCTTTGATGTTGAGGTTACGGTTGTTGAACTTGCAGAACATCTTTTGCCGTTAGCTGATATTGAGGTATCAAAACGGGTTGAAAGAATTTTTAAGGCTAAAAAAATAAAGACTTATATTGCAAACAGTGTTGAAAAAATCGAGGACAAAAAGGTTTACCTGTCCTCGGGAGAAATCCTTGAGCCGGAACTTGTGCTTCTTGCAGCTGGCAGAAAACCTCATCCGTTAGATAATGCTTTATCTTGCATCGGTGATGCCTGCGGAAAAATTCAGCTTGCTCATTTTGCTATAAAACAGGCTGTGGCGGAAATTTCGGGTGTGGAATTTAACGAAAACCTTGTTCCCTCTGTTGTTTACGGCTGTCCTGAAATTGCTTGGGTCGGTAAGCGCGAGCAGGATTTAGAGGAAGAAACATATAAAAAATCAAGTATTCTCATTTCTGCTCTCGGGAAATCACATTGTGATAACTGTACAGAAGGGTTTATAAAAATTCTTTCGCGTGATGGGAAAGTTATCGGCGCTCATATAGTTTCAAAAGAAGCATCTGCTCTAATTCAGCAAATAATAATTGCTATGCAGAATAACATAGCAATTGATGATTTGAAAAAAGTTTGTTTTGCTCATCCGACATATTCGGAAGGTATTTTTGAATGTTTGTTCAGGTAGTGTAAATCTGCCGCCTCGCGCTTCTTACTCGGCGGTGTTAAATGAGGCTCCGTGATTTGCTTACGTGCATTTTGCACTTTTGCAAATGCACTCCGCTCTCTGCCGCCTCGCGCTAAATAGTTCCTGTCCAGAATGGAACTTTTCCGAAATTCCAGTAGGTATTTGTCGGATTGAGATCCCTGTGGCGTAAAATCTTTTTACGCTCAACCTTTGTTTCCGATTTGTCCTTAGCGTTGTTATCTTCTTGAACCTGTACTTCTTCTTCTGTAACTACTTGAGAACCCGGAACTTCGTAAACTTCAGCATAAGCACATCCGGCAAAGCAAAGTAAACATAAAACAGTTATTAAATTCTTCATAATTGCTACTCCTTTTTAGCATTTCTTTTATTTATATTATAACGTTTTAAGTCATGAAAATCAATATTTTTGTAAGTTTATTTATTGTTGCTTTAAAATATATTCTTTGTATTTATTTATTATTTTTTTGTTTTCATTAGGGTAAATAAAAATTAACATTATTACAAAAGACATGCCTATTAGAAGAATTTTTACTCCAAATAATTCTCCTACTAATATTAATGCGAGAATTGTTGCGCAAAAGAATAAAATTCCAATGACAGATATGAAACCCCATTTTTTATTTTGAAATATCAAATCCATGATATCTTTTGATGGTATTGGTCTGGAAAATAAATATCTTACTCCCGTTAATTTATAGTTTACAATCACTTTTAGATACGGATGTTTTTCTATTATTTTATTATCTATATTATATGCTATATTAAATTCTTCGACAGCATTATCCGCTAATTTAAAATTATCTTCAATTTTTCTCATTAATTCCCCATTACTTGAATGCTTAACTTCTTCATTGTGGTTATAAGCATATATTTCATCTGCTTTATTAATAAGAGTTGCTATTCCAAAAAGAGCCATTGATTTAACATAATGAGCATTGACATCGTTGTAATTTTTATTAATATTATTTGTGCATAAATCAATTACATCAATATAATTTTGTAAAGATGGATCATAAAATTTTTCTAGAATTAATTTATAAATTTCTTTGGCGTCCATATTTATATAATAACTGTTTTTTGTAAATATGTCTAGACAATAAATTAAATTTTGGTATTATGATAATAATATGCAGAAAAGATTACCTGAATATTTAAAACGACCAATTATAGATACAGATAAAACTCGTACTGTGCGCAGAATTTTAAAGACAAAATGTTTGAATACGGTTTGCGAAAACGCGCGCTGTCCGAATAAAAATGAATGCTATACGAAAAATACGGCGACATTTTTGATTATGGGCAATAATTGTACACGCAACTGCAGATATTGCAATATTACCTGTAATCGTCCTGAACCATTGGATTTGAACGAACCTCAGCATGTGGCAGAAGCAGTAAAAGATTTGGGGCTGAAATATGCGGTAATAACTTCTGTAACGCGTGATGACCTGCCTGACGGCGGGGCTGAACATTTTGCAAATTGTATTTATGAAATCAGAAAAATTTCATCTGATATAAAAATTGAAATTTTAACCCCTGATTTTAAGGGGAATAAAAGTTCTCTTGATACAATAATTAAGGCACATCCTGATGTATTTAACCATAATATTGAAACTGTCCGTAAAGTTTTTAAGACCGCAAGACCTCAGGGAAATTACGACTGCTCGCTTGAAGTTTTGAAATATGTTAAAGATAACAGTGACATTGTTACAAAATCAGGTTTAATGATAGGTTTAGGCGAAACATTTGAAGATATTGAAGAAACACTTATAGATTTGAAAAATGCCGGCTGTGATATTTTAACTATAGGGCAGTATATTCAGCCTTCGAAAGCTCATCTTGAGGTGTCAAAATATTATACTCCTGAGGAGTATGAAAAGTTGAAATCCCTTGCCGGCCAAATCGGGATAAAGCATTATCAAATAGGGCCGCTGGTAAGAAGTTCATACAGGGCAGCAGAATTGGTTTAACTCTTTGTAAGAGAAAGGAAAAATTTTATGAGGGTAAATAAAATAAGTTTTCCCCGGGGCATACAAAGTCAGAATTTTGGTGTTACTGCAAAAGTAAATTCCCTTCAAAATTTTTCAGAAAATAATAAATGTAACTTTAATGCAGTTAATTATATACCTTCAATATTGTTTCAGGCAAGTGGAATTGCCACAGATGAAAAATCGCAAACAGATGAAATTAAGAATTCATATATAGAAAAGTTTGACCCTGTAACCGGAAATTTATTAAAGGGAATAAGTTATAGAGATGATGGCAAAACAGTTGAATGTGTAGAGGACTATGACCCTGTAAGTTTAAATAAGATTAAAGAAACAGGTTATTTTGATGATGGGAAAACTGTTTCGTATACTTATGATTATGACCCTGAAAATGAAGATTTATTAAAAGCAACATATTATTACGATGACGGTAAAAATATGGAAATTTTAGCTGAGTATAACAGGGACGGAAATCTTATAAAAGAAACATATTTTAAAAAAGATGGCAAAACGGTAGATTATATTATTGATTTTTCTCCTGCAACCCATGAAGAACTTTGTATAACTTATTATAAGCTGGATGGAGTGACCGTGGACAGGGTTGAAGAAACGTTATAATTCTATTGTAATTGCTCCCTGACGGAAAATCTTCAATTCATCCCCGAACACTCCGCACACTGTAGATTCTAAACCTTTGCAGATGTGTCCGTAGTCAGGGATTATCATATCCGCTAAACCTTGCATATTTTCCAAAGCCTGCTCATAAGTTATGGCAGACGGTTGATGCGAAAGATTTGCACTTGTTGTAGCAAGCACATGACCCTCAGCAACTTCACAAATCTCCTTAAAAACTTCATTATCAGGAACTCTTATCCCTACTGTTTCCAAGTTTGATGTCATGTAATACGGAGTTTTTTCACTTTTTTCTACAACAAGAGTTAATGCACCGGGAAAATATTTTTTTATCAAACGGCATCCGGTTTTTGGGATTGGTTTTACATATTCAAGCAGATTGTAAGTTTCATTTGACATTAAAATAAGCGGTTTTTGCGCTTCGCGTTTTTTTATTTCATAAATTTTTTTTACTGCTTTTTCTGATGACGGCAGACACCCCAAACCCCAGACAGTGTCTGTAACGTATGCAATAACACCGTCGTTTTCTAAAACTTTTTTGATTTCTTCTTTATTTTCTAACATTTATTTTCCTCATTAATCGTTCTGAAAGTTCTCTTGCATATTCCATTTTTAATGAAAGATTAATCCCTGTGTATATTACGATACAGACAATGCCGACTGTTGTGATTTTTGTAATCTCAAAGAGTATTTTGGGAAGTTCAATGAATTTGTCAAAGCAAACTGCAGCCCCGAAACATACTGCAATTGTTACAACACCTGCAATACACATTTTTAATAAATTTGTGAATAGAGATTTGTAATCCATTTTTACTTTTTTATAAATCAGGCCGCCTAAAACGCAGGCATTGAATAAAGTTACAAGAGATGTTGAAAGTGTAATTCCTCCTATTCCCATCCCGAGCTTGTTTATAAAGATTACATTCAATAAATATTTTAAAACGATTGAAGAAAAAGCTACCGTAAAAGGTGTTTTTGAATCATTGAAAGAATAATAAACCCTTGTGATAGAATCTCTGAAAACATAGGGCAGTATTGAAACGGATAAAAACCATAATGCTTCCGTTACCATAAATGTTGCATTTTCGTCAAAGGCTCCGCGTTCAAATACAAGCCTTACCGCATCCGTTCCTACTGTTAAAATTCCTATGATAATCGGAATTGCGGCAAAAAATAACACACCTACCCCTTTATTAAAATAGGTTTTTATTCCTTCTAAATCTTTGTCGGCAACAAGTCTTGAAAATATCGGAAACAACGGAACCAGAAAAGCGGTTACTAATATCCCTACAGGAAACTGAAAAACTCTGTTTGCATAACCGATAGCAGTCCATGCCCCTTCTGAAATCGATGAGGTAAAGAACATATCCACATAAATATGAATTTGTCCTACAGTGGAACTTAAAACCGCCGGGAATAACAATTCATTTATTTCTCTGAAACCGGGATTATTAAAAAAATGAAAATTCGGTTTCCACTTAAAACCCAGCTTTCTGACATTCGGGTACTGAATTACGAGTTGTAATATTGCACCGATTGTTGTTGCCCAGGCAAGAGCATAACCCTTGCTGTCATCAGGAACAGCCATTACGACTCCGATAATCGCAGCACTCATAATGATAGGTGACAGGTTCGGAAGCATAAATTGTTTATATATAATCAAAATGCCATAATAAATCCCGACAATTCCGCCGATAATCAAAAGCGGCGTCATAATTTTTAAATGTTCTGCAGCAAGGTTAATCATATCCGCAGAGCCGTTTGATATAATCAATCCCATTATCTGGCGTGGGAATACAAACATTATAACAGACAGAACAAGGAAAAATATTGTTGTTCCGGTCATAAATGTTGAATATAGTTTATTAACTTCATCGGCCGGTTTTTCTTTCAGACTCGGTATAAGCTTTGAAAATACCGCAACCGTTGCACTGTGAAAAGGCCCGCCGACACCGCCCAGTAAAATTAAGGAAAGCGAGGGGATTTGATAGGCATAATAGTAAGCATCAGAAACAAGCGAGGCACCGTAATAATTTGCGATAACAATATCTCTTATAAATCCTATAAGTTTACTTATAATAGTAACAACCGCAATTATCCACGCAGCTTTAAGCACACTTTCAGTTTTTTCAATATTTTTATTTCCAGATGTATTCGTCGTCATCTTTAGCTACCAATTCCACATATAATCTTAAACCTTTTCTTGCTGAGCTTTCAAAAAATTCCGGAGATGTGAATGTAACTGTGTTACGTCCTTTTTTTAAATATTTTGAGATATCTATTTCTACATATCTTTTATACCCGAATACTTCTTTTGGCAGTTCAAATGTCTGTTTGTAACCGTTTATGTCGACACTTAAGCTGTTTACTCCGAATTTATTGTCAATTATAATTTTTGCCTTTTTATCTTTTGAATAAAAATGTTGTGTTACGCTTTGCTGGCCGGTTTCTGTTGAAATAATTACAGGTTTTGTAGAAAGGGTTATGCCTGTATAATAATGCTGTAGTATCTTCTCAAAAGGAATGTGCATCTCAGAACCCATAAAACCGGCTCCGTACTGGCTCATTCCTACCCCGTGGCCGAAACCGCCGCCGTAAGCGTGAACGGAAATCAAATTGCCGTTTTCATCCTGAATATTATCAAACACTACATTAGCACTCGGCAGTGCTTTACCGTCTTTTGTTAACAGCCTTCTCACTACCAGTTCTTTGAATATTTTATAAGTCTGGGAGCGGGTAACAACTTCCATTTCAATGATTTTACCAGAATCACCGCGTTTTAGAACTTTTAATTCCACTAAATCATCTAATTTATCTCCCTTTTTAAACTGCGGGTGTACAAAACCTGTTGCGGATTGTGCTGAAAGTGTATATTCCAGAACGTTTTTTAACTCATCCGTGTTCCATTCTCGTTCCCATCTAAAATATGGGGAACGGATATCATAAGCATCAGGTTTTGATTTATAATAAGCCTGTGCGTCTTCTTCTTTATTAAGAGGGGTCTGCCCTATAATATCGGCTTTAGCTTTTAAGTATGGTTTTTCATGTGAGGGGAATTCTTTTGTTTTCGGGTCTGAAAAAGCATTTGAAAAACTCTCTGTATAACCGCCGGCTGTAGATGAGTATTGTGCAAGGATTAAATCCCAATTATAAATTGCAACCATTCCTTCTGTTTCTTCAACAGCCTGATTGGAAAGCTCTTTTTCGGTGTTTGCTCCGTAATAAACCTGACTTGCAACACTGTCTACAACGTCATAATTCGGCGATGATTTAACTCTCGGTGAAAGTACATAGTTTCTTGCGGCGACACTCTGCGCTTTCAATGCTTCAAGGCCGAAATGAACAGGCATTTCATTTGGAACAACCCCTTTGAGATAATCTTCAACTTCAATCATATTAACAAGATTGAAAGTTCCGTTACTGTTAGGTGCAAGCTCAAAAGCCCCGTGATAAAGCGCTTGTTTCCCTGCGCGTTTCAACCCTGAAACCCCAAGAAGCCCGAAATTGCTGGTTATTTGTATGGGGCCTTTAATCTTTTCGGGGAATATATTCCCGGGTGTGTATATACTGAACATGCCATTATTATAAGAAATTGAGATTTCCTGATTTGGCGGGTAATTCCCGATGAGAAGTCTGTTATCATAAATTTGTGTATCGCCTGTACCAAAAACAGTTATATTTTTATATTGATAAGTCCCGAAGTTTTGGGTTCCTATACCGACTCTGATAACTTCTGATGACGGCACATTTTGATTAACAACAGCCTGCTGAGCTGCGGCAAGTGTTGCTGCGGGAATTTGCGGAAGCACCTGTGCTGCAGACGGTTCAGAACCGGATATAAAGCTCAAAATTGTAATTAAAAATAACAGTTTTTTCATAAAACTATTATATGACAAACCCGCAAAAAGTAACAGTTATTCTTTTTCAGTTTTTGCTAATTCTTTTTCTTCTGTTTTGGGATCATTTGTTTTTGCAGTTTCTTGCGGAGGCATTTCTAACGGTTTAAATCCTAATTTTTTCAGTTCTCTTGTATATTTTATTATCGGATATACTATTGCTCCGGTCAAAGCCAAAGTTGCAACAACTACACCACCCAGAGCACCTCCTAGAGTTTTAGTAAATTTACCCATTTTGGATTTTGTTTTGATAAGTGATGCAGTTAACGCTCCGCCGATTATTGCTCCGCCAAGAGTTGCCAGATGTGCAGCTTTTGTAAATTTCTTTTCAGGGTCGATGTTATATTTACCATATTTTTTATGAACTTCTTGAATGACTTTTTCAAACTTGTCCTTATTTTCTTCGGGAATAGTAAAATTTTTTACTTTTCCTGTTTGTGAATATTTCGTTTCGTAAATAATCTGTCCGTCAGAAGTTTCCCCAGTTTCTTTAGGAATTGCTAGTAATATTGAATTTGTTGTAATATTTACATCTACCATATTATTTATAAATATTGTAAAAAAATTTTTTGCCTGTTTGTTAAAAAAGTTTTACTTAACTTCCCAGCTTGTACCTTCTTTGGAATCTTTCAGGACAATATTAACCTCATCCAGAGCAACCCTGATTTTATCTGCAACATCCCAGTTTTTAGCATCTCTTGCTTCTTTTCTGAAAGTGATTAATTCTTCCATTGAATTGAAGTCTTTGCCGAGTTTTTCAGAAACATGTTTAACCGCATTTTTCAATTCATCTTCGGAAAGAGTTGCTTTTTCAAAAGTAAAGCCAAGTACTGATGCAAGCTTAAAAAGAATTGTAAAGGCGTCTTTGTCATCTTTATTTGCCTTATTTGTAAGTTCAAAAAGAACCGCAAGCGCCTTTGATGTGTTTAAGTCATCATCCATTGCGTCAACAAAGGCTTTATATTCATCGGTTTTTGTAATATCTAAATCTTCGTTAATTTTTGTACGTTTGGCGTTAAGCATTCTTTTAACCCCTGCCTGAGCTGATGTCAATGCTTCATCGGAAAATTCTACAGGCATTCTATAATGGTTTGTCAGAATGAAAAATCTTATTGTATTGGAGTCATATTTTTTCAAAAGTTCATCTATAGTTAAGAAATTGCCCAAAGATTTAGACATTTTTTCTTTATTTATGGTTACAAAACCGTTATGAAGCCAGTAATTTACAAACTTACATCCGTTGGCGCATTCAGATTGGGCAATTTCGTTTTCGTGGTGAGGGAAAATTAAATCTGCGCCCCCTGCATGGATATCAATAGTTTTACCGAGATATTTTCTGCTCATGGCGGAACACTCAATATGCCAGCCCGGACGCCCAACTCCCCATGGAGATTTGTAACCGAATTTTTCATCTTTTTTCCATAATGCAAAATCAAGCGGGTCTTCTTTATGTTCTCCGACTTCAATTCTTGCCCCGCTTTCAAGCTGGTCTATAGGCTGTTTTGAAAGTGAACCGTACTGAGGGAATTTTTTTACTCTGAAATAAACATCGCCGTCGGCTTCGTATGCAAAGCCTTTATTGATTAAGTCTTTTACCATTCCAATCATTTCACCTAATGTTTTTGTCGCAAAAGGTTCAATATCAGGTTTTAAAGTATTAAGTGCTTTCATTGAATTTTCAAACTGCTTATACCAGTATTGTGAAACTTCTTCTGGTGTTTTTCCTTCTTTTTCTGCTTTCTTCAGGATTTTATCGTCAACATCGGTTACATTGCGGCAATATGTAACGTCATAACCTTTAAATTTTAAGTATCTGTATAAAACATCCCAGGTTATATAGCATCTTGCGTGTCCAAGATGTGCAAAGTCATATACTGTAGGCCCGCAGACATACATCTTAACTTTATTCTCTTCAATAGGAACGAATTCCTCGGTTTTATTTGTATAAGAATTATGCAGTTTCATATAAAAATTCCTCTTTTAAATGTTAACACAAAATAAACTTAATGTTAAAAAATATTAATTTGTGTAAAAAATGGGCAATTTTTTATTTCAATTATACTTATAAATAATATAACACGAAAGGAGTTGTTTTATGCCAAATGATAGAGTGAGTGCAACAGGATACAATTTTGAAAACGAATTTTCGTATACTCCGGTAAAGGTAAAAGACAAAGATACCGGAGAGACATTTGTTATACAAATGGTAAATTCTAAAATCAAAGGTAATAAGGCTGAATGGACGGTTAAAGACGGTAAAGTTTATGATGCAAACGGAAAAACCGTACAGGATAATATTGTAGAAGTCACGAAATATCAAGCTCAAATTATAAAAGCTGCCGCTGCAGCAGGTGATAATGCAAATTCAAAAAAATTAAATACGTATGATTTAATTGGCGCAGGTTTTGCGGATAAAGCGGAAAAAGCACTTCAGAATGCAAAATCGGACTATCATATTACCGACGCTGATGCTCTTGAACATGGTAAAATTTATGCAGATGTTAAAAATAAACAGGGAAGTGAAGGACATCTGGAAATAACATTTTTAAAAGATGCACCTGCACCTGCTAAAGAACAACAGCAGGAATTTGTCTGGTGGAATCCTTTTACTTGGTTTAATTAACAAATAAATCAAATATTTTATGTACAGGTTTTATTAAATTTTCAACAGGACAGGTTTCGTCAAGCTCAAGGGTTATTGTCGGAATCTGTCTTTCTATTCCGGCATAAGTTCCGAAACTTCCGGGAGTAGGATAACCTATACTGGGTTCAACAGGATAATTAATTATTTTTGAGATTTTTTCTGCAATAATTTCAGCGGGTCCATCATAATTTACAACTTTAAAAGGAGCATGGAGCGTTAATATTAATGAAGGTTTGTATTCTTGAATAATATCAATAACAAATTGTGTTTCAATTTCACTTGCAGGTGTTTCTCCGCCGAAAAATTCATTTTTTTTCGTTAATTCCCAATTTTTTGTCGGGAAATTTCTGTTTAAATCAACTCCGTTTGCATTTGTCCTTTGTCCAAGCTGCATACCGTCAGGGTTCAGGCATGGGATGAATAATAAACCGTTAGGGTTGTTATTTTTCAGATATTCTTCTATTAAAATTTTTCCCTGCGGTTCATCTCCATGAAATACCCCGATAATAAGAGTTTTACCATTATCCCCTACGAGTTCAACTTTATTGCCCAGTTTTGTTTTTATTAATTTATTCAAAGATTGCCTCTATAAATTCTTCAGGATTAAACTCTTTTAAATCTTCCATTTTTTCGCCAACACCGACAAGTTTGACAGGAAGTTTTAATTCTTTTGCTATAGCGAAAATTATTGCACCTTTGGCAGAGCCGTCAAGTTTTGTAAGTGCAACTGACGTAAGATTAACGGCTTCTGAAAATACTTTTGCTTGCTGCAGCCCGTTTTGACCTGTGTTTGCATCCAATACAAGCATGCATTCCCGCAAAGAGTCGGGAGCTTTTTTGTCGATAACTGATTTAATCTTTTTTAATTCTTCCATAAGATTAAACTTGTTTTGCAAACGTCCAGCTGTATCAACTAAGATAATATCATAGTTTTCATTTTTAGCTTTTTCAATTGCTTCATAGACAACGGATGCAGGATCTGCCTTGTCACGTCTGACTATATCCGCCCCTGCTCTTTTTGACCATATATCAAGCTGTTCTTCCGCTGCTGCTCTAAAAGTATCTCCTGCCGCAATTAAAACTTTTTTCCCTATGTTTTTGAATTTATAAGCAAGTTTACCGATAAGAGTTGTTTTCCCAACCCCGTTCACACCGCATATAAAGTATATATTTAAACCGTCTTGAACATTTAATTCAGTATTTCCCGCTTCCCATAAAGTCTTTGAAAATTCTTCTTTAAGATAATTTTTAACATCCGCAGGCTTAATTTTTGTTTGATTTCTCAATTTGTCAACGAGTTCTCCTGCATAGCCTACGCCTAAATCGGCGCTAATCAATATGTCTTCCATATCGTCGAGTACGAATTCGGAAAATTCTTCTTCCTGCCCGACGGAATTTGTGACATTGCCGACAATGGCATTTGCAGTGTTTGAAACTGCCTGTTTCAAATTATTAAATTTATCTTTGAAGAATCCAAACATATATTTAGCTTATTCCGTTATCAACAATAACTTTTGCAAGAATTCCGTTAATAAATGAAGCACTGTCCTCTGTCGAATATTTTTTTGCAAGTTCCAATGCCTCATCAACTATAACTTTCATCGGTGCATCTTTCATATACAGAAGCTCGATAATAGCTATACGCAAAATATCTTTATCCATTCTGATAAGACGTGCTACATCCCAGTTTTTAACATACTTTTGTATAGTATCATCAATTTCTTTATGGTGTTTTTGGAAAAGTTCGGCAATTCTGATTGCGTATTCTTTCACTTCGTTCTGGGAATCAAGAGTTGTGAATTCTGCAATTTCAAGTGCGGTCAGAGCTTTTTCGGCGATATCAATCATCTCGTTAATATTTTTTGTCATATCAGATGTCATAGGAAGCTGTACGGGGATATTAACGGCTCCTATCGGACGTTTAAGATTGATTTCGGCATCAGCCTCGTAATTTTCAATCTGATCACGCATAACGATTAATGTTCCAACCGCTGTTTTCAATTCATCAGTAGCACTGCTTTTCAAGATTCTGACCGATTTTAGTATTATATCTTCCAAATCTTTTTTTGAATAATTTGTTATTTTTTTATCAAACTGTGAGAAAAGAATAAACGCTAATTCTCTTGCTGCTCTGCGCGCTTGCATATATTTACCTCTTTTATTATTTTATTTCTTACACAAGCTTTATGCTAGCATGAAAATTTTTTATCTACAAGAAGATTTAAAAGTTGAAAATGATTTTTCAAAATTATTTAGTTTTTCTTTTGTGTTTTTGACTTCTTCCAGTAGAATGCCGCAGAGATTATGCGTGTCTCTGATATCAAATTCTGAATTTTCAATTAATGTTTGGGTTAACACTTTAGTAATTGTTGTTATTTTTTCAAAATGACACATAATTATATCAAATTCATCTTCCATATTTTCTAAATTGTCCTGAACCATTTTAACCTCCGGCAAGATGATTTTATCATTCAGACTCTAATTTTTCACTTAGCCAGAAGTCTATATAATTCGTAAAAATTTTTAATTTAGCAAATGTGGAGAAAACCAGTAAAATTTTAAAATCCCTGAAACCGGATTAAATCTATTGCATTCTGACTATTTTTTCTATTATAATTAAAGAAAAAGGCGGTTATGTATGAAAAAAACATTATTAATTTTATCGGTGCTGTTAATGTCTGTTATGCGGGTTAATGCTGCGGACTGGCAGGTTATTGATACAAATATCCCGAATTTTAATCTTTATATTGATGCTGATTCAATAAAGTCTGTTAAGGGACAGCAATATGTATATGCAATAAAATATAACTATACAAATAAACCTGAAAAAGTTGTGTATGTAAAATCCGATTTATCCAATAATCATATTGGGGTAATCGAAGCAGGGGATTTTGAAATGGATTCTTATGCCCCAAATATTGTTCTGACTAATGCTCATGTATTTATGAAGCCGATTAACGATGATTCTTTTTTAACATTGGCTCATAAATATCTTACAACTATGTCCGGAACAAATTCAGAAACTGCAGATAATTCCTATGTTGAGTCTCCTGTAAGCAAAAAAGGCCCGATACCGACTAAATTTACTGATAATAGTAAAGAACAAACTACGAATAACTACACAAAAGACGTTGTGTATAAATCAATTTCTCCTGTCCCGCAGGAAAATTTGAGTTCATTAAACATGAAAGAATATGTTTCAAGTGTTTGTAAATATTTAGATAAGAATTGGAATCCTCCGGTTTCCGGCAGAAAAACTCAGGCTATTGTTATAGTTACGGTCGGAGCTGACGGAGCTTTGTATAAATATAATTTTGCAAAATCATCAGGTGATGAGGCAAATGACCGTTCAATTGTATCTGCAATTGAGCAGACTGTTCCTTTCCCAAAATTTTCTAACTCAAAAAAAACAAAGGTATTTAATTTCCAATTTGTGTTTGAATATGGTATATTACGAAAATCTGTAATTTAAAAACAGTAAAATTAATTAAGCATGAAAAAAGAACCCTTGAGGGTTCTTTTTTTTGTTGTGATAAAAATTTCAAATTACACAGCTTTTTGAACTTTTCCCGCTCTTAAACAAGATGTGCAAACTTTAATTCTTTTAACAGTTCCGTTCAAATTTACTTTTACAGACTGCAGGTTAGGTTCCTGTGTATGAACAATTTGTTTATGCGAAAAAGTTAATTTCGCTGCTTTAATCGGTGCTTTACCGCATATTTCACATTTTTTTGCCATAATTCTGATTTCCTTTTCTAGCTGGTTAGTGTATCTCCATAATATATGAAAAATATCAAAAATCAAGTTGCATGTTAAAATAGTTTAAGTCGCCCGTACGTTTTGTAACAATTTTGCAAATACTTGAATTAAATTTTTTGTTATGATATATTTCAAATGTGAACAATTTATAATTTTTATTAGGGTATGGGAAACAATGAAAAGTTCAACTATCAGAAGATCAAATTTATCTAAGGAAAAAATGGCTGTTTTAGAAGCATTGTCCAATTATAAATCAACATACTATGACAATTCGCCGAGTGTGTATGTAAGACCGAATAAAGAAAAAGAATTGGATTTGCTCTGGCAGAATTTCAAAATTAACCAGAAAAATGATAAATCACCGAATATTTATCTGGCTGCAGGATTTATCACCGGTGCAGTTGTAATGCTTTTATTGATTGTTCTGATTAGTTTTTCTGCAAATGGTATAAATGCTATTAGCGAGAAAATTTCATCTTCTCCCGCTCCGGTTAAAAAAGAAAAATTGAGCCTTAATTTTATTCCTGCATCTTCTGAGAATGCTGGAGATGAAACTGTTGCCAATGAACAGTACACAGTTCAAAGCGGAGATACAATGGAAGCTATTCTTGTAAGATTCTACGGCTCTTACTCTAAAGAAAAAGAATCTCTTGTTTTAAAAACTAATAATATGACAAACCCAAATAAGCTGTCTATCGGCCAAAAGCTTATTATTCCTATGGATGAGCAGGCACAATAAGACTTAATCGGGCTTAAAGTTCACAACAGAGTGGTGTTAAAGTGAAAAGTTTACTGTTAAAATTTGCTCTTTTATTAGTTGTTTTACTTTTGATTATTATAATGTTTCCTGTACGTCCTAAAAATTCTGATGATTCAGTAATTTTTTGGACTCTTCAGATGAGTGACTTTGCACCTTATATGAATAAGGTTATAAAAGATTTTGAGGCACAGAATCCTGATATAAAAATTCAATGGATAGATGTTCCGTTTTCTGAAGGCGAAAAAAGAACACTCGCTTCTGTTTTGAGTGATAATCCGCCTGATTTGATAAACTTAAATCCTGATTTTGCTGCTCTTCTGGCTCAGAGAGGTGCTCTTTATGAAATTGATGACAGATACACTTCTCAATTTAATAAGCCTGTTATAAATTCCTTAAAATTAAACGACAGACTCTATTCACTCCCCTGGTATGCAACATCTGCCGTTACAATATACAATAAAAATCTTTTGCAAAAAGCAGGTGTGAGACTTCCTTCCACGTATGAAGATGTGGCGGAGATTGCATCTTCAATCAGACAAAAAACTAATGCTTATGTACTTCTTCCAAATATAACTGAAAATGATACAATGCTGAGAATTTTAAACAAGTATGGTGTAAATTCTGCAGAAAAGATAAATGCAGAACAATCTATACGGGTATTTAACCTGTTTAAAGACTTGTATCAAAAAAATCTTATTCCGAAAGAGTCAATTACCCAAACTCACAGGGAGGCTCTGGAAAAATATATGGCTGAAAATATTGTATTTTTTCAAGCCGGTGCAAATTTTCTAACAATGATAAAGGAAAATGCTCCCTCAACATACAAAAATACTGATGTTGCACCGCAGATTACAGGGAAATTAGGACAAAATGATTTTTCTCTAATGAATTTTGTTATACCTGTACGTGCTAAACATAAGGAGGAGGCTCTTAAGTTCGCTTTATTCCTTACTAATAAAGAAAATCAGCTGGAACTTGCAAAATTAACTAATGTTCTTGCAGTGAATGAAGAAGCATTAAAAGATAATTTTTACAAAAGCTATGCTGAGGATGATTTACTTTCAAAGGCTCGTGTTATAAGCGCCAAGCAATTGTATAATATAGAACCTTCAATGAAACCTCAAAAAAATCAAAAGGAGCTAAATACTCTTGTAAATACTGCTGTCCAGCAAATTCTTATAAACAAAAACACCACCAAAAATATTCTTGATGATGTTTCAGCAAAATATGAAAAATTAATTGAAGATTAACAATAAAATCCGCATGGACTGAAAAAGCTTGGCATCCCAAGACCATATCCGAATGGACCGAAACCGGGTGAAAATCCGAAAAATCCTCCGCCAAAAGGTCCGCAGCCGTAAATTGAGGATGTCATAAACGGATTACATCCGAAAATCCCGAATGGAGATGAAACCATTGCTGCTCCGATTGTTCCTACAGTACCGGTATAATTAGATACAGGGTTTCCGTATCCCGCCATACTGTTAACGGCATAGCCTAAATAACTTCCCGTATGCCTTTGTATTTCTCTGGAAGCTTCATTTCTTAAAGCCCCATTCATTACGTTGTAGCCGAAATTCATTAGGGCATCACCTGTTGAAACGCCGTCATTTTTTGCGTTTATCAGTCCGACTGTACTGCCCATTAAGGCGTTAAAGTTACTAAGTGCGTATATTGCGTTGTCTAAACTCATAATTTTCTCTCTTAATATATACTATATATATAAAAAGTATTTTAAAATATAAAAATTGCTAAAAATTTTTAATTTATTAAGTTATGTAACGTAACTCCCTTAAAACCTTAAAGTTTCTATAAAAAGAAGCCGATAACAATAATAAGGAAACAATAAAAAAGGGATTTGATGTTATGGCAACAAGTATCTACAATGCACAATACAAACTGGGAATTGATACAAGTGTATTAAAACAGGTTTCTCAGGAAATTTTGAAACGTGCTGCTGAAAAAAACAGTCAGTATAATACTAATACATCTTCAGTCAATAACATTTTCAAATCGGCAGATATCGGTTTGGATTTGTATAAAGGCAATGTTGATACTAATGTTGCACGACAGGTTGCTATGAATAATTCCGGTTTTCAAATTCAATTGAACCAGAACGTAATGCAATCAATTCAGTATTTAAACACGAAGGCAGCACAAAATGTTCAGAAAAATGTTGAAGGCAAGATAACTGTAGCATTGAATGAGGGTGTTGGTAATATTCAACAGCATGATGCATCTCCGAAATTCAACAGCATAATAAGCATGTCGGCCGGCAAAGATAAAAACGGCTCTGCACCTTCGTATAAAGGTGAATTCTTATTTATTAAAAAAGATAAAGAAAAAGAAGAAGCCAGTGCAGTCTAAAAAAATTATAAAGTATATAAAAAAGAAGATGAGGAAATTTTATTTTTCATCTTCTTTTATTTCACGGGCAAGATTATAAAATTCTTGTTCTAATTCTTTTTCTGCATTTTCACTCTTGTTTATGTCCCGATTTGAGGAGTTTTTTTCGCGTTCTTTTTGTTCTTCAAGAGCCTTTTTTCTAGCATTAATGACATTTGCCACGTTCATCATTGCAAGAGAGTTTAAGGTCGCACGCAACTGGGCGCTTCTGTCAGTATATTTCTGGCTGTCCTGATTTTCATCTTCATCGGTCTGTCTTTGCTGCGCAAAATATTCTCCGCCCTGCCCCATTTTATCGTCCTGAGTTTTGGCAGCCGTGCCTGAAATATCTCCGCTTTTGAAATTGAAGGAACCGCCGATTCCGAAGAATCCTGCTGATCTGTTATCGACCATAATCTAACCCTCTATGTGTGTTTATTAAATTCCTGATAAATAATATCAGATTTAATAGTATATTAACTCGTCTGAA
>CALUQH010000029.1 GCA_944322885.1 Candidatus Gastranaerophilales bacterium | reverse complement strand
ATTTATCTAGAGCATAAGCCCCCACAGTAGATACTGCAAAAGTAAGCCCCTGGTTAACTGCAAGAGTATTTTTTCTGTCCTTGTCCAGTTTGTCATTAGCAAGAGTTCTCTGCATATACAAACCGCTTGTGATAACTGAACCTATTGTTAGACAATGCTGATAAAAATTATCACTTTTTTTAAACTTATCTGCAAGTTTCATTAATGAATCTGATTCAACAATCTTTGAAGTGAATTTATCAGCTATAAAATCCGTAAACTTATCATATTTTTCATTAAAATATTTGAAAAATTTTGATTTATCCTTCATAGCTTTATTCATCAACTCTTCCGGCGCCTGAGTTTTACTTGTAAATACGGGCTGTCGTTGCTGAGAATAATAATTTTGTCTTTGGTATCCGTTATTTTTTGAGAAAGTGTTATTAACTGTCAAATTCATTATCTAACACCTCCTTTAACCTGAGCAAATACCGGTTTGTCTATAAAATCCATTTTCGGGGCATCCATATTATTTGTGTTCATATCTTTATTTTCTGCCGGTGATGTCTTTTTCTTCTTTTCAACACCAAATACATATTTCAAAATTGGCGGGATTAACGCAATTGTAAGGATTGCTCTCGGAACACCAATTACCCAGTCCGGAATATTTTTTACAAGCGTTTTGAATGTTTCTCTGCGCTTTGTCAATGATTTTAACGTTTCTTTGGCTTCTGCCGTAATTGTACCCGCATTCTTCTGCTTTGTCAGTTCTGCAATTTTATCATCAAGATCTTTGAACTTTTTGCCTCGGAATTTCTTTTCATCAAATATCTTTCTGATAGATTCATCAAAAGGACTTGTTACAGCAGTTGAAACAGCAAAACCGATAATACCTGATGCAATAGCATGTCCTGCAGCGTATATTTTGTCTTCTTTATCTTCCTTACCAGGCAATGAAAGAATTGTTGCCGGTCTCATAACACCTGCCAGAACTAATGCGATAAGCGCACTTGCTGAAATGTTATGTTCTTCCGCGTATTTGGAAAGTTTTCCAAACCAGTTGCTTGCAAGAATTTTATCAAAAAAAGTCCTTTTAATAGTTGTGGCAGGTTTACTCTTTCCCGTAAAACTGCCACAATATACATTACTATATCCTCTGTCCTTTTCATACAAGCCCGCGCTATTCTTCTCTCTAAAATTATGAGATTCCGAATGGAGCCTTAAATTATCCTGTTTAAAGGACGTATCATAAAGTATTGAATTTATTTTCATTTTTTCACCAAAAAAATTATGTCTTCTACATTCATTTTAAAACAAAGAAAAAAATTTTTTGCTAGTCTTTTTAAGAAACTTTACAATTTAATTGAGTAAATAGTGAATAGTGAAGTGTGAAGGACGTTTAAAAGAATTTATTATATAATACATTAAATATCAAGTGCTAAATCTAGCGTTGGCGCTTTTGCAACAATCGCGCTTGATGAAATTATATCAACACCTGTTGATGCAATATTATTAACTGTATCAAGCGTAACATTACCGCTGGCCTCTACAATTGCCTTGTTATCAATTATTTTAACAGCCTCACGCATAACATCCACCGGCATATTATCAAGCATAATAATATCAGCCTTCACACAGACAGCTTCTTTTACCTGTTCCAATGTGTCGCATTCTACCTCTATTTTATGGGCATGCGATAAATTTTGACGCAATTTATTTACGGCATTTGTAATTGAACCGGCTAACCTTATATGGTTATCTTTAATCATGGCACAATCGGAAAGATTAAACCTGTGTAAAGCACCGCCGCCGACTTTAACGGCATATTTTTCAAATGCTCTGAAATTCGGAGTTGTTTTTCTGGTATCAACAATTTTTGCAGAAAAAGGCGCTATAGCATCTTGATACTTTCTTGTTTCCGTAGCAATACCTGACATTCGCTGAATATAATTCAGAGCAACCCTTTCCCCCATAAGAAGATCTTTTGCAGGACCTGAAATATCGGCAATTTTATCACCTTTTTTTATTCGGTCACCGTCCTTAAAACGGAATTCAATTTTAACTTTATCTGAAAGAATTTCAAAGACCGTTTTAAAAACCTCACAACCACATAAAATACCTTCACTTCTGGTATTTAATTCACCTTTTAAGAAATCACTTTCACCTGCAAGATTTTCCGTAGTAATGTCCCCATAACCTATATCTTCCATTAAAGCCATTTTTACATGGTCCTGTAAATAAAATTTACTTAACAAAATCAGGCACTCCTTCTTCCTTAGTTATGAAACTGTGAACACATTCTTCATTAGTATTCGGATAATCCAGTCTGTAATGAGCTCCGCGGGATTCTTTTCTTAAAAGAGCGCAATAAGCTATTAACATCGCAACATTTAACATATTTTTTAATTCATACTCTTCTCTGTTCAAACATTTATATGCTCTCGGGAATTCAGTTCTCAGTTTTCTTAATTCTTCCATTGCAGCCAAAATTGTTTTTTCGCTTCGCAAAATTCCGACATTATCCCACATAATATCCCTAAGCTTAGCTTTTAACGAAGCCGTGTCAAGCTCATCGAGGATGACATCCTCATCAGAATACCTGTCAATTAAAGCTTTAATATCTTCATCTATTTGTTTAGGTGTTTTAAGCTCTATAGATTTTAAGTACTGTGCAACTGAATAAGCACATACAACACATTCGAGCAAAGAGTTGCTCGCAAGACGATTTGCGCCATGCAAACCTGTCGATGCGGTTTCTCCTATCGCGTATAAGCCCTTCAAAGATGTTTCGCCGTTTAAATTAGTTTTTATTCCGCCCATAAAATAATGTGCGGCAGGAGCAACCGGTATAAAATCATGTGCTATATCAATCCCGCACTCCATACATTTTTTTGAAATAGTCGGAAAACGTCTGAAAAGTTTCTGGCTGTCAATGCAGGCAGCATTCAAATAAACATTATCCGTATTGTTCTTAAGCATTTCATTAAAGTTAGCTCTGGTTACTATGTCACGCGGAGCTAATTCTTTTCTTTCGTCGTATTTTGCCATAAACTCAACGCCGTCAGCATCACAGAGTTTTGCACCTTCTCCGCGGACAGCTTCGGAAATCAAAAATCTTTTTTCTTCACCGTCTATTGCGAGTGCAGTCGGATGGAACTGAACAAATTCCATATCCTGTAAAACCACTCCCGCTCTGTATGCCAAAGCTATTCCATCGCCTGTAGCACCGGCAGGATTTGTCGTATATTTATATAATTGTCCGACACCGCCTGTCGCAAGGATTACCGCGGAAGAATATATTGTTTCGTATTCCTGAGTTTCATCATTAAATGTAATAACCCCTCTGCATTCATCTTTAGAATTTACAATGAGTTCTATGGCTGAAGTTTGCTCATATATATCAATATTTTCATTTTCCTGAACTTTTTTGCATAAAGCCTTTTCAATCATTCTTCCGGTTGCATCACCGCCGCTATGAAGTATACGTCGTACACTATGAGCAGCTTCTCTGGTAAAACAAAGATTATTATTTTCATCACGGTCAAATTCTACCCCGAACTTCAGCAAATCTTTTATAACCGCATCCGAATGTTCTGAAATAAACTTAACAGTATTAAATTCGCTTAATCCCGCCCCCGCTTTAATAGTATCGGAAATATGAGAGGCAGTTGAATCCGCTTTATTATCCTTCATAACAGCAACTATACCGCCCTGAGCATAAAATGAATTACTCTCTCCAAACTTTGATTTGGTAATAACAAGGATTCCGTCAGAAAGATTCACCTGCTGTTCTATTTTTAATGCGGCATATAAACCTGCAATACCGCTTCCTATAATTACTGCCGAATACTTTGAATATTTCATAATACACCCTATATTTACCATTTACATAATAGCTCAAAATAAATAATTTTGCCATAACTAAATATTAAGATTTAATTAAAACTTTTTCTGTTTCATAAAAAAAGGCCTCTTATAAAAGAGGCCTTTTTAAACTATTTTTTTGCTTTTTCCTGTGCCGGAACTTTTTTAGCCGTATCTTTTAGTTCATGTTTTTTAGCCGGATACATTTTATGTTTTTTGTAAGGACAATCAGGTGCGAATTCGCCCCCGTAATACATAGGAACATCATACCTTGGCATCGGCATAGGGCAAGAACATCTTACATTAAGTCCGACAGACGCATTATACAAACAAATTGCAACAAGGCACCCTACAAATGATGCAAAAATTGTTGCTAAAAATTTCTGAAAATCAGGACTTACAGCCCATCTGTCGTAATCCTTATTTTCCTGTTTGTTTTCGTCGCTCATAAAGCCTCCTTTAAATTCTACCTAACTTGACTAATCCAAAATATATTATAACCTATTTTTTCAAAAAATAAACCTTTTTTTAAAATTTATATAAAAAAAAATTTGATTTCCCATTAGTATCCAAATATTACTTATTAATCAGCATTGTATAATATAATTCTTAAATCTTAACAATTACGGGATTAATTAGATTAACAAAAATTTTATAAGTAATATTGGGAGAACGAATCATGACAATAAACTTATTACTTGTAGAAGATCAAAAACTTATCCGTGTAGGACTTAAATCCCTTTTTGAAGGACAAAATGATATAGAAGTAACATCCGAAGCTCAAAACGGGAAAGAGGCCGTAGAAAAATATCGTACAAACCACCCTGACATTGTAGTTATGGACATCGGCCTTCCCGATATTTCAGGAATTGAAGCCACTAAAAGGATTTTAGAAATTAACAGTAAGGCCAAAGTTATAATATTAACATCCCATTTGAGCGAACAGGAAGTTATGGACGCGCTACATGCAGGGGCATGTGCTTATGCAATGAAAGATATCAGTACGGATATTTTAAAAATGGTTATTAAAACGGTTGTTGACGGGGCAATGTGGCTTGATCCGCAGGTAGTTCCTATATTAAGAGAAAAGAATTGCGGAGTTATACCGCCAAGACAAATGTCAAGAGCAATGTTCAAAGAACAGCACGCAAACCTAACACAAAGAGAATATGAAGTATTAAAACTGGTTGTAGACGGCTTGTCAAATCATGAGATTGCTCAGGAATTAACAATCTCAGAACATACGGCCAAAGCTCATGTATGTAATATAATACAAAAACTGGTTGTTGATGACAGAACTCAGGCCGCCGTCAAAGCTTTAAAAGAAGGATTAGTTTAATTTTATTGAAAAATACAAAAATTTCTGGTATATTAGAAAACCATACAGGGATAATGAGGATAATTGCAAATGAAAACTAATATACTGTCAAATTTTAAAGGAGATTTAGCAGGCGGTATTACTGCCGGCATAATAGCGTTACCGCTTGCAATAGCATTCGGGGTATCCAGCGGACTGGGAGCAACAGCGGGCATATACGGTTCAATCATAGTTGGAATGCTTGCTGCAATATTCGGAGGAACACCTACTCAGATATCAGGACCGACAGGACCTTTAACCGTTGTAGTCGCTTCTGTTATTGCGACACATTCTTCTAGTCCTGAATTAATTTTTCCAGCAATATTTTTATCGGGAATATTCCAGATTGTTCTCGGAATTTTTAAAGTCGGAAAACTTGTAAATTTCATTCCTTACCCCGTTATTTCCGGATTTATGAGCGGAATTGGTGCAATAATAATTCTTTTACAGATAAATCCGTTTCTCGGTTTAACATTTTCAGGCACTCCTGTGGAAGGATTAATAAATGCAATAAAATCTTTGCACAGCGTTGATTTTCAGAGTATAATACTGGGATTAATCGCTCTCGTTATAGTATTTTTTACTCCCAAAAAAATAGGCAAAATTATTCCGTCACCGCTAATTGCCCTGATTGTCGGAACAATTGCGGCAATTGCATTAAATTTTGATGTGAATACAATTGGAGAAATTCCAAGAAGCCTGCCAACTCTTATTCTTCCGAAATTTCATCTTGACAATATTGAAATCATAATACCAATAGCACTAACAATAGCTGTTTTAGGTTCAATAGATTCTTTATTAACATCACTTGTAGCCGATTCCATGACCAAGACAAAACATGAATCAAATAAAGAATTAATTGGTCAGGGGATAGGGAATATGGCAGCTGCATTGTTTGGCGGGCTTGTATCCTGCGGTGCAACAATGCGGACAGCTGTAAATATTAAAAGCGGCGGCAAAACAAGATTATCAGGAGTAATCCATTCTATATTTCTTATAATGATAGTTGCTTTCTTTGCTCCTGCCGCAGCAAAAATTCCACTGGCGGTACTTGCAGGGATTTTGATTAAAGTCGGAGTAAGCATCATCGATTATAAATTTATCAGACTCTTAAAAGCTGCACCGCGAAATGACCTGCTTGTAATGCTTCTTGTATTCTTAATCACAATATTTGATGATTTAATTCTTGCGGTAGGTGTTGGAGTTGTCTTATCTTCAATCCTTTTTGCGGCAAATGTTGCAAGACAAACAGATATAAAACTTGTCGGACTTTCTGACATTACAGAAAACTATATTGATGAAGATTTAATAAACCATACAATGATTATGCACATTGACGGAACACTTTTCTTTGGCTCCGCATCACAGATAGCATCAAGAATTGATGAAGTTTTGGATAACAAAACAATTATTCTGGACTGTTCCAATATCAAAAGCATGGATATTTCAGCTGTCTTTGCGCTTGAAGATTTAGTTTTAACCCTGCGAGGGAAAAAGGTGAGAGTTATAATAATATTTAATAACCGTGAAGTTGCGGCTTCCACCCTAAAATTGGGATTGAGAAAGCTTATCGACTCAAATGATATTGCTTTTTCTTGCAAAGAAGCTATTGAAAGTATACAAAATTAATAAAAAATGATATTATAATTCTTATTAAGAAGGAGGGAATATGAAAAAAATATTAGTATTGTTATGTTTACTTTTTACCGTACAAACAGCAGGTTATGCCGATTTGGAAACTGATATGCATCAGGCTTATATTGCAAAAATTCAGGCTCAGGGAATAACATACAACACATATAACTTTTTTAATGCAATCAGCGAAGGGAATATCCAGCTTGTTGATTTGTTCTTAAAATCAGGTATGAGCCCCGAATCTACATTTATGAAAGCACCGGCAATATATGTTGCAATTTCAAGTAATCAGAATGAAATCGTAAAACTTCTACTTAATAATAAAGTAGACCCTAATAAAGAAATTGCAGGACTTTCACCGTTAATTATGGCAATACGGAATAAAGATGCACAAATTGTACAGACACTTATAGAATACGGAGCTGACGTGAATAAAGAAGTCGGTTATACAAAACCGCTTGCTTTAGCTATTCAAAAGAAACAGCCAAAAATTGTTGAACTTCTTATAAATGCCGGAGCAAAACCTGATAATGAAATTCTAATAAAAGCTCTAAAGTCTGACGATAATTATATAAAAAATGCAGTTTTAAATAAGTTTAAAACAATGGATTAATAAAAAATAGAGGCTTTTAAGAGCCTCTATTTTTTTAAACATTTTTGTTCTCTTTTTCTTGTTTTTTTAACTTATCTTTTTCCTTTACTTCATCCACTTTTTCAGCCAATTTTTCTTTTACGTTATGAGCCTTTTCTTTTATGTCCTCTTTCATTTCGTGGACTTTTTCTTTGGCTTTTTGAGCATCCGCCTGTAAATTTTCCTTTATTTCTCCGGCTTTTTCTTTTGCCTTATGAGCGGTATCATGTAATTTTTCTTTCATAGTTTCTTTATCTTTTTCATTTGTCATAGAATATCCCTTTCATTTATTTATACATATACATTATTTACTCTTTTCGCAGTAATTTTATGCGAAAAAAGTATAAGAATATTATTAATTTTTCTTAGGTATGATATAATATTTTTGGGAAATTTAGCAGAGAGAACATTATTAGATGGAAGGCAGTATAAAGAAGAACTACTATTTAATCTTTAATAATATAATAACTTATCTCCCGTCAAGATTATTAATTATTCTAAATTCAGTTATTATAACGCCTCTTTTTGCATATTTTTTAAGCGAAAAACAAATCAGTATATATTTAATTGCTCTTCAGGTATTGAATCTGATGTGTACTTGTTCTTTTGACTGGATTACAAAAGCCGTTTTAAGATTTTATGAAAAATATAATATAAAAGACTCCTTAAGCGTATTTTTCTCAAGTATTTTCTGGTTATCGACCGTTGTATATATTATAATATTTATCAGTTATTTTACCTTTAAAGATTTAATTTTAGAAAAATTTGCAGTTGATAATACTTCGTTTCTTTTCACTATACTGCTTGTTCTACCCTGCGGTATAAGGCAATTCCTTTACCAGATATTAAGAGCCAGAAATCAGGCAAAATTATATACATTGAGTATTCTTCTGTATCAGCTCGGTTTTATTGTGTTATTCTTTGCGATAACAAGAATTATTCCGAATGCACACGCCGTTTTATTCGCAATGCTTGTTTCCATTGTTGCAATTGATATTTACATAATACGCTCCATTTTCCTTAATTATAAAATAGAATTAAGGATTGACAAAAATATTCTCTATGAAGTTTTAAAATATGCACTTCCACTTATCATAACCAACACTTCTTACTGGGCAATATTAAATTATTCAAAACTGATATTCCAGAATATGCAGGAATATTTAAATACAGCCATAACAGGAATCTCCTGGATGTTAACAGGCAACATTATACAGCCTCTGGTAACAGTATTCACCTTTGCCAGTTTTCCGGTACTTATTAAAAAATTTGAACTGAACAAACTTTATAAATCATACTTTACAAATATATTACAGCTGTATTGTTTTTTGCTTCTGCCTATTGTCAGTATTTTCTGCTATTTTTCAAACGAAATAGTTTCTTTAATACTACCTGAAAATTATAAAATGGTTGCAATAATGCTTCCGTTTTTTGCATTCGGAATATTCCTGCATGAATTTATGAAACTCATTAACATTAAATATCATCTGAAAAACAGGACTTATATTGAAATGATTTTTTTTTTTTTTTTAGCCCTGTCCGCTTATTTTGTGAATATTAAGATGATTAATTCATATTCTATACTGGGTGCGGCATTAGCGCTGTTCCTGAGCGAAGTTATCCTTGTATTTGTTAATTTGTTTGTCAAATTTAGGAGTTTTGATTATCTTAACTACACTAAAATACTAAAAACATTTCTGTTGATTGCGTTTAACGGAGTTTTAATTTACGGATTATCAATCTTGATATTCCTTCCATTCAACAGCAACAAATATATTTATATTGCAAAAATAATCACTTACATAATTTGTTATTATGCAGTGTGCTTTAAATTTAAAGATAAAAT
>CALUQH010000028.1 GCA_944322885.1 Candidatus Gastranaerophilales bacterium | reverse complement strand
GTGCGCTAAAGCGCACGTAAAATATAATAATCTGCACTTAATGAAACATCGTCAAAGCGGATGCTGTTTGAGCGGTAAAGAGATTCCGAAACGAGTTCGGAATGACGGAAAGATATAGCGAGTTCATTTGTTCGGGTTGAATTTTGTGCAGATTAAACGGTCTGCGCGTTTTTCTTTCTTTGCTTAATTTCTTTCTTTTTGCGTCGCTCAAAAAGAAAGAAATTAAGTGCGGGGTGCGGGGACGCAGAGTTCCCGCATATAAAATAAAACTCTCCCTCAAGGAGAGGATTTATTTTACATCCAATAATATTTGTTATGTAAACAAATGTAACAAAAAATACACTTTGTGAAATCAGAAATTTTTAAAATACTTTATATGTGTAAGAGAGATAAAAAATATAAGGAGAGATGAGATGACATTTTTAGCAATTGATGCACAGAAAAATTTATTCACGTTGCAGAAAAGCCAGGTGCAATTTGAACAGACCCTTGTAATGAGCAGGTTAAATTATGTTACCAAGCAGATGGGGATACGAGCAGAACAGCTTCGCGATGATGTTGATCCGGATGAAGATCCGGCATACATTGCATTGCAGCAAGAAGAATCATATCTTGAAACAAGACAGGATTCTCTGGATTCTCAGATAACACTGCTTGATAGCGAAATTTCAAGTATTAAGAACATTGTAACAAATAACATCAAGTCTTCTTGCACATTGAACTTGATAGGCAGTTAGAGATTAACTATTTGATAGTTCCCTTCCTAATACCGGAGGGGAACAATATCAATGCACAAGTTGATTATTCAGTAACTGCCAATTCAACGGTATTGAGCATTAATGACGCTATTGTCATTGGTCCGACACCGCCGGGAACAGGCGAGATATAAGAGGCTGTTTTGGAAACCTTTTCAAAATCGACATCGCCGGATATTTTCCCGTTCTCATCTCTATAAATACCGACATCAATTACGACACAATTATTTTTTAACATATTTTCCCCTACAACTTTTTTCCCAACTGCTGAAATCAAAATATCAGCAGTTTTTGTTATGTCGGTGAGATTTTTTGTTTTGCTGTGGCACATTGTTACTGTAGCGTTTCTCTGTAAAAGCATTTGTGCAACGGGTTTACCGACAAGGTTTGAACGCCCTATAACAACTGCATGTTTTCCCGCAATTTCAATTCCGTACTCATCAAGTAAAAGTAAAATTCCCTTCGGGGTGCACGGGTAAACATAAGGTTTTTCGCCTGCAAATAGTTTCCCGCCGTTATATGTTGTAAGTCCGTCAACATCTTTTTGCGGGGCTATGGCATCAATTATTTTAAATTTGTCTATATGATTGGGAAGCGGAAGTTGAACAAGAATTGCCGTTGTATTTTTATCGTTGTTAAGCTCCTCTATTTTTGTTAAAAGTTCAGTTTCCGTAACATTTGAGGGATAGGTAATTACTATTGAATTTATCCCGAGTTTTTCGGCGCACTTTTTTTTGTTATTAACGTAAATTATGCTTGACGGATTATCGCCTGCAAGTATTACAGCAAGAGATGGTTTTACTGCCATTCCTTTAATTTTTATTTTAAGTCCTTCAAATATTTTATCTCTTAATTTCTTGCCATCTAAAATAACTGCCATTCCTACTCCCTTATCTGAGGTAAATTCAAACGGAAATAAAATTGTTTTATTGCATCTTGAATAAGCTGTGACTCTCTCTCCATTGGCTTATATTTTAATTCATGATCAAACGGAATAACACCCAAAACATCAAGATCAAAACGTTTTAAAAGTTCATATACTGATGTCAAATCCGTGTTTTCAACTTTGTTTATTATTACTCCAAGTTGGCTTCCCGCCGCATATTTAGCGCTGAATTCCTCTATACGTTTGGCCAGATGTGCGCTTTCATCTGTCGGATTAGCAACAATCAGAGTTGTATCAATATCCGTATCAACAAGCTGGTTTAAGTATTTTAAATCAAATTCACAGTCAAAAATTACGATATCGTAACGTTGTAAAAGTTTTAAAACGGCATCATTAATTTGTCCGGTAATTGGACAGCGGCAGTCTTTAGAGCCAACAAACCACGAAACAATTATATCAACATTATCGTATAAAGATACAACAATATCTTCCATTGCCCATTCAACATATTCCTGCTTGCTCATACCCTCGGGAATCCCCGTTTTATATTCATGTTTTCCGCTTCTTATCCCGTAGATAGTATTTCTTATGTCCAGTCCGAAGCTGTGTCCGAGTTCCCCTGTTAAGTCATTATCAAACAGAAGAATTGATTTTTCCGGGAAATATTCCTGAAAAACTCTCAAAAATGCTTTTGTTATAGTTGTTTTTCCGCTTCCGCTTTTACCTGTTAATGCAAGTTTAAATGTCAAATTAGTACCTTTCTTTTAATATGTATGATAATTCTTTAGTAAGGTTCATTGCTTTTTCTGCGAGAGTCGTTGTTAAAACCCCTGCTCCGCATGATGGAGTTATCAAAGAATTTTCTATAACAATTTTCTCATCAATTCCCTTTTCGGTCAAATATTTTACAGCTTTTTCAAACACATTAATCATTTTGTCTAAGTCCGCTTTTGAAAGTAATTCAGGATTAAGTGTCGGAACAACTCCCCAGGCAATTTTTCGTCCTTCAGCGAGATATTTTTTAAGATAATTGTTAAAAAGACTCAGATTTTGTGCATAAGTGTATGCATCAAGATTAATAATATCAACCCCTGCTTTTATCGGAACTGTCCAGTCACATTTACCGCAGCAATGAATAGCGCTCATTGCTCCGTTGGCTTTTATCAAATCGGAAATTTCTTTGAGCATTGAAATTACTTCTTCCTGTGAAATAGTTATAAATGCCGATGTCCCGAGCTGCGATATTGAAGGTTCATCTATAAAAATTATTGGTGTTGTATTTTTATTAGCTGATTTTATCTGTTTAATCTGCCAGAGGGCTTTTAAGGTAAGCGTTTTGACAATTATTTCCCGCAGAGTTTCATCATAGATTGCACACTTCCCAAATTTGTCGACAAGTGTTGTTGCAAGTGTAAATGGCCCGACAATTTGGCCTTTAGCAAATTCCGGTGTCGTTTCTTTCACAATCTCAATAAATTTCGGAAATGATAAAGAATAATTTATTGCGTACTTTTCGATTGTATCGGAATTTATATCAGAAACAATTTCTTCATAGTCGCAGAAAAATTGTTCAATATCGCAGAAGAATTTGTCACTTTCTGTTTCCAGATATGTTTTTTCTGACTTTTCGTCAGAAAAAAACGAAGGCATGTTTTCCAGAAACTGTACAATCATGTCTTCGTTTTTACTTATTTTAGGTAATTGCGGCCAAAACGGGATTGATTTGAAATTTTCTCTGACAACAGTCATTGCTTCATCTAAATTTGTATGCGGTAAAGAACCTATTGCAAGACAGTTGAGTTTCAAGTCAGAGTTTTGAGCCATCAAATATCCTTATTCTTCTGTTTCAGTAGCTTCTTCAACTTCTTCAACAGATTCTTTTAAAACTTCTGAAGCTGTTACAACAACATCAAGTTCGCATTTAACTTTTGAAGTTAATTTGATAAGCATTTTGTATTCACCGATTTTGTTAATCGGAGCGTTCAAAGAAACATTTTTTCTGTCAACTTCAATACCTGATTTTGCAAGAAGTTCTTCAGCGAGTTTTTTAGTAGTAATAGTACCGAACAATTTGCCGGATTCACCTGCTTTAGCAGAAAGTTCAAGTTTTGCAAATTCTTCAATTTTCTTAGCTGTTTCTAAAGCTTCAGCGTGTAATTTTTCCTGTTTAGCTTTAATTCTTGCCAAATTCTTTTCTCTGTTTTCCAAAGCGCCTTTAGTTGCAACTTCGGCAACAGACTGCGGAAGCAAGAAGTTTCTTGCGTAACCGTCTTTTACATTAACGATGTCACCTGCTTCGCCGAGGTTTTGTACATCTTTTTTCAATATAACCTGCATTTTATATCTCCTTTTCTATTTATATCTCGCAAGTAAGCCAATACTACAATAAACAAAACTTAATGTCGAGTATTTTTTTCGGATTGTAAAGAAGATATAGAAGATACGATAATAAAAAGGTAAGCTATATGCATAAATAGCCTATCATCTTATCTGCTAAGTTTCTTACCTTCTATCTTATGTCCGGGAAATAATATTTAACACCGTTATCCGAACGCCATCTTATATATCCGGTTTTAGGGACTCTGTCTATATCGTAAACGCTCACTAATGCCCAGTTCCCTCTTATAACGCTCAAATTGATTTTCTGAGGCATATTAATCGTACCGACAACCTGTGATTTGTCATCGGTTGATGTGTGAAGATCTTTGGCACTGTCCGGCGCCTGTTTTAAAAGTTTTAGCCCGTATTTTCTCCCGTACATATTATAAAACATAACCCAGGTCATAAATCTGTAAGGGTCATCTCCTTTTTTCAGCCAGCCTTTAGCACCAGTTGAATTATCATAAATTACCTGAACCCAGTCTTCTGTTTCGTCTGTTACTGCAAGAAGCCCGAGAGCTTTTGACGGGATAAAAACTACAAATAAGTCATCAGCTTTTATCTCAGGCGGGAAAATTTTTTCTCCACTAAAACTTATACTGTGTATAATATGTGAATTCTCTGATGGGTCTTCGTATAAAGTAAGTTTGTCCGGAGCCTGATACAACCCGAAAGTATTTGTATTTTCAAGACTTACATTTTGCGGTATGACATCGGCACAAAATCCATTTAATGGAATTAGAAGAATTATGGCTATGAGTAATAGAAATTTTTTCATATTTTCCCTATTCGCGGAAACTGATTTCCGCATAAGTTTTTTGAAGTTTTGCACGGACATTATTCATCTGATGTTCAATAACTTCATCTGTCAGAGTTGCATTTTCATCCTGCATCTTTATACGGAAAGCAAGACTTTTGAAACCTTTTTCAATATTTTCGCCCTGATAAACATCAAATATTTCAGAGCCTTTGAAAATATTTTGCTGTACAGCGCCTTTAATAACACGCTGAATATCGTCAAAACTTACTTCTTCATTGATTATGAAGGCAAGATCACGTCTGACTTCAGGGAACTGAGGAAGTTTTTTGTATCTTGTTGTATGTTCTTTAATGATACCGATTATTTCGTCAAGGTCAATTTCAAAAATGAAAACTTCCTGTCCTTTGATTTTCAATTTGTCTTTTAAAATCGGGTGAAGCTGACCGAAATATCCTATATTTGTAAGATTTTTACCTAAGATATTTACTTTTGCGCTTCTGTAAGGATGTAAGTAGTCTATATCTTCGCAGGTTGTGAGTTTAATTCTTTTTGAAACTCCGAGTTCTTCAAAGAGTTTTTCAATAACTCCTTTGAGGGTAAAGAAATCTGTTTGAGTTTTGACCTGCCATTTTGAATTTTCAACTTCACCGGTCATAACCCCTGCAAGCACGCGTGACTCTTTAACGCCGGTTAATTTTTCATCGGCCTGCCCTGTAATAATGTATTTTTTACCAACTTCAAAACCCCAGAAGGTTTTTTGGCCGTTATCGTAATTCATTTTCATGCAGTTAAGAACGCTTGCTGCCAGATTTTGTCTCAGCATTGTGCATTCTTCACTTGCGGAATTTAGAACCTTAACGGCCTTTGAATCATCATAGGTCTGCATATACCTGTCTAAAAGCGGTTTTCCTATAAGCGAACTTGTTACAATTTCATCAAGCCCAGAGGAAAGCATAATTTCGTTTACTTTTTTCAAAACTTTTTCTTCAAGAGTGATTTCAGGCATTTCATTTTTGTTTGGAAGTGTTGTAGTGATTTTGTCATAGCCGTTAATTCTTGCAATTTCTTCTATCAGATCAATTTCTCTTGTAACATCTCCCATTCTGAATGACGGAACAGAAAATTTTGCAGCCATTTCATTCCCGCCGAGTTTTCCAAACCCGAGTTTTTCAAGAATTGTTATACATTTTTCGGGAGCAATCTCACATCCTAAAATACGTTTTATCTGAGCATATCTGAGAGTTATTTCAAGCGGTGTGAGCTTATTTTGACCGGCTTCAACAACACCTTCGATTTGTGCATCGGCAAGTTCTGCAAAAAGCTGCATAGCACGCATTAAAGCAGGCCTTATTGCTTCAATATCAACACCGCGTTCAAATCTGGCGGAAGCTTCAGAACGGTATCCCACGCTTCTTGAAGATTTTCTTGTGGAGACAGGAGGGAAATAAGCTGCTTCCAGTGCAACATTTTTTGTATTACCGTCAATTTCCGAGTTTTCGCCGCCAAACACACCTGCAAGGCAAACACCTTTTTCTTTATCCGCGATGAGAACGCTGTCATTTGTAAGCTCTCTTTCCGTGCCGTCAAGAGTAATAATTTTTTCGCCTTCTTTTGCGCGTCTTATACATATATAGCCGTCGAGCTTATCTAAATCGAATGCGTGAAAAGGTGTTCCGTATTCAAGCATTACGTAGTTTGTAATATCTACGGCATTATTAATTGCACGAACACCTGATGCAATTAGTCTTTTTTGCATCCAGTCCGGAGACGGTTTAATTTTTATATTTTTTAAAATTCCGAGTGAATAATACTTGCATACATCATTGTCGATAATTTCAACTTTAAATTTGTCTGTTGATAAATCTCTTGTGCATTCAAGCGGTGAGAATTTTAGCGGTTTATCAAAAATTGCACTCAATTCTCTTGCAATACCGATAACAGACATCTGATCCCCGCGGTTTGCGGTCGGGGCAACATGTAATATGTAATCTTTTTCAAAACCAAGAACATTTTCAACGTCTTCACCGATTTTTACATCCGGGAAAATTCTGTTTAATATTAAAATTCCGTCTTCTTCCTGATAATTTCTTTCCGCCACTCCCAATTCATCGGCAGAGCAAAGCATCCCCTGAGATTCAACCCCTCTTATTACTGCAGGTGTGAGTGTAAACATTTCTCCTGTTTTTCGGTCCAGAACTTTTGAGCCGACTGATGCGTAAGGGACAATTTGCCCTTCTTTAATATTTTGAGCGCCGCAGACAACCGTTTTTAATCCTGAACCGGTATTAACAGTCACAAGGTGTAAGTGATCAGAATTGGGGTGATTGTCTATTTTTTCAATTTTAACGGTTTTTATATTTGTAAATTGGGGTTTAACCTCTTCTGTTTCTTCAACTTCTAAGCCGCTCATAGTAAGCTCATGAGCTATTTGTTCAACATCTTTATCTGATAAGTCTACAAATTCGTTTAACCAATTTAATGATACCTGCATTATAAATTCCCTCTTATTAATTAATCTATAACCGCATATTACTACAAAACAGCCTGAAATACAAATACAGATTTTATGTTATAATTTAAATATGAAAAGAGCGGCTGTATTTGCACATTACGATAAAGATTCCTTAATAGATGATTATGTAATTTATTATCTGAACGGCTTAAAAGAAGTTGCGCAGACAATAGTTTTTGTTTCGTGCTGCGATTTACCGGTGGAAGAGATTTCGAAGTTAAACGGAATTGTATCGTATATAATAGCTGAAAAACACGATGAATATGATTTCGGTTCGTACAAACGCGGTTTTTTGTATCTTAAAGACAGGCTCAATGAATTTGATGAACTGATTTTTGCGAATGACAGCTGCTACGGACCTTTGTATCCGTTGGATAAAGTGTTTTCTAAAATGGAAAACGAAGTTTGCGATTTTTGGGGGATTACTAAAAACAACTACGGTTACAAGAAAAGATGGGGGCATTTTTTGTCTAAAAGACCTCATATTCAAAGTTACTTTATTGTGCTGAGGAAAAATATTTTCACGCAGGATTTTTTTACTGATTTCATGCGTGCTATTAAACATGAAAAAATTAAACAGCTCATTATAACAAAATATGAAATAGGACTTACGGAGCTTCTTGTTAGCAGAAACTATACATATAAAGTTTTAATTAACGTTTATGCGAATATCAACAATATTGCGGTATTTAAATGGCGTCAGCTTATAGAAAACTATAATTTACCTTTTATGAAGTGCTCGCTTCCGCGTCTTGTAAATGTTAATTCCACAACCGTTGAAGGATGGCAGGAAATAATACAATCCGTAAGTAATTACCCTGTTGAAATAATAGAAAAAAATGTCAAACGGACAAAGGTTGGTGAATATAGAAGATATTCTCTGCCCAAAAATGTAAAAAGAATGTATTTTGACATATTACCTCATTTCCCTTTTGTACTAAGAAAGCTGATTTCGATTTTTGTAAAAAGGTGCTTTCCTGTTTTAAGAGATTAAAAAGGCCACCTTAATGGTGGTCTTTTTATCAGTTTAATTCTTATTTTATCTTAATTTTATCTTATACATTTATATAATTTTTTATATTATTTATTGTCTCATTAGCTTTGTAATAAGCTTTTAAAAGATTTTCCGATTCTTTTTCCGGAGTATAGTTTTCGAATGCGGCGCGGGCATCGTCAAGTACTCTTTGTCTTTCTTGTTTAGAAAGGTTTATTGTATCTGCATTTTTAAGAAAATATTTATGGGCATCAATTTGAGCCTGACTTGCTGAATATTTTGCATATCTTTTTGATTGAAGCAGGTTTGTTTCTTTCTCCGGCTTTATTCTTTTAAACAGCCCCGTGAAGAATTTACCTATCTTTTTATAGTTGATTATACCGGTTACGGCTGCAGCGGTTCCGACTGCTATTGATGCAATTTTTAAAGCTGTTCTGTCTTTTTTAAATTCGAAATTTTCGCCATTTTCAATTTTATCAGCATTTTTATTTAGCTGTTTAGTGAATTCGTCTTTTGAGAAAGTAGCAGATTTACCTTTATTGTTTGTAACAACAAAATGAGGCTTTACTTCCATTTGAACTTTGTTGCCTCCGACTGACACTGCCGGTCCGATTGCCATACTGTCTGCCATAATTTATACCTTTCAAATTATTACACACTTGCCTTGATACATTCATGAAAACTCATAAAGAAAAAATATGCTATATTTATATATAAATATTAACATTAATTTACAAAAAATACTACCCCTCAACTAAGGGGTAGTATTTGCTCTCAATCTTATTTACGGATAAGTCTTATGTTTTAAGCGGCTACGCTCCCTATGAACAACCAGAATATCCGCATTTCAGACAGATAAAACATCCTTCAGCCATTTGGATTTCGTTTCCGCATTCAGGACATTTAACTGTCTTGATTTCACCTGTCGGGTTGTATTCTTCTTCTTCTTTTACTTCTTCCGCAACAGTTTCTTCAACCTTAGCTTCGTCCTTCTTCTTATCGTCCAAATTCATCGGTTGGAACTGACGGGAGTTGTTTCTGTAAACTGTTATCCCTTTCAAGTTATTTTCGTAAGCTAAAATATAAGCTTCTTCAATATCCTTGCGTGTTGCATGTTCTTCAAAGTTAACTGTTTTTGAAACGGCGTTATCTGTATGAAGCTGGAATGCAGCCTGCATTTTTACGTGCCAGTATGGAGAAACATCATGAGCTGTTACAAAGATATGTTTAGCTGTTTCAGGAACCCCTGATACATGAGCTACAGAACCTGTTTTTGCAATTTCTTTCATAAGATTTTCCGAATAGAATCCGTGTTCTACAGCGTAATCTTTAAATATAGGATTTACTTCAAGCATTTCTGTGCCATCCATAATCAATCTTGAGAATACAAGACCGAATAACGGTTCAACACCGCCTGAGGCACCTGCAATCATCGAAATTGTTCCGGTTGGTGCAATACATGTTGTTGTAGCGTTTCTGATGCCGTATTTAGCAATTTCAGCATCAAGTTCTTTCCACTGTTCATCAGAGATTTTACCTGCTGATTTACCTTTGTATTTATTGTAAAGATAATTTGGGCTTTCGTAAACGCTTCCTTTGAAGTTATTAAATCTTCCTCTTTCTTTGGAAAGTTCAATTGATTCACATTTAGATTCGTAATCAATAAATTCCATAACCTGACCGGCTAATTTTGTGCCTTCTTCTGATGCGTAAGAAATACCGAGTTTCATAAGCATATCAGCCCAGCCCATTACACCGAGGCCGATTTTTCTGTTGTTTTGAACCATTTCAGAAATTTGAGGAAGCGGATAATTGTTGACTGCAATTACGTTATCCAAAAATCTGATAGCTGTTCTTGTCGTTTCCGCTAATAAATCCCAGTTGATAGAACCGTTTTCAACCATTCTGCCAAGATTAATTGAGCCCAGATTACATGCTTCGTAAGCAAGCAGAGGAACTTCTCCGCAAGGATTTGTTGATTCTATTTCACCGATTAAAGGTGTCGGGTTATCTGCATTCATTTTATCAATGAAGATAATACCCGGTTCACCGTTTCTCCATGCTCCGTCAACAATCATATCAAATACTTTTTTAGCACTTAATCTGCCGGCAACTGTATTATTTTGCGGGTTGATAAGTTCATAGTCGGTACCGTTTTTCAAAGCTTCCATGAATTTATCTGTAATAGCTACGGAAATATTGAAGTTATTTAATTTATTGTTATCGCTTTTACATTCAATAAAGTCTAAAATATCAGGGTGGTCAACTCTTAAGATACCCATATTAGCACCGCGTCTTGTACCGCCCTGTTTAACGGCTTCCGTTGCAGCGTTGAATACTTCCATAAATGATACGGGGCCTGAAGATACTCCCATAGTTGATCTTACAACACTGTTTTTAGGTCTTAATCTTGAAAAAGAAAAACCTGTTCCGCCTCCTGATTTATGAATTAATGCTGTATTTTTAACTGTTTCAAAAATTCCTTCAAGAGAATCTTCAACCGGCAGAACAAAACATGCCGCTAATTGTCCTAATTCTCTGCCCGCATTCATCAAAGTCGGTGAATTCGGCATAAAATAGCAGTTTGTAATTGCTTTGTAAAATCTTTCTGTTAATTTATCAACATCGGCCTGTGTTTTTCCGAATTTTAAATCTCCTGAGGCAATAGTACTTGCAACACGTCTGAACATATCAGCAGGTGTTTCTGTACATTTTCCCTCTTTATCCCTTTTTAAATATCTTTTTTCAAGAACTTTTATCGCGTTTTCCGATAAACTAAGCTTTTCCATGCATGTGCTTTCTGTCACATTAACCTCCCCTTTTTTATGTTTTTTAGTTTTATTATTATACAACAAGTTTGCATGTCTATTCAACAATATTACATCAATTTACAACGGGCATGGGTGGTAGTGTTAAAAAACATTTACGAAACGTTACAGGAATTTTTCATTAAACTATGTTTGTAATATAATATAATTCGAGGTAGTAAATTGAAACATTCAAAACTCACAGCCCTGATATTTATAGCATTGATTTTAGGTGTGATAATTGGACATTTTGCCCCGGATTTTGCGGTTAAAATGCGTCCGTTTGCTGTTATATTTTTAAGAATGGTAAAAATGATAATTGCGCCGTTACTCTTTGCTACACTTGTTGTCGGAATTGCAGGGCATGGCGATGCCAAAAGTCTGGGTAAAATCGGACTTAAGACAATGATTTATTTTGAGGTTGTTACGACTCTTGCGCTGATTATAGGTTTATCTATGGCTAATTTGTTTAAGCCGGGTGTCGGATTTGTAAGCGGAACCAGCGAACATGCACTGCGTATGCAGGAAGCAGGGCTTTTAGCTGCAACTCAGGCACACACATCTGTCAGCGAGATGATAATTAATATATTTCCGAACAGCGTATTTGATGCAATGTCGCAGGGAAATTTGCTGCAGATAGTTGTATTTGCAATATTTTTTGCTTTGGCTGTTATTGCGGTCGGAGAAAAAGCAAAGCCTGTTGTAGATTTTTTTAATTCAATTTCGCAGATTATGTTTAAATTTACCGAGTATGTAATGTATTTTGCACCGCTTGGTATATTTGGTGCGATAGCTTCAACTGTCGGGGCTAACGGTTTGGCTGTTTTGAAAAATTACTGTAAAGTAATTGCGGCCTTATATATTGCGTTGGCTATATTTGTGTTTCTTGTATTAATAATTGTATGTAAAATAGTTAAAATATCATTCAGGGATTTGTTGAGAGCTTTGCAGGAGCCTGCATTGTTAACATTTACAACGGCAAGCTCGGAGGCGGCTTTCCCGAAAGCAATGGAGATTATGGAGCGTTTCGGGGTTCCGAAAACTATTGTAGGATTTGTTATGCCGACCGGTTATACATTCAATCTTGACGGAAGCACCCTGTATCTTGCAATGGGAGTTTTATTCTCATCCCAGCTTGTCGGAATACATCTTGATTTAAATCAGCAAATTATTATAATGCTTGCTTTGATGCTTACAAGTAAAGGCGTGGCAGGAGTTCCAAGAGCGTCATTAATTGTTCTTGCAGGGACATTAGCAAGTTTTAATATCCCTATACTTGGTGTGGCTATTCTTTTGGGAATAGACCAAATCCTTGATATGGGCAGAACTACAGTAAACCTTATCGGAAACTGCGTCGCAACTGTTGTAATTGCACGTTGGGAAAATGAATTTGACTACAATAAAATGGCTGAATTTGTAAGGCAGTCTAAGGAAGAAAGTATTGGAAGCGATATACAACAATCATTAGGAAAAATAAAAGAAGGGTAATTTATTATGAGTAACGAAACAAGTACAAAAGTAGAGTATAAAGATACTCTTAATCTCCCCCAAACGACTCTGGCAATGAGAGCAAACGCTACTGTAAGAGAACTTGAAATTCAAAAATTCTGGGAAGAACACGATATTTATAATAAAATTATAAACCAGCGGGATAAAGCAAACAAATTTATTTTGCATGACGGACCGCCTTATTTGAGTTCGGAAAAAATTCACGTTGGTACTGCTCTTAATAAAATCCTTAAAGATATTTTGTTGAAATATAAGGCTCAGGCGGGTTATTATACACCTTACGTTCCGGGATATGACGGGCATGGTCTGCCGATTGAAAACAAAGTTGTAAAAAATATAAAAGGCGGAAGAAGCGCCTTGACTCCTTATGAATTAAGACAAAAATGCAGAGAATTTGCTCTTTCAAGTTTGAAGGGACAGGAGAGTGAATTTAAACGCCTCGGCGTACTCGGCGATTGGGAACATCCTTATCTCACAATTAATCCTGAATTTGAAGCTGAACAGGTAAGAGTTTTCGGTGATATGTTCAAAAAGGGGTACATCGAAAAAGGTATGAAACCTGTTTACTGGTGTGCATCTTGTGAAACAGCCCTTGCAGAAGCAGAAGTTGAATACGCCGATCATACTTCAACTTCTATTTATGTAAGATTTAAGTTTGATGAAGAAAGTACAAAAAAACTCGCTTCACGCTTCACTCTTCACGATTCACCTGTTTACGCCATAATATGGACAACAACTCCATGGACAATTCCGTCAAATATGGCTATAAGTATGCACCCGAAATTTGAGTATACATTTTTTGAACGGCGAGCTGAGGCCGGAGGGCTTCGCGAAGGCGAAGACCAAAGCGCCGTTAAACGCGAGCCGGAAAGCAACGGAGATGTTTATGTGGTTGCTCAAGAATTGTTAGGCTCATTCCTTGCAGATGTTGGGTGGGAAGAAAAAGATATTAAAGTTATAGGTTCTTGTACAGGTTCCGAACTTGAATTATTGAATACAGAGCATCCGCTTGCTCATAGAAAATCACCGATAATCTTAGGTGAACACGTTACCCTCGATGCCGGTACAGGTTCTGTTCACACAGCTCCCGGACATGGTTTGGAAGATTATGAGGTAGGATGCAAATACGGAATTGAAGTATTTTCACCTTTAGACAGCAAAGGTGTCTGGACAGATGCAGTTAATGACAAAGATTTGGAAGGAGTTCCATATTACAAGGGTAACGCTATTGTAATCGAAAAACTCAAAAACTGCGGAGCACTTTTAAAAGCTCAAGACATTAACCACAGCTATCCTCATTGCTGGAGATGTAAAAATCCTGTAATTTACAGAGCAACTCCTCAATGGTTTGTTAAAGTCGATAAATTCAGAGATAAAACTCTTGAAGAAATTAAAAAAGTCAAATGGATTCCTGCAGGCGGTGAAGCAAGAATTTCAAACATGGTTGCAGGACGTACTGACTGGTGTATTTCAAGACAGCGTGCATGGGGTGTTCCTATCCCTGTATTCTATTGCGAAGACTGCGGTGAAGTTATCGTAACAGATGAAACAATTGAAAATGTTGCTAAGATATTTGAGAAAGAAAGCTCTGACGCTTGGGTTAAATACACTGCAGAAGAATTATTACCTCAAGGTTTCAAATGTCCGAAATGCGGCAAACAACATTTCCGTAAGGAAAATGATATTATGGATGTCTGGTTTGACTCAGGTATTACATGGCGCGCCGTAGTAAACAAACGTTCGGATGAACTCGGTACAACTCCGGTTGAAATGTATCTTGAAGGTTCTGACCAGCACAGAGGCTGGTTCCAGTCATCTTTATTGACTTCAGTTGCAACACAGGGAATTGCACCATATAAATCAGTGCTTACCCACGGTTTTGTATTCGGCGAAGACGGCAGAAAAATGTCAAAATCATTGGGTAACTATATCAGACCTGATGAAATTATAAACACATACGGTGCTGATATTTTAAGACTCTGGGCAGCTTCTGTCGATTACAGAAACGATACAAAAATCGGAAATAATATAATCAAACAGCTTGCTGAAATCTTTAAGAAAACAAGAAATACTTCAAGATTTCTTGTCGGCAACCTCTTTGACTTTGACCCGAAAACGGATTACGTAAATTACGAAGATTTGAAAGAAATCGACAAATTTGCACTTCACAAACTAAACCACTTAATAGAAACTGTAACGGAAGCATTTAATAACTATGAGTTCTACAAATACTTCCAGCAGTTACAAAATTTTGCAGCTGTTGATTTGAGTTCATTCTACCTTGATATTGTAAAAGACAGACTTTACACAGCCGGTAAAAAATCTTTATCACGCAGAGCCTGTCAGACTGTTTTATATGAAACTTTGCAAACTTTAGTAAGAATGCTAGTACCTGTTATGCCTCATCAGGCAGAAGATATCTGGATGAGTGTACCTGAATGCCAGCGTGGAGGACTTGAAAGTATTCTGCTTTCTGATTGGGTAAAACCAAATCCGCAATGGACTAATGAAAAATTGGAAGAAGATTTTTCAAAAATTCTTAAAACCCGCGAAGTTGTCACAAGAGCAATTGAACCTCTTCGTGCAGATAAGAAAGTTGGAAGCTCGCTTGAAGTTGCAGTTTATGTAAAAGCCGATGACAACGCAGTTTTAAAAGCTAATGAAAATGAATTATGCAATATATTCATTACATCACAAGCTTATATCACAGACGAAAAACCAGAAGATGTATTAAATGAATACACTGAAGAAGGCTACACTGTTTGGGTTACAAAAGCTGAAGGCGAAAAATGTGCTAGATGTTGGAAATACAGAAAACTTGATGAAAACGGAATTTGCTGTGAATGCGAAGAAGCAGTGAATCAGTAAATAATGATTTTATTTTTAGTTAAAAGGCCTCTCTGTAAAGAGAGGTCTTTGTTTGTAAATATTTTGTAACATTTCTTTTCTATTTTTTAAAGATTTTTGTAAAACCTGCCGTAACCATGATTACAAGTACTATTATAAGGAAATCAGCTTCCAATAATACCAAAATAGGAAAGGGTAAAAAACTATGGGAATGGCAGCATCACAAGCTAGATTACTAAGCATAACTGCAAGACTGACCAATAACGAAAACAGTGGTCAGAGTATTTCCTATTCAAAACAACGTTTGGCCGATCAAACGCAACAGATTACAAATGAATATAATGAGGCTCTTTCTGCTACAAAATTAACTGTGCTTACTGGTTTTAACGGGGCTGATGCAAATTATACGGATATTTCTTACAACCTGATGACAGGTCTTGAAATGGCTCAGAATGTCAAACAGTATGTTGTAACAGATACAAAAGGCAGAGTTCTTGTAACAAATAGTATTGCAGATGCTTATGAAAGATCAAACGGTAATTATAATCAGTTTCTTGCAAATTTAGGTTATTCGCAGGCCGATATTAATGTTCAAAATGTAGCTTCTTTATCTGCAAATGATCAGGCCGATGCCGCTCAAAAAATTCATGAGGCCTGGGATAAATATTTTGCTTCAATTGGCATCAATATGGGTGATGAAGAGCATGATTGTTTCCTTGAGGAATTTAAATGGACTAATACATGGTCTACAAATAATGATGGCGAATATCTCAATAAGGATGGGGATGTAATCAACCTTGACAAGTATGCAAGTCTTGAAGATGCATTAATAGCAGAAGGATACTCATTTGTCGGAAGCGGATATGCAAGTTATATAAAAACTGCAAAAGATGAAGAAGGTAATACAAAATATCATAGTACAACAGAAACAGTTACAAATGATGATGGAACGACAGAAAATATAGTTGTTACGGATTATAGCGATCCGATATTTGTGGACAAAGACGGTAACGAAATTGCTAAAGATTTTGACTCTGATAATGATGGTATCAATGATAGTTATAGTGATGCCGCAAAAGCAAAATTTGTTTACGAGCCTATAAATTATGAAGGTACAACAGAAGAATCAAGAGATTTGTATGATTATGCCATGGCTTTGACAGAAGCGTTTATGCGGACTGAAGAAAGTATAAATGGCACATACACATTTACGAACGGTACAACTGTTAATCTCTCTGATTATCAGCAGGCTTATGATATGAGCTGTTATAACTCAGCTTCAAATCCTGAAAATACCAGTGCATTAACTTACTACCGCAATATATATGATAAAATGCAATCAAGCGGTTACTTCACATATACAAATACTCCGGCGGAAGTTGATGATAACCATATTTATGCAGGCATAGGAACAGGTACGGCAGGTAATGTTCAAAAATCTCCTCTGGAAGATAATACTACATTTGAAGATGCCTTAAGGGACGGCACTTTGAGATTGGAATACTATTCATCAACTGATCAAAAATTTGTTTCTACCACAATTTCTGAAGACAATTGTATTCAGGAAGTTGAGGACGAAAGGGCAATAGCAAGAGCTGAGTCAAAATATAATCAGGATATGCAGGATCTTGAAAATAAAGATAAAAAACTCGATTTAGAGTTGAAAAAACTTGATACGGAACATAACGCACTGCAAACAGAATATGATTCCGTCAAAAATGTAGTTGACAAGAACGTAGAATCTTCTTTCAAAACATTTGGATAATTTTTAAAACTTTTCGGGGTGATGGATATCAGCGAATAGTTTTAAAGGGGAAGCTTTCTGAATTTTCAGAAGGCTTCCCTTTCTTTTATAAACAAAACAGACCCCTGAAATTTTCAGGGGTCTGTTTTTGGTATTTATTTTTTTGCTTATTTTGCTGAAGCGCCTGATTTTTCGATAATTTCTTTTTCGATATTTGCAGGAACTTGTTCATAGTGGTTAAATTCCATAGAGAATGTACCGCGTCCCTGAGTATTTGATCTCAAATCAGTTGCGTATCCGAACATATTTGCAAGAGGAACGATTGCTCTTACAATAACGTTTCCTGTGTTGCCTACAGGTTCCTGTCCTTCAACACGTCCGCGTCTTCTTGAAATATCGCCGATAATTGTTCCCGTAAATTCATCAGGAATTTCAATTTCAACTTTCATCATAGGTTCAAGAATGCAAGGCTGAGCTTTGCGGCAGCCTTCTTTGATTGCCATAGAACCTGCGATTTTGAATGCCATTTCAGAAGAGTCAACTTCGTGGTAGCTTCCGTCATAAAGTTCTACTTTAACGTCAATCATCGGGAATCCTGCTAAAATACCGCCTTCTAAAGCTTCTTCCATACCTTTTCTTGCAGGTTCGATGTATTCTCTTGGGATAGCACCGCCGACAATTTTGTTTTCAAATACAAATCCGGCATTTTCTTCTGCAGGAGAAATTTTAACTTTAACGTGACCGTATTGACCTTTACCACCTGACTGACGGATGAATTTAGAATCCTGATCTGCAGTTCCGCGGATTGTTTCTCTGTAAGCAACCTGCGGTTTACCGATGTTAGCTTCAACTTTGAATTCTCTTAACATACGGTCAACGATTATATCAAGGTGAAGTTCACCCATACCTGAGATGATTGTCTGACCTGTTTCTGTATCTGATTTTACGCGGAAAGACGGATCTTCTTCTGCGAGTTTTTGAAGAGCAACACCCATTTTATCCTGATCGGCTTTTGTTTTCGGTTCAATAGCTACAGAAATAACCGGTTCAGGGAAAGTCATTCTTTCCAGGATAATCGGAGCTTTTTCATCGCATAAAGTGTCACCCGTTGTAGTGTCTTTCAAACCGACGGCAGCACATATGTCGCCTGCATAAACTTCTTGTTCTTCAAGACGCTGGTCTGCATACATACGAACAAGTCTTGCGATACGTTCTTTTTTGCCGTTTGTAGCGTTAAGAACATAAGAACCTGAAGTGATTACACCTGAATAAACTCTTAAGAAAGTTAAACGGCCTACATAAGGGTCTGTCATAACTTTGAAAGCAAGAGCTGAGAACGGTTCTGAATCTGAAGAATGTCTTTCAGTTTTAGTTCCGTCTTCAAGTTCGCCTTCAATAGCTTTTACATCAACCGGTGAAGGCATGTAATCAACTACGTTGTTTAACAATAATTGAACACCTTTGTTTTTGAAAGCTGTACCGCAGCAAACAGGAACGATTTTGTTTTCGCAAACAGCTTTTCTCAAACCTTTTTTCAATTCTTCAACAGTAATTGAATCAGGGTCTTCAAAATATTTTTCCATCAATGCATCATCTTCAGAAGCGATAGCTTCAACCATAGCATCTCTGTATTCTTTAGCTTTGTCAGCCATATCAGCAGGAATATCTTCTTCTCTGATATCTGTACCCAAATCGTTTGTATAGATTTCAGCCTTCATTGTCATAAGGTCGATTAAGCCTGTAAATTTATCTTCAGCACCGATAGGTAATTGGATAGGAACAGCATTAGCGCCTAATCTGTTTTTAATTTGATCAACAACTCTATAAAAATCTGCCCCTGTTCTGTCCATTTTGTTAACGAAAACCATTCTCGGAACTTCGTATCTGTTAGCCTGTCTCCAAACGGTTTCTGATTGAGATTGAACGCCGCCTACAGCACAGAATACAGCGACAACACCGTCTAACACACGTAATGAACGTTCAACTTCAATAGTAAAGTCAACGTGGCCCGGGGTGTCGATAATGTTAATCTGATGTCCTTTCCATTCAGCAGTAACGGCAGCTGACTGGATTGTAATACCTCTTTCACGTTCCTGTTCCATAAAGTCTGTTACGGCAGCACCATCGTGAACTTCGCCGATTTTATGAGTTTTTCCTGTATAGAACAAGATACGTTCAGTCGTAGTGGTTTTACCTGCGTCGATGTGAGCGGCAATACCAATGTTTCTGATTTTTTCTAATGGAGTTTTTCTAGCCATTTTCTCATTTTCCTTTTTATATTGTGTACATTCGCTATTATATTTTTAGCCTCATTAAAATTATCACACAAAAAAATATTTTTACAAACGGATTGTTTGATATTTTACATATTTGCAATATAATTAGGTATATGAAAACGTTGGATAAATATACAAAGACCTCTGAAATTGTAAAAGAAACAGGGCTTAAGCATATAGCAGTGATAATGGACGGTAACCGCAGATGGGCAAAAGAAAAAAAACTCCCGTCGGCTATGGGGCATAAAAAAGGTGTTGAATCATTGAAGGCAACTTTAAGGGCTTGCAATGATTTCGGGATTAAATATCTGACTGTTTATGCATTTTCTACCGAAAACTGGAACAGAAAAAAAGAAGAAGTAGATTTTTTGATGGAACTTCTTGCAATTACGCTTACAAATGAGCTTGCTGAAATGCATTCGGAAGGTGTTGTGATTTCGTTTATCGGCGACACAACAAAATTGAGCGATAAGCTACAAAAAATCCTTCAAAATTCTGTTGAAACAACAAAAAATAATAAGGGTGTACATCTTCAAATCGCGTTCAATTACGGGGCGCGGGATGAAATTGTGCATGCTGTTAAATCTATTGTTGCAAAAGGGGTTAACCCAGAAGATATCACAGAGGATGTGATATCCGAAAATCTATATACAAAAGGAATGCCTGATCCGGATTTGCTTATTAGAACAGGCGGAGAAATGAGAATTTCGAATTATCTTTTGTGGCAGATTGCGTATTCTGAAATATATATAACAAAGCAATACTGGCCCGAGTTTGATAAAAATTCGCTTTCTCTTGCGATAGAAGAGTTCCATAACAGGCAACGCCGTTTCGGGAAATAAAATTTCCCTTCCTCGAGGGGAGGGATTAAGGTAGAGGGTAAAAATGGGAGCGCAGCGACTGGCAGTGATGATATAAGTCATACAAGAGTCGGCGCAGAGGGTAAAAACGGGAGCGCAGCGACTGACGATAATTTAACAAATCGGACGGTTGTCAGCGCAGAGGGTAAAAATGAAAATAGTATTCGCTACGGGCAACGCACATAAATTACAGGAAATAAACGAAATTTCCAAAGGTTCTGGTATTGAATTTGTTTTGCCGTCAGCAGGTTTTAATCCTGTCGAGGACGGTGAAACATTTGAAGAAAATTCTTTGATTAAGGCAAGAGAAGCCGCACGTGTCAGCGGTATTATGTCATTGGCGGATGATTCCGGATTGTGTGTGGAAGCTTTAGGCGGGGCGCCTGGAATACATTCCGCAAGATACGCCGAAACCGCTCAGGCAAGAATTGATAAATTATTAAATGTTTTAAAAAATGAAAAAAACAGAAACGCGAAATTCGTATGTGCTATGACGCTTGTGGACAAGGACGGAAATGTTTTATTCCAAACCCGCGGAGAATGCCATGGTGAAATTGCTTATAAACAATCAGGCACAAACGGATTTGGTTATGATCCGGTTTTTCTGGTTGAAAGCGCTTCCCGCAGCATGGCGGAAATGTCCGAAGAAGAAAAAAATGAAATTTCTCACAGAGGCAGAGCATTAAGGAAAGTTTTGGAGTTTTTGAATAATTAACTTTTCCCTTTCTTTGAGGAGTGTGATTAAAAGCCTTCCCTGATTAGGGAAGGTTTGGATGGGTATTGATAAAATTTAAATATTTGAAATTTGTTACCCACCCCATCCCTCCCTAACCAGGGAGGGAATAAATAAGAATTATTATCAATCCCCTGTCCCCTCCCTAATTAGGGAGGGGGAAATAATTTATACCTGTTCACTTTTGTTATTGACATTAAAAAAAGTTAATAATAAAATTGTTGTTATAACAACAAAACAAATTCTAATTATTAAAATAAATAACATTTAACCAATTTTTACCGGATGAGGGAGAATTAATGAAAAAAAATATTATAATATTTCTTTCCATAATTGTGGGGGCAATAGTGCTCAGGTACGCTTATTCTCTGTTCTCTAATTTTATGCAGGGGAAAGCTATGATGAACAGGCCTGATCCTACTGTTTCTATTCAGGAAATTCAGGAAGAAAGCGTAATCAGAAATTATGAAGCTCCGGGACGTGTGGTTTCAAAGTACAGGGTTGATGTTCTGGCGCGTATTTCCGGTTATCTTCAGAAAAGTTATTTTAAAGAAGGTGACTTTGTAAAACAGGGGCAGGTTTTATTCCTTATTGAACCTGCCGAATACTCGAATGCAGCAAATGTTGCCGGTGCTAATGTTAAAAATTTAACTGCCCAGCTTGTTTATGCGGAAAAACAGCTTGCGCGTTCGGCTGAACTTGTTAAAAAGGATTATATTGCAAAAGCACAGTATGACCAAATGCTTTCTAACAGGGATTCTTTAAAGGCGCAGCTTGCTTCTGCAAAAGCTTCATACAATGACGCTCAGAGAAATTTGAGTTATACAAATGTTAAATCGCCCGTTGATGGTAAAGTAGGTATAATCAATGTTACTGTAGGAAACTATGTTTCTCCGACCACCGGTGCGCTGACTACAATTAACAGTACAAATCCCATTTATGTAACTTTCCCGCTTGATTCCAAGGATTTTCAATCTCTTGCGGCGTCTGACGGCGGTGCAAATAAAAATCGTAAGGTGGAATTAATTATGAGTAACGGCTCAAAATATCCGCTTAAAGGGGTTCAGGATTTTCAGGATAATAAAGTTGATACATCAACGGGTACCGTTACTATGAGAGCAACTTTTGAGAACCCTGATAATGCTTTAATTCACGGGGAATTTGTAACCGTAAAATTATATGCAAACAAACCTGTTAATGTGCCTGTAGTTCCTGTAACGGCAGTTCTTGAAAATCAGGCAGGTAAATATGTTTATAAACTTGATGAACAAGACCTCCCGCAGCTTGTTTATGTAAAAACGGGCGAGCAGGTCGGGCATAACTGGATTATTACTGAAGGGCTTCAAAAAGGTGACAGGATAATTACAGAGGGGTTGCAAAAGGTAACACCCGGCAAGCCTGTTAAAATAGTTTCTGATGAGGAAATGCAGAAAATAAAATCGGAAAAAGTGACTAAATAGAAAATAGGAGGGTAGGAAGCTAAAAAGATAAGCTATTTAATAATTTTTTTGTGCGAAGCACTGAAATGAACCTATCTTCTTATCATCCTGCCTTCTTGCCTTCCAAATAAAAGGGATATGATGCAAAACGAAAATAAAGGCAACTTGTTTATAAAAAGGCCGAAACTGGCTATTGTTATATCTCTGGCAATAATACTTGCCGGAGCTTTGATGATTTTGACTCTTCCATTGGAAGAATATCCGTCAATTACCCCGCCTCAGGTTATTGTAACGGCGACTTACGCAGGGGCAAGCTCTGATGTTGTTGAAGATACTATTGCGGCGCCTGTTGAAGCACAGTTAAACGGGGTTGAGGATATGATTTATATGTCATCTACCTCACAAAACGGGCAGTATCAGCTGACTTTGTATTTTGAAATCGGATCAGATCCTGATATGGCTGTTGTTAACGTTCAAAACCAGCTGCAACTGGTTACTCCGCGTCTGCCGGAGGATGTTCGGCGGTATGGTTTGACGGTAAGAAAATCAACGGGCGGTCCTGGGTTAATGATGATTTCTGTTAATTCACCGACACACACTTATGATTCATTATATATTGCAAACTATGCATCTATTTATATTAAAGATGAACTTGCACGTATTAAAGGTGTAGGTAAGGTTTCGGTATTCGGCTCATCTGATTATTCAATGAGAATTTGGCTTGATGCCGCCAAGATGGCAAATCTCGGGGTTTCTGTTTCCGAGGTTAATGCCGCAATTCAGGCTCAAAATACTCAGGTTCCTGCGGGCGATCTGGGTGTTGAACCTATGGCAAATAAGCAGATGATTAAGCTTACTATGAGAACAAAAGGGCGTTTGAAGGATGTTTCGGAGTTTGAAAATATAATTATCCGCTCAAAACCTGACGGGTCGCAAATTAAGCTTAAAGATATTGCAAGAGTTCAGCTGGGTGCGGAAAGTTACTCATACTTCTCCCGTATCGGCGGTAAAGATTCTGCAATTATCTCCATAAGTCAGTTACCGGAGGCCAATGCCATTGATCTTTCTAATAAAATCAGGGCAAAGATGGCGGAATTAAGCAAGAGTTTTCCGCCCGGTATTGAGTATAAAATACAGCGTGATGAAACAGAGTTTGTACGTGAATCTATTAAGGAAGTTATTAACGCAATAGGACTTGCTATTGTGCTTGTAGGTATTGTAACTTATATGTTCTTAGGCAGTGCAAGAGCGGCGCTTATTCCTTTCTGCGCAATTCCTGTTTCATTAATCGGGGTGTTTATATTCATGAATATTCTGGGGTTTTCGGTAAACCTTTTGATTTTATTCGGGCTTGTACTTGCAGTTGGTCTGGTTGTTGACGATGCTATTGTTGTTCTTGAAAATACGCAAAGACATATTCAAGAAGGGAAAACTCCCGTTGACGCTACAGAAGTTACTATGGAAGAGGTATTCGGTGCTGTTCTTGCAACATCACTGGTTTTGATGGCGGTATTTGTTCCGGTATCTTTTATGTCAGGGATTACCGGGCAGATGTTCAGACAGTTTGCTTTATGTATTGCATCATCAATCGGTTTGTCCACACTTGTTGCATTAACTCTTGCTCCTGCTTTGTGTGCAATGATTTTGAAACCGGGTGAAGAAAAAGCTGACTTTGTATTTATTCAAAAATTTGATGATTGGTTTAACGGTATCAGGGATAAATATCTTGACGGTGTAAAATTATTTATTAATTCTCCCGTTCTCACAATGAGTTTGTATGCTGTTGTTATTGCATTTACTCTGGGAATGTTTTATTTGATACCGAAAGGCTTCTTACCGACTGAGGATAAAGGTGCGGTATTCTCTCAAATCCAGCTTCCCGACGGTTCATCCGCTTCCAGAACCGATATGGTCGCAACAGAAGTGGAAGAAAGAATTTTAAAAATTCCGGGTGTTGAAAATACGATTACAATGGTTGGATATTCAGGAGAAAACACAGCCCTTATAGTTGCAGAACTTGCGAATTGGTCTGAACGTAAAAGTAAAGATTTATCAATGCAAAGTATTTTGAGCAAGATAAAAAAAGAATTTGCAAATTATCCATCTGCAACGATAGCCTCGTTCTCCCCGCCTTCAATTTCAGGTTTGGGTATGTTCGGCGGTTTTGAATATCAACTGCTTGATAAAGGTGACAGGACGCCTCAAGAACTTTATGACGAGGCTCAAAAATTAATTGATGCGGCAAATAAGAATTCGGCGTTCCAGATGGTGTACACTTCATTTACTGCAAATCTTCCACAATTGATGATAAAAGTGAATGAAGATAAGGCATTAGCACAGGGAGTCGATATTTCTGAAATTTACAGTGCTTTGTCAGGTTATTTCGGAAAATCTTACGTTAACGACTTTAATAAATACGGACGTGTTTATCGTGTTTATTTACAGGCAGATTCCCCATTCAGGGAAAAACCGGCTGATATAGATAAGATTTATGTAAAAAATTCAAAAGGGACAATGGTACCTCTTTCCGCAGTTGTGTCAGTGAGCAATGTTGTAGGCCCATACAGTTTAACAAGATTTAATATGTATCCTGCAATTACAATTAACGGTCAGGCACGCAACGGGGTAAGTTCCGGAGATGCTATGGCTGCAATGGAGAGAATTTCTGATGAAGTTCTTCCGCAGGATATGGGCTATAACTGGTCCGGAAGTTCGTTGCAGGAGAAAGAATCCAGCGGACAGATTGGACCTATCTTAGCAATGTCACTTGTATTCATATACTTGTTCCTTGTAGGCTTGTATGAAAGCTGGATGCTTCCTATAGCTGTATTGTTAATTTCTCCTGTGGCGTTGGTTGGAGCGTTGTTCTTCCAGTATGTGTCTGGATATTCACTTGATATTTATTCCCAAATCGGGCTTGTCATGTTAATCGGTTTGTCTACAAAACAGGCTATTTTGATTATAGAATTTGCCAAAGACGCTCACCAGAGCGGTATGGGAATTGTTGAATCTGCAATGCAGGCGGCAAAATTAAGGTTCAGGGCTGTAATGATGACAAATATTGCCTTTATTCTCGGACTTCTGCCTCTTGTATTTGCGAAAGGTGCTGGTGCTGCCAGCAGAAATTCCGTAGGTATGACGGTGTTCGGCGGGATGATGGCAGTTGCGTTTATAGGAACGTTCCTTGTCCCTGCTTTCTTTGTACTTGTTGAAAACTTTAAAGTTTTTACAGCAAGTAAATTTAAAAAAAAGGATAAATAATGCTTAAGAAAATAATATCATTATGTTTAATATTAAGTTTTGTCTCCCACGCAGTGTTTGCGGAAGAAATAGGTAACACTGTCAGCGAAAAGGAATACCCAAAAGCTGATGCGGTTCTTCCAAAGCCTAAAGAAAAGGAACCTGATTTTGTTATTGAAGGTTCTGTTGAAAAAAATATTGATATGACGCTTGAACGTTGTATTGAACTTGCTTTAGGGAACAATCCGCAGATTAATGCAGCATTTCATGATATTCTGGCATCTGATTCCCGTATTAAACAAGTCTGGTCAAATTATTTCCCTCAAATAAGCTGGCAGACAGGTTATACTAGAATAAGACAGCTGCAATTATCTGATGCTTTAGGCCGGAATTTAACATTTAATTATTATATTTTAGGTCAAGTTACTTTACAGCAGATGCTTTATGACTTTGGAGTAACTCAGAATCAGGCTACAATACGTAGATTAGATTATGAAGCTAATAAAACAACTCTCGGAGCAACTATCAATGAAGTAATTTACCAGACAAAAGATGCTTATTATAATCTTCTTTATGCTTTTGAAAATAAAAGAGTTGCAGAAGATACCGTAAATAAGTTTGAAATGTTTTATAATCAGGCAAAAGCTTTTTATGAGATAGGTATGAACCCTAAGGTTGATGTCACAATTGCAGAAGTAAACCTGAGCAATGCCAAGTTGCAGCTTATTCAGGCTGATAATGCTGTAAATCTTGCTGTCGCAAGGTTAAATAATATTATGGGTGTTCCTTTTATTGACAAATACAATGTGCAGGAAAGACTTAAGTATGAACCTGTAAATATAACATTTAATAAGTCAATAGAAATAGCAAGAGAGGCTCGTCCGGAATTAAAACTTGCTGAATTAAAGGTTGAAAGTGCAAATCAAACCCTGAAACTTGTAAAGAAATCCTATTTCCCTACATTGTCAATAGAAGGTCAGCTTCAAATTGGTGGTAAACATTGGACATCAAATCACGGTTACAATATTGGCGGATATTTGAATTTCCCTACGATTAATGGTATGTTGATAAAGAATGAAATTCAAGAAGCCAGATATCTGTATGACAAGGAAATTGCCAATGCCAAAAATACACAGAATCAGATATATTTGGAAATTCAAAACGCTTATTTGATGTTAGAAGAAAAGAAAAATCAAATGCCTGTTGCAATGCTTGGTGTTAAGCAGGCAAAAGAAAACTATGAGCTTTCATACGGAAGATACCGTGTAGGAGAGGCAAATCCGACAGAATTAAAAGATGCTCAGATAAACTATCAACAGGCTCAGTTGAGTTATTATAATGCATTGTATCAATATAATTCTGCTAAAGCGCAGCTTGAAAAAGCAATCGGAAAAAACCTGACGGCTGATGAGGCGGATATTATAGAACTCGGTCAATAAAAAATATTTGTAACAAATTGTTAATAAAATTAACTACAAAAAAGCAATTTTTTCTTTCTTATATACTTTATATATATGTAAGAGATAAATAAGAGAGAGAAAAAGAAAATGTTACCGACAACAGGCGAATTAAATAATAATACAAGCGGAAACGGACAGTTTGGTTCGCTTCTCAGAAAAAGAAGAAATAAAAAACAGGATACAGAATTTAACATTGAAGATTATAATTATCTTGCAATGAAAGACAGAAGAATGCGTTTTAATAATGCCAGAGATCCGATTTATTACGTATTTGATGTAATCGAAAACAGACCGATTAAAACACTGGCAAAAGAATTTGTAAAGGATTCATTCTTCGAAATAGCAAACTTTGTAACAAATGTCGTTAGATAATCAATAGGAATTTAGGAAAAAGGAACAAAAAAAAAGATGGCATCAAGACCATCTTTTTTTTATATATATATGTCAGATGGAACGGCTACGTTTTCTCCTAGTCTAGAGGTCTATAAATTAAAACAGATACGAGGGATAAATTTTGAGAACCCAAAACGAGTTCAGAATGACATACCCGAGTGCATTGTCCGGATAAAGCGATATCAATAATGCCACTTAAGTATTTAACGTATCGGCACAAGCGGCTCATGCAAAGTCGTAAGCTGTGTTGGATGGAACGGCTACGTTCCGTTTGGGCTTTTATATTCAATTCCCATTTCTTTAAGGGTTCTGATAAAATTTTGTGCACATATTTTCTGTGCTTCCGGAGGAACAATCCTTAAAATTTCAACTGTCTTTGATATAACCGGATCTTTATCGTACCAACGGTTATTTGCATTTACAGGCTTTACCATTGCATAAAATTTATCGATTGTTTCTTTAGAAACCTTTTCTTCAATTTTTTGCAGAAAAATTTCAGCCTGAGCTCTCAATTCTGTTTGATAATTTTTTAAAAGCTCAATAACCTCAAGTAATAAAGGATCATGGTCATACCAGCGTTTGTAGGCAGCTGTCATTAGAGTAAGCCCTCCGTTAGGTTAACTTTAGGTTCAACAGGAGAAATTATTTCATCATCTCTTCTCTCTATTTTGCCTCCTAATAATCTTAGCTTACTTTCGAAATTTTCGTATCCTCTATCTATATGATGTAAGTTTTCGATTGTAGAATTTCCTTCTGCCATCAGTGCAGCTACAACAAGAGATGCTCCTGCCCGCAAATCGCTTGCAGCAAGTGTAGCACCTGTGAGTTTTTTAACCCCCTTAATAATAGCGTGATTTCTGTCCTGATGAATATCAGCACCCATACGTCTTAATTCAGGTACTTGCATGAATCTGTTTTCGTAAAGACTTTCCGTAATAATACCCACTCCGTTTGCGGTTGTTAAAAGTGTCATAGCCATTGACTGCAAATCAGTAGGAAATCCAGGGTAAGGCTGGGTAATAAAATTGATTGAATTAAGTCTGTTTTTGCATGAAACTTCCAGTGAATTGGGTTCTATAAGTTTAATATTTGCACCCATTTTAAGAAGTTTGTCAGTAAAGAAGGTCAAATGAGCAGGAAAAACATTTTTAATTATAGCTTTACCTTTAGTTGCAATAATTGCAGACATAAACGTTCCTGCTTCAATTCTATCCGGTATAGTTGTGTATTCAATAGGGTGAAGTTTTTCTTGTTTTACCCCATTAATCACAATTTCAGAGGTTCCTGCACCGACAACATCTGCTCCCATAGAATTTAAGAAATTTGCCAGATCAACAATTTCCGGTTCTTGTGCAGCGTTTTGAATTCTTGTAGATCCTTCTGCTAAAATTGAAGCGAGCATAAGATTTTCTGTAGCACCAACTGACGGAATGTCGAGGTAAATATCTGTTCCTACAAGTTTTGTTGCTTTTGCATGGACATATCCGTTTTCAATTTTTATTTTGGCCCCCAGTGCTTCCAGCCCTTTTATATGGAAGTCAACACGGCGTTCTCCGATAGCACATCCTCCGGGCAGTGCGACAATAGCTTCTTTACAGCGGGTAACCAACGCACCAAGGACTATAAACGAGGCTCTCATTTTACTTACTAATTCGTATTTTGCTGTAATACTTGTCAAATCAGTAGCATCGATTGTAACGGATTTTTCTGTTTTATTATATGTAGTTTTTGCTCCTAACTGGGCAATTACGCTTAGCATAATTTCAACGTCCGTCAGATCCGGGACATTATGAATTTTTGTTTCTCCCTTTGCAAGGAGAGCTGCGGCCATAAGTTTAAGTACTGAATTTTTTGCACCGCCGATTGAAACTTCACCTCTGAGTGGGGTACCACCTTTTATATAATATTTTTGTGTCAATTTTCTTACCTTTAAAAAATAATTAATTACCTTACATAATAATAATACAATCATATTTTTTTGATGTAAATAAGTTAAATTATGTAAAGAAAAATATTCCGCAACGACAGTGAAATTAAATTATAAAAAAAATTAGCCTGTATGTATTTGTGATTGATTATTTTTATTTGTATTACTTCCATTTTAAATATTAAAAAATAATAAATTTTTGTTGTTAATTAATATTGATAAATTATAATATTCATATATGTAAAAAAGAGGTAGAGAAATGTCACATAAACATCATAATAATAACCCGTTTAAAAATCCAGATGACTTGGAAAAAGCTGCACAAAGCGATGCTTCTTCCAACGACAAGACTGAAGAAACAGAAAACCAAACTCAAGAAGCTACAGCTGATAGTGAACTCCAGAAAAAATATGATGCTTTAAATCAACAGTATGTTAGACTTGCTGCTGATTTCGATAATTATCGTAAAAGACAGGAGCATGAAAGAGAAGAATTATTGAAGTTTGGAACCGAAAATGCTCTTAAAAAAATGATAGAAGTGTTAGATAATTTTGAACGCGGACAAAAGGCATTAGAAAATGTTGAAGATTGTGAAAAAGTTAAGGAAAGTTTTAACCTTGTTCACAAGCAGGTGGTTGATGCGTTGACAAAACTCGGACTGGAGCCTATTGAAACCGAAGGTAAAGAGTTCGATCCGAATTTTCACGATGCAGTAATGCAAACTCCAACATCGGAAAAACCTGAACACACAATAATAAATGAATTACAAAAGGGATATAAAATGGGTGATAAGGTCTTAAGACCTGCACTCGTTAATGTTGCAACATCCGAAAACTAAAATTTTTCGGATTGTTTTTGCACGTGCTAAAATATTATTGCAAATACTGAGAATAGGGAAGATTTATATAAATGACAGATTACTATGAAATACTTGGAGTTTCAAAAGACGCTTCAAAAGATGAGATAAAATCGGCGTTTAGGCGAAAAGCCAGAACATTACACCCCGATGTAAATAAGGCCCCCGATGCGGAGGAGAAATTTAAAGAATTAGGTAAAGCCTATGAAACATTAATGGATGATAACAAAAGAGCAACTTATGACCGTTACGGCGAAGACGGGTTGAAAAATGCCGGCTTTGATACAGGTGGTCCGTTTGCCGGCGGTTTTGGCGATTTAAATGATATATTTAATTCTTTCTTTGGCGGAATGGGAGGTTTCGGTTTTGGCGGAAGACCTGATCCAAATGCCCCGATAGAGGGAGATGATTTAAGATTAGATATTGAAATTGATTTTGAACAAGCAATATTCGGTACGGAAAAAGAAATTAAATTTGATCATCTCGAAAATTGCCCGTCTTGTGGTGGAACAGGTGCGGAAAAAGGTTCAAAACCCGTAACTTGTCCGACTTGCCATGGTACAGGACAGGTTCAGCATGTTACTCGTACACCTTTAGGTTCATTTGCTCAAATTGTTACTTGTCCGGACTGCCACGGTAAGGGCAAAAAAGTTATGAACCCTTGTAAGGATTGCAAAGGGCAGGGTAAGGTTCAGAAAGAGAAAAAGATTAATGTAAAAATCCCCGCCGGTGTTGATAATATGTCAAAGATACGAGTTTCAGGCGAGGGTGACGCAGGGATTAATGGCGGTCCAAACGGCGACTTATACGTAGTTTTGCATGTAAAATCATCCGAGTATTTTAAACGTGATGGGAATAACGTTTATTCTAAATTGGAAATTTCTCCTGCTCAAGCAGCTTTAGGTGACGAAGTTGTTGTAAAAACTCTTGACGGCGATAAAAAGATTACCGTTCAAGCCGGAGTACAAAGCGGAAATTCCATAAAGATTAAAAATGCAGGAGTTCCCTACATACAAAGACCATCTCAAAGAGGAGATCACATTGTAATAGTAGCTGTTAAGACGCCTACAAAATTGTCAGAAGAAGAGAGAAATTTATACAAAAGGTTGTATGAAATCCAAAATAATCAGAAAAACAAACAACAGAATACAATAATGGATAAAGTTAAAGGAGTATTCCAGTAATGTTTTTTAAGAATTTAGGAATAAAATTTGCAAAGATATTCTTGCTATCGACGGCAATGTTTTTATTTTCGTCATCGGCATTTGCGGCAAAGATTCCTGATAATGTTCAAAACTTTATTGCTAAAGATTTTCCTAAAACAACTTTTAGGTTTGACGGTTTGATAATACTTCCTGATAATACTGTTTATCTACCGCTTTTCCCTGCAAAAATTTTAAATCCGGAAAAACTTTCCGTAAAAGAAACCTATCCTGCGGGCAAAACTCTGGCATCAAAACCTGATGTCGTAATTTTAAATAATGATTTTGTATTGTTGAAAGTTGTTAATGATCCTCGAGGTTATAAGACTGTTGGTAGAATGACAAATCCGCCTATGGAGTTGAGAACAGGACTTCTCCCTCAGGATTTGTTGGTGCCTAAAGGGCTTGTAATACCGGAGAATTTAAAATCAATAGTCGGAAACCTTCAGATAAAGACAGTGAATGATCCGGGGATTAGAGTTGAAAATTCAAAGCCTGTTATATCCGAGCTTTCCGGAACAACTCTCAACACTCTGTCAAAGATACCGGCATTAAAAAATAAGAATTTTTACGTATCTTCTCCGTATTCTAAAAATATTCAAGTATTTAATCTAGGAGCAAAAACACCTGAGTATTCTTTAAAACAGATTAACGTTCCGATTTCCATGAAATCTTATGATGACAAGTTCTTGCTTGTAACAGCTTATGAAAAACCATCGGTTGATGTGATTTCTTTAGCAGATGATCAGATTATCAAGCAGATATACACTAAAAGTCAGCCAGATGAAATTTTAATTGATAAAAATAAAAATATAGCATATATTTCAAGTGCTGTTGATTCAAGTATTTATACCGTGAATTTAGAGACAATGACTTTGTCAAAACAAATTAAAATTACCGGCATGTGTGAAAAACTAACTCTATCTGATGACGGAACAAAGTTGTTTTACTATGACAAAAAAACACGTGATATATGGGCAATAGAACTTGATAACAATTATTTGCTTAAAGAAATAGGGAAATTCCCGAATGTTTCTAAAATTGCGTTTGCCAACAACAAAATTTATGTTACAAGCAGAACAAAAAACAGACTTGCGATAATAGATTACGGAACAATAGGCTTAATTGCAGAAATCGAAATTTGCGACAAACCTGTTGATATGATAGTTTTTCATGACAGATTGTACGTTTTAGGGGCAGGAGATAATTCTATTCAAATACTTGATACAACTACAGATCAACTGACTGATGCGATTTATCTTAATACGAACGGTTTTTCTACTAAAATAAATCAAATAGAAGGTACAAATATAGCTTTAATTACTGATACAAAAGCTTCTTTGTATACTGTGTTTGATTTGGGTACAAATAAGGTTATCAAATCTATACCTATTGATATTCCTGCAAATACAATAGTTGTAACCGAAAGGGTTCAAAAAATTAAGTAATGATGAAATATTTTGATGATACTACCGAAAAAGTTTTAAGCGATTTAGAAAAAACTCAGAAACAATTCTGGAATATAGCACGTGTTACAGGGGAGTTTCTTTATACAACAATAAAAGCTCAAAATGCGAAAAATGTTCTTGAAGTAGGTACATCAAACGGATATTCGGGTATTTGGCTGGGCAAGGCTGTTAAAGAAAACGGCGGTCATCTTACAACTATTGAATTTTATGATAAAAGACTGGATGTTGCAAAGGAAAATTTTAAAATCTGCAAAGTTGATGATGTTATTACAACTCTCAAGGGTTCTGCCTTAATGCATTTGGAATATCTGCCGGATGATTTTGTGATAGATTTTGCGTTTGTTGATGCAAATAAGGGCGAGTATATCAAGTATTTTGAATTTATCGACAAGCATTTGAAAAAAGGCGGAATTATAGCATGTGATAATGTTTTGTCACATGAAGCTAAATGCAAACCTTTTATTGATGCTATAAATGCTCATCCGAATTATGAAAATGTAATTTTACCGTTGCCGGCCGGGCTTTCTTTTGCAAGGAAAATAAGGTAATTATTATATATGGTTAATTACAAATTCCCCTAAGATTTAAAATTATGATATAATACCTTTATGAAGATTTTAGGTATCGATCCGGGTTTAGGAATAGTTGGATATTCCGTTATAGAATACGATGAGGAAAAACCTGTTCTTTTGCATTCAGGTTCTATTCAGACTCAAAAAGGGACAAGAGAGTCTGCAAGGCTGTTGGAAATTTTTGAGGATATGAACACAATTGTTGAAAAATATAAACCTGATTGTGCAGCTATTGAAAAACTCTTTTTCTTTAGAAACCGTACGACAGTTATGCCAGTTGCACATGCAAGGGGAGTGATATTAACTGTACTTGAAAAATTTAATGTTCCGATATACGAATATACCCCTATGGAGGTTAAGCAAGTTTTAACGGGTTATGGCAGAGCTGACAAAAAAGAGGTTGAACAAATGGTTAAAATATCCTTGGGAGTCGATAATTTACCAAAACTTGATGATACGGTAGATTCTATTGCAATTGCAATTTGTCATACGCGTTCGCTTATGTTATGATAAAGGCTATGGATATTAATTGGATTTTATTGAGACAAATTTCAGTACTTAGCATATTTTTTGGAGCATTGCTTGGTTGTATCACTTTGATACCATATATCGGGACTGTTTCTTTTGTTTTTTTGATATGTTTTATGGCACCTTTGGTTATATCAATTTTGATTAAGTACGGATGCTTGTCCTTAAACTCGATTAAAGACAGTGTGCTTATTGGTGCTATAGCTGGTTTTGTTTCTTATGTCGGGTTTTCGATTGTTTATGTCCCTATTTCGGTTATTCTGATGAAGTTTTTTCATCTTGCGGCAAATTATGGCGTTGGGCTGATGATGCAGAATGCTAATTTCTTTATACTTGTCGTAATTTCAGTATTTTTAGGTGTTTTGGGGGCAACTGTAAATGCTTTTACAGGCTTTTTAACATTTTGTGTACTAGATTTAATTAATTCAGTGAGGAAATAAAATGGCAGAATTTCATTCAAAAATAAAAACGATAGAATGGGTTGATAATTATTCAAAAATGGTTGATCAAACAGTTTTACCCTACGAATTTAAGTATGTTAATATTACTACAGGTCAAGAAATGTTTGATGCAATAAAAACAATGATAGTGAGAGGAGCTCCTGCAATTGGCGTTGCCGGTGCACATGGTGTTGTTTTGTATGCTCAAGAACTTGCAAAGGAAAATCTTTCACGAGATGAGTTTGTGAAAAAACTCCTCGAAAAAGCTGATTATATGGCAACTTCCAGACCAACGGCGGTTAATCTCATGTGGGCAGTTGAAAAGCAAAAAGATGTTATAAAAAATTCAAAAGCTGATGTGAATGGCATCGTTGAAGAATTGAAACAGAATGCTATAAAATTGGAAAATGAAGATATTGCAATTAATAAAAAAATCGGTGATTATGGTGCCGAAGTTGTTCCAAAGGGAGCAACTATATTGACACACTGCAATGCAGGCGGACTTGCTACAGTTGGGTATGGAACAGCACTAGGAGTTGTTCGTTCAGCTTTCGCTAATGACCCTACAATTCAGGTTTTTGCCGATGAAACACGTCCCAGACAGCAAGGTGCAAGAATTACGACATTTGAACTCACTATGGACGGAATTCCTACAACTCTAATTACCGATGGTATGTGTTCTTATTTTATGAAAAAAGGTATGATTGATATGGTTGTTGTCGGAGCCGACAGGATTGCTGCGAATGGTGATGCCGCAAATAAAATCGGAACATATACAGTTGCGATTGCAGCTAAGTATCATAATATTCCTTTTTATGTAGCTGCACCTTTATCAACGATTGATACATCTATTAAGACAGGTGATGAGATTGTTATTGAAGAACGCTCTCATGAAGAAGTTACTCATATTAACGGAAAAATAATCTGTGCTCCTGATGTAAAAGTTATAAATCCGGGGTTTGACGTAACTCCTCATGAATTAATAACGGGTATAATCACTGAAAAAGGAATTTTACGTCCTGACTACAACAAATCAATAGCAGATGCGTTTAAAAAATAATCAAGAAAATTCTCAAATAATTGAAAAATAATACAAAGCATGATACTATTTGAAAGTTCAAACAGAAGTATAAAAAAACAAAAATTAGGAGGAATAGTAATGGAAGAAGCAAGAAAACCGAGAATTTCGGGGGGGGGGCACTTTTCAGCTTAGCCTCCTTATTTGAGCCGTTTAGAAAAAATGGATTTTATAGTTTTTTTACAAGAACAAATTTGTACAAAAAGTTTTGTGCGTTTACTCTGGCTGAGGCATTAATTACCCTTGGTATCATAGGGGTTGTTGCTGCACTTTCTTATCCTGTTTTGATGAATTATATAGGCAATAAATATACAACTCAAGCTAGAAAGTGCTATGCAGACATGCAAAAATTAGTGTCAAGCCTGGAAGGAGAATTAGGCCCTTATGAGGTTTGGCCTGATTTTACCAACGATTTTTTTGAAAAATATGTGGATAAAAGACTGGCTTATGT
>CALUQH010000027.1 GCA_944322885.1 Candidatus Gastranaerophilales bacterium | reverse complement strand
GTGGTCCATTACACCGCCAACTAGCTAATCAGATGCAGACTCATCCTTGAGCACCGGAGTTTTCAAGATTAGCATTTCAGCTAAGCTCATATGGGGTATTAGCAGAAGTTTCCCTCTGTTGTCCCCCACTCAAGGGCAGATTCTCTACATATTACTCACCCGTCCGCCACTTTCCTCTCCAGCAAGCTGGAGATTCTCGTTCGACTTGCATGTATGAGGCACGCCGCCAGCGTTCGTCCTGAGCCAGGATCAAACTCTCCATTGTCAGAAAGTTATTAGTATCTGTTTCAAAAGAAACAGTTTCTAGCTCATTACTTATCGCTAAGCGTTACGCTTAACGTGTCCTTATCATTTTGTTTTTTAGAATTAACAAAGTATTGTTTATTTCAGCTATTCTGTTGTCAAGGTACAATTTGTTTCGACCGCTTATTCAAGCCCTGCTATCACAGGCACAATCATCACATTCGATTGGGGTTTACTTCCTTTATATTTATATCAGATGCATTCTTTATTTAATTGCTAGTGTCATCTGCATTTTTTATCTTATATCATCAATTTTTTTTGTCAAGTGATTTATTTTAAAATCTTTAAATTTCTTAACTATATCTGATATTTTGAAAGTTCGTTGTGCTTTTTCTTTGTTTGGAGCACGTCTTTGATTGTATGCAAAAGAAATTTTAAAGTCAAGCACTTTTTTCCATGTTTTTTAAACAAATTTTTATCTAAATCGCTAAAACGCTTTTATATCAAACCTTTATACGTTTTACAAAAGTTAATAATCTCTCATACACATGCTTTTAGACGCATATTTATATAAAAAGTTCCAACTTTTTTTCATTTTTTTGAATGAGTTTTTTTATACACTAATAATATATACTCATTTATAAATAAAAAAGATAAATATTGTATAATAAGGAGAAATTGTCATGACAAAAACTTTTAAAAATTTAGCATTAACTCTTGGTGTAGTATTAGCATGCTCTATGGCAGCTTATGCCGATGGAAATGCTTTTACCCCGTTAAATTTTGATGATACTGTTTACGGAAATCCTGCTCCTGTAAGAACATCTTCGACTGCAAATACTATACAGGCTCCGGTGTCAACATCAACAAGCGTGGTTGAAGAACCTGCAGGAAACACAAAAATGCAAAATGCAATTATCCAACTTGATAATGCTCAAGTAGATGTTAGAAATGAGTTATTGAATTACAAATCAAAATATTCTGATGTAGATGCTCAATATAAAGCCGTAAAAGCAGAAAGAAAAGCTTTAGACAAACAAATTAAAACTATAGAAAAAAGATTAAAAAAGATTGACAAGCAAAAAGAAAATATCAGAAAAAACATGATGTAAAAAAATAGAAAAAACTGTAAACGGTCTGCTTAATTGCAGACCGTTTTTGTATTTAATTATATTATTTATTGAAAAGCATGACCGCCACAATATCACTCCACAATCTTTAATTATTACCGTTATATATTCTTATATAGTTCCAATAACTTCTAAATACTTTCTTTACATAGTTTTGAGTTTCAGGATATGGAATCTGCTCGACAAATTCATCTGTATCATTATAATAAAGTGTTGTTTTCCATTTTTTTATAGAACCTATACCGCCATTATAAGCAGCAACCGAAGAAATCTCATGCCCTTCCAGATTGTTCTTTAAAAACTCAAAGTAATAGTTGCCTAGTTTAAGATTTTTATCAAGATTAAACAAAGATGATGGTATGAGCATGCCGAGTTTAAATTTATTATTTATTTCTGCTGCAGTTGACGGCATAAGCTGCATAAGACCGCTTGCCCCTGCAATACTTTGTGCAAGAGGATCAAAATAACTTTCTTCACGCGTAAGAGCAAGCATTAAAGGCGGATTATTGCCTGTTTCATCAGCATATTTTTTTATTTCATCATAATAAATTACAGGATACACTAAACGCCAGCGAAGATCATATTTATCAGGTTTATCAGCAATTTTGTCCATTGCATCTCTTGCAACAACCATAGAATGTGGATAATCACCTTTCTTATATAAAACCCAGCTTTTTATAAAATCATCTCCGCCCGCAAGTTCATTAACTACATCATAATCTTCTAAATCCACAAGTTTTACCATGATATTATTACGTGTATATTTATATGGATAAACAACAGGTTTAGGCTCAATATAACTTGTAATCAATGCATCCTGATTACGGCTCAGGCGTAAATATGCACGATAAGCATAATAAGTATCAGGATATTTATCTATTACACTTTTATAAAAACTCGTATATCCATCATAATCATTCATTTTTTCAGCAATTTTACCTAGCCAGAACATCACCATAGGGGCTGAATTTGAATTAGGATATTTGTTAATATGATCAAGACCTATCTTTTTTGCGGCTTCATAATCTTTAGCTTTTATTTTCGCAAAGAATATATTTGATAGTGCATAAGCTGCAAACCTGCCTTCAGGATATTTTATATAAAGATCTGTATAGCATTTTCCTTTATCATTTTGGGGAAGATTTGCACATTTCAAACTCATCAAATAATCCCGCCCTTTGCCATTGGCAAGAGAGAGAAGTCTTTCAACAGCTCCTGATTTTGAATCTGAAAGCTGATTATAGATATCAATAACTTCAATTATTTCATCTTCAGTAACATATTGAGAACGTTTCTGCAATCCGTTTTCTGTTAAATATTTAGCACGCTGGTAATTTTTCATGGCAAAAGAGTTTTTAACATCCAATGCCCAGCCTTCTGTTATATCTACTTTAGCAAGAAGTTCTCGAGCCTTTTCATACTCACCGAAAAGATAGCATGAATTAGCCATAGCAAGATAATCGTCCTTAGAAATTTCATCCGATAATTCAAGCCAGTTATTTATTACATCAAGTGCCAAAACTCCAGAAGGTGCTTTTTTTAAGTAATGTCTAAAATGATTTTGTATATCATCTTTTTTTGATGAGGGAAAAATTGAAGCATTTTGATATTTATTCTTCATAATAACGCCCAGATAATATTCAGAAGCTATAGCATAATCCGAATCCGGCGCATTATGTATAATATATTCAAAATATTTCTTAGCTAGCTGGGGTCTGTCTTTGACTAGTTTTTGTCCTGCAAGATAACGTGTTCTGAGGCTTAATTTATGCTTGGGATAATTATTAAATAAAAGCTGATAATGCTTTAATTCGGATTTGTCATCTCCGAGCATCTTCGCACATTCCGCACGATGGTAAATAGCAATCGGTTTTAAATTTGAAAACAAAGAAATTTTAGAAAAAAGATAATACGCGTTCTGGTAATCACCTTCTTTAAAATCCCGCATAGCATGTTTATATATATCATTTGTCTTTGCCGGCGGTTGATATAAAAGCAGGCAAGTCCCCGTACCGAGCACAACAAAAACAGCTAAAACGCCTGCAATCACTCTCTTTTTCATATCCCACTCAAACATTATAATAACAGCATAACAAAAATATAATTTTAATTCAAGAAAGTTTTAGTAAATAATAAAAGTCCTTTTTTATAAAGAAAAGTAACATTAAAAAGTAAGTTATTAGTTCTCACTATATTTTATAATATAATACTTGTTATAAACAGGAGGAATAAATGTACGGAATTATATTAGCAGGGGGCTCCGGAAGCAGATTATGGCCATTATCGCGGGAACTTTATCCAAAACAGCTGTTAAATCTGAATTCGGAAAAAAGTCTTTTACAGTCAACATTCGAAAGACTAAAAACGTGTATGCATGAAGATAATATAATAAGCATTACTAATACCAAACATTCTTCCAACGTTAAAATGCAGCTTTCAGAATTAACGAATAACCCTGTAGTTTTATCAGAACCTGTTGCCAAAAATACAGCTCCGGCAATTGTTCTTGCATCTAAATATATAATGCAAAAATCAAATTCCGATCCGGTCATAATAGTTGTTCCTTCTGACCACTTGATTCAGGATAAAGAAAAATTCTTATCAACAGTCAAAAAAGGAGAAAAACTTGCCGAACAAGGTTATATTGTAACATTCGGCATAAAACCAAACTACCCGGAAACAGGCTACGGATACATAAATACTTCGGACAGTATCGGCGAAGGATTTAAAGTAAAAGAATTTGTTGAAAAGCCGGACTTGGAAACAGCAAAAAAATATCTCCATGCCGGAACATATTTCTGGAACAGCGGAATATTTATGTTTAAGGCCTCAACACTTTTTGATGAAACATCAAAACATGCTCCGGAAATTGCAAAACTTTCACAAAAGTTTGACTTTTCAAACAGCAGTGAAATTCCGTTTATCGAGTTTGATAAAATGCCGAGCATTTCAATTGACTATGCAATTATGGAAAAATCAGATAAAATTGCACTTGTAAAACTTGAAAACGACTGGAACGATTTAGGCTCATGGCAGTCAATATATGATATCAGCCCGAAAGATGAAAAAGGAAATGTATTGATAGGTCATGTTTTAGATAATGATTCTAAAAATTCATTTGTTTATGCTTCATCCAAACTTGTTGCGACAATAGGACTTGAAGATACGGTTGTTATTGAAACGGAAGACGCGGTTCTGGCATGCAAAAAAGACAGAACACAAGATGTTAAGCATATATTTGAAATTTTAAAGAAACAAAATGATGATACGCACCGTATACACAAAACAGTTTACAGACCATGGGGGTTTTATACGGTAATTGCTCAGGGAGAAGGTTTCCTGACAAAAATTATTCATGTAAATCCGGGACAAAAACTTTCATTGCAATCTCATAACTATAGAAGTGAACACTGGGTTGTTTTATACGGCACTGCAAAAGTTATCCTTGAAGGTAAAGAACTTGTTTTATCGCCGGGGCATAGTGTGGATATTCCCCTGAAAGCAATTCATTCTCTTCAAAATCCGTATAATGAAGATGTTGAAGTGATTGAAGTGCAGATGGGCAGCCCTCTTATAGAAGAAGATATTATAAGATATGAAGATATGTATGGCAGAGTTTAAAAAATTAAGTAATATTTTTTACAATTAGGCAATTTTTATTCTTCAGTTGTTTTACAAGCAATATGAACATTACGTTTACCCCCTACGGATATAATACTTATAAAACATCCGCAACTCCTTCCTTCGGGAGAAGCGGAAGAAATTATATAACACAAGAAGGACTCGACATGTCGACAATAACATGTCCTTTTAGAACCGACTTAGCTTGGCTTGATTTTGCAGACTTTGAACTTGAAAACTTTAAAGACAAAAATAAAGTGAATATTATACAGTTTGCTGCATCTGACGGTTCTGAAGCTTATACACAAATCATGTCGCTTTTGGAACGTAGCAACTACATAAGCACTAAAAAATTTTTCCCTATTAAGGCTTACGACTTTGATGAAAATATTGTAAAAGCAGCACAAAGCGGATTAATAAATCTTCATGCCGTAGATGAATGTGACGTCGCCGAAAATTGCAAAAATTTCAGCAGATACTTTTTCGAGACCCCGCAGAAATTACATATTCCCGGAAACTTTTGCGATAGTATAGACAAATGCTACAAAACATACAAAGTAGCTCCTGCCTTAACCAACAAAGTAATTTTTAATAAAGGAGATATATTCAAAATTTTACCGGGTATAGAAGATAATTCAAATACTGTTATCTTATGCAGAAACATGCTCGCATATTTTCCAAAACAAAAAATACTTGATACCATAAAAATTATGAATCAACGTCTCAAATCAGGGAGTCTTGTTGTAACCGGAGAATTAGACACTAACAACGTTGATAATTATATAAAACAACACGGGTTTGAAGAAATAATGAAACACGTTTTCAGAAGAATATAATTTATAATTCTATATTCTTTAATTCCATAAAATAACCTTTATCAAGAAAAACATAAAATTTTTGTACAACATTTGGCGCTATAGCCTCAATCCACTCTCTGTCAAGATAAAGTCCTTCTACAAGACGGGCAAACAACTCTGCAGGCTTTTCATAATACTTTTTATACTTATTAATACGTGCCGAAATTCGTGCCTGTTTTCTTGTATATGATTTCAATCTTATATATGCCGAAAAAGCTTCCGGCATGTCAAAATCTTTTTCAAGATTGTCAATAGTATAAATTTTTACCTCCCGCTTAAAAAAAACTCTTTCAATAACTTTAACCCTGTCGTATTTTAAAAGGTATCGCGCTTTTGATTTTTTAATATATTTATCAAACTCTCTAAATTTTTTTGAACGCTGAAAACCCGGGTAATAAAGTTTAATTATTTTATCATACTCATTTATTTTTTTCTTAACTCTGTCCTTGTGTTCATAAAGTTTTATACATAAAGAATTTTCGTCAACAAAATTTGTGACTTTTATAAGTTCTTCTAAAAAACATTTTTCATCCGTTTGAAAAAGAGCTTTCAAAGTTCCGCCATTTTTAGCCATGTCCGGTTCAATTTTTGAATGAATATAATGGGCAAATTCATGTAAAAGAGTCGGCACAACCCTATTTTCGGGAGTATTTTTTGAAATATCAATTCTGTTTTTCATAAAAAATCCCTGATGTCCGCGAGCCTTTGTACAAGTGTTAACGGAAAGTCCGAGAGATTTAAAATATTTGATAAGTTCTTTTTTCTCAGGTCTGACTTTATATAAAATACAACTGTCCATAAAAAAATTATACAACAATATACCCTAAAATATTTTATAAGGATTTAAAATATTATTCGGATCAAATATTCTTTTAATCTTACGCATATAATCAAGCGCCGCAGCATTTATTACCTTGTGAATATGTGCACGCTTTTCAGAGCCTATGCCGTGTTCTCCCGACAAAATTCCGCCGAGCCTTGCAGTCAAATCATAAATCTCACTTTTTGCCAGTTTGTACCGGTTGTATTCATCTTCGTCTTTATAATTTATGGGTATCTGAGGATGAACGCTGCCATCACCTACATGACCGACCATACAAACGTCAAGCCTGTATTTTTTACAAATTTCACGAATTCCTAAAACAAGTTTTTCCAAATTTTCTCTTGGAACAATAACATCATCTGTTGTAACATTCGGTTTTAATTTTGCACATGCCCCCATTGAAGATCTTCTTGCAGTCCAGATTTTTTCGTATTCTTTATCATTGTGAGACACCTGAATAGCAGAAGCTTTTGAAATATCCAGAATCTTGATAATAACTTTTTCCTGATATTTAATGGCAGATTTAAATCCGTCTATTTCTATAACAAGAGCGGCATCCTTGTCTGTTAAAAGTCCTGTCGGATAAAATTTTTCAACCGTTTGAATTGCATTTTTATCCATAAAATCTATTGTTGCCGGAAAAATTCTTTGTTCAATAATGGAATTAACGGCATGCACAGCATCTTTGACCGTATCAAAATACGCCATAATAACTTTTTGACTTTCCGGTTTGGGAATAAGCTTCAAAGTCGCTTCGACAACAATGCCGAGAGTACCTTCCGAACCGACAAACAAACTTCCAAGATTATACCCTGTTGCATTTTTAATGGTATTAGATCCTGTCTGCAAAACTTGACCGTCAGCCATCACAACTTTTAAATCTATTATATAATCTTTTGTAGTTCCGTACTTAAAAGATTTTGCACCGCCCGAAGATTGTGCAATACTTCCGCCGATAGTCGAAACAGCAAGATTAGAAGGATCAGGCGGATAAAATAAACCCAATTTTTCAACTTTTTTCTGTAAATCTCCCAGCACAACCCCCGGTTCAACAACAGCAGTCATATTTTCTTTATTAATTTCTATTATTTTATTCATTTTAGAAAAATTCAAGATTATTCCGCCATGCTGAACAACACATGCCCCGACAACATTTGTGCCTGCTCCCCTGCAAATCACGGGAATTCTGTATTTATTTGCAATTCTAATTACAGACTGAACTTCCTCTACAGTCTGCACAAACACAACAGCATCAGGAAGACTTTCTATTTTTCTGACATTAGTCGCATCCTGTGCATAAACATACCGTTCTTCCAGTGTTCCCAGAACATTAGATGAGGGTAAACTTTTTTTTAAATCAGAAATTAATCTATTCTTCATCAACATAAGATGTCAACTTTTCTATATTACTGCCAAGTCTTGATAACATTTTTTCAATTTTATCTACTTTTCTATTTAACACCATATCATCTTTTTCTTCAAGTGTCGACAATATTTTGTCAAGTTTTGTTTCAAGTTCGTCAATTCGTTCTTCCTGTTTTTCAAACCTTAGCTGTAATTCATCAAGAAGCTGAGATCTTTCAGGAATAACATTTCTGAGTTCATCTATCTGCTCTTTTATTCCTGAAATTTCAGAAGTTTTATCGGTTATGCTCGAAATATTTTCAGTGGTTGAATCAATCCATTCCCCGAGGTACATCATAACCTGATGAAATACCTTGTCAGCATTAGCTGAAGCAACAGCCATTGAATGAACACTGTCAAGTTTTCTTTCAAGTCTGTCTGAAATCTGCGTTTTATCAAGGTCATTAATTCTGTCTTCAAGTCTGTATACAAGGCTGCTGAAATTGTTCAACCCGTCATTTAAAGCTTTATAAGATTCATCCGAAGTTAACAGCAATTTGTTAGTTCTTGAACTGATACTCAAAATATCTTCATTAAGCTTTTCAATATCACCCTTCAAATCAACAATCTGATCCTGAGTAAGAGAAGATTCCAAACCTTCAACAGAATTAACAATTTTTTTAATACCTTCGGACAATCCTTCAAAATCAGCACCCGCGGATATCTGGTTCATTGCAAGTCTTAATTTGGCTATATCAGATTCTACATCCTGCAAAGTATAAGAATAATCAAAGTCATCATTAGAACTAGCAATCTGATGAAGCTGCGTCTGAACCTTTATTAAATTCTCCTTAATTTCGTCAGTTTTTTCTTCCACAAAATCTTTAATTTCTTCTGTCTCTTCAACAAAAGATATTTGATCAAACAAAGATACAAGAGCATTCATTATTGAATCTTTAAGATCCTCTGAATTTTTCTCTAAATCAAGATTGTCAAGCTTCAACAGTACATCACGCAAATATTTGTCAATCGCGGCCGATTTTTCATCCGATGAAGCCTCAAAATATTTACGCTGTTCAAATATTAAATCTTTTATATCATCAATTTCATCAAGTAAATCGGAATCACTGTTTCCCATCGCAAGAACATCAACTTTGTCATGCAAAGCAGACAACATATCCGAAAGTTTATTTTCCGTACTAACAACATCTTCAATGGAATTCAATATTTCATCATCGTTAGAATTGGAAAGAGCAAGAATATCAGCTTTTTCATGCAAAGCCGAAATCATATCGGATAACTTGGCATCAGCTGACGCATTACTGTCCAATTTCTCATGAACCAAACTGATATCTGACTTTAAAGAATTATTCCTTTCTTCAAAGTTTTCTTCAATTTCATCAATAGAACTTAAAATTTCATCAGTTCTATCTGATAATGAAATGATATCAACTTTGTCATGAAGTCCTTGCAATAATTCTTTTTCTTCTGATTTGGAGGCAAAAGACTGCACATAATTTTTTATATTATTATCCAGAACAGACATTGCGGCAGCCTGTTCTTCAATAGAATTTTGAATATCATCAATTTTATCCAGCTTAAAGGACATTTCCTTAATAGTCTGTTCGCCCGAATTATTTGAAATAACTTCAAGGTGAGCTTTCAAATCGCTCAAATATTCATCAAGCTTTTCATCCAAAGAATGTGTAAATGCGCCAACACTCTTTTCCAATGAAGAATTAAGCAATGCCATATCATCCTGAATTTTGCCGCATACAGTATCTTCTATAACACTGATTTTTTCAAATGTTTCCTTGTATGCTTGCTCAAGCCTTGACATTGATTCCGAAGCCGACGCGATTTCACCGTTGACATCCACACTGAAACTCATAAATGAATTTTCAAGCTGTGATTTTAATCCGCCAATTAATTTGTCAAAATCAAGTCTGCGTAACTCCTCAATTTCTGTTTTTACAGGTTCAAAAGCTCTCAAAATTTCTTCAGCCTTACACTGCAAAGCATCTGATATATCTGTATTAACAAGTCCGATTTCCTGTTTTACTCCGGATATTTGTTCTTCCAACCCAGCAATTAGGTCTTTATTATGTGAAGCAGTCTGCTCAGATTTTAAATCGGCTATAGTATCAAGAAGCTTTGACAACTGTTCATCCATTGGAGCCAAAGAGTTGTTAATTACCTGTTCAACATTTTGCGCATGCTCACTATCAAGAGTTTTAATATTGTTAATAATATTTTCTATACCTGTATCAATTACGGACATTGATTCCGTGAATTTTTCATCGGCAGATATTTTTATTGACTTTAACGCATTGCTTAACAAAGAAAGTTCACTTTTTAAGTCTGTTATTTCTTCAAGAGAAGATGCAATTTTGGCTTCTGTATCCGACGTGCTGTTTTCAACAATCTGAACAAATTCCGATAATTTTCCCTGAAGAATTTCCATCTTCTGTTCATATTCTTCAGAAACATGCGAAAGACCGGCTTCCAAGTCCAAAAGCTTTTCAGTCAATTTATTATCGATTGCCGTTTGAGAACTGTTTGTATTAGCATCAAGCTCGCTGATATATAGCTTCAGACTCTCTACTGCATCATTTACCTGATTTTTAAACCCGTCTAAATTTCCGGATAATGTTTTAATCTCTGCAAGCTGAAGTTCATTGTCGTCTTTAATCTGCTGTACAGATTCTTCATGAATAACTTTCAATTCATTAGACAATCTCTCAAACAAATCCCTAAAAGATGTAAGGTTGTTCACTATTTCTTCAGAGAATCCTTCAGACATTGCATCAACTTTTTCAGCAACTCCATTTACGGCATCATATACTCTTTCAAGATATTTTTCAGAAATATGCTGAATTTCATTTTTCAAATCTTCAACTTTTGAAGAAACATCAGAGATATCCGCCAAAATATTCTGCGAATTTTCAGAATACGAATTTTTTAAATCGTCATTCAATGATGTGAAAGCCGACAAAATATTTTCCAGAGATAGCTTGACATTATCAAAACCTAAAGTGATATTGAAAGTATCAGCATCATTTTTCTTGGTAAAATTTTCCTTTATAAGATTAAGCTCGTTCAACATATCCGTAATCGAAAGCTTTAAATCATCAGCACTTAACCTTACATGATTTTGTATTTTTTGTTCCGATTCTTCTGAAATAAGATGAAGCTCTGATAAAATCCTGTCTAAAATTTCAACGGAATTTTTAGAAGAAAAGTCTCTCAAAAGTTCAATATTGGCAATCAAGTCACCCAGCTCGGAATTAAAATTGTCCAAATGTTCTTTATTCAAAGTATCTCTGTCATTCAGATTTTCATTTAATTGAGCTTTTAAATTATTAATTGCATTTACAATATTTTCATAATTCATTTTTGAATTATTTTCAAAAGATACCTTGATTTCATCTATTCTACCGGCTATATTTTCCAAGTCGGAAGAATAATTAAATGTATCAATTTTCTCCAAAATTGACTCAATCTGCTCTTTATTTGCTTCTGAATTTATATGCAGAACATTTGAATTATCAAGAATTTTTTGAATAAATTCCGAGAAATTTTGTCTGAAACTGTTGAAGTCTTCACCATTAACAACTTTTGCAAACATTTCTTCAAATCTTGCAAGCTGTTCAGATATTGTAATCTTATTTTCTTCAGATGAAACAGATATTATATTTTTTATTGAGGAAATCAATTCTGAAAAATCATTAATCCTTTGTATAATATCTGCAGAATTATTATTTTTTTGAATATTTTCATTAATTATGTCGATTTTTTCACAAATACCCGAATAATTATTATTTGATGAAGTTTCAAATACCGCTGATAAATCATCAATCTTTGAGGATAACTGCTCAATATCATAAGAATAGTCCTGCTTTTCCAGAATATCTAATTTATCTAAAATTTGAGTTACATCCTCTTTAGAAGCAAGAATTTCAGACATATTTGAAAATAATATTGTTAATTCGGAATTTTTTGTACTTATCTCATTTATGGATGACAAAACAGAATTTGAAGCCGATACAATATTTGAAAGCTGGATTTTTATTTCACTGCTTTGTTCCGAAAAATCAAGCATTGCAATTTTTTCCAGCACATTCTTTACTTCATCATGCACAGATGATATAGAAGCTTCAAAAGCATGCGACAAAACTTCTATAGCTTCAAGTTTCGTACCGAGTTTAGCCTCACTGTCAGCCTGTGCAGTTGATATAGAACCGTTAATTTCTCCGATATAATCCTTTATTGCCGAAATATTAGCCTGTACATCGGATTTAAATGTTTCTATATTTGAAGAAAGGACGTTTTCAACAGCCTTAATATCATCCGCAAGCTTGTTAAGTGTTTCTAATTTCTGCTGATCCCCCATAAAATTAGACTGAACAAAAACATCCTGCTGTTTTTGCAAATCATCAGCCATTTTTTGCGAAAGTTCTTCCAGTATAGATTTTAAACTTTCAAAATTTCCTCTGGCATTAACGCTCAGTGTCTGTTCAACAGAATCTATTTTAAAAGACACATTATTAACAGAATCTAAAACTTTTGATGAATTTTCCAAATTTGAAAGTGCAGACTGCTTAAATTCATCCCTGAACGCTTCAACGGATGAAGCAACGTCCGTTATTCCGGAGATTATTTTATCAGCATTTTGCTCCGCGGTGCTTATAAAATCGCTTTGGAGGTTTGCTGTATTTTGCGAAAGTTCTTCTATATAACCTTTTACCGCCTCGTAATTTGAGTTTGCGTCCTCTTTTAATTCCGTAACTAATAAGGAAATATTTTCATAAACTTTATCAACTGCATCAATAATTTGAGATGGTTCTAATTTGTTACTTTCAGATATTAAATTTTTTATTTCGGAAAGCTCTGATATCTGATCGTTTATTCTACTTTCAATCTGTTGAATATTTTGCGCAGATGAATTAAAACCGGCGTCACTGCTTACAATTATTTCATTTTTAAAAGACTGAAGTTCAGTGATAACATTGCCAAGACCGGCTTTTAAATCTCCGTAATCATCCTGAAAATCCGCAGATATACCGTTTCTCAATGACATAACATCATTTGAAATAGAAATTATACTACGGGATATTTCATCAAGTATTTCCTGATTGTTGTTCTTTGACAAAGTTGACAAATCCGAAAGAATATTATCAAGAGAGGCTTTTAAAGAAGAGTACACTTCCTGTCTTTTATCATCTAAATTCGTAAAACTTTTATCCAAATTTTGAGAAAGGGCGTTTATGTCAGCCGATAAATTTGTATAATTGAGATTCGAACCCTCCTCAAAAGACTCTTTCAAATCATTGACTCTGCTTATAATATTTTCAAAATCATCTCTAAAATCAAGCGCCTTAACAGTTGTAAGTATATTTTCAATTCGTTCGGCAGTGTATGAAAGTTCAGAATTTAAGGCAGAAGAATTGTCTATGATTTTTTGAACAAAATCCGCCAAATCGGCTTTAAATCCTTTAAAATCAGAATCCGTAACTATATTTTGGAAAGAATTTTCAAGACTTTCAAATCGTTCACGCATCTCTATTGATGAATTTGACGACAATTGGGAAATTATTTCTCTCAAAGATTCAAAAATATCCTGAAATCTGGAAATAGATGAGGGCAAAACCAGCACTTGTGAAGAAATAGTATCAATACCGTTTTTTATATCGGCAAATTGTGCAGAACTGTCCATGCCATTAAGCAATAAAACAGTTTCCGAAAGTTTCTCCTCCATATTTTTTAACAAATTATCAAGATTAGAATTTACAGCGGAAATATCAAGAGATACTTCACTTATTAATGAAGCCATTTCATCTTTGCCGTACATCCTTTCACTAACCTGTGACAGCTTGTTATCCAAATCATTAAGGATATTTTTCTGGGAAGAAATACTATCCGAAAAATTACTTATATTAGTTCCCAGTGCATTGAATAAATCTCTCAGTTCAGAGGTTTTTGCATTTTCGGAATTTGTATTTAATAAATTATTAAAAGAATTTTCAATTTCGTTAAATTTTTCAACGGTAATACTGTGTTTTTCATCAACAGATTTTTTTAATTCAGATATATAAACCCGGATTAAATCAGTAGCCTCACTGTCTTCGGCCATCATATCAAGTTTATTATTTATCCCAGTTAAAACCCTTTCAACACTGTGTGCATTATTTTCATTTTCTTCACGCATTGAGTTAATAATTTCAGCAATTTCATCCACTGTTAAAGCCATCGTCTTCACTTTCTTAAAAAATATCCCACTGCATTTTATTTTAGCAGAACCATAATAAAGTATGCAAACTATTAACTATTAATATTACAATTGTAAAGATATAGTAGCGCTTTTTTTATTAAGTGATATAATAGTTCTTAGACAAAAAAGAGTAAGAGGTGTAGATGAGCTACATAGTAATTAACAAAGAAAAATGCAAAGCATGCTATTTGTGTATTGATGAATGCCCCAAAAAGTTGCTAAAAGTGAGTGAAGAAACAAACAGTTTGGGCAATCATGTCGTAGAATTTGATGACCCGAATCATGAATGCCTTGGTTGTGCAATGTGTGCAGCAAGATGTCCTGATCTGGCAATTACAGAAGTCTATAAAGGATAAAAAAAATGACTACAGAATGTTTAACCAATAAAAAAGTTTTGACAAAAGGGAACTATGCCATAGCACAGGCTGCAATTCTTGCAGGATGTCAGTGTTATTTCGGATATCCTATTACTCCGCAGAGCGAAATCGGAGAATTTATGAGCGGCAAAATGCAAGAATTAAAAAGGGGTTATGTATCTGCGGAAAGCGAACTTGCTGCAATTAATATGACTATAGGAGCAGTTTCTACAGGCGTTAAAGCAATGACATCATCATCTTCATGCGCGGTTTCTTTAATGCAGGAAGGTTTGTCTTATGCAACTGCTGATGAACTCCCTGTCGTACTGGTAAGTGTAATGAGAGGCGGTCCGGGACTCGGGAATATTTATCCGTCGCAAGGCGACTATTTCCAAGCGACTAAAGGCGGCGGAAACGGAGATTATCATCTTATAGTGCTTGCACCGTCAACAGTGCAGGAATGTGTTGATTTAACTTACAAGGCTTTCTATCTTGCCCAAAAATACAGAAATCCGACCGTTTTACTTGCAGACGGGCTTTTGGGACAGATGATGGAACCTGTTGAATTTTACGATTATCCGTATCCGGAAATTGATACATCAAGCTGGGCATTAACAGGCGCAAAAGGAAGAGATGCAAGAATAATACGTTCGTATGCGCCGTTAGCAGATGATCAGTGTGTATTCCTTGAAAAACTTTACCGGAAATACAAAGTTATTGAAGAAAACGAAGTAGAATGGGAAGAAATTAACACTGACGATGCTGACATTATTCTTGTAAGTTTCGGCAGTACATCAAGAAACGCAAAAACAGCAATGAAACTATTGAGAGAAAAAGGAATAAAGGCAGGCCTTTTCAGACCGATTACTCTATATCCTTTCCCGAATAAAAGATTGCATGAACTTGCGCAAAAAACAAAAAAATTCGTAACCGTGGAAGTTAACATGGGACAAATGGTAAATGACGTCAGACTTGCAGTCAATGGAGCATGCCCTGTTGAATTAGTTAACAAAGGGGTAGGTGCTCCGCCTTCGGCAGCTGAAATTGTATCAAAAATTGAGGAATTATTATAATGGCAACACAAGTTTTTAAATTACCCGACTCCTTGAAAGGAGATGTAAAATATTCATTTTGTCCGGGCTGCGATCACGGGGTAGCAGTAAGATTGGTTGCGGAAGTTCTGGACGAACTTGGAATAAGAGAAAATACTATTCTTGCTGCTTCAATCGGATGTTCGGTAACAACTTATGATTTTATAAATGTAGACTCTCTGGAAGCTCCTCATGGCAGAGCACTCGCGGAAGCTACCGGTATAAAAAGAGCAAGACCTGATAAAATTGTATTTACATATCAGGGTGACGGCGACTTTGCATCAATCGGACTTGCTGAAAGCATGCATGCCGCACTAAGAGGTGAAAACCTGACCGCAATTTGTATTAATAATACAACTTACGGAATGACAGGCGGACAATTAGGGCCGACAACTCTTGTGGGACAGGTAACAACGACATCTCCGACAGGAAGAAATGTTGATTATTACGGGTATCCGATAAAAATCGCTGAACACATCGCCCTGTGCGACGGTACAGCATTCTCAGCAAGGGTATCTCTTGATACTGTTGCCAATATCAGAAAAGCAAAACAGGCTATAAAAAAAGCTTTTGAAGTCCAGATAAAAGGGTTAGGCTTCGGATTTGTAGAAATTCTTTCGACCTGCCCGACAAACTGGAAAATGTCACCGCAAAAAGCTCATGAAAGAGTAAGAAATGAAATGATGCCGGTATTTAAGCCCGGAATATACAAAGACCAAACATAATGTTTGGATTATCACATTAGACATAGTATAAATTTAACAGTATAGGTAAAAAAAATGGAAAAAAATTTTATAATAGCAGGATTTGGCGGTCAGGGCGTATTATTAGCTGGTGAGGTACTGGCTAATGCCTTTATGTTAGCAGGGAAACATGTTACATGGTATCCTTCGTACGGAGCGGAAATGCGCGGCGGAACCGTTAATTGTGAAGTAGTAATGAGCGATGAAGAAGTCAGTGAAGTAAATAAGTCTGATGCAGATTTTGTTGTAGCTCTTAATCAGGCTTCATTCGACAGATTTTTATCAAAAATTAAAAAAGGCGGTTGGATGATAGCAAATTCAACACTTGCCAGAGAAATAAAAACAAGAACAGACATAAATTACATTTTTGCACCCATCACAAAGCTTGCGGAAGAAGTCGGTAATATCAAAATGGCTAATATTCTTGCACTCGGACTTCTTGCAAAAGCCAGCAGACTGGTAAGCCTTGAGACATTAAATCAGGCTCTGGATACGGTAATCCCGCCTCACAGAAAAAATCTTTTACCGTTAAATATTAAGGCTTTAAAAATCGGTTATGAGTATGATTTATTGCCCGTTTAAGTTTAAATCAACTAAAAAAACGATTTAAAAAAAACTGATTGGCTTTATTCTAATATGGTACAGTTCAAGAGGTCTTTCAAAGTGGAAAAAGAACTAACCCGATTAATTAAAGAAAAAGAAATTCAACTGGCTAAATTAAAAGAACATATTGATAAAAGCTCAATATGCTCTGATTTATACAATAAAGTCGTTTTAGAAAAAGCCATCCTGAAAAAAGAATTAGAAGATTCAAAAAAGAACAAAGTAGTTATAAGCATCAAAAATTTTTTGCCGCGCAAAAAAACTTTAATTTGCGATTATTTTAAAAAATAAAAAACTGTTGCATTTGCTATTTTCATGTTATAGTTATATCAAGATATTAAGTGTTTATTATACAATAAGAAAGGAGATGAACTATGACTGAAAAACGCGTATGGTTGTTCAAAGAAGGTAATGCTGATATGCGTAATCTTCTTGGCGGCAAAGGTGCTAACCTCGCTGAAATGACCAATCTGGGGCTTCCTGTACCTCCGGGGTTAACAATCACTACAGAAACCTGTATGGATTACATCAACCACGGTAACAAAATGCCCTCAGGACTTATGGATGAAGTAAAATACTACCTGAAAGAGGTTGAAGATCAGGCAGGTAAAAAATTCGGAGATCCTGAAAATCCGCTTTTAGTTTCTGTTAGATCAGGTGCAAGACTTTCAATGCCCGGTATGATGGAAACTATTTTGAATTTGGGATTAAATGATCAAACCGTTGAAGGTATGATTAAGCTTACCAACAACCCTAGATTCTGTTATGACTCATACAGAAGATTTTTAACTATGTTCGGTTCGGTTGCCTGGGAAATCGACAGACAAAAATTTGAAGATTACTTAGACAAAATTAAAGAAGAAAAAGGGTATAAATCCGATACAGATTTAACTGCTGAAGATTGGAAATCTTTAATAGAACCTTATAAAGAACTTATTAAAAGAGAAACAGGCAAAGAATTTCCTCAAGATCCATACGTTCAATTAGAAGAAGCTATTGAGGCCGTATTCAGATCATGGAACATCCCTCGTGCTGTTGCTTACAGAAACCACTACAAAATCGACCACAACTACGGTACCGCAGTAAATGTTCAAACAATGGTATTCGGCAACATGGGTGATGACTGTGCAACAGGTGTTTCATTTACCAGAAACCCGTCTACAGGCGAAAACAAATTCTACGGCGAATACTTGACAAACGCCCAAGGTGAAGACGTAGTTGCAGGTATCAGAACACCTAAACCTATTGCGGAACTTGAACATGAAATGCCTGATTTATATAAACAATATGTTGATATTGCAAAAAAACTTGAAAGAGGCTACAAAGATGTTCAAGATATGGAATTTACAATTGAAAGAGGTAAATTATATATCTTACAAACACGTAACGGTAAAAGAACCGCAAAGGCATCCGTCAGAATTGCGGTTGAAATGTGCGAAGAAGGCATAATTGATAAAGAAAGAGCTATTGAACTCGTTGACGCTAACCAGCTTTATCAGGTACTTCTTCCTGACTTTGACCCTGCAGCTAAAAAAGAAGCTAAACAAATTGCAAAAGGTCTTGCAGCATCTCCCGGTGCTGCCGTAGGTAAAATTGTATTTGATACGGAAGAAGCTGCAAAACGAGGGAAAGAAGGCGAAAAAGTCATCTTAGTCAGAATTGAAACATGCCCTGATGATATCCACGGTATGATTCAATCTCAGGGTGTTCTAACACTCAGAGGCGGTATGACATCTCACGCTGCAGTTGTTGCCAAAGGTATGGGTAAACCATGCGTTGCAGGCTGCGAAGACTTATCAATCGATCTTAAAAACGAAACATTAACAGCTGCTGACGGAACTGTTTACCATAAAGATGATATTATATCACTTGACGGCGGTACCGGTGAAGTTATGGCAGGTGCAGTACATTTAATTCCGCCTAAAATGGATGATAATTTCAACAAACTCTTTAAATGGGTTGATGAAACCAAGTTATTAAGCGTAAGAGCTAACGCAGATACACCTGCTGACGTGGCAAAAGCGCTTGAACTAGGGGCTGAAGGTGTTGGTCTTTGCCGTACGGAACACATGTTTATGGATCCTGAAAGACTTCCATGGGTTCAGAAAATGATTATCGCAGGAACACCTGAAGCGAGAAAAGAAGCTCTTGATCATTTATTGCCAATGCAGTACAGCGATTTCTACGCAATGTTTAAAGCATTAGGCGAAAAATCAATGACTATCAGACTTCTTGATCCTCCTCTTCATGAATTCCTGCCTGATAAAGAAGACCTGATTGCAAAAGTTGCAACTAAAAAGGCTAAAGGCGAAGATTATAAAGAAGACGAAAAACTTCTCAACATTGTTGAAGCAATGTCAGAATCCAACCCGATGATGGGCTTAAGAGGATGCCGTTTAGGCTTAACTTATCCTGAAATCAATGAAATGCAGGTTAGAGCAATTTTCTATGCAGCATGTGATTTGAAAAAAGAAGGATTAGACGTTAAACCTGAAGTTATGATTCCTCTTGTAGGACATGTAAATGAACTTAAAACAGTTAAAGAAGTTTTAGAACGTGTCGCAAAAGAAGTTATGGCAGAAAAAGGCGTTACTGTCGACTACATGTTTGGAACAATGATTGAAATTCCGCGTGCAGCTCTAACTGCTGATCAAATTGCAGAATACGCAGAATTTTTCTCATTCGGAACAAACGACCTGACACAAATGACATTCGGGTACTCAAGAGATGATGCAGAAGGCAAATTCTTACAAAATTATGTAGAACAAAAAATCCTTCCTGCAAACCCGTTTGCTACACTTGATCAGGAAGGCGTAGGACAATTAATGAAAATTGCTCTTGATAAAGCCTTAAAAGTCAGACCACATCTGAAACGCGGTATCTGCGGAGAACACGGCGGCGATCCGGCTTCTGTTAAATTCTGCCACAGAATCGGCTTGAACTACGTATCCTGCTCACCGTTCAGAGTTCCGCAGGCAAGACTTGCAGCTGCTCAGGCAGTAATTGAGTTCAAACACAGCAAAGAGGAAGAAGGTCCTCTCGGCTGTAAGTAAGCGTGCCGCTTAACCCGTCAAACAAGGGTTGCATGAAATTTTTATAAACTAATGCTAAAGAAAGGTGCCGTTTACCCGACACATCTATAAACAAAAAAGACGGGAATTTAAAAATTCCCGTCTTTTTAATTATTGAAATCCTTTCCGCCGATAATTCTCAAGTGTCTATTGCTTCCTTCCCCAATTGAAATACTTTTCAGATTATGCTGTTCAACAAGCTCATGCTGTAATTTTCTTATATGTGGATTTTGCGGCGATAATTCCACCTGTTGTGCACCTGCAAGAATTTTATTAATTGCCTCTTTTGTTTCATCCAGAGCCTTTTCAGTATCATCATAATAGCCTAACAGAGTTTCTGATGCTTCAGTTATCTGCAAGGCCTCCTTTAAAACTTTTTGAATTTGCGCCATTGAATTTGTTTTTACGTAAAAAATTTGCAGCCTGTAATCATTTGCTATACTCAAAACCCTTGCCCCGCCTTTTATAAAGTTTTTATGAGCAATAACAATATCAGCCTCATCAAGATTACGCGTAATTTCTGCATTCAAATTCAGACGTTCGATAACCTTTTCAACAATACTTCTTGAAACAGCATATAAATAAATCTTTTTAAACCCCTTTACCTCATCAACATATTTTTGTCTTGAAAAACTAAATTTTAAACTATCTGTGTTATGCTCCGGTACACTTTTATCAAGTCTGTTTATTTCTTTTGGGATATCGCTAAAAGTCGGTTCCGTTTTTGAAACTGTTTCTTGTTTAGGCAATTCTCCCTCATAAGATTTATCTACCTTACGAATTTCCGGTCTTATAGGCCAACCGCGTAATATATAATCAACAGCCTCTGCCGTATTTTTATAAACAGCAAGAGTATTTCTGTCCAAAATTTCAATAACAACATCAAAAGTCGGCTGTTTTTCTCTTTCCAGAACTGTCTTTTGAGAAGCCCTGCGTTTTGCTTCATCATCACCGAGGGTTACTGACTGTATTCCACCGACAAGATCTGATAAGGTCGGGTTTTTAATTAAGTTTTCAAGACTGTTCCCGTGAGCGGTTGCAATAAGCATAACCCCGCGTTCAGCTATTGTACGTGCTGCCTGTGCTTCTTCTTCTGTCCCTATTTCATCAACCACAATAACTTCTGGAGTATGGTTTTCAACAGCTTCAATCATAATATCTTTCTGATATTGCGGCTGCGTAACCTGCATACGTCTTGCATGACCTATGGCCGGATGAGGGGTGTCGCCGTCACCCGCAATTTCATTTGAAGTATCAACAATAACAACACGCTTTCCGAGTTCATCAGCAACCAACCTTGAAATTTCTCTCAGTTTGGTAGTTTTCCCGACTCCCGGACGGCCCAGAAACAGGATACTTTTGTTCATCATACAAATATCTTTGATACAGGCAATTGTACCTGTAACAACCCTTCCGATACGGCAGGTAAGGCCGATAATTTTACCCTGGCGGTTTCTTATTGCGCTAATCCTGTGAAGAGTACCAGGAATTCCCGAGCGGTTGTCAGATGTAAAATCCTGAATTCTGCTTGTTATATAATTAATGTCATCTTCGGTGACAAATTCATCTCCCAAATACTCTATTTTTCCGCCTGCGTGACGAATTTCCGGGGTTCTGCCGATATCCAAAACAATTTCTATAACATCTTCCATTTTTTCGTAAGTAATATGTTTTTTAACTTTTTCAGGAAGAACCTCTGTCAGTCTGTCTAAATCGTTTTGAAATTGTAGATTACTCATGTACTGCCTTTCTGCTGTTTTGTTATAAAAATATAACAAAACATGTCACCGGCTGATAACATTTTCCGCACCCGCAGCAGAAAAACTCTAAAGCTTTAATCAACTTACCTTTCTACATATATTATACCACTTTTTCTCAAAAACTCATCAATCAAAGATATTACAAAAATATCAAATTTACATAACTTAATAGATTTTGATAAAAAAATTTATTAACAATTGTTACAAAATCGATTATATTTTTAAAGTTTTACTCAAAAAATGTCGTAGTAAGACATGAACGTTACTAGTATTGAAAGGAAAATCTTAAAAAATGGGATTAGCAGCGGGACAAGCGAGATTACTGAGCATCACAAGCAGAAAGTCTGATTGTGAATTCCAGTCAATGCGTCTATCTCACCAGAAGATAGCATTGTCCAGAGAACTTGCTGACCTTTCAAACGAATATCAAAATTCTTTAGACCAGACTAAATTAGTTTATGATTATTACG
>CALUQH010000026.1 GCA_944322885.1 Candidatus Gastranaerophilales bacterium | reverse complement strand
TAGCTTTTACGTGCAAATGATTTTATATAATTCACAAAAAATACAACAAAAGATGTAGCTTTTTTGCTTGTAAAAACCCTGAAAATATGCTATAAATGTAAAAATTACTTATTACACACATCAAATTTAACTATTTTGTTGGATTTTTCTTTTAGTGGATTTATAAAACAAACTGTTTGTAACTGTTATCTATTTCGTCCTGCTCAATTCCTATATAACGTAAAGTTATCTGAGGCGATGAATGATTGAATATCATCTGTAACATCGCAACATCTTTGAACTGGTTATAGTGATGATAACCGCAACTTTTTCTCATGCTGTGTGTTCCGATATTCACATCAATTCCGACAGCTTTACACGCTTCATTCAACATCCTGTACACCTGCGAACGGTCTAGCCGCATCTGTTTTTGACTTAAAAATAACGGTTCATTATCTGATTTATTCTTTATAAAATCATTGATAAGTTTTTTTAATTTATCATTTATCGGGAAACGCTTGCATTTCCCTGTTTTCTTTTCGTTAAGTTCTATGTGGGATTTACCCCTGACATCTTTTACATCCAACGCGAGTATGTCAGAAACCCTTAACCTGGAATTACAGCCCAGCACAAATAATAACCTGTTCCGTTTGCTTCTTTTTGCAAGATAATCTTCAACATCTCTAATCTTTTTCTTATCCCTGATGGGCTCAACCAAATGCTTCATATCTTTTCCTTTCTTTTTACACCAAATGCCACAAAGTAGTGCATTTATTTAATATAAAATTCCAGTCCAATTTAAGAAAAAACAACTACGATAATATCGTAGTGGCTACGGAGCTATTCTATTGTTAAATACGACTTGCTCGTATAAGCTCTAAATATGGTTTATAATTCTTCTGAAATTATGAAAAAATTTGGCGAAAAAGTCAGGTACTACAGGAATTTATCAGGGTTAACTCAGGAACAGCTTTCTGAAAAATGCGGATGCTCTGCTCAAACAATTTCAGGAACAGAAACCGGTTACAGTTTTCCGTCATCTAAAGTTCTGTTTAAGCTATCTGAAGTGTTAAATGTTCCATTGGCATACCTTTTCAATTTTGATGATACAGGCGCGGTTTCTAACAATGAAGTTTCATTCACTGCATGTAAACTGTTAGACAAGATGAACTTAGATAAGAAACAAATGTTGTTAAAAATGATGCAGGCGATTACGGATTAAATTTATTTAATCTTTTCGTTTTCTTGTTTGGCTATAAGATAGGCATTAATATTTTTCAGAAAATACTTGGCATCTGCATCATTTAATTCCCGAAGTTTCAAAGTAAATGCTTTTAGGGGGGCTTTATCAACCGGCTTTCCAAATGTAAATAATTCATTATACTCAACACCTAAAGCTTCTTTTATATTTTCTAATGTTTCAAGTGATACAAAGTTTTCTCCGCTTTCAATTCTTGCAAGGGTATTTCTGTGAATACCTATTTTTTCGGAGAACTCTTCCTGAGACATAAACAATGACTCTCTCAATTCTTTAATACGTTTTCCAAAATCAGCTTTTAACGGCATATATTAAGTTTATGTTATAAACATAAATCTTTCCATAACACTTATTGCTACAATTATATGCAATATTTCATGTAAAATATAGCCGAATAGGCAATTCAAAAACTAAAATAACTTGCATATAATACGAACATATTTATATATACTACGATAATAATTAAAGTATGAAAGGATTTACATGCGTGGAGAATTTACTATACCGTACAGAACTTTATACAACACATACCTTAGAATACAGCTCATGAAAACAATTCTTGGTATAGACGGGGATGTAGATAATCTTACCGAAAAGAAACTGCAAAAAGAAATTGAATATGCGGCACAAAAGAATATAATAAATTTAGTAACGTTAAATTATTATCTTTATCTTATACCGGCAGAGATGAAGAACATTATTAAGAGCTACCTTGAAGTTATCGACAGCCGTAAACAGTTCAACAGATTTTTGTGTCTTTATAGCTGGCAGTTTAAAATTAATCCTGTGTTTAGAAAGTTTTCAGACTTTGTATCTGAACATATGATGCTTGATGCAAGGGCGGAGTTAGATGAACAAGCTCAATTTGATATCTCACTTATAAAAAAGAGTTTTCTGGATTATAAACAAATAAACCTGCTTCTGCTTTATTGTATATTAAATGATGATTTGGATGACGTAATGGAGTTTCAAGCTCACGAAATAATACATAATTTTCCGCTTCTGCTAGATTGGGCAGATAAGAATAAATACAAACCCGTCACAGGATTAACGCATAATGACTGCGAAGTTATGGCAGCAGGTTTATTAAACGGGTATGATTCAAATGCAATAGCAGATTATAAATTAAATCCGGCAATTAGTAACGCTGAAAACGTGGAAGAAATTATTGAACAATTGCCTGCAAAGTTTCATGTCAAAAATATTATTCAGGTAGTTTTTAGAATTCTTCTACTCAATCCATTTTTCTGGAGTCGGTCAACACATGAAGAAATTGTTGATGCCATAAAAGGAGTTGCTCAAGATGTTTTATGATATCGGAGATAGACTATATGATGTTGTGGATATGAAGGAGTTGTATTACCTTTTAACAGGACTGTCATATCGTGAGATTGCGAAGCGATTTTATTCAAGACAAACTTACAAATTTATTTACAGGGTACGAAAACTTATGAAAGAACTTCATCTTCAAAACAGGCGACAGTTGGCTTTTTATGTGATAAAGAATAATTTAGTAAGCCTTGAAATGTTTAGGAGGTATGTATAATGTTAGAAACTTTGACGCCAAAAGAGACAGAAGTTTTATATATGCTTATAAGAGGTCAGAATTACAGGGGAATAACAGACTGGCTTGGACTGGACTATAATGAATACGTGAAGTTAAAAAGATCAATATTTAAAAAGTTGAATGTTACAAGGATGAACGAATTAATTTATGCTATTTGGACTGCAAATTTATTAGAAGAAATTTAAAAGCGGAGTAGGCAAATACTCCGCATTGTTTTATACCGATCTGTAATATCCGCGGACTTCTGTGCCGTCAGATCTTGTGTATGGTCTTACATAAACTGTTCCGCCTCTCAGACTTGCTGTTTCAAGTTCGCTATCTGTCGGAATTTCGATTGCCTGTAATTGCGCCATAATAGCAGGTTCATTAGCAGTATATTCATCACCAGACATTTGTGAAATCAATTCTCTTGAAAAAAGTTTGCTGTTACCACTGACCGGATTTAAATAACCTGAATAATCCTGCGCTTGCGGTTTAATTAGACCGTCTTTTAACTGTTGTTCAATTAACGGAAGATTTTCCTGAAATTCATCAGGGCTCATTTCGCCGATTTCCTGAGGTGTAAAGATACGGTTGCCGTCTTTGTCGACATTCATTTCTATTCCAATTTTTATAAGTTTTGATGGTTGTTGAGGTGTTGCCGATTTTGCAGAATTGGGTTGAACAGTTGCAGTACTGCTACTTTTTAATCCTGTGATTTCTGAAACATCGTAACCGGCAAACCTTCTTAAATACTCTTCAATACTTGTGCCATAACCATCCTTTGGAATATACCTGCCATTACTTTGAAGATATTTTAAGAGTTTGGTTTGACCTAATAAATGTGTAGCAGCAAGCATACCAGATTGTGTAATCGGAATCCCGTTTATCGTTTTTCCATCATATTTTTGTGCAAAATTCTTTATATATGTCCACTGTTTTTGTTTATAAATTCGTTGAGCATTCTCCTGAGCCTGAGGGTTATCTAAGAAATCTTCAACACTGTAAATACCATCTTTACCAGTAAATTGACCATCCCATTTGTTGTTATAATTGCCATTTGGTTTTGGTTTATAATAACCCGCATCTACCATTGCAGCTTCACCCATCTGATATTTACCGATATAACCCGCAGTATTCACAGCCTTGTAATTTCCCCCAGACTCTCTGGCTCCTAAGTCATTGTAAAAGTCATCTAGTGTTTTTGTCATAATTTTTCCTTTCTGTTTTTCATCACAAAATAGAGGTATCACTTTGTAATACCTATCCTGCTATGCTATCTATATTTCTACTCAGCAGCAAAGTTTTTATTTAAACTTATAGTTTGTATGCCCACTGGTACATACCATCTTTATACTTTGCCACATATTGTCCGCCATCTCCATTTGAGCCGGAAAGTTTAATATCATGATATCCGTTCGACATTTCTTTCATAATATATACTTCAGCTTGTGGCTCAAATACCAAAATGGATATATTGCTATATCCGTTAGGTTGTTTTTGTAAAATAAACAAGGAATACCCGGCTGTACCCATATAAAGTGTTGAATAGACAACTCCTAAAACTTCTTTAGTACCGTCATCGTTCAAGTCAACCTCAAAAGCTTTTACTGACTGTGGTTCAATTCTTGCAAAATCTTTAATCCTCTCAGGTGTCATATTTTGTTCCTTCAAGATATATTCATAAAGGATTTTGTTTGACTGAGGAGCTGATTCGCCGTTTAGAAAATCAAGCTTTTTATAGCTACCAAATGCAAATACAGGCGGTGCTAATAATAAACACATTAATGCTATGATACAATTTTTCATTACATATTCCTTGTTTATACCGTATCTGATTATTATACCACCTGATACCAAAATCCGTCAATGTATCAAATCTCAGTGGAATAGTATTTTCTAAGCCTTAATCAATACAATTTTTGCAATGTCATCGGTAATATTACATTTCATCATACGAAATTCGTAATCTCCCTGATAACGTAAAAAATACTCTTGCGTAAGACCGAAATATTTAGTTAAACGTAAATCTATCTCGGCCGTAATTCTTCTTTCATTTAACTATTTGATAATTCTATTTGGCGGTACAAAAATTGCAGCAGCGAGTATATTCTGTGTAATACCGAATGCGTCAATAAACTCTTCTTTAAGCATTTCGCCGACAGTTGCAAGTTCAATAAGTTCTGCCATTTTTGACCTCTTTACTTATATTATAAGGTCTGTACTACGTAAAATTATCCCCTCTTAAGTATTAAAGATACGATACTTCTGATAGAGTATTGTCCCTACCTGTCACCTGATAAGACTTCTAGTCTGTTACTCGGCGGGATTTTCAATCTTCTATGGAATTGGAGTAACAAAAATTTTATTTTGGACTAGAAGCAAAAAGCAGAATAAGCCTGTTTGATTTGAAAAATCCTAAAAAATCAAAAAATCCAATGCGTCAAAATATTATTTTGCGCATTGGATGACGGAATACAACTCCCAGAAAAATCGGTTAAGGATTGGAAAGAATTTAAAACAACTGTATAAAATTTAAAAATGTCATATCATTTGATATTTCAAGTTAACAAAAGTTAATAAAGCTTATGCCCCTTATAATCAGAAGCTGTCCCAAATCTTGTATTAATACAATGCACTATTGGCAAGGGTTTTGACGATTTTATATTGACAAAAATTTTTAAAGTCATATAAAAAATAATATACAAACGCTAAAAAAATTGTATGTGTTTGAGATTTTTAAGGAGATAAGTTATATGGTTCGAGCCGAAAAAAAAATTTTGCTTGATAAACTTAATGAGCTTATGTTTATATTTGAAGTAAATACACACAATGAAGAAGTTGTATACATTATTGAATACGGTTTGTTTATCTTGCATTATTAAGTTCGGTTCTATGATAGCCCCTAAATCGCCGAAAAACAGGCTAATGGCCTGTTTTTTTATGCCGGTGTGTGAATTGAACCTTAAAATTTTCTGTCGGAAAATTTTAAAGGTAAGCTTTGCATACTTATTCGTACGGCTCAAATTTCATATTCTCGCCTACGACTAAGCAAATTCCCGCTGCCGCCGAAAAATGGGCTGATAAGCCTGTTTTTTAATTTTCTAATTCTATAAGTTTCCTAAATTTTTTATTAAAATTTTGCATATCTTTCGGGGAAGTAAATTCTTTTATAATTTGTTTACCGTTTTGTCCTATCAGAAATCTTTTTGTTTCCTGATTAATAGAATCAGGTAAAATATAAATGTATGCAGTACCATTACGGAACCCCGTAGATTTTATCGTTCGCTGTTTTGGGTTATCGCGTATAACAAAAATACCTTTAGCATCGATTTCAATTTTAGGGGTTTCAACGCTGAGTCTTAAAGTATTTATTGCCTGTTCAAAATATTCACGTTGTTTATTAAGTGCAATATTATGGTTTGATAAAAATTTATTCAATATTTTCAAATTATTTATTACACAATTGTTTTTTATGGTGAGGAGTTTTTTTAGCATTGACGGAACCTCATCATCAAGACCGCTTTGAGTCGAAATTTCAGGATAATACTTGAAATTTAGATTTTGCGCCTGAATAAATTCGCCAATACGTTTATCATATTTATCTCTTGTGACAAGCACAACATCTCCTTCGCTTTCTATATTGTAAAATAGCTGTCTGCCTTTTTTTATAATATTTGGTATAGCCTCTTTTATTTGGTTATTTTCGGGTTTTAAAATAAAGGTACCCGTAAAATTAGTATTTGTTGTTTTATAAACTTGCATAATTTATTCTCCTTTTAGTCAAAGGTTGAAAAATAAATTTTTTGCTATTGTTCTCTGAATAATATTAAGTAAATAAATGTAACAATTCATAAAAAAGTGTTTTTGCTACAATTGTAGTATATTTTTTTATAAAAATATGATTATTTAATAATAAATTAAAAGATAAGAAAAACAAAAAGAGCAAAATTTGTTATTTTTATACTACATTTGTAGCATATTGCCCGAAATACTGATTTTTTCTATCTGATATGCCTATTGACGATTTTTAAAAAAAGGAGTAATCTCATAGAACCAAGGAGGTGTGTGTATGAAAATAAGCCCTGTTCAAAATTATTATTGTCCGCAATACACTAATAATGTACTAAATAACAATACAAAACCTGTACAAAGTCAAAATAAATCTGTAAATTCGGCGAGTTGGCAGATTTCAACTTTGCCCGGATATAAATTTTATCATCAGATTAATTTTACAGGGATACAATCAACTGCTCTTGCGCATGTAAAAAAAATTCCGCTTGAAGACCGTCTGGCTTCTGTTTTACAGCTTATACAACAGGGCGATGTTATAGTTATTGATGAAACGCTAAAATCTGCTCAAAAAAGTCTGAAAGGAATAGGAAATTCTTTTCACAACATCATGAAACGTTTTTTCTATATTGAGGATGATAATTTAAAAGCTTCTCTTGTGTTATTTAAAAATAGTAATAATGAGCTGGAGGCTTATAATCCTAATGAATTTGATTTTATTTTGAAAAGCGGTAAATCTGCCTATACTATGAATAAAGGTGACAGCTTTTATCTTGAGACGGAAGATGTTTTGAAGATAAATGACAGTGATTTGAAAATAAAAGATAAACCTTTAGCTGATTTAAGCATGCTTAGAGATACATTTGTGAGAACTTTTGATTTTACGAATGAGGTTAATCCTGTAATTAAACGCCAAAATCAAAAATCTATTTATTCAATTTTACAGACACTTTCGGGAAAGGGTAAAAAACTTTCTTTTGCGGATGTTGGCGGACAGGACAGTGCTATAAATGAATTAAAAAAGGGAATTTTGTATCCGATAAAATACCCCGGTGCTTATAAACATAGTATTATAAACCATGGTTATATCTTATACGGGCCTCCGGGAACGGGTAAAACTCTTATTGCTCAAGCTTTAGCAAATGAAACAAATGCAGAATTTATAAAATTGAACGGACTTGAGATGGAATCAAAATGGGTCGGGCAATCTGAAGAAAACTGGCGTAAACTTTTTGATACTGCCAGAGAAAATCAGCCGTCAATAATATTTATTGATGAATTTGATGCGGTAGCAAAAAGAAGAGGCGGTGCTGATGTATACGGTGACAAGGTTGTAAATCAGCTTTTGACGTTAATGAGTGATGTTGAAAAGAACGGAGATGATATATTTGTTGTTACCGCCACAAACAGATTGGACATGCTTGACAGTGCAATTACCCGTTCCGGGCGTTTTGGAAAACATATCGAAATAAAGGCCCCGGATACAAAAGAGGCTGTACTAAAAATTTTTGATATACACACACAGAATAAGCCGCTGGCATTGGACTTCCCGAAAGACAAAGTTGCCGAGCAGCTCTTAAAAATAAAAGCAACAGGTGCAGATATTGCACATATTGTTAACAGTGCCAATGAACGAGCTTTTGAACGAGCCGGTATATATCAAAAAATGGAAAACGGAACTTTTAAAAATGAAGATATTGAAAATATGCGCTTGATTTTTGAAGATTTTACAAAAGCTATAGATGATTTTTCATCTGTTAATAATAAATCTTCAAGAAGGCCAATCGGATTTGCCAGCTATAATATAAGAAATTAACAAAAAAAGGAGCTATGGCTCCTTTTTTTGTTAGATTTTTATTAAAAAGAATTTACTGTCTTTGAGGGCAACGACTTTGTGCTCTCTATCTTTTTTAAACATAAGAATTTCACCCTTATCAACTTTGAATTTTTCGGCATCAAAATGTAATTCTATTTCCCCGTCTAAAACATAAACGGCCGCATCACATATTGATGTATGCGTATCAATAATTTCATTTTTCTTGATTGCAATAACAGAAAGGCAATTGTTATTATCTTCCATTAAAACTTCACGTTTGAATTTTTCTTCCCCTAAATCAATAATATCTTTTGCTTTTAATACATTATAAAACATTTTATTCCTCCTTTACCCTCGTAATTTACCTTATCCTTATAAATTTTGCATTCACTATCAGGGTAAATTATCAACAATATTAAATTTGGAGACGTTTTTCCATAAGACGAGCGGGCTTTCTTTCGTTTTTAACAATTAAACACCACCTCTCTTTTTCAATGGCACAATAAGTTAAAGATTTTTGTGCTATACTAAAACTTAAGTCAGGAAAGGGGTATTTATGCGTGTGGATAAAATTACTTCCCAACAAAATTTTAACGGTTTATATGTAAGACCGAGTGCAAATAGTAAACTTGAAGAATTGTTTGAACGAATGCCTTGCTCGGTTGATGCCAGAGTTGAACACGGTCGGGTTGTAGGTTCTTTGCAGGATAAAATGAAAAAGAATCCGGTAAAAGTTTTTATAGAATCTAATAAAGAGTATTGGTGGGGCCTTAAGGCGACTGTATTAAACGGATCAAAAAAAGATGTTTATATTCAAAAATCAATGTTTAACTATGATTTTTTAAGAGAAGCAGTTGCTAAAGCTGAAAGATTAAATGAAAAAAATATGTAAAAAAAGACCCAAATATTTGGGTCTTTTTTTACATATACCCGAGATGCGATTCGAACGCATGACCTACCGCTTAGAAGGCGGTTGCTCTATCCAGCTGAGCTACTCGGGCTTGGATCCAGAGGGCTTAGACAAGTGTTTGGTTTCGTGGGGTACCTGTATAATCCCTCATAGAATTTATACTAACACAAAAATTTTTCTTTGCAAGATAATTGTTTTATTTTATATATGTAAAGTATTGTAAACTTTAAAGATGCTTGCAAATTCCAGATAAATCAATATTTTATAAATTTAAAGCTGTAACGAAAATATTTTTTATTAAAGTTTTTGGCTTCTTATTCCGTAACTTTTTTATATAACGTGTGTACTACAAAATGTAAGGAGAAAATGTATGGAAAATTTTAATGTATCAGGTGTTACAGGAACCCCTAATGCAGGTGGAAGTTATGAATTGAAAAAACAAGAAGAGCAAAAAATGGGTGCAATTCCTATGACTTCTGGTACCCAACCCCAACAAACAGATGCAAGTAAACCTAAGGAGTTTAATACTTTTGGGAAAGATATCGCAAATTTTGAAAAATTTAAAGGAAATGATAAAAATGACGCAATGCGTATAACAAATGAAGCTGCAAATGATGTAAAAAAGGCATATATGCAATTGCAGCATGAATTTCCGGATGTTGTAATTGAATTTGAGTCAATGCCTGATCCTACAAAATGCGGTAAAAAACGTGAAGGTTTCTTTAATTACCAGCAGCAATTAAGTGCCTGGAAAGATATGGCTATGACTCAAATAGCCAATGAAAGAGAAAGAAGTACCGAAGAGCTTGTACATGGCACTGCCGGACAAATTATTGCAAATGATAATGCTAATGCTGAGATGAATGCAGCTGTTACTATTGCAACCGGTGAAGCTATTATAGAAAATGACAACAGAAATGCTGATGAGATTAATGCCAATGTTGACAGAGAAGGTGCTTTAACAAGAAAAGTCGTGCATCAGGAGGGTGCTTATACTCGAAGAACTGTCGAGGTACAGGGTGCAATGACGCGAAATTTGGTATCAAAAGAAGCTGCTGAAACCAGAGATGTCGTTCATCAAGAAGGAGCCTCTACACGTAATACTGTTAGAAATACTGCACAGCAAACTCAGGAATTAGGTGCACTATCTCAAAAAGTATCAGATGTTTTAACTAATGGTTACAAACCTCATACTAATAAGACTGTAAAGGCAGTAGGTGCAATGCGTGACGATATATTAGCTTCAAATCTCTCATTTGAAGAAAAGAAAGAATTGTTGGACAATCTTGCAAATTTTGCTGATCAAGTAGTTTTGAGTGATTCTGAATTAGAAGAAAAACATAATGAAATTCAAAAAAGAATATCTCAAGGAGGCTCCGGTTCGCAAAATGAATTCTATATCCCAAATCCTTTAGGTGGCGGTATTGCAGGAGTAGCTGACAGTGCTGTTGATATTGCAAGAAAAATTGCTAGGAAAAATATCCAATAACAATAATTAAAAAAAATAATTGGTATAAAAAAATAGGGAACATTGTTCCCTATTTTTTTATGCCTGATAACTTTGCAACAGTTTTTTTTTAGAGTATAATTTTCTCATAATGTAGTAATTTATAAGGGAATAAAGATTATGCTAACCGGAAATCAGATAAGAAAATTATACTTAGATTATTTTAAAGATAAACATCAGCACACAGTTGTTGAAAGTTCAAGCCTTGTGCCGGATAATCCGACTGTTTTATTGACAACTGCAGGTATGCTGCAGTTTTTACCGATTTTTTTAGGGATTGTAAAATCGCCTTACAATCCGCCAAGAGCCACTTCCTGCCAGAAATGTGCCAGAGCCGGCGGTAAAGATTCAGATATTGAAAATGTCGGAAGAACTCCGAGACATCATACTTTCTTTGAAATGCTCGGGAACTTTTCTTTCGGCGACTATTATAAAAAAGAAGTTATTCCCTGGGCTTGGGAATTTGTTACTGAAGTTTTGAAACTTGATAAAGACAGATTATGGATTACGATTTTTGAAACAGATGACGAAGCTTATGAAATTTGGAGAAGCGTAGGTGTTCCTGCCGAACGTATTAAGCGTAAAGGCAAAAAAGATAATTTCTGGGGACCACCGGGGGCGTCGGGTTCATGCGGGCCTTGTTCTGAAATTCACTACGATTTAGGCGAGCAGTATAAATGTGATGATCCGAGAGGATGCGGAATTGATACCTGTGAATGCGACAGATGGGTTGAAATTTGGAACCTTGTATTTACTGAACTCTATCAGGATGAAGAAGGTAATCAGTCCCCGCTTGAGAGCAAAAACGTTGATACCGGAATGGGTTTGGAACGTATTACAATGGTTTGTCAGGGAGTTGCCTCAACTTTTGAAACCGACCTTTTAAGACCTATTATGGATAAGGTTTCTGAGATGAGCGGAGTTCCTTACAAAAAATCAGAAAAAACGGATATTTCTTTGAGGATTATCACAGACCATGCAAGATGCGTAACTTTCTTGATTTCTGATGGTGTAATCCCGGGGAATGAAGGTAGAAGCTATGTTTTAAGAATGATTTTAAGACGTGCTTTACGCCACGGCAAAATTCTTGGTATGGATTTACCGTTCTTATATAAACTTGTTGACGTTGTTGTTGAAAATTACGGTGAAGCTTATCCGGATTTAGTCAAGAATAAAGCAAAAATTGTTGAAACAATCAAAAAAGAAGAAGAACGCTTTGCAAAAACTCTTGACCGCGGTTATAAAATGCTTGATGAATTTATTTCCGCCAAGAAAGATATTGATGGCGAAAGTGCTTTCAAATTGTATGATACATACGGATTCCCGTTTGAATTGACAAAAGAAATTGCCGCTGAAAACGGATTGAACGTTGACGAAGCTGGATATAAAGAGGCTATGCAGGAACAAAAAGACCGCGCAAAAGCTGCTGCTGCAAAAATCAGCGTAACAGGCGATATTAAGTATGCAAAAATCGAAGATGAAGTCGGGTCAACAGACTTTGTCGGTTATACTGAAAACGAGTGTGATGCAAAAATTCTTGCAACTGTTGACGGTGATGGATATGTTGATGTAGTTCTTGACAAAACTCCGTTTTACGCAGAATGCGGCGGTCAGGTCGGCGACAGCGGCATAATAGAGGACAGAAAGTCCGGCGGACAAGAGGTTAAGCTGGAAGTTCTTACAACTTTTAAAGTTAATAAGCTTTTTGTACATCGTTGTAAAGTTATTAACGGTGACGATTTAGTTGGTGTTGAAGTTCATGCAAAAATTGATGTAGAAAGACGTGAAAATATCAGACTACATCACACATCTGCCCACTTGCTTCAGGCTGCTTTAATTAAGGTTCTCGGTGATGAAGTTCATCAGGCAGGTTCACAGGTTGAAGAAAACAGAATGCGTTTTGACTTTACATTCCCGCGTGCAATGACTCCGGAAGAACTATTTAAAACCGAAGAAATTATTAATAATTGGATTTCAAAGGGTTATGATGTTGTAACTGATGTTATGGATATTGAACAGGCAAAACTTACAGGTGCAACGGCCTTGTTCGGCGAAAAATACGATGATATTGTAAGAGTTGTTTCAATTACTGACGGTAAAACCTGTATTTCAAAAGAATTCTGTGCCGGAACTCATGCTAGAAATATTCGCGATTTAAGACTTGTTAAAATAGTAACGGAAGGTGCTATTTCGGCAGGCACAAGACGTATTGAACTTGTTGTCGGGCGCTCTGCATTTGACTTTATGAATGCAAAAGTGAAAGAGATGGATAAACTTTCTCTTATGTTTAAAGTTCAATATGATGGCGTTGTTGAACGTGTCGAAAAACTTCAGGAAGAAATTCATGATTTGAAAAAGCAGATAGAGAAACTTGAGGAAGAAAGTTCAAGAGCCAAATTTGCAACATTTGCATCAAAAGCTCAGGATATTGAAGGCGGTAAATTGTTTATATCCAAGTTTGAGGATATGAATCCTGTCGGTGCAAAAATAGGTATAGAATTTTTGGCCCAAAAACTCGGCGAAAGTATTATAGTACTTGCTAACAGCCGTATGGTAATTGCAAAAATTTCTGACACTTTTGTGAAAAAAGGTGTAAACGCAGGTAAGATTGTCGGCGAAATAGCCAGAGCAACGGGTGCAAATGGCGGCGGACGTCCGAATTTTGCACAGGGCGGTATAAAAGATTCTTCAAAGCTGGATGAAATTCTTGCAAAAATTGAAGATGAATTGAAATCTGTAAAAGTTTAATTAATTATGATAACACTTAAATACCGGCAGGTTTTATTTATACTGCCGGTATTTTATTTATTTTTTATTGAAATTGTTGAGAACCTGTTCCTTTTTTTATTTTTGAATGCTATAATATTTTCAAAGAATAGCATCGGTAAAATTTTATGATGAGCCAAACTAAAAAGTTGTCTATAGCATTCTACTGGCATATGCATCAGCCTGTTTATCAGCTTTCGCCTGAGGGCGACTATCTGATGCCATGGGTAAGATTACATGCCGTTAAGGATTATCTTGACATGCTGCTTATTATCAATAAATTCAAGAATTTGAAATTAAATTTTAATCTTGTGCCGGTTCTGCTCGATGCATTGATAGATTACGGTGAAAACGGTTTGCATGACATTCATTCCAGACTCACCATAACTGATATTGATGATTTAACCGATGATGATAAAGAATTTATTATAAATAATTTTTTTGATGCAAATTTTCATTCAATGATTCTCCCGAATGACGAGTATAAAAGACTTTTTCAAAAATATCAAATGAGTGAGGAAAATGATATTCATATTTTTTCGGCTCAGGAATATTCTGATTTAATGGCGCTTTTTAATCTCGTGTGGATTGATCCGAGTTTTAAAAATGATTATCCTGAATTAAAAAAACTCTTTAAAAAAGGAAAAAATTATTCTCTTTCTGACAGGGTTAAAATTATCGAAATCCACAGAGATATTATAAAAAAAATAATTCCTGCTTATAAAAAATTTCTGGAGGATGGCAAAATAGAAATTACAACAAGTCCATACTACCATCCGATTATTCCTATCTTGTTGGATATAAAAGAAGTTAAAAGGACATCCAGAGCGGATTTGCCGGCTAATTTGAAAATGGAGCTGGATGCAAAAATGCAGACGGAAATGGCACTTGACAGAATTGAAAATCTTTTTGGCAGACGTCCTAAAGGTATTTGGCCTTCAGAGCAGTGCGTCAGCTCAAAAGAACTTGATTTGTTTAAGGAATTGGGACTTGAATGGACAATCTCTGATGAGGGTATCCTTTCGAATTCTATAAACTTTGAATTTGTAAGGGATTTTAGAGGGTATCTTGAAGATCCTTATCATCTTTTAAAATCTTACAAATATAAAAACGGACTGGATATTATATTCAGAGATTCCGTAATTCCTAATTTAATCGGTTTTGAATATCCTAACCATGATCCTGAAAATGCGGCAAATGACCTTTATGACAGAATAAAATCAGCACAGAGCAAACTTTTGTCATCACCTGACGAAAATCATCTTCTTACAATTGCAATGGATGGTGAAAATTGCTGGGAAAATTATACTCATGACGGTTCTACATTCCTTGAAACCATATACGGTCTTATAGAAAACGATCCGACATTGGAAACTGTTTTAATCAGTGATTATCTTAGTAAAGATACACCTAAACCGCTGAATAAAATAAGTTCAGGTTCCTGGGTTAACAGAAATTTTAAGTTGTGGATTGATGAACCGCTGAAAAATCTTGCCTGGACATATTTAAAACAGGTTAGAGATGATTTTTCAAATTATGTTAAGAAAAATCCCGTTAATCCGAATATTGAAGCAGCAAGGAAAGAATTGTTTATTTGTGAAGGAAGCGATTGGTTCTGGTGGTACGGCGAGCCTAATAATTCGGGACGTGACAATATATTTGACTATATATTCAGAGAACATTTAAAGAATATATATTTGTATCTGGGGCTTGAACCCCCGCAATATCTTGATACCCCTTTGTTATCAGCTATTACAAAACCGTCAAGATATCCTAAAGGAGAATTTACTCCTGTAATTGACGGTAAGGAAAAGGATGACGAAAGCTGGCTGAATGCTGGATGTATAAGCATCCCGGACGGCCCTGTGCTTAAGGAAGACAAATTTTATGATAAAATTTGTTTTGGCTATGATAAAGATAATTTATATCTGCGCTTTTATATAAATGAGTATACAAAAAATATTCCGTCTGTTTCCAAGCGTGTTAATCAAATGTATGTTTATATGCGTAATCAGAGTAAAAAGCAAACTCTTTCTCCCATAAGAATTATTCAGAAAACGGAAAGTCTTTTACCGATATCAAAAGAAAAATTCCATAATGAAATGCAAATTTCCATCTATGACGGAGAAATAAATCTTGTCAGACTTGTTCAGGCAATTCCTAACAATCTGTGGGCCATTGCAAATTCAAAAAATATAAAAGCAGTCTATGACAAAGTTGCAGATATCAGTATACCGTTCGACGATATTGGAATTGAAAAAGGTGATACTCTGGAATTTGTTTTTATTAATGCAAACTATGGAGTCAAAGATTTTTATATTCCGAATGAAATGCTGTTAACAATAAAACGATTGTAACAATTTATTACATAAATAACTGAAAAAACTCAAGTTTTTTTATTTAGTGCCGTTAAAAATGATAAGCAAAGGAAACAAAAAATATGGTTGATTTTAATAGTGAATTACCAAAGGGACAGCCAAAACTGGATCAGTCATACTGGGAAAAGTTTAATAACAACAAAGAGCAGCAAATTTCTCCTCTTTCTAACTTCAATACAGACCGTGCTTTAGAAGAAATTTCTATTTTTAACGGCTGTAAAAAATAAAGATTTATTTCCTCTATTTCTTCGTGTAAAGTTTAAAAAAGAACCTTCAAAATAAGGTTCTTTTTTTAGTCTATTTACCTGTTGAGCCGAAACCGCCCTCTCCTCTAACGGTGCTTGTAAGTTCTACAGCGACTTTTATTTCTGCCTGTTCGACTCTGGCAATAACCATTTGAGCAATTCTTTCATCAGGCTGAATAGTATATGTTTCATTGGAAAGATTTACTACGGGGACACAAACTTCTCCTCTGTAATCTTCATCAATTGTGCCTACACAATTAATTAGAGTAATTCCGTGTTTAATTGAAAGTCCCGAACGCGGTCTTACCTGAGCTTCATATCCGTGTTCAAGTTCAATTTTTAACCCTGTTGGAATCAAGGCCCTTTCAAGCGGTTTTAAAGTGACGGGTTCTGAGATTGCTGCACACAAATCCATTCCGGCAGCGCCTTCTGTTTTGTATTCGGGCAAAAATTTGTTATGCTGCAAACGTTCTATTTTTAATACTGTCATTATACTCCCTTCGGTTTGTTTAGTGGTTAATGCGAGTTAAATATTATGCATATTATCAAAAATTTCTTTTCTTTGAACCCAGATTTCCATCCCTAGTTCATCACCAGTGTTTGTCAGAGCTTCTTTTATTTCTTTAAATGAATATTTTGATTTTTCAATATTGCCGAGCATAAACATTACAAAATGCCCCTGCATTAAAGTTTGTTTAATATCTTCAATATTTACTTCATACTCGGCAAGGACAGCCGAAACTTTTGCAACAATTCCTACTTTATCAACTCCTGAAACTGTTATGATAATTTGTTGATCTGACATATTACCTCATCATCGTCATCATCTTCAGCTTTTACAGGTTCGGGGGTTAACCAGTCGCGGTTAATCCATTTGCCAAGCTGATGTAATTTACAATATTCTTTCAAATCTTTTTTAATTTCCGGTGCTAGGATATACATTGCTATAATATTAGGCACTGACATAGCAATCATCATTGCATCTGTGATATTAATAACGGAAGTTACATTGAGCACCGAGCCGATTAAAATGAAACCGCAGTATATAAACTGGAATGTAAGTGTTCTTTTTCTGCCTTCCCCGAACAAGAAGTTCCAGGATTTTTGACCGTAATAAGCCCAGCTTATGATTGTTGATAAAGCGTATAAAAGAACTATACCTGCAAGAAGTGTCGGGAAGAAAGGCATAACAGATGAAATCGCTTCCGATGTCATTTCAATACCAGATGTTTCACCGGCATGAGTTTTGTAAACACCTGTTATAACAATTGCAAATGCTGTTAAAGTACACATAAAACCTGTTAAGAACGGATCAAGCAGAGCAACAAACCCTTGAGATAACGGTTCATCAGTTTTAACTGTTGCATAAACAATCGGTGCAGACCCTGTACCGGCTTCGTTAGACTGTACAGAACGTCTTAACCCCATAATCATTGCAACAAACATTCCGCCGTAAACTGATTCAGGTTTGAAAGCTTCTTTCACAATTACCCACGCTGCATGCGGGATTAATTTAAAATTGCATACAATAACAGCCATTGCCGCAAATAAGTATATAAAAATCTTTAACGGAACAATTTTTTCCGTAACTTTAACAATATTTTTAATTCCGCCGATAACGATAAGACCTACAACGATTGCCATGCCAAGACCGATAACCCAGTGAAGTCCATGCAAAGGTCCGTTTGCACCTCCGCAGACGTTAACAAACTGGTTTGCAGCCTGATTTATTTGAATCATATTACCGCCTGTGATACCGCCGCAGATACAAAGAATTGCAAATAAAACAGATAAAGGCTGTCCCAGCCATCTGAGTTTTTTTCTTGTAAGTCCGTGTGCCATATAATGCATAGGGCCGCCGGATATTGAACCGTCAAGGTTAAATCTTCTGTACTTTACAGCTAGTGCTGCTTCTACAAATTTTAATGACATCCCGAGAAGTGCTCCGACAATAATCCAAAATGCAGCGCCCGGCCCGCCCATCGAAATTGCAATTGCTACACCTGCAATACTTCCCAAACCTATAGTACCTGACAATGCAGTCATCAAAGCCTGAAACGGAGAAGTTTCTCCTGTTCCGTCATCAGATTTTTTAGGCTTAAAAACGAGGTCAATTGCGTGTTTAAAACCCCATACGGCAATACCGCGTAAATAAAACGTAAAAAAGATTCCTGCAAACAGTATCCAAAAAATTATAATCGGTACATCTGCACCAAAAACATGCACAGGATGGAATATTACGGCCGCAATAGCATCTGAAACCGGCGCGACATTTTTGTCCATAAACGCATCAATGTTGAAAGCGTTTGCCTGTTGAATGTTAAATAAAAGTGTCAAAAGTACGATTAAAAATTTGTTCATTAAGTTTGTTCCTTTCGGGGTACTTACGGAAAATTTTGGTTTCGGCTAATAAAATCAAATTATCACCAACCCTCAAATTTTATACTACCAGAAACATGGCTTTATGATGTCAAATCTTTACAAAATCTTAAAAATTTGTTGCAAATATTCATCTGCGCATTGTTTTGAAGTATATTTTTTAATTGTTTGAAAACTATTGTAGCGCAAGGTTTTTAGCTTGTCATCATCCATGTTTTTTATATTAAGAAGTATTTTTCTTATTTCATCTGAAATCGGAAGTATTAAAAAACCATTTTCTTCGTTTTTAATAATTCCTGCTATACCGTCATTTATTGTTCCGATTGTAATACAGCCCTGTGACATGGCTTCCAGATAGACCATCCCAAAGGTTTCACCAATGCTTGGCAGGATGAAAATATCACTCTCACTCATTTTTGCAAGTACTTCGTCATGAGAAAGCCAGCCCGTAAATTTTACGTTTTTATCAATTTTTTCAAGTCTTTTGCGTTCTTTTCCATCCCCTATTACAGTCAATTCAAAACCTTCAAGCCCTTTACAGGCTTCTATAACTTTGTCGATATTTTTTCTTTTTTTGAAATTAGCGCAGGTCAAAACCTTGACGGGTAAAGAGTGATGAGTGATGTGTGAAGGGTGAATTAAATTTTCATCAATACCAGATGGTGCAGTGAATGTCTTATGTTCATATTCCGGATAAAGATTGAGCAGTTTATCCCTGATGACAAAAGAACGGCAGGCAATGGCTTTTGCATTATCAAGAGCTTGCTTGAGCCTTTTTTTGAAATGAAATTTATATAAAGGACTTGTCAAAACTTCCAAATCGGAATTATGTACACCCGCAACAAACGGAAGTCCGAGTTTATCCGCAAACAAAATTCCGGAGGGCATATGGGCTATAGTTATATCATAGTGAAAAGTGAAGGGTGAAGAGTGAAAAGTCTTTTCGTGAAATGAACATTGCCTGTTTGCGTCTATGCATCTACTCTTCTTGGTTACATCAAACCAGAATGGTGTCCAATAGTTTATATTCAAAATTTTGCCATATTGATCTGTTTTGTAAAACGGTTTTCCTCTCAAAAATGAGTTTAAAATAAAATTCGGTTTTATAATGTCAACGCTATGTCCCTGTTTTTCCCATTCCTGTACAAAACTTAATAAAGTCTTCGGTGTTGTTTTTTCATCCCTTGTGACAGGGTATAGGTCGGTGATAAAAAGAATTTTCATAGAAAAATTATAGCATGTATAATTCAAAAAGTTAGTACTACCCTTGTAAATTGTATAAATTTGAGTTATAATAGTAATTATATATGTAAACTTACGAGATACTATAATGGTACAGGAAAACGGCTATAATTTTTATATAGATAAAGGCATCACGGAAACTAATGAAGGCAAATTTGAAGAAGCATTGGATTCTCTTGATCATGCAATAGCGCTTGACCCTAAAAGGCCGTTAGCATATTTTTCAAAAGGTATTGTTTTTCAGCATTTGAATGATTTGGAATCTGCTTATGATAACTATTCAACAGCAATTGATTTTGACTCAAGAATGACTGATGCTTATTACAATCGTGCGCAGGTGCTTCTTGCGGATAAAGAGGCGGATGATGAAAAATTGCACTCTGCTATGACTGATTTGAATAAAGCAATAGACCTTGACCCGAAATTTGTAGATGCGCTTTATTATAAAGCTGTTCTTCAAAAGAAATTTGAGGACTACAAGGGTTCTCTGGAGACTCTTGATAAAGTTCTGGCTATTGATCCGAATGCTGTTTATTCAAGAGCTTTGAAAAAACTTATTTTACAGAAGTATTTAAAATAGATATTTCTTTTTCAGCTTAATTATTTTGTCATAAGAATTTTCAATTGCTTTTTGTAATTCTTTATCTGTAAGAGCTTTTTGGGCAATTGTTTCAATAATTTCAATAGTTTCAGGGGCGGAATTTCGGTAGATGAACATATTTAATCCTGCTCGAATCCCCATTTCGCAAGCCTGTACAGGTTCAAAACCCGCAGCACCCGCCATAATCATATCGTCTGAAATTATTACGCCGTCAAAGCCTAATTTATCTCTCAAATAAGAGATTGCATTTTTGCTTAAAGATGTCGGAATAACATCGCGTTCAAAGCAGGTGCAGTGAAGATGTGCAACCATAACCATTTCTATTGTTTTAGCACAGGCGGCAAAAGGTTTTATGTGGGTTTGCTCCATTTCCTCAAGTGTTAAATCTATTTCGGGAAGCGTCAGGTGGCTGTCAGCATTAGCATCGCCGTGTCCGGGGAAATGTTTTACGCAAGGTACAATTCCGTTTCCCCGATATGTTTGAGAAACTATTTTTTCACCTTTTATAACATCATCAGAATTGTTTGAAAAAGCACGTTCGCCGATTATAGGATTATTCGGGTTAGTGTTTACGTCAATGCAGGGTGCAAAGTTCAGATTTATGCCGTAACTTTTTAATTCCTGTGCAATCTCGTATGTTTGTTTCCGCAGGAAATCTTCGCCTTTTTCGTACGCAAATTTAGCTGACAGATATTTTTTGCCGTTATGAATATTTTCGGTTCTTTCTACTCTTCCGCCTTCCTGATCAATTGATAGGAAAGGAGGTATCATAGATTTTGATTTTATGCCGCTAATAAGTTTGCGAAACTGCTCAGGGGATTGAATATCTTTTGTAAAAAAAATCATTCCGCCTAAGCCGTTCGACAAGGCTCTTTCATACCCGCCTCCCTCTATGCCGAGAATAAACATCTGGTAAAGTTTAGTCTTTAAATCTGCCATTATATCACCGTAGAAACAAGAGGAAGGAGTTCTTTCAATTTACCTGTGTCATTAACTTCATAAATTTTTTCAAATATTTCATCAAGTTCTTTTTCATCCGGCGTTTTAAATGTTTTTGGAATTACTATATCATCTGTTGTTTGAGCGTTTACAAAACCTTTATTTTCTTTTAAAAATTCTTTGTACGCCTCAAGGATTGTTAAATATTGAGGGTCATAGGTAAAATCTTGTCCCATATAATATTTTACATCTTTTTTCAGCTGATCAAGATAATTTCTGACAAAATCAACTTCCGAAAGGATTTCGGATTCGTCATATTCTCCGCCGTAGCAAATATTGTTTAAAAGCGGTTTATTGCCGAGAGTTTTAATATAAACTGCCCACAATATAGAACCGGCATAAAAACTCATATATGTTTCCAGAAGCGTCAATATTTTGGGATAAAACATTTTGAATTGTTGTTTTTTCTGGTTAAAACTTTTTATTCTGCCCAATGCACTGTAAGCATATTCAATGTTCGGAATAATTGCGCTCATGTGTTTTATAAATCCCGGATCAAATTGTACGCCTTCTTCAAGCTCTAAGTTATTCTCCATCTTAATATCCTTTCATTTTACTATTTTTTTAAAGCATTTCAAATTTTATTTTTGAACGGTTGTTTTTCAGAACTTTTTCCTGAAACTCTTTGTCGTATTGCAATTTATACCCGTTCGTAAAGGCCTTTACAACTGCTTTGGCAAAAGTACCCTTTGCACTCCAGTAAGATGTATGTGCGAATAAAACGGAACGTTTTGACCAGACGCTTGAATTATCATAGACAAATCCTTTCGGATTATTAATTTCTATATTTGCAAGTTTTTGCATCTCATCTATTGTGAGGTTTCTGGAGCTTGGGAAACCAAGCGGATCTTCGCGGAAGTTCACCGTAATAAAAAACAACCCGTTTTCTATAATGTATTTAAGCATAAGCCTGTTATAGTAATTCAGCTCATAATCGGGGTCTGCAAGGTCCGAATAAAAAAGCACCAGAGGACTTGCAAAATTTACAACACCCTGCAGGGAATCAGCAGGGGCACAGGCTGTTTTGGTTGCTTCATGTAATTTCAAATAACTTTCTTCAAGCGAATTATCATCAATTTTCTTTAAAAGAAGATGTCCGTTTTGCGAAACGGTTCCTATCTGTGCTTTTGAAAGAGCTGAAATACATGTATTTTCAAGCGGATGTTCAATGGCAAATTTTTTCACATTATCGCTTACTTCTATTTCGTTAAACAAAACTTCAGGATCCAGATACGGCAGTTTGTTAAACATATATTCATACGTAACGAACGTTCCTGCAGAATATCCGTATAATATTACTTTATTTCCTTTTTGGGCTTCCTGAATAACCATATCATTTAAATCATCAAGTATAGGAAGCATATTATGCTGTTTTTGCACCCATATAGCATCATGAAGATAAGCAGTCAGCATTGAGCGGACTTTGTAAGCGAGTGTCGGACTGAAAGCCTTTGACAAATCAAGCTGGCGCTGTACAAATTCCAGATCATTTTTGCTTTTGTCCCCCCAGAAAAATATAACCGGTTCTTCATTAATTTTGTATTGGGGTTTGTCAAGGAATGCTTCTTGTATTTCTTTGTTTGTTTCAAACTTTTTTTTCAGGACAGGATGAAGTTTCTGCACACCTTTAATATACCAGTTGCGCATTTTTTCATCATTGTTATTTGAGCCGTTGATGTAAACGAAACTCAAGCCTGTATCTGCAATACAAATGTTCTGTAATAAAACTAAACCTAAAATAATCCCTAAAATCTTTTTCATGTTAATATAATAGCACAAAGGAGTAATTTATATGAAAAAATTTTTATTTGTTTTTGCATTAATTGCATTTTTTTGTTTAGGATTACAAACTTTTACAACCTTGCATTCATTTCAATCTTATGATTGTCTTATTGCAGGTCGAGGGTGCTGCTCCCGTCACGGTGGTGTATGTGGCTGCTCGGGCGGACGTACAAAATGCTGTGACGGAACATTAAGCCCTACCTGTCAATGTTTTATGGATGAGAATAAAGGATTACAATTATAAAAAAAAGCACCCTTAAAGGTGCTTTTTTTAATTATTTGAAGTTATTTTATAAACTCCCGCAGCAGCAGCTCCTGCAACAAAGTTTGTTAAAAGAGTTGTAAGTATAAGTTTTGTCTGCGTAATTCCCATAGTAAAAATACCGAGAGCAACCGCAGGGTTAAATGCCCCGTAACATGTTCCTGCCGTAGCGAGCAAACCTACAAGTACGATTGAACCTATTGCAAGCCCAAAATAGGAATTTCCTTTTGTATCTTCAGATGTTGCAGTATGCAAAACAGTGTAGCAAAGTGCAAAAGTAAATAAAAATTCACAAATAATCATTGGCATCATAGAATATGATGTTTCATTTGCATAAGGCGGGATTGCAACAATGTAACCGGCTAAAAGTGCAGCTAATGCTCCTCCGATAAATTGAGAAATAATGTATGGTGCAAAATCTCTCCAAGCAAGTGCCCCTCTTATTGCTGCTGCAAGTGATACCGCAGGATTATAATGACCGCCTGACACATGTCCTCCTGCATAGACCATTACCATTAATACAAAGCCGATTGCCATTGGAGGAAATCCGCCGCTGCTGTTAGGAAACAAAGCACAGCCTATTGTGAATACAAGGAAAAATGTTCCTATAAATTCAACCAGACATTTTTTTAAAAGTTCTTTCATTTCTCTCTCCTTTTTTCGAGAGAATTTTAACATATTTTTTTAATTTGTTCAATTAATCTTTTATGGTATAAATATCTTATGTTTTATTTTGAAGAGATTAACGGTAAGAAAATATTAAAGAGCTCTGTTCTCAACGGTTTAAACCATTTTTTTACAACTCGGGAAAGTGTTATAAAAACTAAAGAACCTGAATTTGAGTCAATTGTTGAGAATAATAAAAAAGATATCTGTAAATATTTTAGTATTGATGAGAAAGATTTAATCCATCCTTCCCAAACGCATACATCAAATGTTGATGTTGCAAAAATTGGAGTTTCCTCTTATCCTGATACTGACGGGTTAATATTGGCAAACAATGTTCAGGCGGTTTATTTGAACTTCGCTGATTGTACGCCTGTTATAATCTATGATGCGGGAAATAATATTGCAGCAGTTTCTCATGCAGGCTGGCGCGGTACTGCAGGACAGATTTCTGCAAAAACAGTCCAAAAAATGAAAGATGAGTTTGGAAGCAGCCCGCTTTATTTAAAAGCGGCTATAGGCCCTGCAATATCATTTTGTTGTTATAATGTCGGTGAAGATGTCTACAGACAGCTAATGGTATCTGTCAGAAACTTTGACAGATTGTCTGAAATTCGTCAGGGCAGCATATTTGTGGATTTAAAAGGGATAAATAAAAGACAGCTTATTGAGTCCGGTTTGAAAGATGAAAATATAGATGTATGCCCTTACTGTACGGTTTGTAACAATGAACTTTTCTTTTCTTACAGAAAAGAAAATGCTACAACAAACAGGCACAGCGCCGTTGTCAGATTATAAGAAAAAATCAGGCTTTATAATTCCAAGAACAACAAAAATTATAATATATTGTTCAAAACTAATATTTACACTGCCTTTTTCTGCCTTTTCAATAACTGAAACCGGTAAGCCTGTAAGTTCTGACAGTGTTTTTACGGAATAGCCTTTACTTATTCTTTTTTCTTTTATTACTGATGCAACAATATCCATATTACCAAAATTGTTTGCTATTTTGCTTCTTATCATATCTTAATAAAATTCTCATTGATAAGTAATTTGTATTATATACAAGACAAATTATACTTTATTGGAACTATTTTGTCAATAAAAATATAATTTAATTATGGATAATGAAAATAAAAGCTATATTCGCTCATTATTAACTTTGCATAATGTATCAATTATAAAATTAGCAGAATTAATGAGTAAAGAATTAGGAAAACCTTATACAAGACAAGGTTTATACGGCAAGTTGGATAGAGATTCATTATCATTCAGAGAATGCCAAGCTATTGCCAAAATTTTAGGCTATCATATTGCATTCATAAAAAATAAATAGTTGTTCTAGTACCCCATAAACATATTCTGCATTCCGCCCTGTATGCCCTGCATCATCATCATACTGTTAGAGCTGTCCATATATTGAGGGAATTGGCTGTATGTCATTGGAGTTTGTTTATTTGTTGATGGAGTTATATCTCCCATCTGTCTGACGGATTTTGGGCCCATTATATCGTCTACTCCTTCTTCTTCTACAATATCAGAGGCAGAAAGCGGTTTTTTCAAATGAGGATATGCTGGATGTGTTGTGTTAAATGTTCCTGAAAAAGTTGCATGCGGTGTCATATTTATTTCTTCCGCAAAAACCGGTGTTATAAATCCCATTAATAATAATGCAATAACTAAATTTTTTAACATACACTTCCCTCCGTAATCCTTATATTTTTATTATATCAAAAAAATGATTTTTTATAAATAATTTTGTCTATTATGTGATTTCTGCTATAATATTTTCGGAATAGAATTATGGATTTAACTGTAGAGATTAAGGAATCAAAGATATATTTGTCCTGGATAGATATAAAAGCTGATTGCTACAAGCTTTTTATGAAAAAGGACGACATTTTTTATGAATGTGCATCTGTTTCTGGGCAAACTTCATTAAGGCTGTCGCTTCTCCCGTATGGTGAGCACGAATGTTTTATTCAGGCTTTGAAGGACGGCAGGGTTATTGCTGAATCGGGCAGACATCAGTTTCTTTTTGATGAAGTTGATGTGGAAGTAATTCATGAAAGTAAGGATGAAATTAAATTTGTCTACAGTAAATATGAACAGGCTGATGGTTATAGACTTTATAAGGATGAATCGGGTGTCGGATTTAACGGGTGTAAAAATTCCGATACCGACTATATAAAAATTGAAGCCTGTGATGAAAAATACTTTAAGATTAAACCTTTTGTAAAAAAAGAGAATGGTAACAGAGAATTTATTGCTTCATCCCCTGTTGTAAATATTGATTCAAACAGATTTGTATCTCTTTCTGTGTATAAATCTTTTAATTATAACCTTTTTCTTTCCTGGAATTTTGAGGGAATATCTGACGGCTTTCTTGTTTATACTGAAAACTCTGAAACTCCGATTTTTGAAACAACTGACAGGTTATGCCACTGTTTGTCTTTATTTGATTACAAAGGGAGTACTCATTTTATAATAAAGGCTTTTGTAAACACCATCAATGGACGTGTTATCACAGCAGTGTCGGAAAAAGTTTCGCTCGGGATAAGAAGATATAAAAAACCTGAAGTTTCGCTGATTATTCCAGCTTATAATGCTGAGGATTATATTGTAAGAAGTATAGACAGCGCTCTTGCATCAGATTTTTCTAATCTTGAAATTATTATAGTTAATGACGGCAGTACTGACGGTACTCAAAAAATTATTGACTGGTATGACAAAAATTATTCAAATGTCATATCTGTAGTGAAAGAAAACGGCGGTGTTGCCGATGCAAGAAACAGAGGTATAAAAGAAGCAAAGGGTAAATATATTGCATTTATGGACAATGATGATTTAATCCGTCCTGATATGATTTCCAAACTTTATAACTCTGCTGAGAAAAATGGATGTGATATTGCAATTGCACCGCTTTACAGAATTACGGATAAAGGTTATACAATTCATTGTGACTTGCCGTTTGCCGAGGATGTTCCTGTTGATATTGATAAATATCTTGAAATTATGTATACCCCAGGATATTACAACTGCGCTATCTGGAACAAGTTATACAAAGCTTCCATTGTAAAAGAGCATCCGCTGGGGAAATTAAAATATGAAGATGTTTCATGGACTCCGTGTATTTTGTCTTACGCAGAAACTATCTGCTTTTTAAAAACACCTCTTTATGAATGGGACAGAAAAACAAGACCCGAAACATTCGGAGATGTGCTTGCCCGTCAGAGCGATGAGGATTTGTTTGAACACAGGAAACAGGCTATGCTGTTTTTTATTAAGAATGGTAACCCTGAGAAAAAAGATTTTCTCAAAACAATTGCAAAACGCCGTTTGAAACGGTATGCAAAAAATTCGTCTAATTTCGGATATAAAGATTTAATAGATAAGATTGATGCGGGAAAGTATTAAATGAGTCTTGAAAATTATGTCATTTATATTACTTATTTGAATAAAAAGCTAAACGGATTTTTTGAAAAACAATATCCTTATATTTGTTGCAAAAAGGGTTGTGCAAAATGCTGCATGAATGGTGAATACCCGTTTTCAGCAATCGAATTTGATTTTTTGATGATTGGTTTTTCACGGCTGCCTGCTGATGTACAGGAAAAAATTATGTCTGAAATTAAGAGTTTAAAAGATAAAAAATCAAAAGAAAATAAAGAAACTTTTACTCATAAATGTCCGTTTTTAATAAATAATGAATGTTCCGTATATGATTTTCGCGGGATTATATGCAGGAGCTTCGGGTTGATAGCAATAAACGAACATGGAAATTCGAAAATACCTTTTTGTGCTTTTGAAGGTTTAAATTATGCAAATGTTCTTGACGTTGAAACAAAAATTATTTCATCCGAAAAATACAAAAAACTGGGGGATGTACCTCAGCCTCTCGCGTTTAATGTTAGTTACAACTTTTTGACAAGCGAAACTATTGCAGAAAATTTTAAGATTGATTTCGGCGAAAAAAAGCCTCTTTTAGATTGGTTTAAATAAGTTATAAATATCTTTTGCTTTCCTGACCTTCAACCCCGGCATACAACTCAACAAACTGCTTTGCAGGACTTGATTCAATTTTTGTAAGCAATACTTCTTCTATCTGGAAAAAACCTACATCACCTGACATTTCTATATCAATGCGAATTGGTTTATTGTGCCCGTGGTGAATTCCGATTCGGTTTATAGCATTTGCGGAATATTTGTGGATATCGCCGACTCTCGGTGTAGTATTTATTGCCATTGGAATTCTGGCTCTGCCTTTTGTCATATCGCACCCGTCCGCAATTAATAAAATTCCTGCTTCAATTGAATGAATTTTTTTAGATGACATGTGTCCTACAATTGCTTCTGTTGCAAGAGATTTTATGATAACTCTTTTGTGGAGATCATCAGGAAATACATGTAATAAAGTCCTTTTAATAATAGGTTGTGCAAGAAGCGCAGACATATCTTCATGTCCCTGTCTGCCTATCATCATTCCCAAATCGTGCATTAGACCGGCTATAATTACGGCGCACATGCTGTCTTCAAAAGTTCCTACTTCTTCTGTTTCCAGAGAGGTTTTAATTCCCGCATCTTTTAGAAGATTAAGCATTTTTATTGCATTTCCGGCAACCTGTCTCATGTGGACAGGACCGTGGTCATTATATCCGAGTCTTTTTATTGAAACATTATTCGCATAATCCTGCATTTCCTGCAACTCTTCATCGGCAAATAAATAGCTTACCAATTTTGTGCAGTTTGGCAGATTTTCAAGTCTTTTTAATATTTTTGATTCAAGTGAAACTTCTTTTATTGATTTCATAAATATTTCACAACCTTTTCTAATTACATAATAATGAAATAAATATATAAAATCAAGAATGAATATTAATTTTTACTTTTTTGGTATAACATCTTTATACATCTATTTTTTTTATTATTTTGGCAGGATTTCCGGCTACTATTGTATTAGGCAGAATATTTTTGGTTACGACACTTCCCGCTCCTATTATGGCACCGTCACCGATTTCAACGCCCGATAATATTGTAGAATCTGAACCTACCCAAACATTTTTGCCTATTTTAACGGGAGCTGGAATTATATTTGCCCGATGTTCAGGATTAAATTCATGGTTTAACGTAGCTATTGTTACGTTATGTCCGAACAAACAGCCGTCACCTATTGTAATTCCGCCCTGATCTTGAAATTTGCAGCAGGCATTTATAAAAACATTTTCCCCTACTGTTATATTCTTTCCGCATTCCGTATAAAAAGGCGGAAAAAGTCTGAACGTATCCGGAACCTTTTTCCCTGTTAATTCAGAAAACAATGCCCTGATTTCTTCAGGTGTATGGTACTTATTATTTATTTCCATAGTAATTTTTAAAGCATCCTGCGTTAGTTTGTGGAACATAATAAATAAATCCGAACTTGCATCAACATATTCACGTTTTTGCATAATAATTCTGAATTCTTCTATACTCATTATTTTTTCCGCTTCTAATAATGCCATAAGTTATATTTCCTTTTTATATTTTGTTCTATATTTAATCCTGTATTAATCATTATTTACTATTTTATAAATAATAGCAAATACCTATAGTGCATAGTAAAAAATGCTTTATATGAATAGATTATAAAAAATACAACGCAAAAAAAATAGAGAGTAAGATACTTTCATGGTAGTATGTTGATAAGGAAAATAAAATGAAAGTACCATCAATAAAATCTGTCAATAATATAAAAATTGATGAAACAATGAAATTTTTGCAAGAACGTAATTGTGCTTATATAAAAAGACAATTGGCCCGTCCGACTGCGTTAAGAAATCCTATTCCTCCGAAAGTAAATATTTTTAGAGATTTTTTAGTGCTGGTTGGAGTTTTCCCGATAAAACATAAAAATATTAAATAATTTTAATTTTAAATTTTAACAGGAAAAATTTGATAGTAATAATTACTTTTCCCCCTTGTAAATTTTTTTCTGTTCAGTAAGATTAGCTTTAATATCATTTAAATCTATGATTATATTTTATAAATATAAGTTTATAATTTTTAAATGAGTGAAGCTATGGAAGAGATTGAAAAAATAAAATCTCATTTTTTATACAGGATTTTTAATCCTTCTGCATTTACCAGTATTGTACTTTTAAATGATTTTAAAATAGTTGTTTCATCAAAAAATAAAACAATTCCATTTTATTTAAAAGATTTTAAGGATATTAAAGTAAATGCACACATGTTTTTTGCTGACATTATATTAACGAACAAATCAGGGAATAAGGTGGTATTACCTTATATGCCTAAAAGGAAAGCAGATAACGTTAATAATTGGTGTAAAGGCTTAATTATCCATCAAAAGTACGAAGAAATTGAAACCTTAATAAATAATTACTTTAAGGATAAATATATTTCCAATCGTGATAACAGATTATTTTTTGAGAATAAGATAAAACAATATAAACGATATATTTTGGCAAGGAATGATTTTTTAAAAATATTCCCAAATATAAAGTTTGAATTGAAGTATAAAGTATTAAACGATTATTTAATAGATCAAAATAAATTTAGGTTGATGAATAACAAAGAATTTCTTTCAAAAGAAATTACACGCAATAAAAAATATTTTTCAGGATTAAATGAAAAACAAATTCAAGCTGTGATTACGAATGAGGATAATGTGTTAGTTGTTGCGGGGGCAGGTTCAGGAAAAACAAAAGTAATAGAACATAAAGTTAATTATTTAATAAATACATTAAATGTTAATCCTTCTGATATTTTGGTACTGGCTTTTAATAACAAAGCGGTTAAGGAACTTCAAGAACGTATTCCGATATTGAGTGAAGATAATATAACGACATTTCATAAATTTGGAAGTAAAATTCTTAAACATAATCCTGAACTACAGATATTTGATATCGCTGTAGAACAAGAAAAATATTTTAATTTTATAAAAAAAATAATTATTGAAACTATTGAAGATAGTAATTATTATAACTTATTGTATACTTATTTTAAATCTTTTTTTTATAAAACTAAAAATATTCATGAATTTGCAAGTATTGAAGAATATAAAAATTATATTTTCGAAAATAAATTATTAACATTAAACTCTGAAATTGTTAAAAGTTTTGGAGAAATAGATATTGCCAATTTCTTGTTTCTACATAATATTCCTTACGAATATGAAGCAGAATATAAATATTCATATACCAAAAGCCCGTTACATAATATATACAAGCCTGATTTTTATATTCCCGCAAACGATAAACATGATGATATTTATATAGAATATTATGGTATAGATAGAGAAAATAATACATTATTACAGATTAGTAAAGAAAAATATAATGAGACAATTGAGTGGAAGAGGGAACTGCACAAACGTAATAATACAAAGTTAATTGAATTGTTTTCTTATAATAGGTTTGAAGGTAATTTATTAAAAAAATTAAAATGCGAACTAAATAAGTTTAAAGTTGATACTTCACAACTTCTTAACAAAGATGAACGCTTAAAAGTTTTAAACTCAAAAACGGAAATAGATAATTTTACTCGTCTATTAGTATCATTTTTACAGCATTTTAAAGAAAATAATTTGAATTATGGTATTTTGTGGAGTACCTTAACAAATCAATTAAAATTACTTAGTTTGAAACTTCTTGAAATACAAAAATGTATAGAAAAACTGGATATTGAAACAAAAAATCCTGATAATAACTTAAAGATTAATAATTTGAGATATGAGATAAATCAAATTCGCAGAAAAAGAGCCTTCCTTAAGATTTTTAATGCTGTTTATAAAAAGTATCAGAATGAATTAGAATATAAGAAAAAATATGATTTTGCAGATATGATATCTAAGGCTTCGGATGAAATTGATAAAAGTGAGCAAACAAATCAACTAAAATATAAATATATTTTAGTTGATGAATTTCAGGATATATCAAAAGGTCGTGCGAATTTGTTGAAACTTGTGTTGGCAATAAACTATAACAGCAAGCTATTTGCCGTGGGCGATGATTGGCAGTCGATAAATCGTTTTGCTGGCAGTGATTTGTTTATTATGAAAAATTTTGGAAAAGAATTTGGTGAAAACGGTACACGGAAATCTGTTTTAATAAAGCTGAACCAGACTTATAGATTCAATTCAAATATTAGTGAAGTTGCCTCAAAGTTTATTCAAAAAAATCCATTCCAAATAAAAAAAGAAATTCTCGCCAAAGAAGCTGATGTTCCCTCTGTACTTATCTGGTATTCGGATAACGAGGCAAATGCTTTAGAAAATATTATAAACCAAATTTATGAAGATACAAAAAATAATGTAGATAAAAAGACTTCAATATTGATATTAGGAAGATATAAACTTAATACCGAAAATAGATTTGGAATCGAACTTGATACATGTATAAAAAGCTTACAAAGGAATCCAGACTATAAAAAAATATTGGACATTGAATATTCTACAATACATAGTTCAAAAGGTTTGGGTAAGGATTATGTAATAATTTTAAGCTTACGTCAGGGAGCCTTCCCAAGTTCTCAGGAAGATGACCCGATACTTGATTTGGTTATGGCACAAAAAGAAAATTTTGACAATGCCGAAGAAAGACGGCTTTTTTATGTCGCTTTAACACGCGCAAAAAAGAAAGTATATTTGGTTGGCACTGATAACCCTTCTGCATTTTTAATTGAACTGACAAATTCAGGAAATAATTATCCTGTGTATGTTTGTAATATTCCGGATAATTATTCATTAAAGATGTGTCCGCAATGCAAAACGGGCATGATGGTTAGACCATTTGCAGAGAATGACAAATTCTACTATTGTCATAACCAAAATTGTCAATTTAAAGCACCTGTATGTCCGATTTGTGGAAAAGGTTTTTTGTACAAAGACGATAAACGAGATGTTGTTGTTTGCAGTAATGATGAATGTTTATATATTGCGGAAGAGTGTGCTATATGCGGCGGGACTTTATTGCATAGGCAAAATCATAAAAAAGGCTCTTATTTTATAGGTTGTTCAAATTTTGCAGGTAAAGATAATATAGCAAGTTGTAATTACACTCGAGAGGTAAAAAAATGTCCTAATTGCAAAAAAAATAATGTATTTTTATATAAAAAATATACTTCTAATTTTGAAAAAATAATAGTTTGTTGTTCGGATGATAAGTGTAAAAATTCATGCAAACTAAATTTAGGAGAAATTTAATCTATGAAGAAATTCGATTTTTATTTATTTATGCTTAAATATTTTAAATATATTACTTTGTGTATATACATATGTAACTCTGCTTGTCTGTTTTGTAATTTTTAGTATTGCAGAAAATAGTTTTATTCCAAATTGCTTAATCTTTTTAAGCATACTTGTAAAAATTTTTCTTTTGTATGTATTGTTTAATACTTTTGAAAAATCTTTTCCAAATTTTGCATTAAGCAAAGTAGCAATAGAATTAAAAACTAATATAAATAGTAGAAAATCAACATTGTTATTAGCTTTTGCTTATGATGCTGTTATAATATTATATTGCTTATTATTTTTTTCAATAAAAGAATATCGTTTTGAGTGGGCTTATATTCCAGTGTATGAAATAATTACATTAGGCGGAGTATGCATGTTCTATATTTCATTGTTTGGTATTTGGAAAATATAAGATAAACTGAAGAAAAGAAAATCTTAAAAACTATCCAATTTAATTGTGTATAAACATACAAAAAGGACTCTTTTTATTTGCCCAAAGAGAATTTTGATGCAAACTTGGTAAAATTCGCTAAAAATCGAACTAAGCAAATTCTCTTACATCGGCGAAGGCTCGCACAGTGCTGAGAAATTGGCATTAAAAAAGAGGCTATCACAAGCCTCTAAAATTTAATGGTGGAGCGAACAAGAAGTCGAAACAATGTCCAAGATTTTCCCATTATGTATTTTATCCTATTTATAGTATTGCTCTATATTCTAGTAATATCAAGCATTCCAAGATAAACTTATCAATTGGACATAATTTAATTTTTTGTATACCATGCACCACGTGTTTTACCGTGTTTTATCAGATAATTATTTTCAACA